>NZ_LAVL01000057.1 GCF_001083785.1 Nonomuraea sp. SBT364
GCGTGGCCGGGGGCGGTGAGCGTGGCCGCGCTCAGGCCGGCGAGGGCGAGGGGGATGAGGAGGCGCTTCACTGGGGTGCTCCACGAAGTTTACAAAACGGGCGTAAGAACCCTATCGTCACTCTGGTCACACATATAGGGGCTCTAGTGATTTTCCGTGACAAATGCCGAAAGGCCCGGCAGATGCCGAGCCTTTCGGGTGATGCAGAGGTGAGGGCGGGGTTTGGACCCCCGCTCTCATAGCTACCTCAAGGCTTACTTGAGGGAGCCGGACCAGTTCTTCTCGGCCGCCTTGTAGACGTCGCCCGTCTCGCTGTCGAAGTACGGCGAGGAGCTGTAGTCGTAGCGGTTGTTGCCGTCCTGGTCGTGGAACAGGCTGGTGACACCGTTGACGTAGCCCAGACGCTTGGCGTTGCTGTACTTGATGAGCCACGGAGCGCCGTTGGCACCCGGGGTCATCGCGCACTTCAGAGCGATGTGCTCCTCAGCCTTGTACGCAGCCGACGCGTAGGTCTTGCCGGAGGTGGTGCCGTAGCACCACTTCGGCGTGACACCCGTGTAGGCCTTGTGGCCGTCGGGGTGGGCGTCCGCCGGGTAACCGAAGACGAACACCTTGGAACCGGTCTTCTGGTTCCAGGCGACACCCTGGCCACCGACGTTGTCGCCGAGGCGACCGACGTCCTTGATGAAGCCCTCAACGATGAAGAAGTCGGTGCGGAGGTACTTGGTGTCCTTGGCCGGCTTGTACCACGCCTGCACGTAGTAGTGCGTGATGAGGTAGTTGCCGCCCGAGGCGTCCTTCCACTTCTTGCCCTTGCCGTTGTAGGCCTGCCACTCGGCCTTGGTCACCATCTCGGTGATGGGCTCACCGAACTTGTAACCGTTGCCCTTGCCGACCTTGGCCGCCTTGTAGGCGTCCTCGGTGACTTCGACCTTCTCAACGACAGCGCCAGGGTAGTCCGGGCCGGTCTTCTCGGCAGCGGTGCCCGGGTCGATGTCGTAGTAGTCGGTCTTGGCGGGGTCGAGCTTGCCCTTCTCGTACTCTTCCTTCGAGACCTCGACGGTCTTGAAGTCCTTGACGCCCTCGTACTTGTCCCAGTCGGACTTGGAGACCGGCTTGGCGGTGCCGCCACCGATCTGAATACCGTTGTACACGGTGACGAACGCGTAGTCGCGGTCGTTGTCCTCGTACACGGAGTAGTCGTAGTGGGTGTAGGCGGTCTTACCGACGTAGACACCGAACGGCGCCTTGGTCTGGTAAGCGCCCGGCACGAAGACCCAGTTGTCCATGACGGAGGCGTTCTTGCCCTCGTCGTAGACGCAGTGACCCGCGGTCGCGACGAGGTTCTTGTACTTGCCCTGGATCGAGGTGCCGGAGCAGTACTTGAGGTCGCCGTCCGAGTCCACGAAGTACACCTTGCCGATGGTCTTCGGCAGGTTGACGTTCTTCGTCTTGGAGGCGGTCTTCTTCTCCTCGCCGATCGGCGCGACCGTCGTCGCCTTGGTGTCGGGGTTATAGCCGCCGCTCACCTTGAGCTTCGAGGTGGCCTTGGTCTCCCAGGAGTAGGGAGTCGCCTTGGCGAGGTTGTTGGTGTGCTCGTTGGCAGCCAGCCAGAACCTGGCCACGTCGATGGCGGCCGGAGCGTCCTTGGCCATCGTGTCGTACGCCCAGTTGTCGGGCGCAGCGGCGGTAGCGGAACCGGCGAGGCCGGCGGCCAGCAGACCGGTGGCCAGAATGGCGCCACCGGCGGGGAGGAGGATGCGCTTCACTGTTTTAACTCCTTGCGCTGTCGTGGAACGCCTCTTGCGTCCCATGCGTCAGTAAAGGGATAGCCAGGAACATACAGTGTCGATCTTGGGAACCGGTAGCTGATCTGACGGGAAAAGATGGGACATGGCGGGCGTGACCGTTCTGTGATGTTTGAACGGGGATGCCGGAACAACTGGGCAAAGGCGTCCTTCTGGGCATAACCGCAGATCACCGTGCGCCTGTTACTGATGGGACAAGCGGGCCCCGAGTGCCCTCGTCACTCCCCGTGGCGCCGCTATGTGACGCACATCACAGCACCCGAATGGCACCGTCTGCGGCTCCCGTGCGTCCAAACGCCCAACACTTTCCCGCCGGAACGCCGAAGGGCCCGGCGGATGCCGGGCCCTTCGGGTCGAACAGTGACGATCAGTGTTGGGCCGACCGTCGAGCGTGACTACTTAGACGATCTTGCCGGACCAGGAGTTGGCCGCGGCCTTGTAGACCGAGTTGGTCTCACCGTCGAAGTACGGCGACGAGATGTAGTCGACGCGGTTGTTGCCGTCCTGGTCGTTGAAGGTGCTGGTGACACCGTTCACGTAACCGAGACGCTTGCTGTTCTTGTAGTTGTAGAGCCAGGGGCCACCGTCGGCGCCCTCGGTCATCGCGCACTTGAGCGCGACGTGCTCTTCGATCTTCTTGGCCGCGGAACCCACCAGCTTCTTGGTGGTCTTGCCGTAGCACCACTTCGGCGTGATGCCGGTGTAGTTCTTGTGGCCGTCGGGGTGCGCGGCGGCCGGGTAGCCGAACACGCGCACGTACTTGCCGGTGGGCTGGTTCCAGGCGAAGCCCTGGCCACCCACGACGTCACCGAGGCGACCGGCGTCCTTGATGTAGCCCTCGATGATGGTGAAGACGGTCTTGTAGAACTTCGTGTCAGAGCCCGGCTTGTACCACTGCTGCACGTAGTAGTGCGTGATGGTCCAGTTGCCGCGACCGTCCTGCTTGACCGTCGCCGGGTACTTGCCCGGGTTCGCCGCCTGCTTCTTCTTGTAGTCAGCGGCCTCGGTGTCGGTCACGATGTCGGTGACCGGCTCGCCGAACTTGTAGCCGTTGCCCTTGCCGACGCGGGCGTCCTTGTACTTGTCGGCGTTGACCTCGACCTTGGCCACCTGGGCGCCAGGGTAGTCCGGGCCGGTGGGCTCGGCCTTGCTGCCGCGCTTCACCCAGCAGGCGACCGTGGAGGTGGGGTCGAGCTTGCACTGCCGGAACTCGCTCCGGGTGATCTCGACGTCCTTGGCCTCCTTGATGCCCTGGTACTTGTCGTACTCGGACTTGGAGACCTGCTTGGCCTTGCCGCCACCCAGGTAGATGCCGTTGTACACGGTCACGAACGCGTAGTCGCGGTCGTAGTCCTCGTAGACGGCGAAGTCGTAGTGGGTGAAGGCCTGCTTGCCGACGTAGATGCCGAACGGGCTGCGGCCCTGGTAGTAGCCGGGAACGAAGACCCACTTGTCCATGGTGTCAGCGTTGTTGGCCGTGTCGTACACGCAGTGACCGGCCGTGGCGACCAGGTTGCGGTACTTGGACTGGATAGAAGTGGCGGAGCACCACTTCTTCTCGCCCTTCTTGTTGACGAAGAACACCTTGCCGATGGTCTTCGGCATGTTGACGTTCTGGGACTTGGAGGAGCTCTTCTTCTCCTCGCCGATCGGCGCGGCCGAGCCCGGCTTGGTGTCGGCGCTGTAGCCGCCCGCCGTCTTCAGCTTGGCGACGTCGGAGTTGTCCCAGACGTTGGACTGGGTCGCGGCCTTCAGGGCGGCGGAGTTGTTCTCCACCCAGAATTCCGCGATGGCCTTGGCGTTGGCAGCGCTGGTCGCCATCGGGTCCTTGGCGATGTCGCTGGTGGCCGTCGCCGTGCCGGCGAGGCCGGCGGCAAGAAGGCCGGTGGCGAGGACAGCGCCGCCGGCGGGGATGAGGATGCGCTTCAAGGGAACTGCTCCTTGGTCTGTCGTGGGCCGCAACGTGCGACCCATGCGTCAGTAAAGGGATAGCAAGGAACATAGCGCGGTGATCTCCGCAGGTGAAAGCCGAAATGACCCGATCGGTTGGGGTCCCGACCGCCGTGACCTTTCCGTTACCAGTCAAGGGTGAATGCGGCGAGTGATCGATTGGCTGCGTTTTTGCAGGGCATGGCGGGGTTGTGGCAGATGGTGCGAAAGTTCCGTTAGCGAGCATGTGCATAGGGTGGCCAGTCAAATGTGACTCAGATCACAGGAACCGGATTGGCGCGTGCTCCGTCTAATCTGGCTTGATCTTCACAGGGAACGTTCAGGTTCGACGACAAGCCCGGAGATTCCTACCGATTCATCCCTTTGTAGTTGATGATCAGCGTCTCCGTTCCCTGCCGGAACCAGAGCAGATCGTCCTGAACGTGGAGTGTCGGCATCGCCCGGTCCCCGGCCCGCGTGGGCGCGAACCCGAGAAGGCCCGTGCGCCCCGACTCCAGCTCCTGCAGCGCCACCGTTGCCCGCCCGTCGTCGAGGCGCTGGTCGAGCAGCACGACGCTCATCGTGAAGGGCACCGAGAGCGAGGGCAGGCCGGGCAGTTCCCGCCTGCCGGTGCCGTCGCGGCGGACGGCTTCCCGGGCGTCGACACACCAGACGACCCCGCACGTCATCCCCTCGGGCCCGAGCTCTCCCGGCTCCCCGGTGCGCAGGTCGAGCAGCCGCCCCGGAGCTTCCGAGGTGGATCGGGCCCACGGCCACTCGAGAAGCTCGTACATCTCGCTGCCCGGAACCGTCTCCGGCTTCCCGCCGGTCAGCGGCGCCCGGTGGACGCCGCCCTTCTCCTGCGACCACACGACCTGGCCGGCCGCGATGTCCAGCCGGATCCCGCGAAAGGTGTCGTCGATCAGCACGGCCTCGAACGTCGTGACCCGCCTCGGCGTCCCGCCCGTGAGCGGCACGGCCCAGATCTCCACGGCCCCCTCGTGGAACGTGCTCCAAGCCAGCGTGCCCTCCCCGTACGCGAGCGCCGCGTTCATCACGCCCGGCATCGTCATCGGCGCTATCTCGGTGAACGTCCGGCTGTCCAGGTCGTACGACCAGATCGTCCGCGGCCGTGCCTTGACCATGCCCCTGCCCACCAGGGTGTCCTCGTCCACGAACACGCTCACGTCGAACGCCTGCCCGCCCGGCGCCCTGTCCGGCACCCGATGCACGGCATCCGGCCAGACCTCCTCGACCGCCGGCGAGATCTCTCCCGCCGGTATCGGCGGGAGAGTCGGACGCAGCCGGTTGTCCGGCAGCCCGGACGGCTGCTGCCCCTCGTTCGCAGGGGTCGCCGGGAGGGTCGGGTGTGCCGCGGGCCCCTCCTCCGCCGGCGTACGCGTCGCGAGCGTCACCCCTGCCACGACGGTCACGATCGCCGCCGCCACGGCCACCGGCGCCCGCCACCCGCGCCCGGCCCTCGGCGCGTGCCCGGACGGGTGCCCCGGCAGCGGGGGCGGGGGCCCCTCGTCGCGTACGGTCTCCGCCCGGGCGGCGAGCGCGTCGCGGAGGCGATCCTCGATGCTCGTCATGCCGATCACCCCAATTCCCTCTGCAGCCGGGCCGGCGCCCGGGCCGCCGTCGAGCGGACGGTGCTCTGCCTGATGCGCGTCACGCGCGCGATCTCCGCGTCCGACAGGTCCAGGTAGTAGCGCAGGACCAGAACCTCGCGCTGCCGCTGAGGCAGGCGGCTCAGCGCGGTCAGCATCTCCTGCCGCGACTCCCCGAGCAGCGCGTCCATCTCCGCCGACGCCACCGCCTCCAGGGCCGGCTCGGTCCGCCGTAACGCGACGGCCCGCCGCCGCAGCAACGATCGGGACGCGTTCAGCACGCAGGTGCGGATGTACGGGAGTGTCAGAACGTGTGCTGGTTTGCCGTGGAGCCGGGCGAACACGTCCTGGACCGCGTCCTCGGCGGTCTCCCGATCACCCAGCAGCAGCACGGCCAGCCGGACGAGCTCCAGCCGGTGCGCCTGGTAGAGGCGGGCCAGCTCGTCGCCGGGCGTCAGCGTCTCCGGGTGGGGGGCTTTGCCGGTCATGTCGGTAGAACGCGCAAGGGGGCGGATCCGCTGCTTCTACCTGTCACGGGGACGGTCCACCCGTCGGGCTGCGCGACGGCGATGCCGTGGAATGCCGAAAGGCCCGGCCGAAGCCGGGCCTTTCGGGGAGGGACTTACTTGTAGAGCTCGCCGTTACGGCCGACGATCTTGCCGGACCACTTGTTCTTGGCCTCGTTGTAGATCGACGCCGTCTCGCCGTCGAAGTACGGGGAGGTGATGTAGTCGATCCGGTCGTTGGCGTCCTGGTCGGCGAAGGTGCTGGTGACACCGTTCACGTAACCCACGCGCTTGGCGTTGCTGTACTGCGACAGCCACGGGCCGCCGTCGAAACCGGGGGTCACGGCGCACTTGAGGCCGATGTGCTCATCGATCTTGAGCCAAGGGGCGCCGACCGTCTTGCCGGTGGTCTTGCCGTAGCAGTGCTTCGGCGTCACACCGCTGTACGGCTTGTGGCCGTCGGGGTGCGGGGCGGCCGGGTAGCCGAAGGCGCGGACGGTGCGGTTCGGCGGCTGGTTCCAGGCGACGCCCTGGCCGCCGACGTTGTCGCCGAGGCGACCGGCGTCCTGGGACAGCAGGATGTAGTTGTGGCCGCCCCAGGAGCGCTTCGGCCCGCTGAACCGGTTGTAGTCAGACTTGCTGACCTTCTTGACACCGTTGAACTTGATGCCGTTGTAGACGGTGACGAACGCGTAGTCGCGGTCGTAGTCCTCGTACACCCCGAAGTCGTAGTGGGTGTAAGCGGTCTTGCCCACGTAGATGCCCCACGGGGCGCGGCCCTCGTAGTAGCCGGGGACGAAGACCCAGTTGTTCATGGTGTCGCGGTTGGCGTCGGTGTCGTACACGCAGTGCCCGGCCGTGGCGACCAGGTTGCGGTAGTTCGACTGGATCGACGTCGCGGAGCAGTAGCGATACTTGCCGGAACCGTCGACGAAGAAGACCTTGCCGATCGTCTTGGGCAGGTTCACGTTGGAGGAGCTGCCACCACCGCTGTTGCCGGTCGGGGCGACGCTGGCGGGGCGGCCGTCGGGGTTGTAACCGCCGGTGGAGACGACCTTGCGGACCTGCTTGGAGTCCCACGTGTAGGCCGTGGCGCGCCGGAGGGCCGCGCCGTTCGAGGCCAGCCAGAAGGACGCGACGGAGGCCGCCTGGCTCGTGTTCCTGGCCATGGGGTCGATCGCCACGTCGGCGCCGGCCCCTGCGGTGCCGGTGAGGCCGGTCGCCAGCAGGCCGGTGGCCAGAACGGCGCCGCCGACGGGGAGAAGGATTCGCTTCAAGGTAACTCCAGGCTTTCCCTTACGCTGACGCGGCG
Organism: Nonomuraea sp. SBT364; assembly: GCF_001083785.1. GTDB lineage: Bacteria > Actinomycetota > Actinomycetes > Streptosporangiales > Streptosporangiaceae > Nonomuraea. Next base: position 7,166 of record NZ_LAVL01000057.1, read on the forward strand.
CCTTCGTGCGCTTTGATTGTCAGCAAACGGACAGCCGGAACCGTACAGGGCTTATCCCCGCCGTGCGGGCCGAAGGAAGATCAGGTAAACCTCGGAGAGGCGGCCGTGATCGTACCGAGATCCAGGTATGAGCTGATCACCCCCCGTTACTGACGGGTTGCTTATGACTTACATCACATTTGTCAGAATCTTCTGAGCTGCGGCATGTCGGTAGACGTCTCCCGCGACGGCGCCGAAGTACGGGGACGACACCGCGTCGAACTCACCCTTGGCGTCACGGTTCCACGTAAGACTGTTGATGCCGACCAGGGTGCCGAGCTTCCTGGCCGACTGCCAGCTGATCAGCCAGGGGCCGCCGCTGGCGCCCTTGCTGAAGTTGCAGGGGGCGAGCTGGACGCCGAAGTTCAGCTCAAGGCTGGGGGCGACGGCCTTGCGGGTGCTGCCCACGCACGTCTTGAGTGTCATGCCGTTGAACGGGCGGCTGCCGTCGGGCTGCGGGCCGGCGGGATAGCCGAAGGCGTCGACCCTGGACACCGGGGCCTTCTTGCCGAGCTCCAGGCCCTGGCCGCCGACGTTGTCCTGAAGGGGGCCGACGTCCTGGGCGACGTACTTGCCGCTCTGCTTGGTCCAGGTGAAGCCCCGGTGCACGGTGACGAACGCGTAGTCGTAGTCGTAGTCGTTCTTGCCGACCCAGTCCTGGTGGATGCTGATCGAGGAGCCCACGTAGATGCCGTCGGGCATCTCACCGCTGTCGGCGGGGTTGGGGACGAAGATCCAATAGTCGGCGGCCTTGCCCTGCCTCGGGTCGTAGGCGCAGTGCGCGGCGGTGGCGACCACGCTGAGGTTCTTGGCGGCGACGGCGCTGGCCGAGCACCAGTACTCCTTGTCGCCGAACCGGAAGAAGACCTTGCCGACGGTCTTGGCCGTGCCCTTCTTCGGGGCGACGGGGGCGACGGGCTGGGTGCCCTGCGACTTCCTGAGGGCGGCTATCGCCTGGTTCGACACGCTCACGGCGCCGCTCGATGAGGCGGGCGCGGGGTCGGAGGTGGGCGCGGCGGGGCTGTAGCTGTCGGCGTCCTTGAGCTTGTCCGGCTTCCAATAGTCGGCGACCTTCTGCACGTCCGCCTTGGTGCCGGCCAGCGTCACGGTCTGGACCTTGCTGGCCGAGGCGGCGTGCGCGACCCCGGTGAGGGCAGGCAGCGTCAGCAGCACGCCGCTGAGCGCGGCCGCCACCAGATGCCTGGCCCGGGGGATCATGAAATTGCCTTTCTTGGGGTTGTAAGGGTGGATTTTTCCAGATCGACTGACTCTATTGCAGCTCGGATGGAGATTCGTTATCTGATCAAGCGTGACCTGTGTCCTATAAGGAGCATGTCAAACGTGCCACCAATGATCATTTATTGAGTCGCTCAGCCCCAGGTCGACTGCGGTTTCCGGGCACGCCCGAAGGCCCCGGTCCGGCGGAACCGGGGCCCCGGCGCATCGGTCGCGGGTTACGGCATGTTGCCGCTCCAGCGGTTGGCCGCGGCCTTGTAGACCTTGTGCGTGTCGCCGTTGAAGTACGGCGACGAGATGTGGTCGTACCGGTCGTTGCCGTCGGTGTCCCAGGCGACGCTGTTGACGCCGATCAGGTAACCGGTCCGGCCAGAGCTCTTGTAGTTGTGGAGGAGCGGGCCGCCGCTGGCGCCGGCGGTGAAGGAACAGCGCAGGCCGACGTGCTCCTGCAGGTTGTACGCGGCGGCGGCGGGCATCGGCCTGGTCTTGCCGTAGCACCACTTCATCGTGCGGCCGCTGAACGGCTTGTCGCCGTCGGGGTGCTCGCCCGCCGGATAGCCGAAGGAGAACACGGTCGCCTTGGTGCTGCGGTTCCAGGTGAAGCCCTGGCCGCCGACGTTGTCACCGAGCCGGCCGACGTTCTTGCGGCTCCAGTGCCACTTGCCGCCTTCCTTCTTCCAGTCGACCTTGATGCCGTTGTAGACGTTGACGAAGGCGTAGTCGTAGTCGAAGTCCTCCTTCACCGTGAAGTCGTCGTGCGCGTTGAACGTCTTGGCGGCGTAAATGCCGTAGGGCGCCTTGCCGTCCCAGACGTTCTTGCCGTCCCAGTACGACGGGATGAAAATCCAGTTGGTGTAGAAGGTGTTCTTCTTGATGTCGTAGACGCAGTGCGCCGACGTGGCCACCAGATTGCGGTACTTGCCCTGCACCGAGGTCGCCGAGCAGTATCGCCAGTTCTTCGGGTTGCCTGGATTCTGGCCGGGCAGCGTGAAGAACACGCGGCCTACGGTGTTCGGCAGGTTGACGTGCTTGCTCTTGACCGTCCTGGTCTTCTCGCCACCGATCGGGGGGACGGATCCGGGCGGTCCGTCAGGGCTGGAGTCGACCGCGCGCAGGCCGTCGGCGCGCGCGTCGACGCTGTCGTCGTGGTCGGTCGCGGCCTTGATCCGCTCCGGCGTCCAGAACTGGATCGCCTGCTCGGCGGGGGTTGCCGCGTTCCGCGACACGACTTCTGAGGGTGCGGCCGCCGTGGCCGCGGTGCCGCTCATCAGGCCGGCCGCCACCAGGCCCGCGAGCGGGATCGCGATGTGCCTTGCTCGGGAAAACATGGAGCTCCTCTCAGTTCTCGGCGGCTCAGAGCGGGGTGCTGCGCCCCGGTGGGCCAGGAAAACGATCGGAACGTTAATGAATGGCTCGACCGGTCAGCCAGGAAATGACGCGAAAAAGCATGCCCCGGTTCCGTTCTGTTATGGAAATAGCCGTTGAGCATGTATTCACAAAAGGCATCCGCCCAGCTCGGGACAGGTCCCGGACCACACCGGTAACAGCTATTATCAAACGCCACTCCTTATCAACCGAATCTTGTTCTGGTTAGATGTCGGCATGGATCCACGCACCCCCTGCCTCGTGGGCACCGCGCAGCGCACCGTTCGCGAGCAGCCCGGCCCGGAGCCGCTCGACCTGTGGGAGGAGACGGCGCGCGCCGCCGCCCGCGAGGCGCGCCTGCCCGTCGAGCGGCTCGACTCGATCCAGATCGTCTACACCGACTCCTGGCAGTACGACTCGCCGACCGGCAGGCTGGTCGGCCGTCTCGGCGCCACGCCGCGCCACCAGGCGTACTCCAAGGTCAGCGGTACGGCTCCGCACCTGCTCATCGGGGCCGCCGCGGCCGCGATCGCGAACGGGGAGCTCGACTCCGCCCTCACCGCCGGCGCCGAGGCGCTCGCCACCCGCCGCGCCTACCGGCTGGCCGGCGAGCGGGTGCCGTGGAGCCACGCCGCCGACCCCAAGCCGCCCTACGGCTGGGAACGGCCGCCGCACCCGGCCGAGCTCGCCCACGAGCTGTTCCTGCCGGTGCACACGTACGCGATCATGGAAACGGCCCGGCGGGCGGCGCGCGGCCTGTCCGTCGAGGACGAGATGCGCGAGCGGGGCCGGATGATGGCGCCGATGACCGAGGTGGCCGCCGTCAACCCGTATGCCTGGCGGCAGACCGTCCGCAGCCCGGAGGAGCTCGTGGCGGGCAACCGGTTCGTCGGCTGGCCGTACACCAGGAACACCGTGGCGGTGCTGGAGGTCGACCAGGCGGCGGCCGTCGTCCTGGTCAGCACGGCACTGGCCGACCGGCTCGGCGTACCGCACGACCAGCGCGTCTACCTGCGCGGCTGGGCGTACGCCGAGGACACCTGGGAGGTGGCCGCCCGGCCCGCGCTCGGCTCGTCGCAGGCGATCGGCCGGGCCGCGGCCGCCGCGTTCGACCGTGCCGGGCTGGGGCTGGACGACCTGCACGCGCTCGACCTCTACAGCTGCTTCGCCGTGGCGCTGCGGCAGGCGTGCGACGCCATCGGGCTCGACCCGCTGGACCCGCGCGGCCTCACCGTCACCGGCGGCCTGCCGTACGCGGGCGGCCCCGCCAGCGACTACGTGCTGCACTCGACCGCGACCATGGCCGGGCTGCTGCGCGCCTGGCCCGGCCACGGGCTCGTCACCGGGGTCGGCATGCACCTGACCAAGCACGCCTACGCCGTCTGGTCCACCGAGCCCGGGGGCGTGCTGGGCGACGGCGCGCCGGTCTTCACGGCCGAGCCGGTGCCGGTCGCCGACACGTACGAGGGGCCCGCGGTGGTGGCCGGCTACACGGTCGCGCACGGCCGTGACGGTTCGCCCGAGAGGGGACACCTGGTGGTCGGCCTGCCCGGGGGCGCGCGGGCGTACGCGCACGTCCTGGAGGAGGAGCTGATGGCGGACGCCGAATCGCGAGAGCTGGTGGGGCAGGCCGTCCGGCTGACGACGGACGGAAAGGTGAATGTCGCTCGGTGGTGATGCGGCAAAGACGATGCAAAGATTGTGAGCGTGTGGTTACTCTTTGCTGTTGACATTTTTATGTCAGCGGCGGACGCTGGAGTCATGCGGAGGACCACGGTGCGCATCGACGAAACGCTCCTCAACGAGGCGAAGGCGTACGCGGCCCGTAACGGGCGCAGTCTCAACTCAGTGATGGAGGATGCCTTGAGGCAACTGCTCAACCGCTCCGGCACGACGGAGCGGCCACCGATCGAACTACCCCTGTCCGGTGAGGCCGCAGGGCCGATGCTGACGTGGACGGAGATCGCGGAACAGATCGAGGTCGAGGACATCGAGAAGGCCCTCGGAGGCCGGCATGCGCATGCTTGACGTCAACATGCTGGTCAACGCGCAACGCCGGGACATGGAGCATCACGAGCCGTGCCTCACCCTGCTCCGGGAGCTGCTGCGCGGCGACGAGGCCTACGCCGTGAGCGACTTCGTCATCAACGGCTTCCTGCGCGTCGTCACCAACTCGCGGATCCCGGGGGCCACCACCTTCGCGACCGCGAGCCGCTTCGCCGAGAGTGTGCGCAACCAGCCGCACGCGGTCGTCGTGCACGCCGGTCCGCGGCACTGGGAGATCTTCACCAAGCTCTGCCGCGAGGCCGGGGCGACGGGGAAGCTGGTTCCGGATGCCTACCTGGCCGCGCTCGCCATCGAGCACGGCTGTGAATTCGTGACCTGCGACAAGGATTTCGCCAGGTTCGAGGGGTTGCGCTGGCGGTCGCCGCTCAACTGAACTGGAGACACAGGCACCAGCCACTACCCCCCGGGCGAGGTCCGTCGTGGCCGATCAGTTCGATGTCATCGAGGCGGGCCAGCGCGGCCGGCGCCGCTGGATCGGGCTGGTGGTGGTGCTGGCGCTGCTCGGGGTTCCGCTGGTCAGCCTGCTCGCCAGTCGTGACCCGATGCCGGAGCCGGTCCGCGAGACGGCTCCGATCCGGTCCCTGACCAGGGTGGAGAGCGCGCCCAACGTGCTGAACGCGCAGTCCCGCGAGCGTGACGGGCGCGAGGTGATCGAGGTGGTGTTCCCGCACGGGGTGCGGGCCGAGGTGCGTTATCCGGCCCGGCTGGGGCTCGACCGGCTGGGTTCGAGGCCGTTCCAGGGCATGTGGGTCGACGGCGACTACCGGCAGCTCGTCGCCCCCTACAACGGCGAGATCGAGGTGACCAAGGGCGGCGAGCCGATCCGGGCGTTCGCCCCTCATGTGACGCTCTGGCCGCGCCAGGCGGGCAGCGGTTCCTACGGGCAGGTGCTGCTGTTCAGGTTCGGGCGGTGGCGAATGGCGATGTACGACCGGCCGAGCGGGCTCGACTTCGAGCAGCGGATGGCCGTGGCCGCGGGGGTGCGGGGGAGTGTGACCGACGGCTACCTGGTGCTGTCCGGCACGGACCGGGTTCGGATGGCGGAGCCGGGGGAGAGCGCGCGCGGGGAGGCGGCGGGGCCGCAGCTGTGGTTCGGCGGCGGCATCAGCGACATGGTGGTGCTGATTCCTTCGTGCGCGAAGCTGGACCAGCTGCCGCGCGGGGTCAGGGGGCGCGGGCGTCCCGTCAGCAGCGTGTGCCGGGACGGGGTGCGGATCGCCGCCGCGGGCGACCCGGGGTTCGTGAAGACGGCACTCGACGAGATCAGGATCACTCTGAAGTAGGGTGCGGCCATGTTCGCCGTTACCGCCACACAGACCGACCCCGACAATCCCCTCGCCGGGCTGACGCTCGGTGAGCACCCTGAGCCGAAGGCGCCCGACGGGTGGACGACCGTCTCGGTGCGGGCGGCCGCGCTCAACCACCACGACCTGTGGACGCTCAAGGGCGTCGGCATCAGGCAGGACCGGCTGCCGATCGTGCTCGGCTGCGACGCGGCCGGTGTCGACGAGGACGGCAACGAGGTCATCGTGCACGCCGTGATCGGCACCGGAGCCGACGAGACGCTGGACCCGAAGCGGTCGCTGCTGTCAGAGACCCACGACGGCACGTTCGCCGAGCGGGTGGCCGTGCCGCGCCGCAACCTCGTGCCCAAGCCCGCCGCACTCAGCTTCGAGCAGGCCGCCTGCCTGCCGACGGCCTGGCTGACCGCCTACCGGATGCTGTTCGGCAAGGCCGGCCTGGAGCCGGGCGCGACCGTGCTCGTGCAGGGCGCGGGCGGCGGTGTGGCGACCGCGCTGATCGCGCTCGGCCGGGCGGGCGGCTACCGCGTCTGGGCCACGAGCCGGTCGGGGGACAAGCGGGAGCGGGCCCGCGAGCTCGGCGCCGACCAGGTCTTCGAGCCGGGCGCCCGGCTGCCCGAGCGGGTGGACGCGGTGATGGAGACCGTCGGCCAGGCCACCTGGGACCATTCGCTCAAGTCGCTCAGGCCGGGCGGGCGGATCGTGGTCTCCGGCGCGACCAGCGGCGCCGTGCCGCCCGCCGACCTGAACCGGGTCTTCTTCCTGCAGCTGTCGGTGGTCGGCTCCACCATGGGCACCCGCGACCAGCTCCAGCGCCTGGCCGTCTTCCTGGAGCAGACCGGCGTCCGGCCGGTGATCGACCGGACGCTGCCCATGACCGAGGCCAGGGAGGGCTTCGCCGCCATGGACGCCGGCGACGTGTTCGGCAAGATCGTCTTTACGGGCTGACAGGCGCTGCAGCGGCGGGCGCAGGCCGTAGCGGATCATGACCGGAGAGTGTCGCGGACGCGGGTGGCGGCCTCGTCGAGCACCAGGCGGAGTTGGTCGAGCTGCTCGCGCGTGAGGCTGGCCCGGGAGGCCTCCTCGCGCGCCCCGGCGACGAAGTCGGCGAGCAGTTCGCCCAGCTCGTTGTCGAGGCCGGCCCGCGACGCGGGCGCGCCGCCCAGCGTGCTCCACACCTCGGCCCAGATCCGGCGCCACTCGCCGGTGAGCCGCCCGCTCTCGTCCTGCCAGTGCTGGGCGTGCTCGCGCCACTGGCGCGCCTGCTCCTCCCGGATCCGCCTGAACTCCTGCTGCTGTCGGCGTACGTCGACGCGGGTGTCCACCCGGACGTCCTTGGCCATCCTGGTCAGCTCCTCGCGGAGCGACCTGACGGTGTCGCGTACGTCCTCCTTGACCTCGCGGGCGATGTCGCGCACCGAGGCGGCGATCTCCTCCTCCAGGTCGTCGAGCTCGTCGAGGCGGTCGCCGAGCTCCTCGCGGCCCTTGTCGGTGATGGAGAACACCTTTTTGCCGTCGACCACCTCGTGGGTGACCAGGCCCTCCTCCTCCAGCCGCGCCAGGCGCGGGTAAATGGTGCCGGGGGAGGGCGAATAGACGCCGAGGAAGCGGTCCTGCAGCAGCCGGATCACCTCGTAGCCGTGACGCGGGCTCTCCTCCAGCAGCTTCAGCAGGTAGAGCCGGAGCCGGCCATGACCGAAGACGGGACTCATCGCTTCTCCCCCTTGAGCAACGTGACCTCGCCGGACACGGTCGTCGCCGTCAGCGACGCCATGCCGCCGCCCAGCCGGCCCGTCATCGCCTTGTGGCCCGGACCGCCCGTGCCGCCGACCTCTTCGAACGCGCTGACCAGCCGGCCGGAGGTGGATCTGATGTTGACGTCCGCCTCCGCGGTCTCGGGCAGCCTCACCAGGATGGCACCTGAGACCGTGCTGAGCGTCACGTGCCCGGTCGGCCGGAGCCGTAGGTCGGCGGTGATGCGCCCGGAGACGGTGTTGGCGCGCAGCCGGCGCGGCGTGCCGCCGGCCACGGTCAGCTCGCCGGAGACGCTCTTGAACGACAGGTCGCCCTCCATCGCCCGGCTCTCCACGGCCCCGGAGGCGGTCGCCGCGCTCACCTCACCGCTCACGCCGTCGAGCACGATCTCCCCGGACACGCTCTTGACCAGTGTCGTCCGCTCGAACCCGGCCACCACGGCGGACGCCGTGACCACGCCGGCGCTGACCCGGCAGTGGCGCGGCACGGTGAGCGTCGCGACGGTCCGGCGCCGGTCGCGCCGCAGCCAGCCGAGCAGACCGTCCCACGTCAGGTCCCTGTAGGTGACGCTCAGCTCGCGGGTGGCCTCGTCGTACGTCACGACCAGCGGGGAGGCCGAGTCGAACTCCGTCACCTCGAGTGTCGGCGGCCCGTCGCTCGCGAGCACGGCCAGCCGGCCGGCCACGATGCGCACGTCGAGCGAGTCGACAGGCCCGAACGTGAGCTTCTCCGGCCCCTCGATGGTCCACTGCTGCATGATCCCGCCCTCTCTGGCGACACGAGCCTTCTGACAGACACGATATGTCGCGTCTGCCGAAATCTCAAGATGTATCGCGTTATGGGCGAAGCTCAGTCCTCGTCGTCCAGCCGCGCGAGCCAGGTCGCCAGCCGCTCGACCGGGGTCTCGAACTCGGGGTTGAGGTCGACGAACTCGCGCAGCCGCTCGCCCAGCCACAGCAGGCTGACCTCTTCCTCGCCCCGCCGTTCGACCAGCTCCTCGATCCCCCGATCGGTGAAGTACATGGTGCTCCGTTCAGTCAGCTCTTCAGCCGCGACGTGAGGTCCGCGGCCGGAATCCAGGCGTCCGCACGCCCGCGTCTGACTTTATCGAGGTCCGAGCGGTCTGCGGGACGACCCGATGACTGGCCGCGTGGGCGGCGACGGTGATCGGCCTGGGCGGCGGCTTTTGAGGGCGGCGCCCGCTTCACCTGTCCAAATCAGCAGTGAGCCCCCGCCGGGGCGGGGGCTCACCGGTGTGGCGTGATCAGCCGAAGATCTGCTTCGCGATCTCCTCGAGCTCGGCGTCGTGGGCGGCGTGCGAGCCGGCCGCGGGCGAGCTGTTGGGGGTACGCGAGACGCGCCGCAGCGGGCGGCCGTCCAGCAGTTGCGGGTCCTCGGCCAGCTTGAGCGACAGGTAGGGCCACGCGCCCATGTTGACCGGCTCGTCCTGCGCCCACACCAGCTCGGCCTGCGACCCGTAGCGGGCCAGTTCGGCGTTGAGCTCCTCGGCGGGGTAGGGGTAGAGCCGCTCGATCCGGACCAGCGCGACGTCGTCGCGCCCGGAGCTCTCACGAGCCGCGAGCAGGTCGTAGTGGATCTTGCCGAAGGACATCACGACCTTCGTCACCTTGGCCGGATCGACGGTGCTGTCGCCGATCACCGGCTGGAAGGTGCCGGAGGTGAAGTCCGACGCCTTGGACGTGGCCTTCTTGTGCCGCAGCAGCACCTTGGGCGTGAAGACGACCAGCGGCTTGTGCCGCCCCGACTCGACCTGCCAGCGCAGCAGGTGGAAGTAGTTGGCCGGGGTGGTCGGCTGCGCGACCGTCATGTTGTCGAGCGCGCAGACCTGAAGGAACCGCTCGATGCGGGCGGAGGAGTGGTCGGGGCCCTGGCCCTCGTAGCCGTGCGGCAGCAGCAGCACGACACCGGAGCGCTGGCCCCACTTCTGCTCGCCCGACGAGATGAACTCGTCGATGATCGTCTGGGCGCCGTTGACGAAGTCGCCGAACTGCGCCTCCCACGCCACCAGGGCGTCGGGACGCTCGACGCTGTAGCCGTACTCGAAGCCCAGCGCCGCGAACTCGCTCAGCAGCGAGTCGTAGACGTAGAACTTCGTGGTGCCCTCGTTGAACGACTTGAGTGGGGTGTGCTCGGCGCCCGTCACCCGGTCGACCAGCACCGCGTGCCGCTGGGTGAAGGTGCCGCGCCGGGAGTCCTGGCCCACCAGGCGGACCGGGTGCCCGTCGATGAGCAGCGACCCGAACGCCAGCGTCTCGCCCATGCTCCAGTCGATCGAGTCCTGCTCGACCATCTGGCCGCGGCGCTGCAACACCGGCGCGAGACGCGGGTGGACGGTGAAGCCCTCGGGCAGGTTGAGCTGGGTGTCGACGATGCGCTTGAGCGTCTCGTCGCTGATCGCGGTCGGCGTGTCGTCGTGCGACCACTTGACGACCTCGGTCGGCGGCACCCGCATCGCGCCCGCCTCCAGCGGCTTCTTGGCCGCCTCGCGGGTCTCGGTGAACGCCTGCTCCAGCTTGGCCTGGTAGTCGCGCAGCGCCGACTCGGCCTCCTCGACCGTGATGTCGCCCCGGCCGATCAGCGCCTCGGTGTAGAGCTTGCGGGTCGAGCGCTTGGCGTCGATCAGGTCGTACATCAGCGGCTGGGTGAAGGCCGGGTTGTCGCCCTCGTTGTGACCGCGGCGGCGGTAGCAGATGAGGTCGATCACGACGTCCTTGCGGAACGCCTGGCGGTATTCGTAGGCCAGCTCGCCCACGCGCACCACGGCCTCGGGGTCGTCGCCGTTGACGTGGAAGATCGGCGCCTGGATCATCCGGGCCACGTCCGTCGCGTAGACGGAGGACCGGGAGGAGGCCGGCGAGGTGGTGAAGCCCACCTGGTTGTTGACCACCACGTGCACGGTGCCGCCGGTGCGGTAGCCGCGCAGCTGCGACAGGTTGAGCGTCTCGGCCACCACGCCCTGGCCCGCGAAGGCCGCGTCGCCGTGGACGAGCACGGGCAGGACGGTGAAGCCCTCCTCGCCGCGCTCCAGCAGGTCCTGCTTGGCGCGGACGACGCCCTCCAGCACCGGGTCGACCGCCTCCAGGTGCGACGGGTTGGCGACCACGGAGGCGCTGATCGTCTTGCCGCTGGGCGCGGTGAACGTGCCGGTCGCGCCGAGGTGGTACTTCACGTCGCCGGAGCCGTGCGCGGTGCGCGGGTCGATGTTGCCCTCGAACTCGCCGAAGATCTGCGCGTAGGACTTGCCCACGATGTTGGCGAGCACGTTGAGCCGGCCGCGGTGCGCCATGCCGATGACGACCTCGTCGAGGCCCTCGTCGGCGGCGTCGCTGATGACGGAGTCGAGCAGCGGGATCAGCGACTCGCCGCCCTCCAGCGAGAAGCGCTTCTGGCCGACGAACTTCGTCTGCAGGAACGTCTCGAACGCCTCGGCGGTGTTGAGCCTGCTCAGGATGTTGAGCTGCTCGTCGCGCTCGGGGGAGGCGTAGGGCTTCTCCACCCGCGCCTGGATCCAGGCCCGCTCCTCGGGGTTCTGGATGTGCATGTACTCGATGCCGACGGTGCGGCAGTAGGAGTCGCGCAGCACGCCCAGGATCTCGCGCAGCTTCATCAGCGGCCGGCCGCCGAAGCCGCCGGTGGCGAACTCGCGCTCCAGGTCCCACAGCGTCAGGCCGTGCGACTGGATGTCGAGGTCGGGGTGCTTGCGCTGCTTGTACTCGAGCGGGTCGGTCTCGGCCATGAGGTGGCCGCGCACCCGGTAGGCGTGGATGAGCTCGATCACCCGCGCCGACTTGGCCACGTCCTCGTCGTGCGAGGCCGAGATGTCGCGCACCCAGCGGACCGGCTCGTACGGGATGCGCAGCGCCTCGAAGATCTCATCGTAGAAGCCGTCCTCGCCGAGCAGCAGCCGGTGGATCGTGCGCAGGAAGTCGCCCGACTGGGCGCCCTGGATGATCCGGTGGTCGTAGGTGCTGGTCAGCGTCATGACCTTGGAGACGGCCAGGCGCGAGAGCGTGTCGGGGGACGCGCCCTGGTATTCGGCCGGGTACTCCATCGCGCCGACGCCGATGATCGTGCCCTGGCCGGGCATCAGGCGCGGCACGGAGTGGACGGTGCCGATCGTGCCGGGGTTGGTCAGCGAGATCGTGGTGCCGGTGAAGTCGTCGACGCCGAGCTTGCCGGCGCGGGCCTTGCGGACGACCTCCTCGTAGGCCATCCAGAACTGCCGGAAGTCCATGTCCTCGGCGGCCTTGATGGACGGCACGAGGAGCTGGCGCTCGCCGTTGCTCTTCTGGACGTCGATGGCCAGGCCGAGACCCACGTGCTCGGGCTTGACCAGGGTCGGCTTGCCGTCGACCTCGGCGTAGAAGAAGTTCATCTCCGGCATGGCCTTCAGCGCCTTGACGATCGCGAAGCCGATCAGGTGCGTGAAGGAGACCTTGCCGCCGCGACCCCGCTTGAGGTGATTGTTGATCACGATGCGGTTGTCGATGAGCAGCTTGGCCGGGATGGCCCGGACGCTCGTCGCGGTCGGGACCGACAGCGAGGTGTCCATGTTGGCGGCCGTACGGGCCGCCGCCCCGCGCAGCTTCACCTCTTCGGCGCCCTTGGGCACCGGGGTGACGGGCTGCTTGGGCTTCTCGGCCGGCGCCGGTGGCGGCGCTTTGACCGGAGCGGCAGCGGGCGCGGTCGCAGTGCCGTTCGCCGCCTCCCTGACCGGGGTACGGCCCGGTCCGTAATCAGGGTTGTAGTCAGCGAAGAAGTTCCACCAAGCCTTGTCGACAGACTCGGGATCTTGGAGGTACTTCTGGTACAGCTCGTCGACAAGCCACTCATTCTGACCAAAGCTTGCCAGCGGGTTTGTCCGCGACGACTCAGACGACACGGCGCAAATCGCCCTCTTCCGCAGATCGGCGTTGATGTTAGAGAACCTGTCCAAGGCTACTCGCCCGGACCGACGGCGCGCGCCCGCGAGGCGCTGCCGCCTCGCCTGATCCTCTCAGGAGTGCCCGAAGAGGTCACGCCCCCCTAGTCAATCCAGGTGGTGCCGTCAACATTACCGTTTGGTATCAACAGCGGGGCGCGAGGTTTAGTTCCCGCCGGCCACGACCCGCGAGGCGATCCGGACATCGGGGGACAGCCGGGTCAGAAGATCGGCCAGTTCCTCGCCGGCTTCCTTCAGCTCCTCCATCGCCATCGGCTCCAGCCGCTCCAGCAGGAAGATCGCGTTGGTGGTCTCCTCGGTGAGCCGGGTGCGGGCCACCTGGCGCCAGTTCCACCTGCGGCAGGTGACGCCCACGTCGTCGCGCCAGATCACCTCGCCGGGCTCCGGCTGCCCGAGCGCCTCCTCCGACGCCTCGTCGCCCGCCGCCCTGACGAGCCGGGGCGGGCCGGCATAGCGGTCGAGGTCCTCGCCGCCGATGGGCAGCGCGTGCTTCACGCTGATCGAGTTGTACGCGTCGACGACCCGGTTGATCTCCGGCAGGGGCATCCTGCGGGTGAGGGCGTCGACCGAGGGGCGGGTGCGCTGCGGCTTGGCGCCGAAGGCGCGGTAGGCGTCCTTCCAGGCGTCGATCTTGTCCGCCTGGACCTCGTGCGTCGCCGCCTCGCTCAGCCAGGCGCGGGTCGTGTCGTCGGTGGGGCCGTTGCGCAGGCCGTGGGCCGTCATGGCCAGGACGGCGAAGTCCGGGCGGAGCGCGAGGACCGCCTCGTCCACCGTGATGTCGTCAAGCATGCGGCCAGTTTAGGAGGGCGCTACCGCAAAAAACACTTTGCAAAAATCTCTTTGCGGTCTATCGTCGAAGCATGGAGGAAGAGTTCAAGATCAGTGATCCGCAGGTGCTCAAGGTCGTGGCCCACCCGCTGCGGGTGCGGCTGCTGGGCCTGCTGCGCGCCGACGGCCCCGCCACCGCGAGCGGGCTGGGCCGGGTGGTGGGCGAGAGCTCCGGCTCGACCAGCTACCACCTGCGCGAGCTCGCCAAGTACGGCTTCATCGAGGAGGACCCCGATCAGCGCGACGGCCGCGAGCGCCGCTGGCGGTCCCGCCACCGCTACACCACCTGGGACAACCTGGAGATGTCGGGCAGCCCCGAAGGGCGCGAGGCGGTCAAGATCATGCGGATGCGTCAGGTTGCGGTGCTCGGGCGGCAGGTCCAGGAGTTCGACGAGGGCGAGTGGGGTGACGAGTGGGTGCGGGCCGCGGGGCTGAGCGACACGCTGGTCCGGCTGCCCGCCTCGGCCCTGCTGGAGCTCTCACGCCAGGTCGGCGAACTGCTGGAGGAGTTCGGGGCCCGTCACGCGGACGCGCCGGACGCCGAGCAGGTCCTCGTCTGGATGGGCGGGTTCCCGCGCCGGACGGGGGAGGAGGAGGCATGAACGCCCGGTCCGCGCTGCGGCGCTACATGCTGGTCGCGTTCCTGACCTGGCTGCCTTTAGGGCTCATGATGCCGGTGATGGTGCTGCTGATGACCGAGCGGGGGCTCAGCCTGGCCCAGGTCGGGCTCGTCACGACGGTGTTCTCGATCGTCACGATCACGCTGGAGCTGCCCACGGGCGGGCTGGCCGACGTCGTCGGACGCCGCGTGGTGCTGGCCGCGTCGGCGGCGTTCACGCTCGGCGCGCTCGCGCTGATGGCGGTCTCGACGACGGTGTGGATGTTTCTGGGCATGGCGGTGCTCAAGGGGGTGGGCCGCGCGCTGTCCAGCGGGCCCGCCACCGCCTGGTACGTCGACACGCTGCATGAGCTGGAGGGCCGCGACGCCGATCTCGGTCGGGGGCTGGCCAGGGGCGGGGCGATGGAGGCCGCGGCGCTCTGCCTGGGGGTGCTCGCGGGCGGGTTCGTGCCCCTCGTCGTGCCGCCCGGCCCGCTGCCCCCGCTCGCCGTCCCGGCCTTGGCCGGCGCCGTGGCGGCCGCGGTCCTGCTGGTGGTGGTGCTGATCGCGCTGCCCGAGCCGTCGCGGGACACGTACGGGAAGCGGGACAGGTACGGGAAGACCGATGGGCGCGGGACGTTGCGCGGGCTCGTGCGGGAGGTGCCCGCGACCGTCGGCGGCGGGGTGCGACTGGTGGCCGGCGCGCCGGTGCTGCGGCGGCTGATGCTGGTCGCCGCCGGGTCGGGGGTCGCGCTGACCGCCGTCGAGTTGCTCACCCCCGGGCGGCTGGCCGAGCTGGCGGGGACGGCCGAGCAGGGCAGCACCGCGTACGCGATCGTGGCGGCGCTCGGGTTCGCCGGCAGCGCGGCCGGGAGCGCGATGGCGCCCCGCGTGGCGCGGCTCGCGGGCCGCGCCACCGCGGCGGGCGGTCCGGCGCCGGTGGCCGGGGCGGTGGCGGGCACGCTGCTGACCGGGGCGTCCGTGGCAGCGCTGGCCGCGACGGCGGGGCTCGGCGGGGCGGCCGGGCTGGTGACGGCGGGGACCGCCTACGTCGTGCTGTTCGCCGGGCTCTCCGTGGCGGGCCTGCTGTGCCTGGAGATGACGCACAAGGCCGTGGACGCCGGGCGGCGCAACACCGTCACCTCGACGAGCTCGCTCGCGCTGCAGGCCGGCGGTGCGGCCTCCAACCTGGGGTTCGGCGCGCTGGCCACCGGGGCCGGCACGGCGGCCGCCTGGTCGGTGGCCGCCTGCCTGATCATGGCCTCGGCGTCGCTGTTCGTCAGGATGCCGCGGACCAGTCCAGCTCCGGGCCCACAGGTACGATCCGGCTCGGGTTGATGTTCGTCTGCGTGACGTAGTAGTGCCGCTTGATGTGGTCGAAGTCGGTGGTCTCG
This sequence comes from Nonomuraea sp. SBT364, assembly GCF_001083785.1. Classification (GTDB taxonomy): domain Bacteria; phylum Actinomycetota; class Actinomycetes; order Streptosporangiales; family Streptosporangiaceae; genus Nonomuraea. Next base: position 22,712 of record NZ_LAVL01000057.1, read on the forward strand.
CCGAACGCCGGGATCGCGTACAGCCTCCTGGCGTACGACCACAGCGCCGGATAGTCGGTCAGGCGGCGCACCGAGCACTTGAAGTGGCCGTAGTAGACGCTGTCGAACCGGGCCAGCGTCGTGTAGAGGCGCACGTCGCTCTCGGTCAGCGTGCCGAAGAGGAACTCGCGGCCCGTCAGCCGCTCCTCCAGGAAGTCCAGCGTGGCGAAGACGCGGCCCACGGCCTCCTCGTACGCCTCCTGGGCGGTGGCGAAGCCGGCCTCGTAGACGGCGTTGTTGAGGCCGCGGTAGACGCGCTCGTTCATGGCGTCGATGTCCGGGCGCAGCGCCTCCGGGTAGAGGTCGGGCGTCCGGCTCCAGGTGGTCTCCAGGTCGAGGGTGATCCGCGGGAAGTCGTTGGTGACGATCCGCCCCTCCTTGCCGTCCCAGACGCAGGGCACCGTGTAGCGGCCCGTGAAGCCCGGGTCGGTGGCCAGGTAGAGCTCCGACAGGTAGACGCCGTCCGGCACCCGCCAGCCCTTCTCGTCGCGGATCGGGTCCACGATCGTCACGTCCAGCAGGTCCTCGATGCCGAGGAGCCGGCGCACGATCAGCACCCGCTGCGCCCACGGGCAGGCGTAGGAGGCGTAGAGCCGGTAGCGGCCCGGCTCGGGCGGGCCGAGCCGGTCGGTGAAACGGTTCGGCTGCCTGACGAAGCGCCCGTCATCGGCGATTTCACGTTTCATGGCCCCAGTAGAACATGCTTCCGGAACGCCGGGCAGAATCTCGGGCATGGCGAAGTTCGTGGTGACTCCTTCCAGCGAGGAGCAGCGTGCGGCATGGACGGGCGGGACGATCCCCGAGGTGGAGCGGGTGCGGCCGGGCCTGTGGTCGGTGCCGGTGCCCATCCCGATCAACCCGCTGCGCTACGTCCTGGTGTACGTGCTCGAATGCGACGACGGCGTGGCCGTCGTGGACGCCGGGTGGAACACCGACGAGGCGTACGACGCGCTGGTCGCCGGGCTCGCCGTGGCCGGCTACGCGATCACCGACGTGAAGGCGGTGCTGGTCACCCACATCCACCCCGACCACTACGGCCTGGCCGGGCGCGTCCGCGAGGCGTCCGGCGCCTGGATCGGGCTGCATCCCGCCGACGCCGGACTGGTGCGCGAGCGCTACGACGACGACGCCATCGGGTCGCTGGTCGCCCGGGAGCGCGCGCTGCTCGTGCGCTGCGGCGTGCCCGCGGCCACCCTGGACGAGCTGGCCGGCGCGTCCATGATGATCAGGCACATGGTGTCGATGGCCAAGCCCGACCGGCTCATCGAGGACGGCGACCGGCTCGACCTGCCCGGCTGGGACCTGCGGGCGCTGTGGACGCCTGGGCACTCGCCAGGGCACCTGTGTTTCACCTCGCCGTCCAGGAAGCTGCTGTTCTCCGGAGATCACGTGCTGGCCAGGATCACGCCGATCGTCGCGGTGCACCCGCAGTCGGGGCCGAACCCGCTGGCCGACTACCTCGGCGCGCTGGCCGCGGTGCGTGACCTGGACGTGGAGGAGGTGCTGCCCGCCCACGAGTACCGGTTCCTGGAGCTGGCCGGGCGGGTGGATCACGTGATGGCCCACCACGCCGAGCGGCTGGCCGAGATCGAGCAGGTGCTCGGCGTGTCCGGCGGCGTGAGCTGCTGGGAGGTGGCGACCCGGCTGACATGGTCGCGGCCGTGGGAGTCGATCCCGCCGTTCATGCGCCGCGCGGCCAACAACGAGACGCTGGCCCACCTGGTGTGGCTGGAGGCCCGGGGCCGGGCCAGGCGGGAGCAGGGGGAGCCGGACCTCTGGGTGGCTCCGCTCAGCGGGTGAGCCCCGCCCAGAACCCGTAGGCGTGGTCGCGCTCGAACGCCGCGCGCTTCCACGTCCCCGCGGTGAGCGAGCGCACGTGCCGGTCCCGCTCGCCGAACCGAGGCCAGCCCGGGTCGCCGGAGGCCGCGAACCGCACCCAGGAGCCGATGATCCGCCCGGCGAGCCGCTCCTGCCGGGGCGGCAGCTTCTCGAACAGCTTCAGGTCGAACAGGTACGGCAGCTCCGCCATGTGCTGGGCGCGCACCGGGAAGCTGGTGGCGGGGTAGCCGGCGAACCAGGGCGTGTCCTTCTCGGCGAACTCGTACATCCGGGTGGGCGTCCAGCGTGACAGCAGCCGGGCGGTGTCGAGCGTGGGCGTCGCCCAGGCGTGGTCGGTACGCACGGCGGCCAGGGCCTCCCCGGCCGAACCGTAGGCCCGCAGCGGGTAGCGCTTCAGCACAGCGGCGGCGTCGGCGCCGAACTCCTTGCGGATCGCGGGCTCGTATTCACCGGCCCGCATCGGGCGGCCGCCGGGGGCCAGTTCCTGGCCGGCGATCATGCCGCGTTCCTCGTCGTGGTTGACGCCGACCAGCACCGGGACGCGGTTGAACCGGCCGCTGCGCAGGGCCTGCGCGGGGGTGCGGGGCAGCAGGCCGGTGCCCGCCACCGGGCGCGGCTCGACGAAGGCGCCGTAGGCGGCCAGCAGCTTGGCCGCCGGCACCGCGCGCAGGCACGCCGCCACGTCGCCTGCCTCGTCGCAGGCCACCTGCTTGATCACCCTGGCGCTCTCGGCCTCGGCGTCGGCCCGGGTCCGCGAGCCGCCCGTGGCGCACGGGGCGCTCTGCACGATCGCCCGGTGGAACAGGCCCTTGGACGCGGGTGAAACCAGGTGCCCGCAGACCGCGTAGCCGCCGCCCGACTGGCCCATGATCGTCACGTTGCCGGGGTCGCCACCGAACGCGGCGATGTTCGCGCGGACCCAGCGCAGCGCGGCCTGCTGGTCCTCCAGCCCGAAGCCGCCCGACCCGCCCAGCGCCGGGGAGGTGAGGAAGCCCATCACGCCCAGCCGGTAGTTCATCGACACGACCACGGCTCCGGCAGAGGCGAGCCGCGCGGGACCGTACATGTCGCCCGTGCCGTACATGAGGCTGCCGCCGTGGATCCACACGATGACGGGCAGCTTGGTCTTGACCCGGGCCGGTGTGGTGACGTCGAGGTAGAGGCAGTCCTCGTTCTCGCTGGGCACGCCGATCGGGTAGCCGGTGGGCTGGGCGCAGGCCGCGCCGGACTCGGTGGCGTCGCGCACCCCGGTCCACGGCGCGGCGGGCCGGGGCGAGGTCCAGCGCAGGTCGCCGACGGGCGGCGCGGCGTACGGGATGCCCCGGAAGGCGCGCACGCCGTCCGCGGCCGATCCGCGGAGTTCGCCGGAGGCCGTGGTGACCACCTCGGGGCCGGTCGCGGCGGCGGGGATGGCGGACACGGCGGGGATCGCCGTGGCGAGCAGACCGGCCGCCAGCAGTCCTGCGAGCCGTCCGTAAGCGGGGTTCATCTGGGTGTTTCTCCGTCTCGTCGTGATCTGGAAGGGACCGTACGAGAATTTGGGCGAACGCGCAAGTCGATCGCCTAAGGCGTTCGCATGAGGAGCTTGGTATGCTGCGCCGCATGGGGAACCGTGAAGATCTGCTCGCCGGGGCCAAGCGGTGCCTGCGCGAGAAGGGTTACGACCGCACCAGCGTGCGCGACATCGCCTCCGCCGCCGGCGTCAGCATGGCCGCCATCGGCTACCACTACGGGTCGCGGGAGGCGCTGCTCAACAAGGCGCTGTTCGAGATCCTCGACGAGTGGGGCGACGCCATGGGGCGCGCGCTCGTGCCGGAGTCCGGCGGCCCGGCGGTCGCGCACTACGAGCGCATGTGGGAAGGCCTGCTCGCCGACTTCAAGGCCCATCCGGACCTGTGGCTGGCCTCGATCGAGCTGTTCATGCAGGCCCAGCGTCAGCCCGAGTTGCGCCCGACGCTGGCCGAGGGCACCCGGCAGGGGCGCGCCGGGATGGCGGCGATCTTGGACAGCGTGCCGGAAGGCGAGGTGTCCGAGCGTTCCGCGCGCACGCTGGGCACCGTGCAGGTCGCGCTGATGACCGGCGTCATGGTGCAGTGCCTGAGCGATCCCGACAGCGCGCCCACCGCCGCCGAGGTGCTCGACGGGTTGCGGGCGGTCGCCAAGCTGCTCGGCTGAACGCCCGGGTTCGGGTTATGGTGCTCGTACTAGAATGTTGTTCTCCTGCGATGGAGGTTCGATGCTTCGGTTCGATGACAGGGTCGCGATCGTCACGGGGGCCGGGCACGGCCTCGGCCGCTCGCACGCCCTCCTGCTGGCGGAGCGGGGCGCCAAGGTCGTCGTCAACGATCTCGGCGGCGCCCTCGACGGCACCGGCGCCTCCACCGGCCCGGCCGCCGACGTGGTCGAGCTGATCACCAAGAACGGCGGCCAGGCCGTCGCCAGCACCGACAACGTCGCCACCCCCGAAGGGGCCAGGGCGATCGCGCAGGCGGCCGTCGACGCGTTCGGGAAGATCGACATCGTCGTCAACAACGCCGGCATCCTGCGGGACAAGTCGTTCGGCAAGATGACGGTCGAGGACTTCGACAACGTGCTCGCCGTGCACGTACGCGGCTCCTACCTGGTCAGCCAGGCGGCCTACCCGTTCATGAAGGAGGCCGGCTACGGGCGGATCGTCAACACCTCCAGCCCGGCCGGCCTGTTCGGCAACTTCGGCCAGGCCAACTACTCCACCGCCAAGATGGGCCTGGTCGGGCTCACCAAGACGCTCGGCATCGAAGGTGCGCGCAGCGGCATCAAGGCCAACGCCATCGCTCCGATCGCCTGGACGCGGATGACCGAGGCGCTGCTGCCCGCCGAGTTCGAGGCCAAGTTCACGCCCGAGCGGGTCAGCGCGCTCGTCGCCTACCTGGTGCACGACTCGTGCGAGGCGAGTGGCGAGGTCTTCAGCGTGGGCGGCGGGCGGGTGGCGCGGGTGTTCGTGGCCGAGGGGCCCGGCTGGAAGGCCGACGACCTCACGCCGGAGGCGCTGGCGGACAACTGGTCGTCCGTCATGGCCGAGCAGCCGTACGTCCTCACGGCGGCGGACTCGATGAAGGCGATGCTCTAGACGCAGGCGCACCGGGGGCACCGACCGAACGAGTCGGTGCCCTGTTTTATGCCCAAAAATCGGGCTTTGTTCGATCATCGGCGAAAGTGGGGCGAGTTTGGGCGGCTCGCACTCTTGAATTGCCGGATGAGTGATCTTATTGTCGCGACATGACCCCCACTCCGGGCTCGCCCGGCGATGTCCTGACGCTGATCAGCGCAGGATCCGCGACGACCCGTTCCGACCTCGCCCGGCTCACCGGGCTGGCTCGATCCACGATCTCCCAGCGCGTCGACGCGCTGATCGAGCGCGGTTTGGTCGAGGAGACCGAGAGCGGCGAGTCGACCGGCGGACGCCCGCCCCGCCAGCTCCGCCTGCACACCGAGGAGCACGCTTTCGCCGGCGTCGATCTGGGCGCCACGCACTGCCGCATCGCCCTGATGGACATCTCCGGCGACGTGCTGGCCGAGTGCGAGGACTCGCTGCTGATCGGCGACGGCCCCGACAGCGTGCTGGCGCACGTCGACAGCCGGCTCGAACGGCTGCTCGCCGAGGCCGGCCGGCCCAGGGCGGCGCTGCGGGCCATCGGGATGGGAGTGCCCGGCCCCGTCGAGTTCGCCACCGGGCGGCCCAACAACCCGCCGATCATGCCGGGCTGGAACGAGTACCCGATCCCCGAATACTTCGGCGGCACCGCCGTCCTGGTGGACAACGACGTCAACGTGATGGCACTCGGCGAGCACCGCAACGCCTTCGGCGACATTCGCCACCTGCTGTTCGTCAAGGTCGGCACCGGCATCGGCTGCGGCATCGTGGCCGAGGGCACCCTGCACAGGGGAGCGCAGGGGTCGGCCGGCGACATCGGCCACATCCGGGTCAGCGGCCACGACGAGGCCGGCTGCCGCTGCGGCAACAGCGCCTGCCTGGAGGCCGTCGCCGGCGGCGCCGCCGTGGCGCGCCGGCTCACCGAACTGGGCGTCCCCGCCGAGTCGGGGGCCGACGTCGTCGCGCTCGTCCAGGCGGGCAACACCCAGGCGCTGCGGCTCGTCAGAGAGGCCGGCCGGCTCATCGGCGAGGTGCTGGCCAGCCTGGTCAACTTCTTCAACCCCCAGGTCATCGTCATCGGCGGCGCCCTGTCGCGGGTCCACGAGCACCTGCTCGCCGGCATCAGGGAGACCGTCTACCGGCGCTCACTGCCGCTGGCCACCCACCACCTGTCGATCGTGCCGAGCCGCATGGGGATCAACGCCGCCGCACTGGGCGCCGGGATCCTCGCGATCGAGCACTACCTGTCCCCGGACAACATCAACCGCATCGTCAACGCCTGAAAGGGAGCCGGATGCTCGTCATGAGGGGAATCGTCAAGCAGTTCCCCGGCGTGCGCGCGCTGGACGGGGTGGACCTGGACGTGCGCGCGGGCGAGGTGCACTGCCTGCTCGGCCAGAACGGCGCCGGCAAGTCCACGCTGATCAAGGTACTGGCCGGCGTCCACCAGCCGGACGAGGGCACCGTCGAGTTCAACGGCGCGCAGGTGCGCCCGTCGAGCCCGATGGACGCCATCCGGCTCGGCTTCGCCACCATCTACCAGGAGCTCGACCTGGTCGACGGGCTGAGCGTGGCCGACAACATCTTCCTCGGCCACGAGCACGCCCGCCTCGGCTTCGTCAACACCGGAGCCGGCCACCGGGCCACCCGCGAGGTGCTGGAACGGCTCGGCCACGGCGAGATCCGCCCGTCCACCGAGGTCGGCAGGCTCTCACCGGCGGCCAAACAGGTCGTCTCGATGGCCAGGGCGCTCTCGCACGACGCCCGCCTGATCATCATGGACGAGCCGTCGGCCGCGCTGGCGCACGACGAGGTGGCCAACCTGTTCCGGATCATCCGCGAACTCACCGCCCAGGGCGTGGCCGTCGTCTACATCTCGCACCGGCTGGAGGAGATCCGCGAGATCGGCGACCGCGTGACCGTGCTCAAGGACGGCCGCACCGTCGCCGTCGGCCTGCCCGCGCGCGACACCCCCACCTCGCAGATCGTCTCCCTGATGACCGGCAGGAACGTCGAGTACGTCTTCCCGCCCCGCGCGGCCCGGCCACCCGGCGACAAGGTGCTCGACGTCGAGCACCTGACCTCGCCCGGCGCCTTCCGCGACGTGAGCTTCGCCGTCCGCGCCGGCGAGATCGTCGGCCTGGCCGGCCTGGTCGGCTCCGGCCGCTCGGAGATCCTGGAAGCGGTGTACGGCGCCCGCCCCGCCTCGGGCAAGGTCGTGCTCGCCGGGCGGCAGGTGCGGCGCGGCGGCGTCGTCAAGACCGTGCGCCAGGGCATGGGCCTGGCGCCCGAGGAGCGCAAGGCCCAGGCCCTGCTCCTGGACCAGAGCGTCACCGCCAACATCACGCTGGGCAGCCTGCCGGGCTTCGCCAAGTTCGGCTGGATGAACCGGGGCCGCGAGCGCGCCGAGGCCGAGCGGCTGGTCAAGGCGCTCGACATCCGCCCGCCCGACCCCGAGCGGCCGATCAGGACCCTGTCCGGAGGCAACCAGCAGAAGGCGGTGCTGGCCCGCTGGCTGCTCGGCAGCCGCCGGCTCCTCCTGCTCGACGAGCCGACCAGGGGCGTCGACGTGGGAGCCAGGGCGGAGCTGTACGCGGTCATCCGCGACCTGGCGGACCAGGGCATCGGCGTGCTGCTGGTGTCCAGCGAGGTGCCCGAGGTCCTCGGCCTGGCCGATCGCGTGCTGGTGGTGCGCGAGGGATCGGTCATCCACGAGGGCGACGCCGGAGAACTCGACGAGCACCGCGTGCTCGACATGATCATGAATGGGAGAGCGGCCTGATGAGCGACGCCCGAAGACCGCCGGCGGCGGTCCCCGACACAGGCGGTGCCGCGCCACCACCGGCCCGCGCCACGCTGAACGCCCTGACCGGGGCCCGGCATCTCGGCCTGCTGGTGGCGATCGGCCTGCTCGTCGTCGTCGGCCTGGTCACCCGGCCGGAGAACTTCGCCTCCGCCTCCAACCTCGTCAGCATCCTGTCCCTGGCCGCCACGATCGGCGTGATCACCGTCGGCGCCACCTTCGTGATCATCGGCGGCGGCATCGACCTGTCGGTCGGCGCGATCATGGCTCTGGCGTCGGTGTGGGCGACCACGGTCGCCACCCAGGAGTTCGGGCCGGTCGTCATGGCGATCTGCGCCATCCTCGTCGGCACCGGGACCGGGCTCGTCAACGGGTGGCTCATCGCCTACGGGCGGCTCGTGCCGTTCATCGCCACCCTGGCCATGCTGGTGGCGGCGCGCGGCCTGGCGCAGCGCATGTCCGACCGCAAGACCCAGCTCATCGACGGCGAAGGCGCCATCGCCGCCCTGTCGACCAGCCGGGTCCTCGGCATCCCGCTGCTCGTCTACATCTTCGCGCTGGTCGTGGTGCTCGGCTGGATCCTGCTCAACCGCACCACCTTCGGCCGCCGCACCTACGCCGTCGGCGGCAACCCGGAAGCCGCCAGGCTCGCCGGCATCGACGTCCGCCGCCACACGATGCTGCTCTACGCCCTGTCCGGGCTCTGCTGCGGCATCGCGGCCATCCTGATCATGGCTCGGACCACGACAGGCTCGTCCACCCACGGCGACCTGTACGAGCTCGACGCCATCGCCGCCGTCATCATCGGCGGCACCCTGCTCACCGGCGGCCGCGGCACGATCGTCGGCTCGATCCTGGGCCTGCTCATCTTCACGCTCATCACGAACCTGTTCATCCTCAACGGCCTCAACACCAGCGACCAGCTGATCGCCAAGGGCCTGATCATCGTCGTCGCCGTCCTTCTCCAGCGGCGAAATCTGAAGGAGAGAGCACCATGAGCAACAACGTCGCGCGCAGGGGATTCCTGGTCGGCGGTCTCGGTGGCGCCGCGCTCTTAGCGGCGGGCTGCACCAGCAACGAGCCGGCGGCCTCGCCGACCACGGCCGCGCCGCAGCCGGCCCCGGCGGCGAGCGGCAACGACGAGCCCGGCGACAAGGTCGTCATCGGCTTCTCCGCGCCCGCCGCCGACCACGGCTGGATCGCCGCCATCGCCAAGAACGCCGAGGCCACCGCCAAGCAGTATCCGGACATCGAGTTCAAGCCCGTCGAGCCCACCAACGACATCAACCAGCAGATCTCCGCCGTCGAGTCGCTCATCGCCGCCAAGGTGAACGCGCTGGTCATCCTGCCCAACGACGGCCAGCAGCTCAACCAGATCGCGCTGCGCGCGACCGAGGCCGGCATCCCCGTCATCAACCTCGACCGCGTCTTCCCCGACAAGCTCGCCTACCGGACCTGGATCGGCGGCGACAACTACGGCATGGGCGTGGCCGCCGGTCACCACATCGGCAAGGCGCTCAAGGACAAGGGCGTGTCGAACCCGGTCATCGTGGAGATCCAGGGCATCGCCACGCTCCCGCTCACCCAGGACCGCAGCAAGGGCTTCGAGGACGCGCTGAAGACGTACGGCTTCAGCGTGACGGCCAAGCAGGACGCCAAGTTCACCGTCGAGACCGGCAACCAGGTGGCGACGGGCCTGCTGCAGGCCCACAAGAAGATCGACGCGATGTGGAACCACGACGACGACCAGGGGGTCGGCGTGCTGGCCGCGATCAAGGAGGCGGGCCGCGACGAGTTCATCATGGTGGGCGGCGCGGGGTCGGCCAACGCCATGCGGGAGATCCAGTCGGGCTCGTCGGTGCTGCAGGCCACGGTCACCTACAGCCCCACGATGGCTTCCTCGGCCATCAAGCTGGCGCGCCTGATCGCCCAAGGCAAGGGCATGAGTGACCTCGTGGAGAACCAGGTTCCGCAGTCCATCACGCTCGCGTCCGAGACCATTACCAAGGAGAACGTCGAGCGATACCTGGAACTCGGCTTCGAATCCTGATCGGGGGTTGCATGTCAGCAAGAACCGTCGGCGTCGGCATGATCGGTTACGCCTTCATGGGCCGCGTCCACTCCCAGGCCTGGCGCAGCGTCGCCGCCTTCTTCGACCTGGAAGCGGTGCCGCGGATGCAGGTGATCGCGGGCCGGTCGAAGGAGGCGACCGAGGCGGCTGCCGAGCGGCTGGGCTGGGCGGAGGCGGTGACCGACTGGCGTGAGGTGATCGCGCGCGCGGACGTCGACGTGGTCGACATCTGCACGCCCGGCGACACGCACGCCGAGATCGCCATCGCCGCCCTGCGCGCGGGCAAGCACGTCATCTGTGAGAAGCCGCTGGCCAACACCGTGGCCGAGGCCGAGGCCATGGTCCGGGCCGCCGCCTCGGCGACGGGCCGCAGCATGGTGGCCTTCAACTACCGGCGGGTGCCCGCGGTGGCGCTGGCCAGGCAGTTCGTCGAGCAGGGCAGGCTGGGCGAGATCCGGCACGTGCGTGCCCAGTATCTGCAGGACTGGATCGTCGACCCGGACTTCCCGCTGGTGTGGCGGCTGCAGAAGGACAAGGCGGGCTCGGGCGCGCTGGGCGACATCGGCGCGCACATCATCGACGCCACCCAGTTCATCAGCGGCCAGCACATCGTGGGCGTGTCCGCGCTGACCGAGACCTTCATCAAGGAACGGCCGCTGCCCGAGTCGTCGTCCGGGCTGTCGGCCGGGGGCGGCTCCGGCAGGGGCACGGTCACGGTGGACGACGCGGCCCTGTTCACCGCCCGGCTGTCCGGCGGGGCGGTGGGCTCGTACGAGGCCACGCGGTTCGCCACCGGCCGCAAGAACGCGCTGCGCGTCGAGATCAACGGCTCGCTCGGCAGCCTCGCCTTCGACTTCGAGTCGATGAACGAGCTGTGGTTCAGCGAGGGCGGCCGGGGCTTCGAGCGCATCCTCGTCACCGAGCCCGACCACCCGTACGTCGGCGCCTGGTGGCCGCCGGGCCACGGCCTCGGCTACGAGCACACGTTCACGCACGAGATCAAGGACTTCCTGGAGGCGATCGCCGAGGGCCGCGACCCTTCGCCGTCCTTCGCCGACGGGCTGCGGGTGCAGCGCGTGCTCGCGGCGGTCGAGCGGAGCGCGGCCGACGGCAGCCGCTTCACCAGCGTGGAGGATTCATGAGACCCATCACACTGTTCACCGGTCAGTGGGCCGATCTGCCGTTCGAGGAGGTGTGCCGGCTGGCCGCCGAATGGGGCTACGACGGCCTGGAGATCGCCTGCTCCGGTGATCACTTCGACGTGGCCCAGGCCGTCGCCGACCCGTCCTACGTCGAGCAGAAGCGCGCCCAGCTCGACAAGCACGGCCTCAAGGTGTGGACGATCTCCAACCACCTCGTCGGCCAGGCCGTGTGCGACCATCCGATCGACGAGCGGCACAAGGCGATCCTGCCGGCCCGCATCTGGGGCTCCGGTGACCCGGAGTCGGTGCGTCAGGCGGCGGCCGAGGACCTGAAGAACACCGCCCGTGCCGCCGCCCTGCTGGGCGTCGACACGGTGGTGGGCTTCACCGGCTCGTCGATCTGGCACACGGTCGCGATGTTCCCGCCGGTCCCGGCGTCCATGGTGGACGCGGGCTACCAGGACTTCGCCGATCGCTGGAACCCGATCCTGGACGTGTTCGACGAGGTGGGCGTGCGGTTCGCGCACGAGATCCACCCGAGCGAGATCGCCTACGACTACTACACGACGGTGCGCACGCTGGAGGCGATCGGGCACCGGCCCGCCTTCGGCCTCAACTGGGACCCGTCCCACATGGTGTGGCAGGACCTCGACCCGGTGGCGTTCATCCTGGACTTCGCCGACCGCATCTACCACGTCGACTGCAAGGACACCCGGATGCGCGTCGGTGACGGGCGCCGGGGCCGGTTGTCGTCCCACATGCCGTGGGCCGACATGCGCAGGGGCTGGGACTTCGTCTCGACGGGCCGGGGCGACGTGCCGTGGGAGGACTGCTTCCGCGCCCTCAACTCGATCGGCTACGCGGGCCCGATCTCGATCGAGTGGGAGGACGCGGGCATGGACCGTCTCGACGGCGCCCGTGAGGCCCTGGCCTACATCCGCGACCTCAACGCCATCACCCCGCCGGCGACCGCGTTCGACGCGGCGTTCTCGTCGGGCTGACGACCTTTTCCCGCACGGGCCGCGTCCAGTACGGGGGCGCGGCCCGTGCCTTTTCCGGAATTCGGCCCGGAAATACTTTAAACACCAACTATTTTATGACCGTGCGCTTAACTCGGTCACTCAATGCTTTGTGATCTAGGTCGCATTTCCTTTTTCCTATTTCACCCCGATATGCCGTCGTGATACTTCTGTGACGCCGTGCGATCAGGGGACGGAGGGGCGTGACAACGGAACTACGCCCCTCCGCGGTCGCATGCCGCCACGAACTTGACGTGAGGACAACTCATTTGCGCATCGTCATGAAGAGCACTGTCGGCAAACTGGCGCTCGGGGTCGCCGCCGTGACCGCTCTCTCGGGAGTTCCCACGGCCCACGCGGCCACGCCCCCCACGGCTGTGGAGGCCGCCACCGCGGAGGCCGCCAAGACCGGCCGCGCCGTGCCCGTGCCGAGCCTGACGGACGAGAACAGCACCACCGTCGCCAACCCTGACGGCACCTACACGGCCACCATCACCTCAGGCCCGTCCAACGTGAAGCAGGGCGGCCGGTGGGTGCCGATCGACACCTCGCTCGTCGCCGAGGGCGGCGTGCTCAGGCCGAAGGCGGCCAAGGCCCGGATCGAGGTGTCCGGCGGCGGCGAGGGCCCGCTGGCCACCATGGCCGACGAGCACGGGCGGACGTTCTCCCTGCGGTGGCCGACGGCGCTGCCCGCGCCCCGGGTCCAGGACAACGTCGCCACCTTCGCCGACGCGGCCGGGCCGGGCGCCGACCTGGTGGTGACCGTCCTGCCGACGGGCTTCCGGCACGACGTGGTGCTCCGTACGAAGCCGGCCGGGCCGATCGAGCTGCGGATCCCCGTACGGACCGAGGGAGTGGAGCTGAGCGAGGCCGCGGACGGGCGGCTGCAGCTCAAGAGCGACAGCGGCGAGGTCGTCGCGGCGGGCGCGCGGCCGGTGATGTGGGACGCGGGCGGGCACGGCAAGCCGCGCGGCGACGCCGTCGCCCCCGTCGACGCCGCCGTACGGACCGAGAACGGCGCCAAGGTCCTGGTGCTCAAGCCGGACGAGGCGTTCCTTTCGGCCCCGGAGCGGGTCTACCCGGTGACCGTCGATCCGACGATCACCCTGCCGGGCGTGGAGGTCGACACCGACGTGGCCACCTCCTGGGCCTCGCACCCCGGCGACCCGATGATCATCGCGGGCACCATGCCGTGGGAGAACGGTCAGGGCGGCGACGTGATGCGCAGCCTGGTCAGGTTCGACACCGCCGCGTTCACCGGCAAGCGGGTCCTGGGGGCCGCGCTGGCCATGTGGAACGTCGAGACCAACGCCTGCGGTCTGCGGGTCGGCTCCGGCCTCACCGCCGAGCGGGTCACCGGCCCCTGGGACGAGAACAACCTCAACTGGGACAACAAGCCCGCCACCGTCACGGCGGGCTCGTCCACCGTCCGCGCCGGGCGGGGCCGCACCTGGACCGAGCCCTGCGCCGGCGGCGCCGGGTTCCTGACGTGGGGCGTGACCGGCATCGCGCAGGCGTGGGCCAAGGGCGCCCCCAACCACGGCATCCAGCTCCGCGGCGCCGACGAGAACGAGGCCACGAACTGGCGGGCGTTCGCCGCCTCCGAGAACAAGGAGGAAGGCGTCAAACCGCCCACCCTGGCGGTCGTCTACTCCCGGTAGAACGGGTAGGCCAGGGGGATGGATCTCGACTGGACCGCCGAGCTGCACGAGCAGCTCGCCTGGCACTGGACGCGGCAGCTCCGTCCCCGCCTCGACGGGCTGACCGACGAGGAGTATCTCTGGGAGCCGGCCCCCGGCTCCTGGAGCATCCGCGACGGGCGCATCGACTGGGTCCACCCGCCGCCCGAGCCCGCGCCCGTCACGACGATCGCCTGGCGGCTGGCCCACGTCATCGTCGGCGTCTTCGGCGCCCGCGCGGCCTCGCACTTCGGCGGTCCGGCCGTCGACTACGGCTCGTTCCCGTACGCGACGACGGCGGCGCGGGCGCTGGACCAGCTCGACGAGGCCCACGAGCGGTGGTCGCGGGGCGTGCGGTCGCTCGGGCCGCAGGACCTGGCGCGGCCGTGCGGCCCCGCCGAGGGCCCCTACGCCGACCGGCCGATGGCCACCCTGGTGCTGCACATCAACCGGGAGGCCATTCACCACGGCGCCGAGGTCGCGCTGCTGCGCGACCTGTGGGCGCACCGCTGAGCGTCAGTCCATCACCACGATCTGGCGCAGCACCTCGCCGCCCCTCAGCGCGGCGACGGCGTCGTTCAGGTCGGCCAGCCGGATGCGCGAGCTGATCATCGACTCCAGGTCCAGCTGGCCGGCCCTGTAGAGCTTGGCGAAGTACGGGAAGTCGTGCCGCACGTCGGCCTCGCCGTAGAGGCTGGACAGCAGGTTCTTGCCCTCGAACAGCAGGCTGAAGGCGGAGATCGACACCATGTCGTCCGTGGCGCCCGCCCCGACCACGACGACGTCGCCGCCCTGCCGGGTGAGCTGCCAGGCGCTCTGGATCGTGGCCGCCTTGCCGACGACCTCGAAGCCGTAGTCGAAGCCCTGGCCGCCGGTGAGCTCGGCCAGCGCGCCCGGGACGCCCTCGGGGGTGACCGCGTGGGTCGCGCCGACCTTCTTGGCCAGCTCGTGCTTGGACTCCAGCGGGTCGACGGCCAGGATCGTCCGGGCGCCGGAGACGCGGGCGCCCTGGATGACCGACAGGCCGACGCCGCCGCAGCCGATCACCACGACCGTGGAGCCCGGCCGTACCTTCGCGGTGTTGACCACGGCCCCCACGCCGGTCGTGATGCCGCAGCCGATCAGCGCCGCCGCCTCCCACGGCACCTCCGGGTCGATCTTGATGGCGCCCTGCCACGGCACCACGATCTCCTCGGCCCAGGTGCCGCAGCCGGCCATGCCGAAGGCCGTGGTGTCGCCGCCGAAGCGGAAGTTGCCCTTGGTGAACGACTCGATCATGTACTTCGGGCACAGGAACGGCTGGCCGCCCAGGCACAGGTCGCACTCCTGGCAGGCCGGGCGCCAGCTGATCACCACGTGGTCGCCCGGCTGGACCGAGGTGACGTGGTCGCCGACCTCCACCACCTCGCCCGCGCCCTCGTGACCGGGGACGAGCGGCACTGGCTGCGGCAGCACGCCGGACATGGCCGACAGGTCCGAATGGCAGACGCCCGTCGCCCGGATCCGCACGCGGACGTCCGTCGGCCCCACCGGGGCCAGGGTCACGTCGTCACGGATCTCCAGCTTGTCATCGCCTACGGCGTGCAGAAGCGCGGCGCGCATGGGGGATTCCTCCTGTCGGGCTATTCCTCTAGGGAAAGGGCGGCTTTGGGACAGGACCGCACCGCGTGACGCACGCGGTCCAGCATCTCGGGGGGCGGTTCGGGCAGCAGGACGTGGAGCTCGTCGTCCTCGTCCACCTCGAACACCTCTGGCGCGAGCCCCATGCACACGGCGTTGGCCTCGCAGACCAGGTAGTCGACTTCGATCTTCATGTGAGCCTCCGGTGATCCCATGAGACCACTCTGCCGGGCTCGACGACGTACGCGAACCGCTTGCGGCCGGTCTGTTCCACGTAGGGCCGCAGGAGGTCGTCCGCCACGCCCGGGGTCATCCGGCGCGCGACCGCCAGGCCGACCTCCATCGGGTCGTCCAGCCGCGCCGCCTCGCCGTAGACCAGGACCCCGCGCAGGTCGGCGTAGTCGTCCCCGGTCTCCACCAGGCAACTCACCCGGGGGTCGCGCGCCAGGTTGCGGGCCTTCTGCGATTTCGCGTACGTCCAGAAGGTGATCCGGCCCTTGTCGAGCCCGTAGAACATGGTCACCAGGTGCGGGGTGCCGTCGGGGTTGATGGTCGCCAGCTGCAGCTTCCTGGCCCTCTCCAGCAACGCGGTGACCTCGTCGTCCGGCATCGCGATGCGCGCGCGCTGATTCACGCTGCCAGTAGAACAGGTTGCATTATGCCGGGCAAGAGGGCGACGGAATGTTGTTCGGTTCCACTAGGGTGCAGGGCTATGACGATGCCCCCCGCGCTGCGCTACGCAGCCGAGCACGCCAAGGGATTCATGCCGTCGCAGGAGGGGCTGGCGCTGTTCGAGGTGGCCTGCGAGTACGGGCCGCGCGGGCCCATCTGCGAAATCGGCACCTACTGCGGCAAGTCGGCCATCTACCTCGGCGCGGCCGCCCGGCAGACGGGGTCCGTGGTGGTGACCGTCGACCACCACCGGGGCTCGGAGGAGATCCAGCCCGGCTGGGCGCACCACGACCCGACGCTGGTCGACCTGCGCTTCGGCAAGATGGACTCGCTGCCGACCTTCCGCACCACGATCGCCTCCGCCGGGCTGGAGGACGAGGTGATCGCGATCGTCGGCGGGTCCGAGCGGGTGGCCGCGCTCTGGGCCACGCCGCTGGGCATGCTGTTCATCGACGGCGGCCACTCCGAGGAGCCGGTGACCCGCGACTACGAAGGCTGGGCGCCGCACGTGGTGATCGGCGGCGCGCTGGTCTTCCACGACGTCTACCCCGACCCCGCCCAGGGCGGGCAGGCGCCCTACCGCGTCTACCGGCGGGCGCTGGAGTCCGGCGCGTTCACCGAGGTGCGCGCGGAGGGCTCGCTGCGGGTCCTGGAGCGGGTGGCCGAAGGGCTTTGAACCACGGCCATCGCGTCCCGGCCCGCTACCGGCGGCCCGGCGCCTGAGCGGCCGGGAATCGATATGACGAATCCACATCGACTGGTGACGCATGCCTATGGGCGGGTCCTCCCCAGGCTCATTACCGTGGCTCTGACCCTCCCGGTGAACAAGGAAAGGAGGCACCACCATGAGAAGGGCATCCAGCCTGGCGGTTGGCCTGAGCACGGCGGTCGTCGCCGTCGCGCTCGGGGCCGGCCCCGCCCATGCGGCGGTCAGCGACGCTGTCTGCTTCTCGGGCAGCCGGACGCCGACCGGCGGCGGCTACTACAAGGTGTCGGGATCAGGGTGCGACGGCCACAGCGGCACGAGCGTCACCATCCGCTTCGGTTCCGCGGCCGGGACGTACGACTGCGGATGGACGTTCATGTGGAACGGCCAGCTCGGCGCCGAGAACTGCACCCTCGTCCTGAACCACCTGCCGGCTTCTCGGCCGTGAACGACTGAGCCTGCAGCTCCTCGCCGTCGATGGCTTCGACGGTCCGGCCGCATGGAAACATCAGGGGTGCAGCGTGACCCGCTGGGGCGATTCACTCCCGCGCCCGAGCGGCTCCCTCTCGCGAGGGAGATCCGGGACCGCTCTCACCGCCGATCCCTCGGGGCTTCGCGATCTCCAGACTTGGTTCCAGCAGTCAGAACCGATCTGAAGGATGACCATGAGGATTCGCCGCACCGCGCTCGCCGGACTCGCCCTCGCCGTGATCACCGCGGGGACGGCCACCCCGGCGACGGCCCGGACGGCCCGGACGGCGTCCGCCGTCACCGCGCGGCAGGCCGTGCCGCCGGTGAACCCCGACGCGCTGCGCCGGGCGATCGCCGGGCTTCCCGACGCAGAGGGGACTGCCGCCCAGGTCCGGGTGGGCGGCTCCGGGGGGAGCTGGCAGGGCGTGTCCGGGGTGCGGGACCTGCGCTCCAGACGGCCGGTGCCCGCCAACGCCCGCTTCCGGGCGGGCAGCGTGACGAAGGTCTTCACCGCGGCCGTGGTGCTCCAGCTCGTCGCCGAGGGTGAGCTGCACCTCGACCGGACCGTCCAGTACTACCTGCCCGGCCTGCTCCCCGAGAACTACCGGCCGGTCACGGTCGGCCAGTTGCTCAATCACACCAGCGGCTTGCCCCCGGCTGACCTGGCCAAGGGACTGCCGGCCGGGGAGACGGCCGACGGGTTCACCTGGATCTACAAGCGCCGCTTCGAGCACTGGACACCTGAGCGGATCGTGGCACTGGCGACACAGGACAAGATGGAGTTCGAGCCGGGCACCGCGCAGCATTACCTCAACATCAACTACACCGTCGCGGGAATGCTGATCGAGAAGATCACCGGGTCGAGCTACGAGCGGCAGGTGCGCGAGCGGATCCTGCGCCCCTTGGGCTTGCGCGACACCTTCCTGCCCACCGACGACCCGTTCCTCCACGGCCCGCACACGAACGGCTACCAGGTGTTGGACGGCAGGACGATCGACGTGACCGTATGGGGGCACTCGATCGAGTGGGCGGCCGGCAACCTCGTGTCCACGACCGCCGACCTCGAACGCTTCACCACGGCGCTCTTCCGGGGCGACGTCGTACCGGCGCCCCAGTTGGAGCTGATGTTCACGGTTCCTCCCAAGGAAGTGAGGATGTACGGCGATGCGAAGGAGGCGACCTACAGCATGGGGCTGACCCGGGTGGATCTGCCCGGCGGGATCGTCCTGTGGGGTAAGACCGGTGGCCGGTACGGCTATCTCACGGGCATCGGCGGGCTGCGCAACCCAGCGGGCGCGGGCGAGCCGCCCCGCACGCTCGTCTACTCCTACAATTCGGTGGACGCCAAGTCCGAGAGCGTGAAGCCGAGGATGATGGACATCATCATCACGGCGTTCTCCTGACGGTCCGGTCGCAGACGTCGGCCGGCAGGTCGAGGACGCGCAGCGGGCCGGGCGGCGGGCTGTGCCGCCCGGCAGGACCGAGCCTAGACCTGGTGGCGGCGCGCCCACAGCCGGCGCGTGTGCGCCTGCCAGGCCTGGTAGTCCTCGTGGCTGCGCGGGTCGTGGCCGAGCACCATCAGGGCGGTGTCGGCCCACGAGGCGGCCTCCTCCGGCTCGCCGCCGGTGAGGATCGGCACCGCCTGCGCCACGTGGTCGGGCAGCGGGCCCGCCTGCGCCCTGGCGGCCACCGCGAACGCGCAGCCCTGCGCCAGGTGCGGCCGGAAGCCGTCCGCGCCGGCGTGGTCGGTGAGCCACCACAGCTCGTCGGCCTCCGCGCCGCCCGTGTAGGCCGCCGCGAAGCCGACGCCGCTCCACAGCGCCGCCCGCCTGATCGCCGGGTACGCGGCCACCCGGGCGGCCACGTCGTCGGGCGAGGCGCAGTCGTGATACCACAGCAGCCGGCCCAGCCCCTGGTCGAACAGCGCGCAGTGGGCCCGGGTGAGCAGGTCGGGCATGGCCCGCTCGCCCACCATGCGGTCGGCCCTGGCCATGCTCCACCCGAAGCCGAACCCGTCGACGGCCAGCCAGCGCAGCAGCGGGTGCGCCCGCCGCCCGGCGCGGACCGGGCGCAGCCGCAGCAGCGCGTAACCTCGGCCCGCGCCCAGGTGGGCGGCGAACTGGTGATGTGTGGCGGGGCCGGCTAGTAGCTCGCGAAGGCGCCGGCCCCGGGTCAGTGTGATCAGATCGAGCACCGCGCACGCGGCCCCGGCGCCCTCGTAGGCGAAGGCCCGCTGGTCGTGTGAAATTTCCTCGATCTTCTCGATTTCCTGCGAAATGACGGCATTGAAGCCGAAAACATATGACTTTTCGGCATTCTCGATAACCGTCCGGGAAGGTCCGCGCGTCAGCCGGAACCTTCGCCTGCTCAGATCGGACTCGCAGGCATCCTTCATCAGATACCTCCGCCAGCCGCGAGCTTCCGCCAGCGTCGGCTCGGTCCCGACCTGCTCCAAGAACGTTGTTGTGCCCGTGTCGCCCACGCTTCCCCCGAAGACGCCTCGTACGGCCACCCACGAACCTAGTAACCGCAATACGCCATTGCCCGCAACCGCTCGGCTTGTCCGGTCAAAGGATCGGCAAAACCCCTTGCGTACCGGGGCCCGGGGCGTACGGGAAATCAGGCGCGGGCCGGCGTGCAGCCGCAGACGTCGGCGCGGACGGGCGCGGGGGAGGTGGCGGCGACGTCGCGGAAGAGGCCGGAGCCGCCCGAGAGGCCGGACAGGGCGTCGGCGGCGAGCACGACGGCGGCGGCGGTGTAGCCGGACCGCTCGTGCGGGAAGTGCTTGCGGTTGGCGAACTGCCAGCCCGTCCAGTACGAGCCGTCCTCGTGCCGCAGATGCTGCATGTCGGCGAACAGCGCTGCGGCCCGGTCGCGGTCGCCGAGCGCGTCCAGCGCCAGCACCAGCTCGCACGTCTCGGCCCCGGTCACCCACGGCTGGTCCGACACGCAGCGGATGCCGAGCCCCGGCACCACGAACGTGCTCCACTCGCGCTCCAGCAGCTCCGCCGCCTGCGGCCCGCGCACCGCGCCGCCGAGCACCGGGTAGTACCAGTCCATCGAGAAACGGCTCTTGTCGGCGAACGCCTCGGGATGGGCGGCCAGCACGTGCGCCAGCCGGTCGGCGGCCAGCTCCCAGTGCGGCTGCGGGTCGCCCAGCCGGTCGGCGAGCCGTACGCCGCACCGCAGGCCCTGGTGGACGGAGGAGCAGCCGGTCAGCAGCGCGTAGTCGGCGGCCCGGCCGCGCGCGTCACGCTCCCAGACGATCTCGCCGCGCTCGGTCTGCAGCCCGGCCACGTAGTCGACCGCGGCCTTGACCATCGGCCACCGCTCACGGACGAAGGTCTCGTCCCCGGTGACGAGCAGGTGGTGCCACAGGCCGACCGCGACGTACGCGGCGTGGTTGGACTCGCCGCCCTGCTCGACGGCCACCCCGCCGGCGACCTTCATCGGCCACGAGCCGTCGTCGCGCTGGTGACGGGCGAGCCAGTCGTAGCCCCGCGCGACGGGCTCGCCGAGGCCGGCCACCGTCATGGCCATCAGGCACTCGACGTGGTTCCACGCGTCGACGTGCCCCTCGGGCCACGGCACGCCGCCGTCGTCCTGCTGGATCGCCGCGATGCTCTCGGCCGTCCGGACGACCTGCTCGCGGGAGATCACGCCTCGGGCTTCCTGACGTAGAGCACGACACTCTTGCCGATGACCGGGTTGAGCAGGGCCTCGGCGATCCGGGTGGCGGCCGGGCGCTTCATGATGTCCCAGACCAGCAGCTCGTGGTAGGCCTTGGCGAGCGGGTGCTCGTCGTTGTTGACGCCGACGGCGCACTTGATCCACCAGTACGGCGCGTGCAGGCCGTGGGCGTGGTGGTGCGGGCCGATGACGAACCCGGTGGCCTTCAGCTTGGCCGACAGCTCGGCCAGCGTGTAGATGCGCACGTGCCCGCCGGGGGCGGTGTGGTAGTCCTCGTCCAGCGCCCAGCAGATCCGCTCGGGCAGGAAGCTCGGCACCGTGATCGCGGCGGTGCCGCCCGGCTTGAGCACCCGGAAGATCTCCCGCATGGCCGCCATGTCGTCGGGGATGTGCTCCAGCACCTCGGCCGCGATGACCCGGTCGAAGCCGCCCTCCTCGAACGGCATGTCCAGCGCGGTGCCCTGGACGGTCTCGCCGGTGGCCCCGAGCGGCACCTCGCCCGCCTTGTCCATCGCCACGAACATGGCCGCCACGCTGTCGAGCTCGGCCTGGTCCATGTCGAACGCGACCACGTCGGCGCCGCGGCGCAACACCTCGAAGGCGTGCCTGCCGCCGCCGCAGCCGAGGTCGAGCACGCGCACGCCCGGCCCGACGGGCAGCCGGTCGAAGTCCACGGTGAGCACTGGGCGAATCTCCCTTGCAGGTCAGCGGGTACGGCGGGCCGCGATGGCCTCGCGGTAGGCCTCGACGGTTCTCTTGGCCACGACGGTCCAGGTGTAGCGCTCCATGGCCCGGTCGTAGCCGGCCTTGCCGACGCGCTCGCGCTCCTCGGGCGAGTCGTGCAGCCGGCGCAGCGCGGCGGCCAGCTCCTCGGCGTCGCCGGGCGCGACCTGCACGGCGGCGTCGCCGACCACCTCGGGCAGCGCCCCGGTACGGCTGGCGACCAGCGGCGTGGCGCAGGCCATGTGCTCGACGGCGGGCAGCGAGAAGCCCTCGTACAGCGACGGCACGACCGAGATCTCCGAGGTGGCGATCAGCTCGCCCAGCTCGTCGTCGGAGATGCCGTGCACGAACCGGACCCGGTCCTCCAGCGACAGCTCCTTGACGAGCTGCTCGGTGGGACCGCCGGGGGTCGGCTTGCTGACCACGGTCAGGTTGACGTCGCGTTCGGTGGCGAGCTTGGCCACGGCACGCAGCAGTGTCGAGACGCCCTTCATCGGGGAGTCGGCGCTGGCCACGGCCACGATCGAGCCCTTGCGCCGGGGCTTTTCCGGACGCGGGTGGAAGTAGCGGGTGTCGACGCCCAGCGGGATCAGCCGCATGTTGGCCTGCGGGACGTTGAAGTCGCGGTGGATGTCGGCCAGCGACGACTCGCTGACGGTCAGGATCGGGTTCAGCCGGGGCGCGACCTTGGCCTGCATCTTCACGAACCCGTACCAGCGGCGCATGGTCAGCTTCTTGGCGCCCTTGGCGGCCTCCAGCTCGATGCGCCGGTCCACGCTGATCGGGTGGTGGATGGTGCCGACGACCGGGAACAGCTTCTGGATGCCGAGCAGGCCGTAGCCGAGCGTCTGGTTGTCCTGGACGACGTCGAAGTCGCCGACGCGCTTCTTCAGCTCGCGGTGGGCGCGCAGCGTGAACGTCAGCGGCTCGGGGAAGCCGGCCGTCCACATGGTGCCGACCTCCAGCAGGTCGATCCAGTCACGGTATTCGCCGAGCTTGGGGGTCCTGAACGGGTCCTCGTCCCGGTAGAGGTCGAGGCTGGGCACCTTGCGCAGGATGACGCCCTCGTCGAGCTCGGGGTAGGGCTGGCCGGAGAACACCTCGACGTGGTGACCGAGCGCGACCAGCTCGCGGCTCAGATGGCGGAGATAGACGCCCTGGCCACCACAGGTGGGCTTGCTGCGGTAGGACAGCAGCGCGATCCGCAGCGAGTCGCTCACGGACACCCCTTTCTCCTGCCCGGTAGGCCCTGTGGCAGGGCGTGTACCGTGAAAGATGACCTTAGTCCGAGAAGGCTACCATTCGGTAGGTCATCTGGAATTGTTCTCAACGGCTTCCACAGGCCGTGCGAACTGCGACGTTGCCGTGACCGAGCGTGGTTCGGTGGAACGTGTTCTAGGTGAGCGGTCATGGGCAGGGCGGTACATTCCATCCCAATGGATGCGGCGGCATAGTTGGAGGACCCGTTGGCCAGGCGCGCTCTGATCACCGGCATCACCGGCCAGGACGGTTCCTACTTGGCGGAGCACCTGCTCGGCCAGGGCTACGAGGTGTGGGGTCTGGCGCGTGGCCAGGCCAACCCGCGCCTGTCGCGGATCCGCAAGCTGCTGGCCGACGTCCAGGTGGTGCGCGGTGACCTGCTGGACCAGGGATCTCTGATCTCCGTGGTGGAACGGGTTCAGCCCGACGAGGTCTACAACCTGGGCGCCATCTCGTTCGTGCCGATGTCCTGGGAGCAGGCGGAGCTGACGGCCGAGGTCACCGGGATGGGCGTGCTGCGCATGCTGGAGGCGATCCGGGTGTGCTCGGGCGTGTCGCGCGGGTCGCGCGGCTCCGGGCAGATCCGGTTCTATCAGGCCTCGTCCTCCGAGATGTTCGGGCAGGTCGCCGAGACGCCGCAGAACGAGGCCACCGCCTTCCACCCGCGCTCGCCCTACGGCGTGGCCAAGACGTACGGCCACTTCCTCACGCAGAACTACCGCGAGTCGTACGGCATGTTCGCGGTCTCCGGCATCCTGTTCAACCACGAGTCGCCGCGCCGGGGCGCCGAGTTCGTCACTCGCAAGGTCTCGCTCGGCGTGGCGCGGATCAAGCTCGGCCTCGCCACCGAGCTGCGCCTGGGCAACCTGGAGGCCCGGCGTGACTGGGGCTTCGCCGGCGACTACGTACGCGCCATGCACCTGATGCTCCAGGCCGGCACGCCCGAGGACTACGTCATCGGCACCGGGCGCATGAAGTCGGTGCGTGAGCTGGCCGAGGCCGCCTTCGCGGCGGCCGGGCTCGACTGGGAGCGTCACGTCGTCACCGACACGGCCCTGCACCGGCCCGCCGAGGTGGACCTGCTCTGCGCCGACCCGAAGAAGGCCCGGGTGCAGCTCGGCTGGGAGCCGACGGTCTCCTTCGACGAGCTCGTGGCCATGATGGTGGAGTCCGACCTGCGGCTCCTGACCGACGGCGGCGACCCGGACCAGGAGAGTTCCTGGCCGTAAGGCCCTCCCCGTGAACGTTCGCGGGCCGGGATACGTGATCAATGGCGTGAACGCCGCGCGGACTCCGGCCCGCCGCTCCGCGCGCCTTATTGACAAGTGAGTTTTTTACGTAAAGAGTGATTTTTGCGATGAGAGACGTCCTGTATCTGGAAGCGATCGAGCAGGCCGAGGCCCTGCTCAAGCCGCAGCGCGTCGAGGTGCTGCGGCAACTCGCCGAGCCGCGCACCTGCACCGAGGTGGCCGCCCGCCTCGGGCAGACACCTCAGCGGGTCTACTACCACGTCAAACGCCTGCTCGACGCCGGCCTGGTCGACCTCGTGTCGGAGCGCAGGGTGCGGGGCATCAACGAGGGCATCTACCAGGCGGGCGCCCGCTCCTACTGGCTGTCGCCGCGCCTCGTGGGCCGCATCGGCCTGGCCAAGGCCCGCGACGAGCTGAGCCTCGGCTATCTGCTCGACCTGATGGAGGAGGTCCAGGCCGACATCGCCGCCCTGGACAGGACCGCGCCGGAGCTCCCGTCGATCGGGCTGTCGGGCGAGATCCGCGTACGTCCGGAGCACCGCCAGGAGTTCCTGAACGACCTCCAGAACACGCTGCGCGACCTTTTCACCCGCTACGGCGGAGCCGAAGGCGACGCCTTCAAGCTGGCCGTGGCCTGCTATCCCAAGGAAGAGAACGATGAGTGAGCCGATGATCCTTCGTGCCCGCGTCCAGGCCCCCGTCAAGGAAGTCCGGAACGCCCTCACCGATCCGGCGCTGCTGCGCGTGTGGCTGGCCGAGCACGCCGAGGTCTCACTGCCCGACCGGTTCGCGTTCTGGGGGCGCGACACGCCCGAGGGCGACGCGCCGCACCAGCGCCTGCTGCACGCCGACGACCACACCGTACGCATCGCCTGGACCCTCGACGGCGTCGAGACCACCGCCGAGCTCGGCGTCGAGGAGGAGACGCCCGACAGCACCATCGTCACCGTGTCGCAGACCCACTTCGACCACCGGGAGGCGATCGAGGAATCCAGCATCCGGGGCGTGCTGCAGACCTACTGGTGCCTGGCGCTGGCCAACCTCGCCGAGCACTTCGAAGGACGCGACCTCACGCCCAGGGTCGACTTCACCTCCTCCGGCCTGCGGGCCACGGTGACGATCGACGCCGCGCCGTCGGCGGTGTTCGAGTCGCTGATCGACAGCGAGGCGGTCACGCGCTGGTTCGGCTACCCGATCGAGATCGAGCCGCACGTCGGCGGCCGTTACGCGATGGGCGGGCTCGACAACGACCCGCACCCGGCCAAGGTCCTGGAGCTGGAGCCGGAGCGGCGCCTCACGATCGACTGGGGGCCGGTGGGGATCGGCTCGTGGGAGCTGGAGGGCAGCGAGGGGCGGACACGGCTCACGATGGTGCAGAGCGGCTTCGACCGGCCGCCGTACGCCGCCTGGGCGGGCAACCTGTCGGGGCTGTCGGAGCTGCGCCGCTACCACGAGGTGCCGGCCTGGCAGCCGATCTGGCTGAGCTGACCCTTCACCGGCGGAAGGCCGCCTCCGCACGGCCTTCCGCCCCCTGGGGCAGCAGCTTCGGGCGTTATCCACAGAACCGGGTTCTGGCCTCTCGTGGCCGCCCGGGCCCGCGCATCATGGTCCGCGTGAACGCCCCAGCCTCCGGCCCCTCCCTGCTCGATCGTGCCCGTCGTGTCACCCGCACCGTCCCCGGGCCGTGGCGTGCCGCCAGACGGCGGCCCACGTCTGGGGGCTCCGCGCGCTGAGCACCGCCACCCCCGAGACCGCCTGGCCCGTGGAGGTCATCGCCCCCACGCACCTGGCGATCCCCGGCTGCGTCACCCACGTGGCGCGCCTGCCCGCCCGAGACATCACCGAGCACGACGGCGTACGCGTCACCACCCGGGAGCGCACCGCCCTCGACTGCGCCGCCCACCTGCCCCGGCTCGACGCGGTCGCGCTCCTGGACCAGTTCCTCCGCGCCGGGGTGGACCTCGACGCCGTGTGGCGCCGTTCCCCTTCCGACCGCGTCCACGACCTGCTCGCCCTGACCGACCGGGGCGCCGCCTCATCCAGGGAGAGCTGGCTCAGGGTGATCCTCGTCGACGGCGGCCTCCCCAGGCCCACCACCCAGATCCGCGTACCCCTGCCCGAGGGCCGCAGCGCCTACCTGGACCTCGGCTGGGAAGCCTACGGACTGGCCGTCGAGTACGACGGCCGCGCCCACCACACCGCCCCCGCCGACCAGCACCACGACGAGACCCGCCGGAGCGAGCTCCGCCACCACGGCTGGCGCGTCATCGTCGTCGGCCGCGACGTCATCCCCGCCCACAGCGCCGACCTCCTGGAGAACGTCGCCAACGCCCTCATCGAGCGAGGCTGGCGCCCGGGGCCCGACGACACGACCCGCATCCTGTCCCGCATCCGCGC
>NZ_LAVL01000058.1 GCF_001083785.1 Nonomuraea sp. SBT364
GTGGGAAGGGCGGGCGGCATCGGCAGATACAGGAGGCCCGGCACCGGGTGCGGCGTCTCGCCGTCCCCCGCGTACGCGCCGATCAGCGCGGCGATGGTCAGCACCGCGGCGAGCAGCGCGTCGCCGACGACGGCGCGGCGGGACGGCCGGTCGGTCCGCGCCCGTGGCCGCAGCAGATCGAGCAGGCGCTGCCATCGTGGATCCGCTGTCACCGGCCCATTGTCCCGTTCGGGCGATTCGTGGCGCATCGTGCTCAATGACCAGCCGGGTGACCGTCAGGAGTACATCGCAGGGATGACGTCGCGGCCGGTCGTCCCCGCGAAGCAGCAGATCTCGGCGCCACGGCCGACGCGCGGCGGGACCGGCCGCGCCTAGCTTCGTTCCCGCCAACAGGGCCGCCGAGGCGGCCGTGCCGAGCGAAGAACGGATGTTCCATGCGACGTGTGACAGAGCCGGCAGGTGTGGCCCGGCGGACCCTGATCGGGAGCGGCGGCCTGATAGCCGTCCTGGTAGCTGTGGCCCTCGTGCCCGCGCCCGCCGCCGCGCGGAGCGCCGCGCCCTACCTGCCCGAGCCCACCGGCTCCCACCCGGTCGGCACCACGTCCCTGTGGGTGAAGGACTCCTCGCGCCCCGACCCCTGGGTGCCCACCGTGAAGCACCGGGAGCTCATGGTCTCCCTGTGGTATCCGGCCAGGTCGCCGGGCCGGCTGCGGGCCCCGTACATGACGGCGAAGGAGTCCGGGCTGTTCCTCGGGGACGCGGGGATCACCGGCGTGCCGGCCGACGTGCTCAGCAGGACGCGCACCAACGCCTTCACGGACGCCAAGCCGGCGGGCCGCAAGCGCGGCCTGCCACTCGTGGTGCTCTCGCCCGGCTTCGGCAAGCCGCGCAGCACGCTGACCGCCCTGTCGGAGGAACTGGCGAGCAGGGGCTACGTCGTGGCCGCGATCGACCACACGTACGAGAGCGTCGCCACGACCTTCCCCGGCGGGCGGGTCACCACCTGCGTGCCCTGCGAGGGCGATCACGAGCCCAGCCTCTTCACGAAGGTGTCGAAGGTCCGGGCGGCCGACGTGTCCTTCGTGCTCGACCGGCTCACCGGGAAGCGCGCGGCGTGGAAGGGAGCCTCGCTGATCGACCCGTCGCGGATCGCGATGGCGGGCCACTCCGCGGGCGGCGCGAGCACGATCGCCGCCATGCTCGGCGACTCCCGGATCCGCGCCGGGATCGACGTCGACGGCACCACGCCCGACGGCATCCTCGACCGCGACCTGACGCGGCCGTTCATGTTCCTGGGCAAGCCCGAGACGTACACCCCGGGATCCGGCCATCCGGCGGCCGCCACCTGGGAGCGCGACTGGAAGCTCATGACCGGCTGGAAGCGCTGGCTGCTGGTGAAGGGCACGGTGCACGCGTCCTTCACCGACGTCCTGCCGCTGGCGGAGCAGCTCGGCATCGACGCCGGCGCGGAGCTGCCGGGAGCCCGCTCGCTGGCGATCACCCGCCGCTACGTGCGCGCCTTCCTCGACCTGCACCTGCTGAGGAAGCCGCAACCCCTGCTGGACCGGCCGTCACCGCGGTATCCCGAGGTCAGCCACCACGGATGAGGACCGCCGCCCGGTGCGCGCGCCGTCGCACCGGGCCCGCGGCCTCAGGGGCGCCCGAGCGCCCGGTAGTGCCACCCCGCCGAGCGCCACGCCTCGGCGTTGAGCGCGTTGCGCCCGTCGACGATCCGCCGCGTGGCCACGACCGCGCCGAGCTCCTCCGGGTCGAGCGCCACGAACTCCTCCCACTCGGTCAGCATCAGCACCACGTGCGCCCCGCGCACCGCCTCGACCGCCGACTCCCCGTAGTGGAGCTCCGGGTGCGCCTTGCGCGCGTTGTCCAGCGCGATCGGGTCGTAGACCGTGACCTGGCCGCCCTGGTGCCCGATCGTCACCGCGACGTCGAGCGCGGGGGAGTCGCGGATGTCGTCGGAGTTGGGCTTGAACGCCGCGCCGAGCACCCCGACGGTGCAGCCCCGGAACGACCCGCCGGCCAGTTCCCTGGCCAGGTCGACCATCCGGGCCCGGCGGCGCATGTTGATCGCGTCGACCTCGCGCAGGAACGTCAGCGCCTGGTCCGCGCCCAGCTCGCCGGCCCGCGCCATGAACGCCCTGATGTCCTTGGGCAGGCAGCCGCCGCCGAACCCGAGCCCCGGGTTGAGGTAGCGCCCGCCGATGCGGTCGTCGTAGGACAGCGCCAGGGAGAGCTGCTGCACGTCGGCGTGGGCGGCCTCGCACACCTCGGCCATGGCGTTGATGAAGGAGATCTTGGTGGCCAGGAACGAGTTGGCCGCGGTCTTGACGAGCTCGGCCGTCGGGAAGTCGGTGACGACCATCGGCACGTCGCCCAGCGGCTCGTACACCTCGCGCAGCACCTTCTCGGCACGCTCGCTGCGCACGCCGAGCACGATCCGGTCCGGGTTGAGGGTGTCCTGGACGGCGAACCCCTCGCGCAGGAACTCGGGGTTCCAGGCCAGCTCGGCCTGAGTCCCGGCCGGGGCCAGCAGAGCCAGCTTGTCGGCCAGCCGCTCCGCCGTGCCCACCGGCACGGTCGACTTGCCGACGACCATGCACTCACGGTCGAGGTAGGGGGCCAGGGATTCGATCGCGGCGTCCATGTAGGACACGTCCGCGGCGTACTCACCGCGTTTCTGCGGCGTCCCCACGCACACGAAGTGCACGTCGCCGAAAGCGCCCACCTCCTCGTAGGAGGTGGTGAACCGAAGCCGGCCGGATTCGAGCCCCCGGCGCAGCACGGGCTCCAGGCCCGGCTCGTGGATCGGGAGCTCACCGTTGTTGAGACGGCGGATCTTGTCGGCGTCGATGTCGAGGCCAAGGACGTCGAATCCGAGGTCAGCCATGCAGGCCGCATGGGTGATGCCCAGATATCCGGTCCCGATCACCGTGAGGCGATATGGCACGAGTGAACTCCTTTCGATCGCCGTGGCATGCTACCGGCTCTTGGCTACCTCCTTCGTGCCACCTGGGCATACCCCGCAAACCGTACCGACTAGTAACAAGATGCTCGGACGTCCTAGTATCTGAGCATGGACTTTCCTCTGTACGCGCCCGCCGAAGAGCACGACATGCTCAGGGACACGGTCAGGGCCCTCGCCGAAGAGAAGATCGCCCCGCGTGCCGCCGAGGCGGACGAGAACGAGGAGTTCCCCTGGGACGTCTACAAAGCCCTGGTCGCCGCCGACCTGCACGCCGTCCACGTCCCTGAGTCGTACGGGGGAGCGGGGGCCGACGCGCTCGCCGCGGTCATCGTCATCGAGGAGGTCGCCCGCGCGTGCGCCTCGTCCTCGCTGATCCCGGCCGTCAACAAACTGGGTACGGTGCCGCTGCTGCTGTCGGCGTCCGAGGAGCTGAAGTCGACCTACCTGCGGCCGGTCGCCACCGGCGAGGCGATGTTCTCCTACGCGCTCTCCGAGCCGGAGGCCGGATCGGACGCCGCCGCCATGAAGACGCGGGCGGTCAAGGACGGCGACCACTACGTCCTCAACGGGACGAAGATGTGGATCACCAACGCCGGCGTGTCCGAGTACTACACGGTCATGGCCGTGACCGACCCGTCGGCCGGAGGGCGGGGGATCTCCGCCTTCGTGGTGGAGAAGTCCGACGAAGGCGTCTCCTTCGGGCCCAAGGAGCGGAAGCTCGGCATCAAGGCGTCGCCGACCCGGCAGGTGATCCTGGAGAACGTCCGCATCCCCGAGTCCCGGATGATCGGCGAGCCGGGGACCGGGTTCAAGACCGCCCTCGCGACCCTCGACCACACCCGCGTCACGATCGCCGCCCAGGCGCTCGGCATCGCCCAGGGGGCGCTGGACTACGCCGTGGGGTACGTCAAGGAGCGCAAGCAGTTCGGCCGGCCGGTGGCGGACTTCCAGGGGCTGCAGTTCATGCTGGCCGACATGGCCATGAAGCTGGAGGCGGCCCGGCAGCTCACCTACCACGCGGCGGCCAAGTCGGAGCTGGCCATGCACGGACAGCCGCAGAAGGACCTCACGTTCCTGTCCAGCGCCGCCAAGTGCGCGGCCTCGGACGCCGCCATGGAGATCACCACGGACGCGGTGCAGATGCTGGGCGGGTACGGGTACACGAAGGACTTCCCGGTCGAGCGCATGATGCGCGACGCCAAGATCACCCAGATCTACGAAGGGACGAATCAGATCCAGCGCATGGTCATGGCCCGGCAGCTCCTCAAGTAGGCGTCCAAAGGCATCGCCTTCGCGGCCCCAGGCGCTTCGCGCCGACCGGCTCAGCCGTTCTCATTGGGGGGCACAGCCCCCCAAACCCCAGCTCACAAGCCGCTCTCGCCGATGTGTCACGCTTGAACGCGCCCTCGAACATCACGCAGAGTCATGGCCCGCCAGTTGTTGAAGTAGAGGCTAAGGCACGGAAACCTGGCTCTCCTGAAGTGGTGAGCCGGGTCCGCTGACGCACTGGCTGATCTTCGGTGTCCGACTGTTCCGTCCGTGTTCCGTGATCTTGAACTTCATAGTTGTCGGGACTGCTTCACATACCTTGCTGGCGCAGTGCTCCTGGAGGGTGCTGGGGCAACCTCCCGTGGTTCGCCCATGCCGAGTCCAGCGGAACGGTGGTCTAGGTGAAGCAGAGGGGCGAGTCCCGGGTGCTGAAGCACGGAGGGATCACCTGCAACGCCAGAAGTCGAAGGGACGTCGCATGTCCGACAGTCGGGTCCATGGTCAGGCGACCCGTACCGAGTGGGGTCCGACGCTGATGGTCACATCGACGTGGCCGCCGAGTGCAGCCGCGTAGGCGCGGATGGTCTCGAGTTCCATTGAGTCCATGTCGCCGTTCTCGATCTGGGAGACGCGTGCTTGTGAGATCCCAAGCGCAGCCGCCACCTCGGATTGCGTCTTGCCGACCGACTTGCGCAGCTCTTTCAGATGGTGGCCAGCGACATAGGCATCCAGGTGCGCATCGGCGGCGGCCTGCCGCTGCGGGTCGGCCAGTTCGGGGTACAGCCGGTGCGCTTCCGCCTTGACCTCACGCCAGTTGCGTCCCGGGCTCATCGCTTGTCCTCCCTCTTCGTGTCAGCCGACTTCGCGGCGCGGTACTCGGCGTAGCGTGCTTTGGCCAATGGGATCGCCTCCTCGTACCAGCGTGACCATCTGCCAGCCTTGTCGCCGGCGGCAAGGAAGATGGCTTCCCTGTCCGGATCGAAGACGAACACGATTCTAATCTCGGTTCGCTTCCGCGAGCCTGGGCGAAGCTCCTTGAGATTGCTCATGTCGCTATCTATGAGGGTGTCCACTAACGGACGTCCGAGAGCTGGGCCGATCTCTGCAAGCCGGTCGATGGCCTTCTCGATCAGCGTGGCGGATTCTGGGTCGCTCTCGCAGAGCTTGAGGAACCATGACTCGACAGGTTCCAGCAGCACTATCTCCCATGCCATGCAGGCACTATAACACCTGACTTATGTCAAAAGCAGGCAATTGGCCCAACCTCCTGGACGCGAGCCTTGGAAGCGCAAAGCCCGTGCGTGGGGTGCTGGGCTTCCGGGTGGACAGTCGGAGTCGTAGGTCCCTGATGCGTCAGTGGGGTTGCGTCGCATGGAGAGCACGATGTTGATCAAATGGCCAGTCCGCCAAGATTCATCAAGATGTCTAGTCCCATGAGATGCCTGACGTTTCTGTCCCACGACATCGGCGACAGGTGATCTAGGAAACATGGTCGACCTTGTAGGGCCGATGCACTTTGACGTTGCGGACCGGAAGGTCGGTGGTGCGGTGCACCGTGCGTGGCCCTTCCTCCAGGTCGATGGTCAGCGTGGTGTCGCTGACGTGCACGGTGACGACCTGGCCGGCGTGCAGGCGGCCGAGGGAGACGGCCTGCCGGGTGACCATGATCACGCCGAAGGCGTTCGCGCGCCGCTGCACCGTGACCGGTGACCGCTGCGGGATCGGCGGCGGCCCCGCCGGGCGGGCGCCACGCAGTTGCAGGCACTTGGCCCAGATCAGCGGGTTCGGGCGGGTGCGCAGCAGGTGGCGGGTGTCGGCGTCGAGGAACATCAGCGTGTTCTCCTCGATCCGGATGGTGACCCGGCGGCCACCCAGGATCTCCGCCGCCAGCAGATACCGGCCGGCCAGGCTGACCATGCCGTACTTGTTCACCGTCCGCTCCACCTCCACCACCGCATCGTTCTCCGCCTGCGGCAGTGGCGACGGCCCCGCCGCACGGCCTCCGTCGGCGAACAGCCGGGCCAGATCGGTGGTCGACAGATGCGAGCGCAGGCTCTTCAACCGGACCCCGCCGACCAGCAGATGGATCACGTTCACGTCCGCCCAGAAGGTGATCACCTGACCGGCGCGGGCCGGACCGAGCCAGAACTGCTTGCCCGCCACCCCCAGGTTGCCGCTGGCCGGCACCACCCGGTCGAACTCGACCGGCCCACCCGACCAGGGCGCCGCTGGACTCGCCGCCCGCTCAGCCCCGCGCTCGCCCTCGTCGCTGCTCTTGCTGTTGATTCGGCCCTTCGGCGCCGCAGGCGTGACGTCGGCCGCCACCTCCTCGGCGGCAGGCGGCAGGTCGGGCTGCGCGGTCAAGATGGCCGGCAGACGCAGCGGCAGCAGCTCCCGCTCGGCCTCGCCCACCGGCGTGAACCGGTCAGCCGGGACCGCCATGTCCAGGCTCTGATGCGGCCGGGCGGTGTTGTAATGCGCCACCCACCCATCCAGCGCCGCCTGCACCGCGGCCAGATCCTCAAACGGACCGGCGCCATCCAGCAGCTCGCGGCGCATGCTCTGGTGGAACCGCTCCACCTTGCCCGTGGTGGTCGGCGAGCGCGGCTGGGTCAGCCGGTGCACGATGGCGTTGTCCCGGCAGATCCGGTCGAACAGCACCTCACCGCCATGACCGAACCGCGCGGTGAACTGCTTGCCGTTGTCCGTCAGCACCTCACCCGGCGCTCCGAACGCCCGCAACGCCCCGGTGAAGGCCAGGCATACGGCCCGGCCGGTGGCCCGCACCACCGCCTTGGCGATCACACAGAACCGCGAATGGTCATCCACCCCGGTGACCACCTTCACCTCACGCCCGTCGGCCAGAAACACCCCGCCGACGATGTCCAGCTGCCATAACTCCATCGGCGCCTCCCGCTGCCAGCGCCGATAGACCCGCTTACGCCGCCCCGCACCAGGCTCGATCAGCCCATGACGCACCAGCGCCCGATACACCCCCATCCGCGACGGCGGTGGATCGACCCCCCGCCGCCCGATCTCGTGCACCAGCCGGACCGGACCCCACCGCGGATGCCGGCGCCGCAGCTCACACACCAGCACCTCCACCTCGGCCGCCATCTGCGACGGGGACGAATGGGGCCGCCGCGACCGATCCACCAGGCCGCCCAGTCCCGACTCCCGATAACGCGACACCCAACTCGACAACGTCTGCCGCGCCACCCCGACCTCGCGGGCTACCTCGGTCACCGAACCGCCAGCCAGCACCGCCAGCACAGCCCGATACCGCTGCTCCACCACGGACATATCCACCAGGGCCAATCCCGGCCTCCCGACGCACGACGCCGCAACGACGCACGACAGACTGACCGACGACAGCACCTGTCGCCCATGTCCTGGGACTCATCCGTCAAGCATGTCCCGGGACAGCACATGCAGCCATAGCAGTTGAGTCCGCAGATCGCTAAGCTGTGGCCGTGGTCGAGCTGCCGGATGAGCTACGTGTTCTGATAGAGGGCAGCTCCCAACTCCCCGAGCAGACGCGTAAGGCTCTTTGCGAGGCTCTTGCCGAACATGGCCAGGAAGTCCTCGCCGAAGCTTCGCGAGTCGCTGCCGGCCAGCATCTTGGGGGCGGCGATCCCATGATCACACCGGGAATGATAGTGAACATGGCCTACTGGGTGCGGAATGGTTATATACGTCGGGGACCAGACAAGAAGCAGATTATTGCAACAGTCGTTGGAGGGTCTTCGACGTTTGTTGGTGGTGTTTTTGTCAATAATATCACCACCCCCTGGGGTGCGATCGGCTTCGTTGTATGCGCGGTTCTTCTGCTGCTAAGCATACATTGGGGTTCCAAATGACCAATGATGATATGCGTCAACCGGAGTCGGAAAATCCAGTGATGACTAGAGATGCCGAGGAGCTTCTCAATCAGTCGGTGGCCGAATTCCGTAGCAATCTTCTCAATATTGCACGTAAGGAGCAAGTTTCTCGGGCCACACCGTCCAGAGAGATCACATCGCAAGAGGTAATCGCAGCTCTGGATCAAATTGGGTTTGCGATCGACCGGGAGGCGGCGGCGAGCCAGATCAGGTTCAACCGTCATCGATTTCGAAGAATTGCCATCGCGGTAGCTGTAGTTGCGCTCGCGGCTTTGGCTCTTGCTGCGGCGGTTCTCATAGCGGTTAATCGTGGCCTTAGCGGGATCGATCAACTGGCCTCATACTTGGGAGCGCTCGTTTCGGTCGCCGCGCTAGCGAGTGGGACCGCATCTGTGTGGGCGGCAATTTCGAGTCGACGTGCTGGCGAAGAAGCCTCGCATGCAACTGAACTAGCAGCGCTGGCCGGAAGGCAAGCCCAAGTGGTCCTCGGGTGGGCACATCTTGAAAAGGCGCTTGTTGAACGATATGGAAGCCAGTCCGACGACTCGCACAGACATGTTGGGCTCAGTCAATTGATTCAAACGTATTCGAAGCAAGCGCATTTGAGCGATAACGAAATCACGGAACTGCGAGAGATCCTCCAACTACGCAACAAGGTTGCGCATGTAACAGGAGAAAGGATCGATCGAGCTGAACTAGAGAGAATCATTCCGCTGATCCGACTTCACATTTCCCGACTTGAGGGACATTAGAGCAATATGCTCGGCCATATGGTTTGCATGACATGGTTCAACGGCTAATAGCTAAATTCGGACTTGGCGTCACTTTCAAAGTCTGGCCCATGTATCAATAATCCCTATCTGAATGTAGCAGCGTAGGTGAAAATATGCTGCCGCGCCGCTTCCGGTGCTCGGGCCTGGCGGCCCTGTGCTCCGGGTCGGCTTGCCACCGGATACGCGGGGTTTCTGTGGTCCGCTGTACAGCGGGAAAGCACAGCAACGCCCGCCTCGCCCCGCCCGACCATCCCACAAGGTGAGCCAGCACTGCTGCCGCGGTAGCCAGGGTGTACCTCCGCTATTGCACGTGCAGCTAGGAGGCATATTGGCGATGGCCTGCCGGCGCGTGTCACGGGTTACTCGGCCTGATCATGCTGGTTGTGGATGGTCGCCAGGCAGCGATGTCTTCCTTAGCCCCAACGGCGGGCTATTAGGTGTGAGGACAGTAGCGCCCGCAGACCTCCGAGGTTCTTGGAGGTCTGGTCATCCGCGCAACCGAAAGACTTGCTGCGAGGACCTCACAATGCGCCCGTTCAGTCGGTAAGATTGGATACGTCCGTCTCGTGAGGAGAACACATGGCACTCGAAGCAGAGATCGAACAGAATCGCAAGAACATTCGATCAGACTCCCTCACCATGTCAGTCGGCGAGGTAGTAAATATGTACCGGGACCGCGAGATTATCATACAACCCGAGTATCAGCGCCTATTCCGCTGGGACATAGAGAAGCAATCGCGACTTATCGAGTCCCTCTTGCTCGGAATTCCGTTGCCGCCGATTTTCGTATCCGCAAACGAAGATGGCGTGTGGGAAGTAATCGACGGCCTCCAGAGGATTTCGACGATTCTCAAGTTCATGGGTGAGCTCCGTGAGGAGCCTACAGAACAGCTTATGGACCCCGAACCGTTGGTAGGGACGAGGTATCTGCCGTCTTTGGATCGCATCACATGGGCAGAATCGAGCCGTGCCTTCAGCGGTAGCCAAAAGATCGAGTTCAAGCGCGCTCGACTCGATTTCCGCATTCTTCTCAAGGAGAGCGACAAAAAAGTCCGATACGACCTATTTGATCGGCTAAACAGCGGGGGTGCGATAACGTCAGCTCAGGAAGTGCGTACTGCAATACTCCTGATGGAGCATCCAGAGTTCTATCGTTGGCTGGACTCGCTACGAAATTTGGATGACTTCTCTTCATGTGTACCACTCACCACGCGTCAAAAGGAGGAGCAGTACGACATCGAATTGGTACTCCGATTCGTAGCCCTCTATTTCTCGGAGTCCACCAAGCTGCGGGCACTCTCCGACATGGACGCGATTCTGACCGAGCGAGCCCTGGAACTAGCTGGTGATTCCGACTTCGAACGGGCGGCAATCGGTCAGAATTTCTCGGCAGTCTTTCGAATCCTCAGCTCTCTTGGCCCTGATGCCTTCCGTAAATTCGACAACGCGAAGAAGAAGCCTGTGGGTGCCTTTTCTGTGTCCGCCTATGAGGCGGTAACTCAGGGTATCTATGAACACCTGGAGAGCTGGCTGGTAGTCCCGGAGCAAGATAGGGACCTTAAGCTTCTCGCATGTGTTAGTGAACTATGGGTGGACGATGTCTTCAAGAAGAACTCCGGAGCTGGCGTCAGGCCTACTCAGAGAATACCGCACATGAGGCTCGTCGGTTCTAGGATTTTTGCTCCTTAAGGTAGGTTGATATGAGCATCAGATCCGTGGATGAGCTTGGATCCCACCTTATCGAAGAGCTTAAATGGAGATCGGCGGAGCTAGATACGTGGGAAGGTTTGGCCAGTTCATGCCGACATCACCAGCGGACTGGTGTGCTTCGTGCAGGCGTTGCCTTACTGTACGCCCATTGGGAAGGATATATAAAGGAAGCTGCTCGCGCTTACCTTGAATACATCAGTCTGCAAGGGCTGCGTGTAGGTGATCTCAGGGATGAGTTGGCTGCAGTCGCGCTAAGAACAATGCTCGGAAGTGGCGAACAGTCAAAGAGGTCATCAGATCACACAAGTATAGTCTCGGCGCTCAGAACCGAGCTACAGCGTAAGGCGCACATCTCTCACGAACGCTCTATGATCAGAACTCGGTCGAATTTGAAGTTCGACGTCTTTGAGGACATAATGCACTCTATTGGGTGCGACTCCTCTCGGCATGAGCTGCAGCGAGCAATGATCAACAATCGCTTGGTGAAAAGCCGGAATGACATTGCTCATGGGCGCAGGCTTGTGATTGAAGTCGAAGACTGGATTGACATGCGTACAAGAGTCGGTGCGATCTTGAAGGACGTCCGGGATCAAATCAGAGTGGCAGCTGAGACTCAGGCATATAAGCGCGCAGATCCTGAGATTTTCTAGTCGTCAAGGTCGTCTTTATCTGTACAGGGACGAACTGGAGCAAGTTATCCTTCCCGGACTACCGAGATCGCCAAGTTGAAGAGCGGTGGAAGTTAGGTGTGTTCTGCCATGTTGATGTCTTCAACGGGCTGGTTCCTATAGTCAAAGAGGCCGAAGGCCATCCCCACGACTTCGATAACCTCGCTGGCTACTAAAACCAACGCAGGGATCGAGACCGTCAACTGCTGGGTGCTGACGCCGTCTGCTATATCCAGTGCCTGTCGCTCCTGCAAGCTGAGAACTGCCCATGCATCTCCATGGGCGGCACCGCTGCATGCGCGCCAGAGAAACTTAACGTGATCGCCCAAGTCTGCGATG
The DNA here is from genome assembly GCF_001083785.1 of Nonomuraea sp. SBT364. Classification (GTDB taxonomy): domain Bacteria; phylum Actinomycetota; class Actinomycetes; order Streptosporangiales; family Streptosporangiaceae; genus Nonomuraea. Next base: position 11,624 of record NZ_LAVL01000058.1, read on the forward strand.
AAGTTTCCCGCATACCCGACGATCTCGGCGTACCGGATAGGTTCTACAGCTTTCCCGGGTGATAGGCCAGCACCACTGGCGATGCCCTTGACGCGGGCTATGCGTTCGCCCTTTGGTCGTACGAGATTAGGATTCAAAAGCTTAGCCGCTGCGTCTGAGTTAGCCACATTGTCCGCCTGGACACGGAGGGCACGTAGCACGCGCTCTGATCTCTCGGCCGGACCAAGTAGCCAGATCGCGCGACAAGCGTTTTCCAATGCTGCACGTAGCAAGGTCCAATGAGCTGCTACCTGGAAAGTCATCAGGGTTGACTCGCAGGACGGGCAGCCATCAGTCATTCGCCGTATGGCCTGTAGATGGTCAACCGCGACCACCAGTGCGCTGGCTGCAGCGTGGGACCCGTGGAATGGATTTGACTGCTGATCATCTAGTGCCAAAACTGTCCCGGGTTCGGCTCTAAGGATCGTATCTCTTGAGCTGGTTCGACTAGAAAACTCGTCGATCATCACGAAGATTCTCGTGAGTTGCTGCAACGCTCTCTGATCTTCGTCCATAAGGTCAGGCACGCATCACAGCGTACGCCGCAGCGCACGGATCGTCTCCTAGATATCGCCTCCGTCTTCACGAAGCGCAGCGCAACTTCCTCGGCGCTAGAGTAAGCGCGCTTTAGCAACGTCTGCATTCGTGGGATCTCCTGCTCGTTGTTCGGCACATCGAGGTGATTCGGGTCTGCGATAGCTCGAAGCGTCGAGAGACCGAACCCTGCGGTTGAGGCGCTGGGGTGTGGCCGGCGAATCGTCAGACGGTGCTGGTGCTCCCGCGTGGTGCTGTACAGCAGCCCCGGATACAGCAACGCGGCCTCACATGGGCAGACGCCACCAGTTTCCAACTACCGCTTGAGCAGGACGAGGAAGCCTCTACGTGGTGACTGGTTCCCGTTTGCAAGCAGGCGCTCACCAAGGAGTTGCGCGGACTGCCCAATGCTCTGCCTTGTTCCGTCGCTGTTCCGTGGGAGCACCGGAACCAGCGAGAAGCGATGCGAGATGTCCGCAGGCGTAGCCGCTGCTCCACCGCGTGATCGCCATGTTTCCGCAGGTGATCGAATCGTGGGTCGGAGATCACCCAGATCTACGAGGGGACGAACCAGATCCAGCGCCTGGTGATGGCTCGGCAGCTTCTCAAGTAGGCGCCTCGCGCCCATGGGCTCAGCCGGTCACACGGGGGCACAGCCCCCCAAACCCCAGCTCACAAGCCGCTCTCGCCGATGCGTCACGCTTGAACGCGCCCACGGACATCACGCAGAGTCATGTGTTGAAGGAGACGCCAAGGTACGGAAACCCGGCTCTCCTGAAGTGGTGAGCCGGGTCCGCTGACGCACTGGCTGATCTTAGGTGTCCGCCTGTTTCGTGATCTTGAACTTCATCGTTGCCGGGACTGCTTCCCACACTTTGCCAGCGCAGTGCTCCTGGAGGGGGCTGGGGCAACCTCCCGGGGTTCGCCCATGCCGAGTCCAGCGGAACGGGCCGATCCAGGGATGTGTGGTCAAGGGGGTCCGCTGTTTCCGGGTCGCGTCCCAGATGATCGCCTTTCGTCCCTGTTTGTGAGAGCCGATGCGGGCCGAGGTGTTGTGGCGCTCACGCCGGGTTCGGGGCCCGCCGATGGCTCCCGTTAGGTTGGTCGGGTGGGGAGCTATGGGGATCTGCCGGCGGAGCTGGTGACCGAGCGGCTGCGGTTGCGGCGGTGGGTGCCGTCGGATGCCGAGGGATACCGAGGGTTGTGGCTTGAGCGGGACCCGCGGGTGCCGCCGGTGCGGCGGATCGACGCCGAAGGACGCCCAGCGGTCGAGGAGATCCGCGGCTGGCTCCTCGACAATCCGCTGGCGGCGGATCCGGGGCTCGGGCTGCTGCCGATCGAGCTGCGAGACACCGGTGAGTTCATCGGCTACTGCGGGTTGACCGTCGGCCATGGATCGTTCGACGAACCCGAGATCGCGTACGAGCTGGCACAGCGAGCGCACGGGCACGGTTACGCGACAGAAGCCGCTCGTGCGGTCGTCGAAGCGGCGGCCCGGACCGGACGCCGGCGACTCTGGGCGACCGTGTGGGAGTGGAACGCGCCCTCGCTGCGCGTCCTCGAGAAGCTCGGCTTCCACCGGAGCGACCGCATCACCGAGGACCCCGAACGCGGCCTCACGATCTGGATGACGCGCGTACTCGACCCGGCCTAGAAACGTGAGCACCGGCCGGGGATGAGTCCTCGGTCGATCACATGCGCGTATCAGGTGTGTCTTCACCCTTGCCTCAGTCCCGCGGGGCCCCGAACGTCTAATCATCGGGAAGGAGAGCACCGATGCGGGGACCGCTGGTCGTCAAGCGGGCGCTCGGCGAGCCGCTGCTCCTCCTGGCCGCCTTCGGCGCGATCCTGCTGACGACGACCACGCTGGTGGCGATGACGATGTACGCCTCCTCCATCGCCGGCGCGGGGGTGCGCAGGGCGATGGAGACGGCCTCGTACAGCCGGACGACCACCACGATCAGCGCCCAGATCGACGCCGGGACCTTCCCGAAGTACGACCGGGTGGTGCGCGGCGAGCTCGCCTCGGCTTACGGAGCGCCGCCGGCCGTCACCACCAGCCTGCGCTCGGACTCGTACGTCATGCCGGGGCAGGACGGCGAGAAGCAGCCCGAGCTGCTGCGATTCGGCAGCCACGACGGGCTCGACCGGCACGCCCGGCTGGTCGCGGGCAGGTGGCCGCGGACCGGCGGGCAGGCCGTCGAGGCGGTGATGGCGGCGTCGGCGGCCGGGGTGACCGGGTTCGATCTCGGCGGAGAGTTCGTCACGAAGCCGCGGCGCGACGGGCGCCCGGTCCAGGTCCGTGTCGTCGGCGTCTTCCAGCTCGACGACCCCGTGGGGGAGCGCTGGGCCGGCGAGGAGCTGCTGAGCAGGGGCGTGGAGCGCGGCGACTACACCACGTACGGGCCCCTGATGGTGACGCGGGAGACGTTCCTGGCGCGCTTCGCCACCGGAGTGAGGGCCGTCTGGGCGGCCGAGCCGGATCTCGGCGCGCTGACGCCCGAGCGGCTGCGCCCGCTGGCCGAGGCCGCCGGCCGGGTGGGCGAGCGGCTGTCGGCGGCCGGCTGCGTGTACTGCCTGACCGCCGGCGCTCTGCCCGAGCTCCTCACCCAGCTCGACACCGCGACCCTGGTGGCCCGCTCCATGGTGCTGACCCCGGTGCTCCAACTGCTGCTGCTGGCCGCGTACACGCTGATGCTCACCGCGCGGCTGCTGGCCGACCATCGCCGCATGGAGGTGGCGTTGCTGCGCTCGCGCGGCGCGGGCACGACGCGGCTGGCGGCGCTGGCGGGGGGCGAGGCGCTGCTGGTGGCGGTCCCGTGCGCGGTCGTGGCGCCGTTCCTCGGGCCGCCGCTGCTCGCGCTGATCAGCCTGCTGCCCTGGATCAGGGCCTCGGGAGTACGGCTGGCGCCGCAGGCGGACCTGGGCACCTTCGTCGTGTCGTTCGGGGTGGCGCTGGCCGCGGCCGTGCTGATGGCACTGCCTGCTGTGGCGGGCGCGCGGCGCACGTACGTGGAGGAGCAGTCGGCGCGCGGCCGAGGCGGCCGGCGCGGGCTGATCCAGGGGGCGGGTGCGGACCTGGCGCTGCTGACGGTGGCCGCGCTGGCGATCTGGCAGCTGCAGCGCTACGGCGCGCCGATCACCGCGACGGCGGCGGGCGGGCTCGGCATCGACCCGCTGATCATCTCCGGCCCGGCCCTGGCCCTGCTCACGGGCGGCCTGCTGGGGCTGCGGCTGGTGCCGCGCGTGTCGCGGCTGGCCGAGCGGCTGACCTCGCGCCGGCCCACGCTCGCCCCCGCGCTGGGCGCCTGGCAGGTCAGCAGGCGGCCGCTCAAGTACGCCGGCCCCGCGCTGCTGCTGACCCTGGCGGTCGCGATCGGCGTCGTCTCCATGGCCACCACCTCCACCTGGCAGGCTTCGCAGCTCGACCAGGCCGATCACCAGGCGGCGGCCGACCTGCGCCTGTCGGGGCCGTCCGAGGGGCCCGAGCTGGGGGCGCTCGGCCGGGGCACGGCGTTCACGGGACTGCCAGGCGTCGCCGCCGCCTCCCCCGCGTTCCGCGCGCCGACCGAGGTCGACGGCGAGAGCACGCTGCTTCTCGCCTTGGACGCGGGCAGGCTCGGCGAGCTGTTCCGCCTGCGCCCCGACCTGTCGGAGTCGACGGTCGCGCAACTGTCCGCGGCCCTCGCCGGAGATCGGGCGGGCCGGCTGGAGCTGCCCGGACGGCCCCGCGCCCTCACCGTGCGGGTCGAGTCGGACGCCGCCGTGCCGGCCCGGCTGGTGCTGTCCGACGCGCTCGGCGTGTGGCGCGACCTGCCGCTCGGCGACCTGCGGGAGGGCGGCAACCGGATCGAGCTCGACCTGGCCCCGCTGGCCGGCCGCGCCGGCGCGATCACCTACCCGCTGTCGGTACGCGGCGTCGTGGCGGGCGAGCGGGCAGACCTGAGACTGATCGGGCTGGGCGCGGACGGCCGGGACGTACCGGTGGCCGGGGCCGTCGCCCACCCGCAGGGTGTGATCGCCTTCGGGCCGTCGCGGGAGCCGGGGCCGCTGCCCGTGGTGCTCACCTCCGGCCTGGCCGCCACGCTCAAGCTGGACGTCGGGCAGAGCGGGCCCGTCCGCCTCGCCGGCCAGGTCCTGCGGGTCGAGGTCGCCGGCATCGTGACGAGCATGCCCACGAGCGCCCCGGACCAGCAGGCCGTGCTCGCCGACTGGGAGACGCTGCAGGCGTACGAGCTGGCCGAGGCGCGCCCGTCCCGGCCCGCCACCGAATGGTGGCTCGCCGCCGCCGACACCGCGCCCGCGCGGGAGATCCTCCGCCGCAACCCGCAATGGGACGTGGCCGCGGTCGACCGGCGGGAGCTGGTGGCCAAGCTGCGCGACGATCCGCTGGCCGGTGCGCTGCAGGGCGCGCTGATCCTGGGGTTCGCCGCGGCGCTGGGCTTCGCGGTGCTCGGGTTCCTGGTGAACGCGGTGGTCGCGGCGCGGGAGCGGCGGGCCGAGTTCGCCGTGCTGCGGGCGCTGGGCACCAGCTCCCGCCAGGCGCTCGGGATGCTGGCCACGGAACAGGCGTTCGTCGTCGGGTTGTCGCTCGCGGTCGGCACCGGGCTCGCCGTGGTCGTCGGGAACCTGGTGGTCCCGCGCGTCGTACTGACCGGGCAGGCGTCGGCGGTCACGCCCGGTGCGCTGTTCCACGTCCCGTGGGCGGCCGTCGCCGCGATGCTGGCCCTGGTGACGGCCGTGCTGGTCGCCATCGTCGCCGGGCTGGCCCGGCGCGCGTGGCGGGGACAGACCTTGGAGGAGCGGTGAGAATCCCGCTGGGCGTCCGGGCGCACGCGGGCACGGCGGCGCTGCTCGTCGTGCTGACGGTGGTCGCCTGCCTGCTCGTCGCCGGGCTGCCCAGGACGATGCAGGCGTCGTTCGACGACGCGCTGCGCCGGTCGCTGGCCGAGGCCGCCGCGGTGCGGGCCGACCTGACCGTCACCGGGCCCCCGTCCTCGCCCGCCCGTGAACTGCACTCACGCGCGGAGTTCGAGACCGGTGACCGCGACTGGCGCCGGCTCCTCCCGGCGACGCTGCGGCCCCTGATCGGGCCCGGCGGGCACATCAGCGCCAAGACCTACCGCACCCCCGTCAACGAGACGAGCGGGACGCGCATGTTCGTCAACCTCGGCTGGCTGTCCGACGCCGGCCGGCGTGTGGACTGGGTGCGGGGCCGCGCGCCCGGCAAGCCGTCCACCATGCGCTACCTGGGATCGACGATCCCGGTCATCGAGGTGGGCGTCGTGGAGGAGGCCGTGGCCCGGATGGGGCTGCGCGTCGGCCAGACGAAGATGCTCGGCGGCAGCGTGCACACCGCCGCGAAGGTCGTCGGCGTCTTCAGGGCCAAGGACCCGGCCGATCGCTCCTGGAGCCACGACGCCGAGGTCCTGCACGTCACCAGGGTCCTGCCGGTGGACGGGCCGGAGGAGCTCCACACGACGACGCTGATGTCGGACGACGGGCTGAACGCGCTGACGAGCAAGGCCACCACCCTGACCTACCGCTGGGTCCTGCCCCTCGACGGGCGGGCCGCGAGCGCCCGGGGCATGCCGGACGTCGAGGCCGCGGTCGCCGAGTACCGGCGGCAGGTGGACGTCCGGGGAGCGGGCACCAGCAGCTACCGCCTGGTCACCGGGCTGCCCCAGCTGCTCGCCGGTTTCCGGACCGTGCTGGCCGCCGCGCAGACCGTCATGTACCTGGTGCTCGGCGGCCTGTTGGCGGTCGCGCTCGGCGTGATCGCGCTGGGCGTGCGGCTGCTGATCGACCGGATGGAGCCCACGATGGCCCTGGCGCGGGCGCGCGGCGCCTCGCTGGGGCAGGTGGCGGCGGCCGGGGCCACGCTGACCGCGCTCACGGTGGCGCCCGCGGCGCTGGCCGGGTACGCCCTGTCGTTCCTCCTGCCGGGGCCCGTGCTGCCGATCGTGCACCTCGGACCGGCGGTCGTGCTCGTCACCGCCGTGGCCTTCGCCGTGGCGCGCCTGATGCTCACGCATCGCACGCCGCTGCGGGAGCGCCGTGCCGACCTGGTCGCCGTCCGGCCGTCCGTGCGGCGGGTGACCGTGGAGGCGCTGGTCGTCGTGCTCGCGCTGGCGGGGGCGTACCTGCTGAGGGCCCGGGAGCCGTCCGGCACCGCCCAGCAGGATCCGTTCCTGCTGCTGATCCCGGTCGCGCTGACGCTCGCGGTCGCGCTGATCACCTTGCGGTGCTACCCGTACCCGCTGCGGCTGCTCGTCCGGCTGGCCGCGCGGGGGCGGCAGGCCCTGCCGTTCCTGGGACTGACCACGGCGGCCAGGGGGCGGTCCACGGGCGCGCTGCCGGTGCTGATCCTGCTGCCCGCGCTGAGTCTGTCGGTGTTCGCCGCGGTGGTGCACGACGGGATCACCACCACGCAGCGGCTCGCGTCCTGGCAGAAGGTGGGCGCGCCGATCAAGCTGACGTCGGACGCGAACATCCCGTCCGACGCCATCGAGCGGGTACGCCGCGCTCCCGGGGTCGAGCAGGTGGCGCCCGCGCTGACGGGCCGCATACAGATCACGGCCACCGGCGAGCGGCCCTACGCCGTCGCCGTGGACCTCCCACGGTGGCGGCAGGTCGTCGAGGACGCGCCCATCACCCTGCCCGCCCTGTCCGGCGGCACGTCCGCGCTGCTCTCGCCCGCGCTGGGCAGCCGGGACGCCTTCGACATCATGTGGCTGTCGCCGGTGCGGCTGAACCCGCAGGGCGTGATCGACGCGGTGCCCGGTTTCCAGTTCAGCGGGCAGTTCCTCCTCATGTCGCGGGAGGTGCTGCCCTGGCCCTCGGCCGACACGCTGCTGATCAAGGGTGACATCTCGCCCGCCGAGCTGGCGCGGCTGGTCCCGTCGGCCACCGTGGAGACGCAGGAGGCGGCGCTGGCGGCCATCCAGGCAGACCCGCTCACCGGTACGGTCCGCGCGACGATGGTCGTGGTGAGCGTGGCGTTGGGGGCGTACGCGCTGGTCGCGATCGTCCTGTCGCTGGTCGTCGGGGCGGCCGGGCGGGCCAGGGCGGTGTCGTTCCTGCGTACGCTCGGGCTGTCCGACCGGCAGGCCCGGCGGCTGACCCTGCTGGAACTGCTGCCCGTCGTCCTCGTCACGGCGCCGGTGGGCCTGGCTCTGGGCCTGGCACTGCCGCCCGCGCTCGGGCCGGGCGTGGACATGTCCGCGTTCGCCGGTGGCCTGCCGGTCGCCGATCACACGCCGGGCCTGCTCACGCCCGTGGCGCTGGCGGCCGGGCTGGGGCTGTGCGCCGTGCTCGGTGCGTACGCGCACACCGCCATGAGCCGCCGCCGCAACCTCGACGCCGCCCTCCGCGTCGGCGACCCCTGACACGGCCCGGCAGCCGGGGCCAGGCGGCCGACGAGGTCGTCGGCCATCGTGCACGCTGCCGTGGCCGCGCGTTCTGCGCATAACCCGGACGGCGCTGTCCCCCGACCAAGGGATCACGGCGCGGGCAGGGGCCGCCTCATGCCGATGAAGCGGATGACCAGGAAGCCGATGCAGGCGGCGGCCACCGTCCACACGAGGACCTGGCCGACGGTCGCGATCACCTCGTTCCTGCCCGGCGGAAGCACGGCCATCTGGACCGAGGCGCCGACCGGGACGGTGAGCCGGGCGAGCAGCCCGATCACCCCGGAGCGCCCGACGCAGGCGCCGATCGCGCCCAGCGGCGCGCCGAGGACGACGGCGGCGACCCACCACACCACGGACTCGGACAGATACCAGGTGGCCGGCGGCTCACCTCTGACGACGGTGTCCATGACGCTGTAGGCCGCCGTGGCCGCGAGGAGCGTCAGCGCGCCGCCGGTGAGAGCCGACGGCAGGCTCCCCGTCGTACGGGTGACCAGCCATCCCACGGCCACCGCCCAGCCCGCCCAGGCCCAGCCGGAGTCCAGCAGGACGGTCACGATCTCCAGGGGCGACACCCCGCTGACGGTGGCGGCCCGGCTGTCAAGATCGGCGAAGTGGTGCGAGACGGCGTTGACCAGCGAGGTCGCCGCGCCGAACGCGGCCCCGAGCAGCACGGCGATCCACGCGGCCCTCAAGAGGCGGGGGAGCTCATCGGCCATGCACGCCTTCATACCGCACCCGCATGACAGATGTCACAAGCGCGGGTGACATCCCCACGTCTCGACCTGCGGTTCCGGCACTACTCGCGGCCTCGCGGCTCCTTCAGAGTGGTGCCCATGGATACCCCCACTCCGTACCGAAGGAGATCTCCCATGAACAGCCGGACCTGGCTCACCTGGTTGACGGGCCGCTGGCCGACCGCGCTGGCCCTGGCGGCGACCGGCCTGACGTTCGGCGGCGCGGGGTCCGCCGAGGGCGTCGCCGGCCTTGCCCAGGCCCTGCCCCTGCTGCCGCTGCTGTATCTGGTGATGGCCAAGCTGCGGCGGCGGGCGGCGACCTGGCCGGGGGTCGGCATCGGGCTCGCCGTCGTCGTCGGGCTGCGGATGCTGGACGTGGTCCAGCCCGCCACCGTACTCACCGCGATCGCGCTGGTCGTCCTGGTCTGGGCCGGCGTCGACGGGCAGCTCCGCCGGGACGGCACTTTCCGGGTCCAGGCGCTGGGCATGCTGCTGTTCGGCGGGCTCGCCCTGGCCGGGCTGGCCGTCGATCCGGAGCTGGCCCGATACCTGGTGGCCGCGGGCTGGTTCTTCCACGGGGTCTGGGACTTCGTGCACCTGAAGCTGGACAAGGTCGTGGCGCGCTCGTTCGCCGAGTGGTGCGGCGTCGTGGACATCATGATCGCGGCCCAACTCGTTCTCATGTTGTAGCCTGGCCGGAATATCGCAGCGGTGAACGGGGATGCCACGGGGCATGGGTCAGACTTTGATCTTCCTGAGGCGGGCTGCCTGCGTCGCCGTACTCACCCTCCTGGTCATCCCGATCTTGGCCGCGCTGCCGGCCTCGGCCGAACCCCGCAAGCGATCACACGCCGAGGCCTCGGCCCGGCGCATGCTGACCCAGCTCAAGGTCGCCCGGCCGTTATCCGGCCGCGGCTACAGCCGCAAGCGGTTCCAGCCCCTGTGGGCGCGGCACAAGGGCGCGTGCAGCGTACGGGAGACGGTCCTGGCCCGCGACGGGCGCAACGTCCGCCGGAACGCGGCCTGCCACCCGGTCAAGGGCCGCTGGTACAGCCCGTACGACGGCAAGTGGCTCAAGAGCGAGAAGTACGTGGACGTCGACCACGTGGTGCCGCTCTCCTACGCCTGGCGCTCGGGCGCCAAGCGGTGGAGCCAGGCCAAGAGGCGCGCCTTCGCCAACGACCTCACCCGCCCCGAACTGCTCACGGTCAGCCACTCGGCCAACATCGCCAAGGGCGGCCAGGGGCCGCAGAGCTGGCGTCCGCAGCGCCGCGCGTACTGGTGCCGCTACGCGACCTCGTGGATCACCGTCAAGCGCCACTACCGGCTGTTCGTGACCCGCAACGAGCGGGCGGCATTGCTCAACATGCTCCGCACCTGCTGAAGACAGCTCACAGAAGTATACTTCTGGGAAACGTACTTCTGTATGGTGGGCGGGGGCGGAGATGCTGGCGAAGCCTGATCATGTCTTCGGCAGGAGCCGTGAGTGGCAAGGGCTGGTCAGGTTCGTTTCCGCCGGTGGCGGCCCCGTCGCGCATGGCGGGGCGGCGCTCGGCGTGGTCTCGGGTCGCCGGAGACAGGGAAAGAGCTTCCTGCTGCAGGCGCTGGCCGAGGAGACGAACGGGCTGTACTTCGCGGCGACCGAGGCGACCGAGGCCGAATCTCTCCGGTTGTTTGCCGATGCCATGACCCGATACACCCGCCACGTACCGGAGTTTCCCTTCCGCGACTGGAACGACGCGATCGCGCACCTGTTCCGGTCCATCCGTGATCGCCAGGTGCCGGTCATCATCGACGAGTTCCCGTTCCTGACCAGGACGTCTCTTGCGCTGCCCTCCATCATTCAGCGCGAGCTCGGGCCCGGAGGCAGCGGAAGAAAGAGCGTCGCGCGACTGGTGCTGTGCGGCTCGGCCATGACCGTCATGGGAAACCTGCTGGCCGGCCAGGCGCCTCTGCGGGGCAGAGCCGGGCTCGAACTCGTGGTTCAGCCGTTCCGCTACCGTGAGGCGGCGACGTTCTGGGGCATCGCCGATCCACGGCTGGCCGTGCTCGTGAATGCGGTGGTCGGCGGGACGCCGGCCTATCGTCACGAGTTCACCCAGGGCGACGTACCGGTCGATGTGGCCGACTTCGACTCCTGGATCTGCCGGACCGTGCTCAACCCGCAGACGCCGCTCTTTCGTGAGGCGCGTTACCTATTGGCAGAAGAGTCCGAGATCCGGGATCCCGCCATTTATCACTCAGTACTGGCGGCTATCGCCAGCGGGAACACCACGAATGGCGGCATCGCCAACTATGTCGGCCGAAAATCCGATCAGATCACTCATCCCCTCAACGTTCTGGAGGATTGCGCGCTGATTGTTCGCGAACCGGACCTGTTCCGTTCGGGGCGCGCCCGCTATCGCATCGTCGAGCCTCTGATCACCTTCTATGAGGCGATCATGCGTCGCCGCTGGCCGGAGCTGGAGATCCATCGTGCGGAAAGCGTGTGGGGATCGCTCCGGCACACCTTCCTCGCACAAGTGGTGGGTCCGCACTTCGAAGCGGTGTGCCGGGACTTCGCCCTCCACGCGGAAGAGGGAGTCTACGGCGACTTCCCTGCCGAGGTCGGCTCCGGTGTCGTGGCCGATCCGGCCAATCGGACGCAGATCGAGATCGACGTGGCAGTACTCGCCGCCCAGGAGTCCGGCCGTCCCAAGCGGATCCTGTCGCTCGGCGAAGCCAAATGGGGCGAGACAATGAGTCACCACCACCTTTCCCGCCTGGGCAGGGCCCGGGACCTGCTTCAAGCGAAGGGCTACGACACCAGTGAGACAGTTCTGGCCTGCTATGGGGGAGCCGGTTTCACCGAGGAGTTGCGTGTCGCGGCCCAGGGCGATCCGGGCATCCTCCTCGTGGACCTGGACAGGCTCTACGAGCCCGGATGACCCGGCCCGCAGGAACGGCAGCACCCGGGCAGCACCTCGGCGGAGCGGTCCCACGAACCCCCGAGCGGACGATCTCCCTGCGTGGATGCTCTCGGGACGTCCGCCGGTGTTCGGCTCGGGCAGTAAGGGCTCGATCGGCTCCCCACTGGGCGTTGGTCGTCACACCGCCACACCGAACGTGAATGATCTTCTCAAACGCACTACGTGTGAAAGGCCCGCCCGCAGCTAGGGGCCGCGGTGGCGGGTGACGGCGGCGGCGGTGCGCTCGACGTCCCCGGCGGCGATCGCCTCGACCAGCTCGGCGTGGATCTCGACCCGTTCGTCCAGATAGCCGGCCGGGTGGGCGGACCCGGCGCCGGTGGACAGGTCGGCGATGCACCGGGTCATGCTCTGGTAGACGGCCTTGGCCAGCGGGTTCGGCGTGATTTCGGCGATGCGTTCGTGCAGCTCCCAGTTGGCCCGCAGGAAGCGTCCGGCGTCGCCCGACGCCTTCCTCAGCCGTGTCACCAGCCGGCGCAGCGCCGCCACGTCCCCGGTCGTGCGATGCCGCGCGGCGTCGGCGGCGATCAGCGGCTCCAGCGATTCGCGTACGGCGATCGCGTCGGCGACCGTGGTGGGCTGGCGGCGGACGGTGAGCAGGGTGTGCCGGAGCCGGACGACGGGGTTGGGGTCGGCGACGAACAGGCCGCCGCCCCGCCCGGGGCGGATCTGCACGGTGCCGCGGTCGCTGAGGAGGCGCGCGGCCTCGCTGATCGTGGCGCGGCCGAACCCGGAACGGTCGCGGAACTCCTCCATGGTGCCGATCGGATCGCCGGGCCCGAGGCCCCGTTCGGTGATCATGGCTTCGATGTCGGCGGCGAGTGCCTCGGCCCGCGTCAGTGGGGAAACCACCGGACAAAAGTAGCAGATCACGCTACGCTCCTGCGTTGACAAACCTTCGAAAGGTACGGGTGTTTTATGTCGAGCGATCCGTTACTCCGGCAGGTGCTGAGCGGCGTCGACGGGTCCGATGAGAGGCTGAACGAGATCGTCTCGTCGCTGATCACCCACCTGCACGCCTTCGTCTCCGAAGTGCGCCCCACCGAGCGGGAATGGCTCGCCGGGCTGGACTTCCTGACCGAGACCGGGCAGCGGTGGTGCGGGCCGCATCGCAACGAGTTCATCCTGCTGTCGGACATGCTGGGCCTGACCACCGCCGTCGACGACGTCAACCATGTCGGCGCGGCGGGCATGACGCCCTCGTCGGTCCAGGGGCCGTTCCACTCGCCGGCGCCGGTCCGGGAGCTCGGCGACTGGATCGCTACCGGCCCCGAGCGGGAGCGCGGCACCCCGGCGGTGGTGCACGGCCGGGTGCTCGGCACCGACGGCACGCCCGTGCCGGGCGCGCTCGTCGACGTGTGGCAGGCCGACGACACCGGCCTGTACGACAGCCAGGACGAGCAGCAGGACCTGGGCAACCTGCGGGCCCTGCTGACCACCGGGCACGACGGCGGCTACTGGTTCCGCACCATCCGGCCCAGCAGCTACCCGGTGCCCGTCGACGGCACCGCCGGCCGGCTGCTCAAGGCGATCGGACGGCACCCGATGCGCCCCGCGCACGTGCACGTCCAGGTGTCGGCGCCCGGCTACCGGCCGCTGACCACGCACGTGTTCCTCGCGGGGGACCCCTACCTCGGCTCCGACGCCGCCTACGCGGTCAAGCCGGAGCTGGTCCGCGAGCCCGTGCGCAGGGAGGCTCCGGACGAGCGGTGGGGGATGGAGACGCCGTTCGAGGAGCTGGAGTTCGATCTGCGGCTGGTCCGCGAGGAGGAGCGGTGAAGCTCGCCGGAATGGTCCTGGACGGGCAGGCGTGGGTCGCCAGGCTCGACGGCGACGAGGTGCGGCCGATCGCGGAGGTCGGCGCGTTCTGGGCGGACCCCGCGCGCTCCCTCGACGCCGGGCCCGGCGCTCCCGTGCCGGTTGATGCGGTGGAGTTCGTCCCGCCGGTGCCGCCGGCCGCCCGGGTGATCTGCGTCGGGCTGAACTACCGGGCCCACGCCGCCGAGGGCGCGTTCGCCGTACCGGATCATCCGACGCTGTTCGGGCGGTGGACGGCGTCACTGAGCGTCGGCGGGGTGCCCGCGCCGGTGCCCGCCGACGAGGCCGGACTCGACTGGGAAGGCGAGATCGCCGCGTACGTCGGCGCGCCGCTGCGCGAGGTCTCCGCCGACGCCGCGCGGGCCGCCGTACTCGGCTATTCGACGTTCAACGACCTGACCGCCCGCCGCGCCCAGAAGCTGACCACGCAGTGGACGCTCGGCAAGAACGGCGACCGCACCGGCCCGCTCGGCCCGCTCGTCACCGCCGACGAGGTCGGCGACCTGCGTGACGGGCTGCGGCTGCGCACCCGCGTCAACGGCACGCTGGTGCAGGACGGCAACACCAAGGACATGATCTTCGAGGTGGGCGAGGTGCTGTCGCTGATCAGCCGCACCCTCACCCTCCGCCCCGGCGACGTGCTCGCGACCGGCACCCCCGAGGGCGTCGGTTACGTACGCACGCCGCCCTGGCTGCTCGGACCCGGCGACGTCGTCGAGGTCGACGTCGAGCGCCTGGGCGTCCTGCGCACCCCCATCGTCGGCCCCCCAGCGAAGGAAACCCCGTGACGGACACCGAAGTCGTCATCGCCGGCGGCGGGCTCGTCGGCCTGACCCTCGCCCACGAGCTCGGCTCGCGCGGCATCGACTGCGTGCTCGTGGAGCCGCGTACGGAGGCCGGGGACGGGTCACCGCGCTGCAAGCAGATCAACCCGAGGTCGATGGAGATCTTCCGCAGGCTCGGCGTCGCCCAGGACATCCGCGACAACGCGCGGCTGCCGTTCGGCTGGTCGGACTCGGCGGTGTTCTGCGCCAGCCTGACCGGGCACCGCATCGAACGCTTCGACGGCATCTTCGGCCTGACCGACGTGCGGCGCGACGAACTGGCCGAGCCCGCCCAGTGGTGCGGCCAGAACCGGGTGGAGGAGGCGCTGCGCGGCTGCCTGGACCGCCGCCCCACGGTGTCGGCCCGCTGGGGACGGCGCTTGCTGGGCGTCGAGCAGGACGGCGACGGCGACGGCGAGCAGACCGTCGACCAGCAGGGGCGGCGCGAGCCGATCCGGGCCCGCTACCTGGTCGGCGCCGACGGCGGGCGCGGCGTGGTCCGCGGCGAGCTGGGCATCCGGCTCTCCGGCGAGACCCACGCCGCCCGCAACGTGCAGGTGGTCTTCCACGCGCCGGGCCTGTCCGAGGCGCACCCGCACGGCCGCGCCGTCCAGTACTGGGTCGTCAACCCCGAGGTCAACGGCCTGATGGGCCCGCTCGACACCGAAGGCACCTGGTGGGCGATCATCATCGGCGCCCCCGAGGACCCCGGCGCCGCATGGGTGGAACGGGCGCTGCACACCATGATCGGCCGCAACCATCCGGTGGACGTGCGCCTCCTGGACCCCTGGACGGCCCGCATGCTGGTGGCCGACCGCTACCGGGAGGGCCGCTGCTTCCTGGCCGGCGACGCCGCCCACCTGAACCCGCCGTGGGGCGGCTTCGGCGCCAACACCGGCATCGGCGACGCCGTCGACCTCGGCTGGAAGCTCGCCGCGGAGCTGCGCGGCTGGGCCGGCGACGGGCTGCTCGACAGCTACGAGGCCGAGCGGCGCCCGATGGCCCGGCGCACCATCGCCGAGGCGGCCGCGAACATGCGCGTCCTCACCGGCGAGCTGGCCCGCCCCGGCCTCGGCGACGACACCGACGAGGGCGTCCAGGCCCGGCTCAAGGCCGCCGACCTCATCAGGCAGACCAAGTCCAACGAGACGTA
Source organism: Nonomuraea sp. SBT364 (assembly GCF_001083785.1). Taxonomy (GTDB): domain Bacteria; phylum Actinomycetota; class Actinomycetes; order Streptosporangiales; family Streptosporangiaceae; genus Nonomuraea. Next base: position 27,104 of record NZ_LAVL01000058.1, read on the forward strand.
CACGCTCGGCTTCGTGCTCGGCGCCAGGTACGAGGACTCGCCGCTGATCGCCGCCGACGACGGCCCCGCCCCCGTGTCGCGGACCTCCGTCTACCGCCCCTCCGGCGCGCCCGGCTCCCGCCTGCCGCACTTCTGGCCGGCCCGTGACCGTTCGCTCTACGACGCCCTGGGGCCCGGCTTCACCCTCCTGGAGATCGCCACCGACCCCGCCGACGCCACCTGGGAGGCGGCCGCCGCCGCCCGCGGCATCCCGTTCACCCGCTGCCACCTGCACCGCCCCGACCTTCAGGAGCTGTACGGCGCCCGCTACGTCCTGGTCCGGCCGGATCAGCACATCGCCTGGCGCGGCGACACCCACCCCGACCCAGGCGCCCTCCTGGACCACGCCCGGGGCGCATGAGGGGATGGCCGTTCGGCCTCGGGACGTTAGATCGTCTTCGCTGAGGATAAAGGGAACGCGCGAATACCGGCATGGAGGTGTACATGAGGAGCAGAAGCAAGGCGGTGGCGGCCGCGGCTCTGGTCGCCGTCGTGGCCCTGACCGGCGCGTGCGGCGGCGGTGACGGCGACGGCGACGACGATCCGGACATCGTCAACACGCAGAATCCGGACGGCGAGGACCAGGACGGCGACGGCGACTAGAGCCTCATGACCGCAGGGTTCTCCGAAGCGGGGTTCGGGGCGTTTGGGGATGGCTGTTATGGTCGATCCCCATCCCCCATGAACGCGTAAAGAATCCTGCATTGGAGAGTCATGAGGACCGTAGGAAAGGCCGCCGTCGTGGTGTCCGCCCTGGCCACGGCGGTGGCGCTCGCGCCCGCGGCGCAGGCCGGGGCCGCCCCCGCGTTCGTCGCCTATCACGGGGTGACGTCGAGCCAGCAGACGGCCAACTTCGACAAGCTGCGTGCCCAGGGCTATCACCCGATCACGATGAACGTCTCCGAGGGCCCCCGTTACGCGGCCGTGTGGCAGAAGGGTTCGTCGCCGGGCTGGCTGATGTACCAGGGGATGTCCGGCAGCGGGTTGCAGTCGCGCTTCGACGCGGCGCTGAAGAAGGGCTACCAGCCGATCTCGATCTCCGGCACCGGGCCGGGGAGCGACGCGGTGTTCGCCGCCGTCTTCGAGAAGAAGAGCGGCAAGTTCTTCGCCAGGCACGGGCTGGACGACTCGCAGTTCGCCGCGGCCAACCGCAAGGCCGCCGCCGACGGCTACGTGCTGTCGTCCGTCGACGTCTACGGCACCGCGGGCGATCGCCGTTACGTGGCTGTGTGGACCCTCAACGACGGCGGAAGCTGGTACTTCAGCTACGGCAAGTCCGCTTCGGCGCACAAGGCCGAGTTCGCCAAGCGGGTCAAGGCCGGCTACCGGCCGACCACCGTGTCCGTGGGCCCCGACGGAACCTACGCCGCCGCGTGGCGCAAGGACGGGCTGAAGTCGTGGGCGCACTACATCGGGATGACCGGCTCCGGCTACCAGAAGCGGTTCGACCAGCTCAACGCCAAGGGCCTCTACCCTGCCCAGGTCAACGCCGAGAACGGCGTCTACACGGCCATCTGGGTCACGGACTGACCAGCCGCACGTCGCCGGTCGTGCTCCTGGCCACGATGGTGCGGGAGCCGCCGGTGTCCTTGAGCTGGGAGCGGACGCGGCCGTGGGTGCTGCGGGCGGTCACGGCGTAGTCGCCGCGCGGCACGGTCGCGGTCACCCGCCCGTCGCGTGAGCGGGCGTCCAGCCCGTCCGGCCGCACGGCGAACGACAGGCTGATCGGGCCCGTGGAGGTGCGCGCCCTGACGCTCGCCGAGCGGAGGCGCGAGCCGGCGATCAGGCTGTCGCCGGTCCGCAGCCGCAGCCGCCCGGAGGTGTCGTAGGCCCTGATCGGTCCCGAGGTGGACACGTCCACGTCCTGCGGCAGGTCCCGCAGGACGACGCCGTCGTCACCGCCGTCGACGACCAGCCGCACGCCCGGCGGCACCCGTACGTGATAGCGGGCGCCGCAGTCGCCGAAGACGACCGTGCAGTCGGCGCCGAGGCGCAGCCTGCCGTCCTGGAGGCTCCAGGAGTTGTCGTCGGCGGCCTTGCCGCGCAGCCACCGGTCCACCTGGATGCCGGGGCCGGTGGCGGGCATGATCCGCAGGCCGCCCAGCGCCGATTCGATGGTCAGCGTGGTCCCGGAGTAGGGGAAGGCCCGGGCGGAGTGGACCTCGTCCGCGTCCAGGTCCACGCCGCAGCCGGCCAGACCGGTGATCAGGAGCGCCGCCGCTGCCGTGATTCGCTTCATGGCTCGATCGTGGCGCGGATCCCCGGCCGGGAGATCGTCCGTTCGGCCGATGCCCTTCGGTCAAAGGGCCGAAAGCAGCCCGGTGACGTGGGGGAGCGGATCGGTGCCGATCGGGCGGACCGTCACCGTGCCCGCGCCGGCCGCCCACAGGTCCTTGACGTGGGCCGCGGCCTCCGCCGCCGAGCCGGTCGCCATCGCCACCTCGTCCGGCGCCACCCCCAGGAACGGGGCGAACTCCTCCCTGATCTCCCGGGTGCGGCTGTCATCGCCGATGCCGAGGTGGGTGAAGCAGACCAGTTCGTGGTCGCCGTCCGCGGCGATCAGCTTCAGGGCCTCGGCGACGCGGGCCGGGCCGAAGCCCTCGGGAAGGATGGTGCCCTGGGCCACGCGGCCCGACAGAGCCAGCGAGCGAGGCCGCAGGACGCCCGCGAGCACCGGTGGCGGCACCGGGGGCGGGTGGACGAGCGAGAGGCCGTCCAGGTGGACGGCGCGGCCGCGCAGGGTCACCGTCTCGCCGCGCAGCAGCGCGCGGACGGACGTGATCGTCTCCTCCAGCAGGGTCAGCGGTGACGGGACGGCGGCGCCGGCCTGGGCCATCCACGCGGGGACGCCGTGGCCGATCCCGGCGGCGAGACGGCCCGGGTGCAGCCTGGCGAGGTTGGCCAGCTCCATGGCCAGCAGCATCGGGTTGCGCAGCGGGGCCGGGGTGATGCCGAGGCCGACGCGCAGCCGCGAGGTGGCGGCCAGGGCCGTGGCCGCGGCGGAGATGCCGCCCGTCCAGCCAAGGTCCTCGACCACCCACAGGTCGTGGACGCCGGGCAGGGCGTCGAGCTCCCGCGCGACCGGCACCAGCCGCTCCGGCGGCAGGTCGCGGTCGAACATCACACCCAGCCTCACGGGGCCCTCCAGTAGTAGCGGTGCAGCCGGCCGACCTCGGCGTAACCGGCCCGGCGGAACGCGGCGGCCGTCGGGACGTTGGCGACGTCGGTGGCCGCCACGACGCGTTCGACGCCGGCCTCGGCCAGCGTGCGGGTGCCCCGGGCGAGCAGGTCGTCGACGTAGCCGCGGCCGCGGTGCTCGGGCACCACGCCGATGTAGGCGATGGAGTGGTCGTCCGGCGCCACCAGCCCCACGGGCGAGTCGCCCGCGTAGCCGACCACGAACCAGCCGGGCTTGGCCTTGCGGTTGAGCAGGTCGTCGTACATCCAGCGGGCCTCGTGCTCGGCGCCGGACGTGGCCACCTCGACCTGGGTGTCGTGATCGAGCGAGCCCTCGGAGATGCGGACGAGCACGTCCAGGACCTCGGCGGCGTCGAGGTCGCGCGCCGGGCGATAGGTAAGCCTGCCCGGGTCGTCCGGCAGGTCGCTGCCGGCCCGCCATTCGAGCAGCAGCCGCTCGACCTCCAGCGCGAACCCGGCCCCGAGCAGCGCCTCGTGCTCGACCGCCCGGTCGACCAGCGGGGTCAGGCCGGGCGGGAGCGAGATGTCGTGAATGATCTTGGTCAGCCCCATGGCCGCCAGCCCGTGCCTGAGCAGCCGCGCCGCGGCCGCCGGATCGGGGCCGGGCTCGAACTGCCAGGTGATCACCGGCTCGGCGCCGGGGAACGGCGCCCAGAACGCCAGCCGTGCGCGCCCGTCCACGAAACACCACTCCGGCCTGGTCCGGCCCTCCTCGGAAGCGGCGACGAGTTGGGAACGCGCGGGCTCGGGGAACTGATCGAACAACGTGCAAGCCTCCACACCGCGGGAACGATGCGGACATCGTCTCGCACCGGCGGACCCGATCGTCACGCGGCGGTGCTCAACGCCGCCTGTGCCTCTTCCCGGGACGGGCTCGTCTCGAAGTGCCGGTCCAGATTCGTGATCGTCAGCAGGTGGCTGATCATCCCGGGAGCCAGCACCAGGATCATCCGCCCCCGGGTGCGACGTACGTGGTTGTGCGTGGCCACCAGCACGCCCAGCCCGACGGAGTCGCAGAACGGGACCGACGTCAGGTCGATGACCAGCTTGACCGGGTCGGAGCCGGCCAGCGCCTGTTCGAGCTCCGCCCGCACGCGTGGAGCGCCGTAGACGTCTAGGTCACCGGCGATGTGCAGAACAGTGCAGGGTTCCTCCCGCCAACACCTGACCACCATGGGGCTAGCGTGCCCGAATTAGAGATGGTTATTACTATTTCTTGCATATGTTCTGCGTAGCGGTTTCGGTCACCGGCGTGGCGCTGGGTTTCGCCGACGGGGTGGACGTCGATTTCGGCTTGGCCACTTTCAGCTGATCGCTTCCGAGAATCACTTCGACGCCCTTGATGTCCACCTGACGGAGCTTCGCTCCGGGAATGGCCGCCGCCACCGTGCGCGCGGCGTCCTCCCGGTCCTTGCCGTAGCGCACGACGGTCTCCTTGTGGTCCTTGCGGGCCGTGTTGCCGGCCGCGTCGGGGACCTGGAAGCCGTACGCGATCAGCGCCGACCTGGTGCGCGCGCCGATGCCGGTGATGAGTGTGCCGTTGAGCACCTTGAGCGAGATCTGCTGCGGCGGGACCGTCGGCTTGGCGCCGGGCTTGGCCGTCGACGGCTTGGCCGACGGGGTGGGCTCGCCCGGGTCGCGGTCGGCCTCGATGCTCCGGAACAGGTCGCGGGCCGCCGCCTTGTCCCACAGCACCGCCGACTCACCGGTGGGCGTCTTGAAGTCGACGTCGGCCAGCGGCACGTCCACGAACTGGACGTTGTCCAGCTTGACGTCGCGGAGCTGGGTGGCCAGCCCGAGCAGGCCGTCGTCGGGGTCGACCTTGATGGTGCCGAGCGTGGTGTTGACGAACGTGGCGAGCTTGGCCGGGTTGGCCAGCGTGCCCGCGCTCAGCGCCCGGTCCAGCAGGGCGGAGATCACCTGCTGCTGGCGGTCGATGCGGTCGAGGTCGGAGCGGGCGGTGGCGCGGGTGCGGGCGTAGCCGAGCGCCTGCGTGCCCTTGAGCTCGTGGGTGCCGGCCGCCAGGTTGAGGCCGGTCTTCGGGTCGTTGATCGCCACCGGGGTGCACACGGTGACGCCCCCGAGCGAGTCGACCACGTCGACGAAGCCGAGGACGTTGACCTCGATGTAGCGGTGGATCTCCAGCCCGGTGGCCTGCCGGACGGTCTGCAGCGCGAGCTTCGGGCCGCCGAACTGGTAGGCCGAGTTGATCTTGTGCTCGCCCTGTCCCGGCACGGTCGTCCAGGTGTCGCGCGGCAGGCTCACCACAGTGATCTTGCTGTGGTCCTCCGACAGGTGGATGACCATCATCGTGTCGGTGCGCTGCCCGGACTCGCGGCCCAGCTTGAGCTCGTTCTGCTTCTTGCGCGTCAGGTCGTCGCGCTTGTCGACGCCGACCAGCAGGATGTTCTCGGCGCCGCGGGGCGCGGCCGGCGCGACGCCGGCGTCGACCGAGCCGATCGTGCGCGGGGTCGCCCACACCACCCCGGTGCCGACCAGCACACCCGTCGACAGCAGCCCGGCGATGATCGCGTTGCGCCGCCGCGCCCTGGCGCTCTTGCGTGGCCTGCGCGGACGGCCGGGGGCGAGCTTGACGCCACCGTAGGCGTCGCCGCCCACGTGCACACCGGCGTCCTCCTCGCTCGGGTCGCGCATTGCCGTCCCCCTCTGTGGCGCACGGAGGATCGGGCCATCGATTGCCCTCCTCCCCTGCTCGTACAGTAGCGTGAGCCCCGCCATGAAGCAGTTCCCCGACTCGCCGCACGCGCCAGCGGAGACGCGCGGCTGGCCGCCCATCTCCGTCGTCATGCCTGTCCTCAACGAGGAACGGCACCTACGCGAAGCCGTCGACCAGGTGCTCGCCCAGCACTATCCGGGTGAGATCGAGGTCGTCCTCGCCGTAGGCCCCTCCCACGACCGCACCCAGGAGGTCGCCGACGCCATCGCCGCGTCCGACCGACGGGTGACCGTCGTGCCCAACCCCACAGGTCGCACCCCCAACGCGCTCAACGCCGCCATCGGCGCGTCGCGCAACGGCATCATCGCCAGAGTCGACGGGCACGCCATGCTGCCGCCCGACTACCTGCGCGTGGCCGTCGAGACGCTGGCCGAGACCGGCGCCGACAACGTCGGCGGCGTCATGGCCGCCGAGGGCGTCACCCCGTTCGAGCAGGCGGTCGCCTGCGCCATGACCTCCAAGATCGGTGTCGGCGCCGCCGCCTTCCACGTGGGCGGCACGGCGGGCCCGGCCGACACCGTCTACCTGGGAGTCTTCCGGCGCACGGCGCTCGACCGGGTCGGCGGCTACGACGAGCACTTCCAGCGGGCCCAGGACTGGGAGATGAACCACCGCATCCGCCAGACCGGCGGGCTGGTGTGGTTCCAGCCGCGGATGCGCGTCTCCTACCGGCCGAGGCCCAACGTCAAGGCGCTGGCCAAGCAGTACTTCCATTACGGCAGGTGGCGGCGGGTCGTCGCGCGCACCCACGAGGGCACGATCAACCTGCGCTACCTGGCGCCGCCGGCCGCCGTGCTGGCGATGCTGCTCGGGCTCGTGGTCGCGCCGTTCTTCCCGCTCGGGCTCGTCATCCCGGGAGGTTACGCGGTGGCGATCGCGGCCGGGTCGGTGCTGACCGGAAGCGGGCTGCCGGCGGCGGCCAAGCTCAGGCTGCCGGTCGTCTACGCCGCCATGCACCTGTCGTGGGGCTGGGGCTTCCTCACCAGCCCGCGCAAACTGGCCCGGGCACCTCGCTGACCGTTCCCGCCCGCCCTCTCCGGGGGCGGGCGGGCCTACACCAGCGCGTCCAGCAGGGCCCGCTCGTCCTGGGCGCTCACGCAGCTGACCCGGACCCCCGCCCAGTCGGCGGCCAGCGACCTGGCCAGCTCGGTGGTGGCCGCGCGCACCGGGGCGTGCAGGGGCCCCGCACCCGGGGCGGTCCGCAGCACCAGGCGGCCGCCGCTCTCCCGCAGCGCCGGATAAGCGGCCCGCGCCACGTTCCACGGCCCCAGGTAGGCGGCGGCCTCGTCGCCGTCGCGCGCCGGCATGCCGAGGTGCACGACGGCGTCCACGGTGCCGACGTCGGCCAGCGCCTTGGCGACCGCCTCGGCGTCGGCGACCCGTACCTCCTCGCGCGCGAAGGCCCGCACCCGCGCGCCGTACTCGGCGGCCAGCGGCAGCCCGCCGCCGAAGACCACCACCGACAGCCCCACCAGCTCCTCGCGCCGGCCGGGCCCGGCCGCGGGCGCCCCGGCCGGGGACAGCAGCCGCTCGGCGATGGCCAGGTCGATCGGGTGGGTGACCTTCATGTTCCGCTCGCTGCCCGGCACCAGGAAGATCGGCACGTCCGGCAGGTAGCGCAGCACCACCCCGCAGTCGTCGGTCGCCGGCCGGTCGCCGAAGCCCGGATCGGCGAACGCCAGCTCGTACGCCTTCCTGATCACCGACAGCCGGAACCCCTGAGGCGTCTGCGCCCGCCGCAGCCGCGACCGGTCCAGCACGTCGCCCACGACCTCGCCGCCCGCGCCGGGCACGGTCACGAACACCGTGTCGGAGCTCGGGATGGCCACTTCCACGGCCTCGCGCGTCTCCAGCGCCCTGACACACTCGGTGATGATCCGGGGCTCCAGGAGCGGGCGTACGGCGTCGTGCAGGAGCACGTTGCACTCCTCGCTCCCCAGCGCCCGCAGCGCCCGCCAGGTGCTCTCGGTGCGGCTCGCCCCGCCGTCGACGATCCGGGTCACCTTGCCGAACCCGGCCCGCCGCACGAGCTCGCGCACCTGCCCGCCGAACCCGGGCGTCATCAGCACCACGACCTCGTCGACCTCGGGCGACCCGTCGAACACGGCGATCGTGTGCTCCAGGATCGTCCGCCCGGCGAGCTCGATGAGCTGCTTGGGCGTGTCGCGCCCGACCCGCTGTCCGACGCCGCCCGCCAGCACCACCGCGACAGTGCGCAGCCGAGAATTCATACTTCGAGGGTAACGGTCCTGTTCCGTGATATCGCGTTGCGCTGTCGCTACGCTGAGTCCACGCACTCCCTCTGAGAACGGGAGGACCTGCGCTTTGCCCGACTCACTGACCCGAGTGAGCACCACCACCTCCGTGGTGCTGCTCGCCACGACACCGGCGTGCAGGCTCTCCTGCGCCGCCGGCACGCTGCTCGACCGGCTGCACGACCAGCTCGCCACGCTTCCCGTGCGCGAGGTCCAGGTGGTCACCGCCGGCGGCGGGCTCGGCGCCGACCTGCGCGGCGTCGCCAAGATCGCCCGCGTCTCGTCCGGCGCCATCGCCGTGGTGCCCGCCGACCTGGTGGCCCACACCGAGTCGCTGGCCCTGCTGCTGGAGCATCCCGCGCACGACACGCGCGCGCTGGTCTCCCACGGCGCCGCCGGCGGCCCGATGCGGCCTCCCGTGCGGATGGACGGCGGCCGGATCGTGGCCGCCGGCAGCTCCTTCCACACGGTGCCCGAGGCGAACGCCACGTTCGCCGGCGTGCTCCAGGCCGGTGAGGCCGACCTGGCCACGCTCGCCGACCTGGCCGAGGAACTGGCCGAGCTGGCCGACGCCGGCCGGCTCGGCCCCGTCACCCCGGTGGAGGCGGTCGACCTGCTGCTGGTCGGGCTGGTCAGGTCGGGGGTCGCCGTACGCGCGGCCACGCTCGGCGAGCTGCACTGCAACCGGGTGACCGGCCAGGGGTCCGCCGACGCCGCGGTCAAGCGGCTGGCCGAGGTGGACGAGGCCAAGGTCCGGCTCGACACCTCGGTCAAGGCCGACGACGGCTTCTTCAGCACGTTCTTCGTCTCCTCGTGGACCCGTCACCTGATCAGGCCCGCGGCCGCCGCCAAGCTCACGCCCAACGCGGTCACCGGCATCTCGGTCGGGCTGGCGGTGCTGTCGGCGATCTGGTTCTCGGCGGGCACGACCGGCGGGCGGCTGGCCGGGGCGGTGCTGCTCTACCTGTCGTTCGCGCTCGACTGCCTCGACGGGCAGCTCGCCCGCTACACGCGCGGCTTCACGCCGCTCGGCGCGTGGGCCGACGGCATGGCCGACCGGCTCAAGGAGTACGTGGTCTACGTCGGCCTGGCCGTCGGCTACGTCGCCGCCCAGCCGTACCCGAGCGGCAACCCCGGCGGGATCTGGTTCCTCGCGGCGGGGGCGATGATCCTGCAGTCGGTACGGCACGCCATCCACTACTCCTACGCCGGGGCGGTGTCCGACGCCCGCCGGGTCGGCGCGCTGTGGGCCAGGCCGGTGCGCTCGCTGCTGGAGCCCGCCGACGCGGGCCGCCGCCGAGAGCCCCGCCAGGGCGTGCTCAAGATGGCCCAGCGGATGGAACGCGAGAGCGTCGTCCACTGGCTCAGGAAGATGTTCGTGCTGCCGATCGGCGAGCGGATGGCGCTGATCGCCGTCACCGCGGCGCTGTTCGACGCCCGGGTGACGTTCGTGGCGCTGCTCGGCTGGGGAGGCGCCGCGGCGCTCTACCAGCTGGCCGGCCGGATGGTGAGGTCGGCGGAATGATCGCGGTGCACATGACCCCGGTACCGGGCAGCAAGGTCGTCACCTATCGCGACGACGGGCCGCTCTCGCGCGGCATGGGCCTGCTCGTGGCCGGGCAGCTCCCGCCGCTGCCGCCGCTGATCGCCGGGGCGTTCGTCACCGGCGTGCTGCTGCTCATCGGCGTGGCCGCCTCCGACGGGCTGGCGGTGTTCGCGCCCGCCGTGACGCTGCTGCTGGCGGGACCGGGCAGCTCCCATCCGCACGACGGCCGGCTCGACTGGCTCGCGCCGCCCATCCTGCGGGCGATCGAGTACTCCTTCATCGCCGCCTGCGGGTTCACCCACGCGGTGCCCCCGGTGCTGATCTTCCTGCTGCTCGGCGCCATCGTCTTCCACCACTACGACCTGGTCTACCGGCTGCGGCAGCACGTCTACCCGCCGCCGTGGCTGTCGAGCCTGGGGCTGGGCTGGGAGGGCCGCTCGCTGCTGATCGGGCTGGCCGCGCTGGCCGGCTGGGTGCCCGGCGGATTCGCCCTGCTCGCGCTCTATCTGTGGGGGGCGTTCGGGTGGGAGAGTCTCACGTGCTGGCTGGCGGCGCCCCGTTCCGGGGTGGAAGCCGCCGATATGGGAACGCAAGACTAACGGCGGATTACCCGCACAGGGCCCAAAGCCAACTAACCTTTGGGCCTAGTAGTCATGCTCGACTGAGGAGTGCACGTTGCTGGGAATGGTGCTGGCCGCTGGAGCCGGACGTCGCCTGCGGCCGTACACCGACACGCTGCCGAAGGCGCTCGTGCCGGTCGACGGTGAGACCACGATCATGGACATCTCGCTGCGCAACCTCGCCGAGGTCGGGCTGCGCGAGGTCGTGGTCGTCATCGGTTACGCCGCGCAGGCCGTACACGATCGCAAGCGGGAGCTCGAGGAGCGCCACGGCGTCGAGCTCACCCTCGTGCACAACGACAAGGCCGAGGAGTGGAACAACGCCTACTCCCTGTGGTGCGCCCGCGATTACTTCAAGCAGGGCGCGCTGCTGGTCAACGGCGACACCGTGCACCCGGTGTCGGTCGAGAAGACGCTGCTGGCAGCGCCGGAGACCAGCGAGATCCTGCTGGCCGTCGACGACGTCAAGAAGCTCGCCGACGAGGAGATGAAGGTGACGCTCTCCCCGGAGGGCTCGCTGCGCCGCATCACCAAGCTGATGGACCCGGCCGACGCCTACGGCGAGTACATCGGCGCCACGCTCATCCGTCCCGGCGCCGCCGGCAAGCTGGCCGACGCCCTCAAGTCCACCTTCGAGCGCGACCCGCAGCTCTACTACGAGGACGGCTACCAGGAGATGGTCGAGCGGGGCGAGCACATCCACGTCGCCCCCATCGGCGAGGTCGACTGGGTCGAGGTGGACAACCACGACGACCTGGCCAAGGCCCGCTCCATCGCGACCCGCTACTGAGGGGGCCGGATGCCGCTTCTCGCGAGGATGCTGCCCGCGCCGCTGACCATGGACGTCCGGCGCGGCGCCGTGGCGCAGCTCGGCGCGCTGCTCGCCGACAGCCGGGTGGCCACCTCCGGCCGGGTCGCGGTGGCCGTCGGCCCCGGCCAGGGCGACCACATCGAGAGCCTGATCGCGCCGACGCTGGACGAGGCCGAGGTGTTCCGGGTCTCCGACGGCAGCGTGGACGCCGCCGTCTCGCTCGGCGCCGACCTGCGCAAGGGCGCCTACGAGGTGGTGGTGGGCGTCGGCGGCGGCAAGACCATCGACACGACCAAGTACGCCGCCTCGCTGGCCGGCATCCCGATGGTCGCGGTCGCCACCAACCTGTCCCACGACGGCATCTGCTCGCCGACCGCGTCGCTGCTGTACGAGGGCGGCAAGGGCACGTTCGGCGTGCCGATGCCGCTGGCGATCCTGGTCGACCTGGACTTCGTGCACAGCGCGCCGAAGTCGCTGGTGCGGGCGGGCGTGGGCGACGTGGTGAGCAACCTGTCGGCCATCGAGGACTGGCAGCTCGGCAACGTCGAGCGCGGCGAGCCCCTCGACGGGCTGGCGTGCTCGATGGCCCGCACCGCCGCCGAGGCCCTGATCGGCCGGACGGACTCCATCGAGTCGGACGCGTTCCTGACCGTTCTGGCCGAATCGCTAATTTTGTCAGGCATGTCGATGGTGGTAGCGGGCTCATCTCGGCCCGCGAGCGGTGGAGACCATGAAATCATGCATGCCGTGGACCAGCTCTTCCCCGGCACCTCCAACCACGGCGAGCTCGCCGGGATCGGCACCGCCTTCTGTTACTTCCTGAGGGAGGACGAGGCGCGGCTCCGGCAGGTAACCGACTGCCTGCGGCGGCACGAGCTGCCGGTCTCGCCCGGCGACATCGGGCTGAGCAACGAGCAGTTCGCCCAGGCCGTGGTGCTGGCCCCGGCCACCCGGCCCGGCCGCTACACGATCCTGGAGCACCTGCGTCTTCCCGAGTCCGAGATTCGCGATCGAGTGGAGGACTATGTCCGGGCCTTCGGTCGCTGAGCTGCGGCGGGTCGCTCAGCCCGCGGGCCATCTGGAGCGCCGTAACGGCGAGCACTGGGCCGGCGTGCTCTACATGCGCCGGCTGTCGATCTACGCCACCTGGGCGCTGAGCAAGACGCCGGTCACGCCCAACCAGCTCACCTGGGTGATGACGGTGGCCGGGGTGGTGGCCGGGGTGGTGCTGGCCCTGCCCGGCCTGTGGGCGGCCGTGCTCGCCGCCCTGCTCGTGCAGGTCTACCTGCTGCTCGACTGCTCCGACGGCGAGCTGGCCCGCTGGACCGGCAAGACCTCGCTGGCCGGCGTCTACCTCGACCGGGTCGGCGCCTACTTCACCGAGGCCGCGCTGCTGGCGGGGCTGGGCTGGCGGGCGTCGCAGGTGCTGCCCGACTGGTACACGGTGATGGGGTTCGCGGCCGCGCTGGGCGCGATCCTCATCAAGGCCGAGAGCGACCTGGTGGAGGTGGCGCGGGCCAAGGGCGGGCTGCCGGCCGCGAGCGACGCGTCCGGCACGCAGTTCCGCTCCGGGCTGCTGGGGCTGGGGCGGCGGATCCTGTCGGCGACGCAGTTCCACCGGATCGTGCAGCCGATCGAGCTGTCGCTGCTCGCGCTGGCCACCGCGGTCATCGACGTGGTGACCGGAGATCTGACCGCCACCCGGGTGCTCGTCGTGGCCTGCGTGGTCGCCGCCGCGCTCCAGACCGTGCTCCATCTGGTCAGCATCATGGCGTCGAGGCGGCTTGCGTGACCCCATCCCGGAACCGGCAGAGCTCCCCGTCCGTCGTATTGATCGGACGTCCGCGGTTCGGTGGGGGTTCACTATCGGTTCCGATACGCTTAGCTCCACCAATATCAGGAAATATGCAGACCAGCAGACTCGGTGATCATGAAAGAATGCTCCGCCCGTGCTCTCAACGCGTCAGGACGATGATTCGTTGAAGATCTCGTGCGTCATCCTCACCATGGGCAACCGGGTCGCGGAGCTGAACCGGGCGGTCGAGTCCGCGTTCAACCAGGTCGACGGCGACGTCGAAGTGGTGATCGTGGGCAACGGCGCCGACGTGCCCGACGTCTCGGCGACGCCACCCGTCGGCTCGTCCGCGACCGTGAAAACGATCCGGCTCGACCACAACACCGGAATTCCGGCAGGCCGCAACCGCGGCGTCGAGGAGTGCTCCGGTGATGTGGTGCTGTTCCTCGACGACGACGGCTGGTATGCGAGCCAGAAGGTCGTCTCGCACGTGCGCGACCGGTTCGCCACCGAGCCCGACCTGGCCGTGATCTCCTTCCGGGTGATGGACCCGGAGGGCGGCATCGGCCAGCGCCGCCACGTGCCGCGGCTGCGGGCCGGCGACCCCGAGCGGTCCTCGCCGGTCACCACGTTCCTGGGCGGCGCCTCGGCGATCAGACGCTCGGCCTTCCTCCAGGTGGGCGGGCTGCCCGAGCGGTTCTTCTACGCGCACGAGGAGACCGACCTGGCCTGGCGGCTGCTGGGCGAGGGCTACCGGATCGAGTACGACGCCGAGACGGTCATGTATCACCCGCAGGTGCCGCCGACGCGCCATGCCGACTTCTACCGGCTCAACGCGCGCAACCGGGTGTGGCTGGCCCGGCGCAACCTGCCGTGGCCGCTGGCGGTGCTCTACCTGCTCGACTGGATCGTGCTGACGCTGATCCGCGAGCGGCGCTCGGGCGTGGCGATCAAGGCCTGGTTCACCGGTTTCTTCGAGGGGCTGCGCACCTCGGCGGGCGAGCGCCGGCCGATGGCCTGGCGCACCGCCTGGCGCATGGTCAAGCTGGGCCGCCCGCCGATCGTCTGATGCCGGTCACGACACCACCTCGGCCTCGTCCAGGCTCACCGAGGCGTGCGCGACCGTCAGCGTCAGCAGCGGCCGCCTGGGCAGCCCCAGCTCGCTGAGCTCCTTGGCGATGGGATGGTTGCCGAGCCGGATGAGCGCCCCGCCCGGCCGGGCCCGGACGCCCCGCGCCCGGAACGTCCACGGGACCCGCCGGGTGACGCCGTCGCGGTGCGTGAAGGCGTCCAGCGTGTAGGCGGGGCCTGGCACCGGGACGCCCGGCCTGACGAGCAGGTCGAGCACCAGCCGGCCGTCCCTGCGCAGGATGCAGCGCTTGTAGGGGGAGCTCAGGCGCAGGTCGATGTCGGCCAGCTCCTTCGGGAAGCCCCACAGCGTGCGCCCGGCCTCCAGCGTGAAGCGCGCGTCGACCGGCAGCCAGTGCACGAACAGGCCGAGCTGCCCGCCCGGGTCCGGTCGCCGGATCAGGAACGCCATGCCGAACTCGTGGTAGGCGTCGAGATCCCCGTCACGGTAGTCGGCGAACAGCAGCACGCACACGGCCTTGCCGGGGAAGACCTCGGCCACCTCCAGCCCCGCGTACGCGATGACCGCCCGGGCCGCGTCGGCCCGCACGGCGTAGGCGGCGGCGCACACCGCCACGTCCCGCACCCGGACAGGCATGCCCACCGTCCGGCCCTGGATCAGATGCGATGCCATGTCCCCAGTCAATCAACAGCCGCCTGCCGGCACCATTCGGCGTACGCCTTTCTAGACGGCGGGAGAGGGCTTCTCCCCGGCGGCGGCGGCCAGCGGGCGGGGGCGCACGGCCACGCCCGCCCAGCCCTCCATCCGCGCCACGAACGCCCCCGCGTGGTCGGGCCAGTGGTGGCGCGCCAGCGCCCGCGCGTGCCCGCGCGCGCCGAGGGCGAGCCGCCGCGCGGGATCCTCCTTGAGGTCCAGCACGGCCTCCAGGACGGACTCCACGTCCAGCGGCACGACGAGCCCGCACCCGGTCTCCTCGACCGGCACGGCCCCCGGCCGGGTCGTGACGACGGGCAGCCCCCGGCCCATGTAGTCGAGGATCTTCGTCGGCGTCACGCCGGGCCCGTCCGACAGGGACAGCCCGGCCAGGGCGCCCTCGGTCATCCGCAGGGCGTGCCGGTTGGGCACGTACCCGAACCAGTCGAGCAGCCCGACCCGCTGCGCGTCACGCAGCAGCGGCCGCACGCCCGGCGCGGCGGCGCCGATCAGGTCCATCCGGACGCCGTGCGGGACGAGCCGCTCGGCCAGCGCGATGAGCTCGCTCACGCCCCGGTCCCCGGCCAGCCGGCCGAGGTGCACCACCCTGGTGTCGCCGGGAGGGGGAGGGCTGGGCGACACCAGGGTGGCCTCGGGCACCACGGCGGAGGTGACGACGTGGTGCCGGCGTCCGGCCCGCGCGAGCCGCGCGCCGGACGCCTCCTCGCGCACGTCCCAGACGACGGGCGGGCGGCGGTACGGCAGCGCGCGCAGCAGCCGGTGCTCGTGCGCGATCAGCAGGTCCGCGCCCTTGACGCCGCGCCGGAGCGCCGTACGCGCCCTGCCGTACGCGGCGTGCCGGGGCACGTCGATCGCGGCGAGGCCGGCGGCCGGCGTCACGTTGTAGTACGTGAAGGGCGCGACGTAGGTCACCTCGTGGCCCGCGTCGAGCAGCGCCCGGATCTGCCGATGCATGATCCGGGCGTCCTCGGGATGGTGGACGGTCGTGGCAACGCAAACCCGCATGCGTCGATGGTCAATGCTTACCAGGGCATTGGCGTAAATGCGGGTGAAACTATCGCTTAACTCCTGGACCTGGATGGGCGCCGGTAGAGCCAGGTGAGGCGCGGCTCCAGCACCCACTTGAAGACCGTGCGCGTCTCGGGCAGGCACAGCACGATCGCCAGCGCGAAGCAGCTGAAGCTGATCGCCATCACGCCCAGCGGCCCGTGCAGCCACGGGAACTCCAGCCAGCCCATCTCCTTGGCGATGAGCACCGGGATGCCGTGCAGCAGGTAGCAGTAGAGGGTGCGGGTGCCGAGGTCGGTGTACCAGGTCTCGCGGCGCGGCACGAGCGCCAGCACCGCCAGGCACAGCGCCAGCGCGCACAGCAGCAGCCCGGTGCGCAGCCCCAGCCCCATGTACCAGGACAGGTCCATCTTCTCGTAGCTGTTCTTGTAGTAGAACGGCGCGAGCGGGGCCCTCGGCGCGATGTAGATGGCCACGGCGGCGGCGGCCGCGATCACGAACCCGGACACGATCTTGATCCAGCGGCGGTTGAGCAGCTCGAAGTGCTCCGGCTGCATGACCAGCCCGATGACGAAGAACGGCATCAGGCCGAAGAACCGGTCCATGCTGAAGTCACCGGAGATCTCCGAGAACCCGGCGAACAGGTAGATCGCGATCGCCACCGGCACCGGGTACTTCATCCGCTTCCACACCGGTGTGGACAGCCGCCAGAACAGCAGCGCCAGCAGATACCAGTTGAGCCAGGCCGGATCGATGATCGTCAGGCTCCACTTCTGGCCCAGCGCGAAGCGCAGCGCGGCATAGCCGACCTCGACGATCACGTACGGCACCAGGAAGGTGTCGACGAGCTTGTTCGTCTTCGCGTTGGAGTTCCAGAAGTTTCTGGACAGGTAGCCGCTGATGATCACGAACAGCGGCATGTGGAAGGTGTAGACGAAGATGTACGCGGCCCTGGCCGAGTCGGCGCTCAGCGTCGGCACCAGCGAGTGCCCGATGGGCACCAGCGCGATCAGGATGAACTTGACGTTGTCGAGATAGGGATCGCGCTTGCGCTTCGGCTGCTCCTCCGGAGCGGGCTCCCCGGCGGCCTCCCGGCGGCCCTCAGGGCCTTCGCCGCGGGGGTCGCTCCGCTCACTCCAGAAGGACTCCTCCGGCAGCGGCCATCTGGCGCCTGTGTTGGCGGGCCCGTCGTTCGCAGCCGTGACCGGGGGAGAGTGCTTGGTGTCAGACACAGGGGAGTCGCTCAGCTTCGCTCGGGGCCGGGGAACACGACAGACGACACGCGTGACGCACCTTCACCGGCGCGGGCGAGCCCAGTCGCCGACCCGATCCACGATATCCCGGTCCGGCCGGTCCTGTCCCCCGGCCGGCCGGGTACACAGCGAACTTGGAGGCTCACACGCAGACGTTCTTCTGCTCCGATGCCTTGATCGTGGAGTTCTCCACGCTCTCCGAAAGCTTGGTCACCTTGACCGACTTGAAGTCGGCGCCCACGATCAGCTGGACGACCGGGGCCTGCTTGGCCGTGGTCGTCGCCGCGCCGGTGGTCTGCGCCGCGTTGTAGGGCTCGGTGGTGGTCGCCTTGACCTTGCCCGCCTCCGGCTGGGGCTCGGGCGAGAGCTCCTCGGCCAGCTTGCCGGCGTAGTCGGCGCCGGTGGTCGCCGTCTTCGGGTAGTGGACCTCCGTCTTGGCCAGGCTCTGGCCGCCGGGGGACTGGTAGTTGCCGAGCGCGGTGACCTTGAAGCCCTGCTTGGTGAGCTGGTCGGCGACCTCGCGGGCCTTGCCCGGGGTGGTGGTGCCGTTGAGCACCTGGACCTGGACCTGCTCCGGCTTGAGCGCCAGCTTGGGCTTGCTGCTGGCGGACGCCTTCGGCGTGGGCTCGGTCTCCTTGATCTCGGTGTCGTTGATGATCGCCTGGAACAGCTCGGTGGCGTCGGGCTGCTTCCAGACCACGCGGTTCTCGTCCTCGGGGTCGGGGACCCACGGGATCGTGGTGAACTTGACGTCCTTGGCGGTCAGTTCCCTGGCGCTCATCGCGATGTCGATGAGCTTCTGCGGGTTGTTGGCCAGCTCGGGGTCCATGGTGACCGATTGGGCCGCCGCCGTGACGAACGAGGTGAGCTTGCCCGGGTCGGTGAGCAGATCGCCGCTGGTGGCCTTGGCGACGACCTTGCTGAGGAAGATCTGCTGACGCTTGATGCGCTGGATGTCGCTGTTGTCGCCGTACTTGCGCAGCCGCACGTAGCCGAGCGCCTGCTCGCCCAGGAGCACGCTCCTGCCGGGCGGCAGTTTCAGCTTGGAGTCCTTGTCGTCGACGCCGGACTTCAGGCAGATCTCGATGCCGCCGAGCGCGTCGACGATGTTCTTGAAGCCGCTGAAGTCGACCTCGACGAAGTGGTTGATGCGGATGCCGGTGAGCGTCTCCAGCGTCGAGATCGTGCAGGCGATGCCGCCCGAGTTGTAAGCGGAGTTGATCATCGCCCGCTGGGGCGGCATCTCCTGCTTGGTGGTCTCGTTCTTGCACTTGGGGATCGTCACCATCGAGTCACGCGGGAAGCTGATCAGCCGCGCGCTGTCCCGGTTGGGGGAGATGTGCATGACGATGATGGTGTCGGTGCGCTTGCCGCCCGCGTCGGCGGTGCGGGCCAGCTCCTGGCCGTACTTGGCGTTGCCCTCGCCGGCCCGGGTGTCGGAGCCGACGAGCAGGACGTTGAGCGCGCCGGTGTCGCGGGGGCGTTCGGTGAGGATGTCGTCCTTGACGGCCTTCTGGTTGATGCTGCCGAAGGCGTCGCGGTAGACGGTGTAGCCGGTCAGGGATCCGGCCACCATGACCGTGGTGGCGGCGATGCTCACCCAGGCGAGCACCCGCATCTTGTTGCCGCCGTTGCCGCGCCCCCTGCCCCGATGCCCGCGCGGCGGCTCGTCGGGCGGTGGCGGCGGCGGTGGGCCGGCCGCGGCCTGCCTGCGGGCCATGCGGCTTCCGGGCTGCGTCGAGGCGACCCTGCGGTCCTGCGTGGACGCGCTCCTGTAGTCACTCATGCGCCCCCTAGCCTCGTCCTGGCTTGGTCGTACTGCGCCACGAGACTAGGTCACGTACGGCGTGCCCGGTGCCATGACTGCGCGAATCGGCCGTGACAAGGGCGTGATGTTTACCGGCAAGAGCATACTCAGACGGGGACATATGGGGGAATATTCTTTAGGAACTCTGAGGATTTCTACAGGTTAGCGCCGCCGCGAGACAGGCCAGCGGCACCACCGGCAGCACGTAGCGGTAGTCGAACTCGGCCACGGCGGGCGGCGTGACCAACAGCACAACGGCCGCCGCCCACGGTGCCGCCCAGGGTGCCGGCCACACGGCCGGCCCTTGCGCCGCGCGGATCCCGTACAGCCTTCTGCGCGCCGCGACGACGGGCGGGACGAGCAGGACGGCCAGGAGCGCGGTGCCGGGCAGCCGGGCCACGTCCTGGTAGGCGCGCATCCAGCCGGCGTACGGCTCGGCGACGCGGGTGCCGATCTCGCCCCGCTCGTAGCGCCGGGCGAGCTCGGCGCCGTGCCGGGCCGGGTAGCGGCCCGGCGGTGGCGGCGACGTCGACGGGAACTGGTAGTAGCCGTAGATCTCCTGGTCGGGGTATACCGGGCGGCCCCACACGAACGAGCGGGCCAGCTCCGACAGCACCGAGCCGGCGTAGTCGAGCGGCTGCGCGCTGATGGCCAGCACCGCGAACCTGGCCGCCAGCGCGTCCGTCTCCCGGGTGAACGTGATGCCCGGCAGCTTGACCAGCGGCGCGTCCTTGGCCCAGATGTACTCCTGCGAGGGCGGCCGCTGCTCCGGCGGCCGGGGATCGCAGAGCACCCGCAGGTCGGGCGGCGGGTCCATGCGCTCGCAGTCGGCGAACGACATCGTCTTGGCGTACAGGAAGACGCCGTTCGCGCCGACGATCCCGACCCGCTGGTAGGTGGCGTAGAACCAGGCGCCGTACGCCACGACGGGCACCAGCGCCGCCGCCAGCATCACCACGGCCGGCCGGACCTGCCGGCGCAGCAGGAACCACCCGGCCAGCAGCGCGATCAGCGGCAGCCCGACCGTCCTGGTGAGCGTGGCGGCCGCCAGCAGCAGCCCGATCGTGACGACCCTGGGCCGGTCGGCCAGAGCCAGCGTGACGGCCAGCACGACGAGGAACATGAACAGCGTGTCGGAGACCAGCAGGTGCTCCAGCTCCACCTGGTAGGCGTCGAGCAGCACCGGCACCGCGGCCAGCACCGCCACCCACCGGCGGATGCGCCGCGCGGCCGCCCAGTAGACCAGCGCGCCCGTCGCCAGCCCCAGCAGGTGCTGCACCGCGATCACCACGCCGAAGGAGTGGAACGGCTCCAGCAGCTTGACGAACATCGAGTAACCGGCGGGACGCACCAGGTCGGGGCGCGGATGGAAGACGGTGACGATGTAGGTGTAGGAGTCGGGGAACCACAGCGCCGGGCGGTAGCCCAGCATCGCGACCACCCTGAGCAGCGCCCCGGCGGCCAGCACCCCGAGGAACCATCGGTGCCGCCGCGCGAGGCGCCCCGCCACCCGTACGACCTCCCGCTTGTCCGGCACGCCGGTACGCTACCGGGCTTCCGCCCGCGAGCCGTCATCGTGATGTTGGATACGCTCGCTGACCGATGGAACTCGCCCGGATGCGCAGGCCGGCGGCGGGCCGGGTGCTCGCCGTGGTCACCGTGCTGCCCGCGCTCGCCGTGGCCGGGTGGCTGCTGGCCGGGCTGGGGCTGCTCCTCGCCGGGGCCTACCGGCCGCTGCCCGCGTTCCTGGTCGGGCTGCCCGCCGCCGCGTTGCTGTGCTGGGCGGGGACGCGCCGGCCGGTGCCGGTGCACGCCACCGCCGGGCAGGCGGCGTCGGTGCTCGCCGTGGCGCTCGCCTCCGGGGTGTTCAACGCCGTCCTGCACAGCGAGCAGTTGCTCGTCCGGCGCGATCCGGCGACGTACGCGCAGTACGCCGTGTGGCTGGCCCGGCACGGGTCGCTGCCGATCGACGTGCGGGCGGAGGCGTTCGGCGGGCCGGATCGGGCGCTCGTTTTTGACAGCGTGGGCTTCTACCCGGGCGACGGGGCGGTGGTGCCGCAGTTCATGCCGGGGCCGCCGATGCTGTTCGCGCTGGGGGAGTGGCTCGGCGGGCTGCTCCTGACGCCCGCCGTGCTGGGCGCGCTGGCGGTGCTGACGGTCGGCGGGCTGGCGGCGCGGCTGGTTGACGGCCGCTGGGCGCCGCTTGCCGCGCTGGCGTTCGCGGTCAGCATGCCGGTGCTCTACACGTCGCGGACCACCTTCAGCGAGATCCCGTCGGTGATCCTGCTGTTCGGCGGGCTGGCGCTGGTGCACGACGCGCTGGCGCGGCGCCGCCGGGCACTCCCGGCGGCGCTGGCCGGGCTGGTGTTCGGGCTGTGCCTGCTGGTCCGGATCGACGGGCTGCGGGACGTGCTGCCCGCGCTGGCCTTCGCGGGCCTGCTGATCGCGCTGCGCCGCCTGGCCGGGCGGTCCTCGTCCTCCGGGGCGGCAGGGGCGGCCCGGACGGTCCTCGCGGCCGGGGGCGGGCTGCCGCTGCTCGGTGGGCTGGTGGCC
>NZ_LAVL01000059.1 GCF_001083785.1 Nonomuraea sp. SBT364
CTCCCGACTCCCACTCCGGCCTCCACACCGGCCTCCACGCCCACCCCGGCTCCGACGCTCTCACCGGCCGCGAAGGGCAAGGCGGCGGCCCAGCTCTTTTCGCACAAGGCGAAAGGGAGCAGCAAGACCACGGTGTGGGAGCCGCTGGTCCTCAATGTGTCCGGACATTTCGTTATCCACCATGAGTTGAGGCTCTTCGGCTTCAGCGCCACCGGCAAGAAGAAGTGGCAGCGCGAGATCCCCGAAGGGAAAGGCGACGACAACCAGTCCGCCCACACCGTGAACCTCAGCACGCCCTCCGATACGTTGATCGTCACGTACAAGAAGCCGGTCGGCAAGTCGTCGATCTGGCCCGCGCCCCGTGTGGTCGAGGCGCTCGACCCCGCCACGGGGCGGACGCTCTGGAAGGCCACCTCCTCGTGGGGCGCCACATACGGGCACATCGGGCTGGACGACACGGTCTACACCTCGGCCTGCCGAGGCACCCAGACCGGGAAACGGGACGAATGCCGGCTGAGCGCGCGGGACCCGCGGACCGGGCGGGTGCGCTGGACGGTCCCCACCGGGCAGGTCCCCTCCATCGTGACCGGAGACGCCACGACACTGGTGCTGACCACCCTGCCGCGGGGATACAGGGGGAATTCCTGGCTGACCGCGCTGGACAAGAGAACCGGGGCACGACTTGGGCTCCACGTCGCGATCCCCCGCTTCGCGGGGCGCGCGGTGACGGACTACTCGTCCAGGACCTATCTGAAGGGCCGCACAGTGGCCGTGACCCTCAGCCGTGCGAACGCCGAGGCCGAGCGGTGCGACTACGTGGCCGCCGGTCGCGACGTACGCACCGGCGACCGGGTCTGGCGCGCTGCCTGGCGGGACCCCGGCTGCGACCACGACAGGTTCAGCGGCAGCAGCGCCATTCCCGCCGTGACCGCCGACGGCAAGCTGACACTCCGTGACCCCGCCACCGGCAAGATCGTCTGGAAGGGCGCGGTCTCCGGCCGAGTCGTCACCCTGGACGGCCGGGACGTGCTGGTGGATTCCAGCGAGGGGCTCAAGCTGTACGGCAAGGCGCGTACCTGGACGCTGCCCGACCGTCCCCCTGGCCTGCCCCTGCTGACGCGGCGACGGGTCCTGCTGGCGGGTCAGCAGGAGACGCTGGTCCACGACCGGCGCACCGGCAAGCTGATCGCATCGGCCAAGGGCGACCATGCTGGGGCCGGCGACGGCTGGGTGGCGACCTTCGGCCACAACGGCGACGGGACGACGACTTTCGTGATCTACCGGGTGTGACCTCCGTCCCCGGACCGGACGGACGCCGGTTCTCTCCCTCTGACCAGGCATGACGCCTGCCTTCACAAGGGCGTTGCAGTGATCTCCAAGTGAGTTGCCAGGCGGGATCGCGACGATCTCCCCTGTCCGAGCCGCCGGCAGGGAACGGGCGGCGGATTCACAGGTATGCGTCCACTGGGGGGAGCATGACCATCAGCGCGGAGGAGACGCGTCCGGGCACGGGCCCGATGAGCGTCTGCCTGATCGGGAAGTACCCGCCGATCGAGGGCGGGGTGAGCGCGCAGACCTACTGGGCGGCGCGGCTGCTGGCCGAGAGGGGTCACCACGTCTACGTGGTGACCAACGCCGACGAGGTCGAGGAGCGGTTCCGGCTGGGGCTCGGGGACGAGGACGCCGCCGCGTACGAGCCGCGCTTCCCCGGCGGCGGTTTCGTCCGGGTCTTCCGGCCGGAGCGGTTCGGGCGGCGCATGGACCACATCCCCCAGGGCAACCCGTTCGTCAGCAAACTGGCGGGGCTGGCCCTGCAGGTGGTGCGGGAGTTCGGCTGCGACGTCGTGGTGGGCTCCTACCTGGAGCCGTACGGCGTGGCCGCGCACCTGGTAAGCGGCTGGACCGGGCTGCCACTGCTCGTCCAGCACGCCGGCAGCGACCTGGATCGGCTCATGCGCGTCCCCGAGCTCGGGACCGCGTACCAGGAGGTGTTCCGCGCCGCGCACACCGTCATCACCAAGCCCGGCCTGGTCGGCAGGTTCCTCGGCATGGGAGTGGCCCGCGACGCGATCCGCATGTCCCCGCCGTACGCGGTGCCACCGTGCTTCCACCCGGACGCCGTGCCGCTGTCGGCCGAGGAGATCGGCGCCCTGGCACACTCGCTGCCCGGCGCGCCGCCGATGCCCGCCTACGACCCGTCCCTGCCCACCATCGGGATGTACGGCAAGCCGGGCGAGTTCAAGGGCACCCTCGACCTGATCGCCGCGCTCGGCCGGGTACGGGCGTCCGGCAGGTCGTTCAACCTGCTGCTGATGTCCGGCCGCTCCCGTACGGCCATGTTGCGCGACGCGGTCGCCGCCCACGGCCTGGAAGACCGCGCCTGGCTGCTGCCGTTCGTGCCGCACTGGAAGGTTCCGCGTTTCATCCGGGCCTGCACCGCGACGTGTTTCCTCGAACGCGACTTCCCCGTGGTCATCCACGGGCCCGTGGTGCCGCGCGAGGTGCTGGCCTCCGGGACGTGCCTGGTGCTGTCCGGCGAGATCCACGACAAGCAGATCTACCGCGACACGCTCGGCGACGGTGACAACTTCGTGCTGGTCCCCGACCCCAAGGAGCATGACGTCCTGGCCGACCGGCTCCAGGGGCTGATCGACCGGCCGCAGACCGCCGCCGAGATCGGCGCGCGCGGGCGGCTGGTGGCCGCGGACTTCCCCGGTCCGGGCCCGTTCGCCGAGGCGTGGGAGGCGCTGCTGGAGGACGCCGCCGGACGCGCGCCGTCCGCCGGCCGGGCCGTCCCGCCCGCGCGGGGGACGTTCGCCGAGTGGGTGGAGGGGCGACTGCCGTGGGCCCGCGAGGTCCTCGGCGACGCGCTGGACGAGCTGACCGCCGGCTTCACCGCGGACCACCCCGGCTGCGGCCCCGCCCCGGACGGCGCCGCCGGACACGCCGACGGTCACGATCTGGCCGTGCTGGACGCGTACTGCGAGCACCTGGACAAGCGGTACGACGGTCCGGCGCTGCGCCAGGTGCGCGAGCTGGTCCGCTACCAGCGGGCCCGGCTGTGGGCGCTGCGGGCCGGCGAGACCCGTCCCGGCCCCGTCCTGTCCCCTGCCCCGGACGCGCTCGCCGGCCTGCCCATCACCGCCGAGTCGGTGGGCCCGCTGCATCCGCTGCTGAGGGCCGAGATCCGCCTCGAACACTTCGACGGGGAGACCGTGCGGCGCTTCTGCCGGACGGGCGACGCCTACGCAGCACCCGGTCGCGGCCGCGTCGTGGTGTGCTTCGCCCGCCTGGCCAACCTCGCCACCACCGAGCTGCGCATGAACGAGGCGACCGCCATGCTGCTGGACGCCTGCGACGGCGGCGTGCCGACCGCCGCGCTGGTGGAGCGCCTGGCCCGGCGCGGCGGGGTGGAGCCGGCGGAGCTGACGCCCCGGCTGCTGGCCACGCTGGCCAAGCTGTATCGGGCCGGGGTGCTGGTGTTCACCCGGCCGCCCGCGCCGCAGGACTGACCGGCGCCGTCGCACGGAGCCGGGCTCTCGCCACGCCGATCGAGCCCGGCCGTGCCCCCATGCCTCGGAGCGCGTACGGCGGGGCGCCCGCCCGTGTCCGGCGCGCCCGGCGGAGAGAAAGGAAGACACCGATGACCACCACGCAGTCACCCGCGCTCGCGGGCCTGGAGTTCGAGCTGGAGCAGCTCGCCACCCGGTTCGCCGCGGCCGAGCCGGAGGTCTCCTGCGCGGGCTGTTCCAGCTGCAAGGCCTAGCGGCCCGCGCCACCCAGGCTCCGGCCGGGGACAGCCCGGCCGGCTCCCGGACGGGTCTTCCGTCCGGGAAACCCACCTCACGAAGAGGAGAGTCACGATGAGCACCATGACCATGGAGGGCCTCGCCCTCACCGGGGCCGCGCTGGAGTTCGAGCTCGAGCAGCTCGAGTCGAAGATCGTGATGGCTCAGCCGCAGGTGTCCTGCAGCGGTTGCGGCAGCTGCTCGGGCTGCGCACACAGCGGCTGCTCCGGCTGCGCCCACTAGGCGCCGCGCACGGCCTGCCGCCCGCCCGGCGTACCGGGTACGCCGGGCGGGCGGCTGTCACATCCCCGTCCACCATGAGGAGTCACGCATGTTCGACGAACTACCGGAGCTCGGGGCCGGGCTCGGCTACCGCATGCCGCTGCACGAGCAGACGATGGCCGCCGCCGATGAGATCGACTTCCTTGAGATCATCTCCGACCAGTACCTGTACGCGGCCCCCGACAAGGTGGACCGCCTGCTCGCGCTGCGGGAGAGCTTCCCGCTGATCCCGCACGGCGTCGGCCTGTCGATCGGCACCGACGTGCTGCCCGATCCGAACTACCTGTCGCGGCTGGCCGCCCTGGTGGAGCGGACCGGCGCGCCCTGGTTCAGCGACCACCTGAGCTTCACCAAGACGCCGGAGACCAACATCGACCAGCTCACCCCGCTGTGGTTCACCGAGGAGAGCCTGCGGATCGTCTGCCGCAACGTCAAGGAGGTCACCACCAGGATCGACGCGCCGTTCCTGCTGGAGAACATCACGTACTACGCCGAGCTGCCCGGCGGGGAGATGAGCGAGGCGGAGTTCACCACCCGCGTGCTGGAGGAGACCGGTGCCGGCCTGCTGCTGGACGTGAACAACGTCTGGGTCAACTCCATCAACCTGGGCTTCGACCCGTACGAGTTCCTGGACGCCATCCCGCTGGAACGCACGGTGCAGATCCACATCGCCGGCGGCAAGGAGATCGGCGGCATGCTCGTCGACACGCACAGCGAGCCGGTGGACGAGGAGGTCTGGAAGCTGCTCGGCCACGTGCTCGACCGGGCGCCGGTCAAGGCCGTGCTGCTGGAGTGGGACCAGGGCTGGCCGGAGTTCGGCGAGATCGTGGACCACGTACGGCGGGCCAGGGACCTGATGCGCCGGGAACGGCCGGTCCCCGGCGGGACCTCCGCATGAGCATCCTGGACATGCAGCGGGCCTTCGGCAGGATGCTGACCGACAAGGCGTTCCAGCGCATGTTCCTGGACGGCGACCCGGCGGCGACCGAGCCGTACCGGCTCACCGAGGCCGAGCTGGCGAGCCTGCGCGGCCTGGACCGGGGACGGCTCGCCCTGCAGGCGGAGCTGCTCGCCAACAGCAGGCTGGAGCTGGCGCTCGGCGCGCTGCCGCTGACCTCGCTGCTGCTGCACCACCAGTTGCACGACCACGTGGACCGGTTCTGCGCCGAGTTCCCGCCCGTGCCGGAATCCCTCGGGGCGATGATCGTGGAGGCCGAGCGGCTGTGCGAGTTCGCCGTGCGGCTGCTGCGGGAGGGCACGCTGGAGCCGGTCTGGGCCGAGGACGTCGTCGCCTACGAACGGGTGCTGCTCGACCTCAGCACCAGCGGCGAGGCGTGGGCGGGGGCGGCGACGATCGCCCTGCTC
This sequence comes from Nonomuraea sp. SBT364, assembly GCF_001083785.1. Taxonomy (GTDB): domain Bacteria; phylum Actinomycetota; class Actinomycetes; order Streptosporangiales; family Streptosporangiaceae; genus Nonomuraea. The sequence continues at coordinate 5,436 of NZ_LAVL01000059.1, forward strand.
AACGACGGTATCGCCGCGCCCTCCGCCGAAGATTTGCCGGGCCTCGTCCCGGTCACCGCCGCCAACACCAGGATCGTCCCGTTCTTCCACGATCTCGCGGAGCTGGTGCCCCGGCTGGAGGACGGCGAGATCCCCGCCGGGGTGACCCGGCTGGAGCGGCCGCAGCTTCTGCTGTTCGTCAAGCGGCCGGGCGCGGTGTTCGTCCGCCGGATGCGGGTGAACGCCGCCACGGCCGCGCTCCTGGAGGCAAGCGACGGGCGTCGTACCGTCGCCGAGGTGTGCGCGGCCGTGGCGGGCGCGTCGGGCCCCGGCGCGCTCAGCCCGCCGGCGCGGCAGGCCGCCCTGGACATGTTGCTGCTGCTCAGAGACCACGGCGCGATCGGCCTGCGCCCCCGAATGGACGACGCGTCCACGGAGTACGACGGGGCCGCGGCGAGCGACGGAAGGAACGGCTGAAGTGTGCGGAATCGTGGCTGTGATCGGCGAAGGTGTGGCCGGAGGGAGCGCGCCCCTGGTGACGGAGATGACGCGGACGCTGGCCCACCGGGGGCCGGACGACTCGGGCACGCACCTGTCCGGTGACGTCGGGCTGGGTTCGCGGCGGCTGAGCGTCATCGACGTCGAGCGTGGCCGTCAGCCCATCGAGTCGGCCGACGGGCGGCTGCGCCTGGTCGCCAACGGCGAGATCTACAACCACCGCGAGCTGCGCGAGAGCCTGCGGGCACGCGGCCACACCTTCGCCACGGGCTCCGACAGCGAGGTCATCCTGCACCTGTACGAAGAGTACGGCGACCGGTGCGCCGAGCATCTGCGCGGCATGTACGCCTTCGCCATCGCGGACGGCGACCGGGTGCTCCTGGCCCGCGACCCGCTGGGCATCAAACCCCTGTACCACGCCCGCCTGCCCACCGGGGAGCTGCTGTTCGCCTCGGAGATCAAGGCGCTGCTGCGCGCCCCCGGGCTCGACGCCGGACTGGACCCGCAGGCGTTCGCCGACACCCTGGTCCTGGGCCACCCGGCAGGTGACCACACCTACTTCCGGCACATCCGCAGCGTGCCGCCCGGCCACACGATGACCGTCTCCGCCGCCGGGCCCGGCACCCCGCTCCCCTTCGGCGGCGGCGAGGAGGCGGCGGCGGCCCCCGCCTCCTTCGACGAAGCGGTGGACCTGCTGATCGGCCGCCTGCGCCACGCCGTCCGCTCGCATCTGGTGGCCGACGTCGAGGTCGGGCTCACGCTGTCGGGCGGGCTCGACTCCGCCGTGCTGGCCACGCTGATGCGCCGGGAGCGGGGCGGGCCGTTCCGCGTGTACAGCGTCGCCGACTCCGACGGGCACCCCGACCTGGTGCAGGCCCGCGGCCTCGCCGCCTCGATGGGACTGCCGCACCGGGTGAGCGTGCTGGACTTCGACACCTACCTGGAGACCGTGCCCGCCTACCTGTGGTCGGCCGAGGCGCCGATCGGCCTGGGCGGGCTGCCGCTGTACCACCTGGCCGGGCTGATCGCCCACGACCTGAAGGTGTGCCTGAACGGCGAGGGCGCCGACGAGCTGTTCGGCGGATACGCGGAATACCTCGACCGGGGCACCCGTGCCCGCTACGTCGCCGCGCAGTTGCCGAAGCTGCGGCGGCTGGCCGCGTTGCCGAGCCCGCGGGCGCGGGAGATCCTCGACGGCCTGTCGGGCGAGCATCCGTTCAGCGGCTACCTGGAGCGGGTCCTCGCCGACAACATGCGCGATCAGCTCGTCCGGCTGCACCTGGAGCCGCTGGACAAGTCGTCGATGGCGGCCGGTCTGGAGATGCGGGTGCCGTTCATGGACGACTCCCTCGTGCGGTTCGTCACCTCGCTGCCGGCCGCGTACAAGGTGGACGCGCGTTTCGGGTTCCAGAAGCACCTGCTTCGGCGGGCCGCCCTGCGGTTGTGCGGCGGCGACGGACCGCTGGCCGACAGCGTCCTGCGCCGCAAGATCGGCGCGCCGTCGTCGGGGATGCGGCTGCGCGGCCGGCTGGAACGGCTGTGCGAACGGTCGCTGCCGGCCGGCTACCGCGAGAAGCACGAGTTCGGCTTCTGCTTCGACAGCAACCTGGAGCTGCTGGTGTTCGACCTCTTCACGGAGATCTTCGTGACCGGGCGGGGCGCCTACCCGCACGGCCTGTCGCTGCTGGACTTCGTCGCCGAGCGCGCGGGACGGCCGGTCGCCTCGCTCGTCACCGCCGATGCCGGCTGACCGGCCCGCCGGGCCCGCCCCGCGCACGCTGCCTCGGCTGCTCGGGCTGCTGCGGCCGTACTGGGCGCGTACCAGCGTGTCCTTCGGGCTCGGCGTGGTCATGATCGTGGCTTCTGCGCTGCTGCCGCTGGCCATCAGGGCGGTGATCGACGACGCGATCGTGCCGGGCAGGCCCGGCCTGGTCGCCGTCGGCGTCGCGGCGCTGCTGGCGCTGGCCGTGATCCGGTGGGTCTGCGGCTCGGTGCGGCGCGCCGTCGGCGGCCACGTCGCGCTCGACGTCGAGTACGGCCTGCGGTCGCGGCTCGCCCGCCGGCTCCTGGAGCTCGAACCCGCCTGGCACGACGGCGTCGCCACCGGGCAGGTGCTCTCCCGGCTCGGCTCCGACATGGCCGCGATCCGGTTCTTCCTCTCCTACGGGTTCATCTTCGCCATCCTGAACGCGCTCACCGCCGTCGCCGCCCTGACCCAGATGGTCGTCCTGTCCCCCGAGCTCACCGTGGCCGCGGTGGCGATCCTGCCGCTGTTCGCGCCGGCCGCGGTGCGTTACGACAGGACGCTGGGCGGGATGTTCCGCGGCCTGCAGCGCAAGGAGGGCGAGCTGGCCGCGGAGGCGGAGGAGAGCGCCGCGGGGATCCGCGCCATCAAGGCGCTCGGCCTGCGGCGGCAGCGCCAGGCCCGCTTCGACGACGTCAGCGCGGGCCTGATGGCGGAGAACCTGGCCATGGCCCGCGTGCGCGCCCGTTACGGTCCGCTGCTCGGCGCGCTGCCCGCCGTGGGCCAGGCCGCGATCCTGTGGTACGGCGGCCGGCTGGTCATCCAGGGCGAACTGACGCTGGGCACCCTGGTCTCCTTCACCGCCTACCTGCTGTTGCTCACCGGTCCGCTGCACGCGCTCAGCTCCCTGTCGGCCATCACCCGGCGGGCGACTGCCGCCGCCGAACGCGTCTTCGAGGTGCTGGACCGGCCGCCGGCCATCGCCGACCAGGCCGCCGCCGTACCGCTGCCCGCGCTGCCGCGCGGCGCGCACATCACGTTCGAGGACGTGAGCGTCCACCACGCGGGGGCACGGCGGCCGGTGCTGGAACGGATCGACGTGAGCGTGGCGCCCGGCGAGCGCGTCACCTTCACCGGCTCCAGCGGGACGGGCAAGTCGACGCTGCTGGCGCTCCTCCCCCGCCTGGCCGCGCCCACGTCGGGACGGATCCTGCTGGACGGGCACGACCTCGCCGACCTCACGCTCGGCTCGCTGCGTTCCCAGGTCGCGCTCGTCACCCAGGAGCCGGTGCTGCTGTCCGGCACGCTCAGGGAGAACGTCGCGCTCGGCCGCCCCGGCGCCGGCGACGACGAGATCCGCGCCGCGCTGCACGCCGCCGCGGCACTCGATCTGCTGGAGGCCCTGCCGGGCGGCTTGGACGCGGTGCTCGGCGAGCAGGGGCACAGCCTGTCGGGCGGGCAGCGCCAGCGCGTGGCCATCGCCCGCGCCCTGCTGCTGCGCCCGCGCGTCCTGCTCCTGGACGACGCGCTGTCCCAGGTGGACGCGGCGACCGAGGCGGCCGTGCTGGAGCGGCTGCCCGCCGCGCTCGGCGGCGCCACCGTGCTGGCCACCGGTGACGGCACGGCGCGCCGGTTCGCCGGCCGCGTGATCCGCCTCGGCGACGCCCCGGCCGCCGGCGCCGGGGACGAGTTGGTCACGACGATCGTGGAGGGTGCACGATGAACGATCCGTCACCGGCGGCATGGCTGCGGCCGATGCTCGCCGTCCACCGGCGGGCGCTCGCCGCCGGCTGCGCAGCCGTACTGGCGCGGACGGCCGCCGGGCTGAGCCTGCCGTACCTGGTGAAGGTCGGCATCGACGAAGGGGTGGTGCCCGGCGACCCGGACGCGCTCAGCTGGGCGGTGCTCGGCTGCGCCGCCGTGATCGCCGTGCAGGCGGCGGCCGCGCGGATCGAGACGCTGGCGCTGGCCCGGGTGGCCCAGCGGATGCTGCACGCGGTGCGCTCCCGGCTCTTCGCCCATCTGCAGCGGTTGTCGCTGGACTTCCACGAGCGCGAACGGGTCGGCGGCGTGGTGGCGCGCATCACCGGCGACGTCGCCTCGATGCAGCCGCTCGTCGCCGAGGCCCTGGTGAACCTGGTGACCAGCCTGGTGACGATGGCGGGGGTCGCCGTCGTCCTGGTGGTGCTGGACTGGCGGCTGGCGCTGGCGGTGCTGGCGGTCGCGCCGTTCCTGGCGGTGCTGGTCGCCTGGTTCAGGCGGCGTTCGGCGACGGCGTGGCGGCGGGTACGGGAAGCGTCGGCCGCCGCCTCGGCCGAGGCGAGGGAGAGCGTCGCGGCGGTGGCGGTCCTGCAGGCGTTCCGGCGCGAGGAGGTCACGCTGGGGCGGCTGGCCGGCCGCTACGGCGAGGAGCGGGTCGCCAATCGCCGGCCGATCGACCTGGCCTCGATGTTCTTCCCCGCCGTGGAGTTCGGCGGGGCCGCCGCCACCGCCATCGCCCTGGCCGTCGGCGGCCACCGGGTGATCGACGGCGCGCTGGAGATCGGCACGCTGGCCGCGTTCCTCATCTACCTGCGGCTGCTGTTCGACCCGGTGTTCCAGCTCAGCGAGCTGTTCGACAGCGTGCAGTCCGGGACGGCGGGGGCCGCGCGGGTCGCCGGCGTGCTCGCGCAACGGCCGTCGGTGCAGGACCCGCCGGCACCGGTGCCACTGCCCGCCGCCGGTGCGGAACTGCGGATGTCCGGCGTGCGCTTCGCCTACCCCCGGGCGGACGGCGAGCCGGGCCCCGAAGCCCTGCGCGGCGTGGACCTCGTCGTCCCCGCCGGTCACACGCTGGCGCTGGTGGGGGCGACCGGCGCGGGCAAGTCCACCATCGCCAAGCTGCTCACCCGCTGCTACGACCCGGACGCGGGTCAGATCACCCTCGGCGGCGTCGACCTGCGCGCGACCAGCGAGGACGAGCTGCGCCGCGCGGTCGCCTACGTCCCGCAGGAGCCGTTCCTGTTCGCCGGCACGGTGCTGGACAACCTGCTCCTCGGCAAACCCGGCCATGACCGGGCCCGGGCCGAGGCCGCGCTGGCGGCCATCGGCGCGGAACCGGCATTCCGGCGCCTGGACGGCGGCCTGGACACGCCGGTCGGCGAGCGCGGCGAGCAGCTGGCCATGGGCGAGCGCCAGTTGCTCGCCTTCGCCCGCCTGTGGATCGACGCCCCCGGGGTGCTGGTTCTCGACGAGGCCACCGGCCACCTGGACGAGGAGTCCGAGGAACGGGTCCAGGAGGCGCTGCGCAGGCTGCGGCGCGGCCGTACGGTCGTGGTCATCGCGCACCGGCTGACCACGGTCACCGAGGCCGACCAGGTGGCGGTGATCGACGGCGGCCGGGTGGCGCAGGCGGACCCGCCCGCCGAACTGCTGGCGGCGGGCGGCCCGTTCGCCGTGCTCCACGACCGCTGGCTGCGGAGCGCTGCCGCCGGCTGACCAGGGCCGGCCGGGGGCAGGGCCCGGCCGTGCGGAGGGGTGACGCTCGCTAGTGCTGTGATCGGAAACGATCACCGGGTTGGCGCGTAAGACGGTCCTGCCGGTTGGATGGTGCTGATCACGTTCGATCGGCAGTCGGGAGGCCAGGTGACGCAACCGGTCAAGGTCCGCAGGCTCACAGACCAAGAAGGGCAGAAGCTGCAGCGGATCGTGCGGCGCGGCACGATGAGCACGGTGCGCTATCGGCGGGCGATGATCCTGCTGGCCTCGGCCGGCGGCAACACCGTGCCGGTCATCGCGCGGCTAGTGCAGGCCGATGAGCGACTGGACATCGGAGCCGCCGCCCGGGTCGCTGCAGCCGAACGCGATTCAGCTCTGCGTAGCCGCGGGGCTCTGCGTGTTCTCGGAAATGAGCCAGCTCCTGGCACTCCCGGGTCGCCGCCACTGTCAGTACAGGTCGCAGGCCACTGACGTTTCCGGCCGCCGAGCAGGACCATCCCGGCGGGTGGTCGCGGCTGTGCCCGGAGATCCGCCGCGCCGCTCGGCCTCACGCCGAGCAGCGATCATCGCCTCCACATCGGCCACGTCGCAACGTCGAGCCCGCCCGCATCCACCACGAGCTTGACCTGTTCGCCGGCGAGCAGGCCGCCGCGGGCCTGTCATCGCCGTCCTCGGCCGGCCCCGGGCGGGCCGCGATACTTCTTCGTATCGAAGGACGGACGCATCACCATACGGGGGATGTGGGCGCCCTTCAGGTGGCGCGGAACTCGCCCGCGTGGTCGCTCGCCCAGGTGCGGAACGTGCGCGCCCGGGCTCCGGTCACCTCTCCCACCGTGGCCGTGGTCGCTCTCGGCTCGATCACCATCTCGGCCTGAGCCCGAAGGATGCCGTCCACGGCCGCGGGTGGCCAGCCCCGGGCGAGCATCTGCTGCCGCGCGGTCTGCGACGAGGTCTCCTCCCAGCGCACCGGGCGGCCGATCACCTCACCGATGATGCTCACCTGTTCGGCCTGGGTGAGGATCTCGGGCCCGGTCAGCTCATAGGTCGCGCCGATGTGCCCGTCGCCGACGAGTGCGTGCACCGCGACCGCAGCGAGGTCCCGCTCGTGCAGCGGGGGCATGGCGGCCGCGCCGTACGGCTCACGCACGACCGCCTCGGTACGGATCTGCTCGGCCCACCGCAGGGCGTTGGCCGCGAAGGCGTGCGGGCGCAGGAACGTCCACTCCAGCCCGGATCGCCCGATCAGTTGCTCGGCCTGACGTTCGTGACCGCGTACGGCCGCCGAGGACAGGTAGACGATGCGACGGGCCTGCGCCGCGACCACCTCCAGGACTGCGGGCATCCCCTCGGCCGTAGCGAACGGCCAGATCAGGAACACGGCCTCGACTCCCTTCAGGGACGCCTGCAGGGAGTCCGGATCCGTCAGGTCACCCCGCACAACCTCGACGCCGTCCGAAAGGCCGGCCGATTCGGAGTCGCGGGTCAGCGCACGAACCTCCGCCCCCGTCTCCAACAGCTGCGCCACGACCTGCCGGCCGACCGTGCCGGTCGCCCCCGTCACCAGAATCCTGCGTTGCCCCGGCATGAGAACTCCCAACGGTTGATCACTTCATGTGGGCTCAACCGTATGGGGACCAAGAGATACCATCAATGCGTATTAGTCTTGATTTTATATGCGTAAGTCTTCCGTAGGCTGACAATGTAGACTTTCTCTCTGTGGACGTACTCAGCGATGTGGTCGCCGCGATACGTGCCGGAGAACCCCGCTCGGCGCGCGTTCAGTGGCACGCCCCCTGGGGGCAGCAGTTCCCCACCGTGCGCGGCTCCGCCGGCTTTCAAGTGGTTCTGCAGGGATCATGCCGGCTGATCCCCCTGGACGGAGGAGGTGCCCCCATCGCGCTGAATGTCGGCGACGTGGTGTTCCTGCCCCACGGAAGCGGCTACGCGCTCGCCGACAGCCCGAGCACCCCGCTGACCGAACCCGTCTGCGACCCGCTGAACGACCCTCGATTCGAGGACCGCTATGCCTCCGCGTCCGTAGGGAGAACCGGGCAGGACGGTTCGCAGGAGGTCACCGTGACTCTCTGCGGCGGATATCAGCTCGACCCCAGCCGGGCTCATCCGCTCCTGGCAGACCTGCCCGAGATCGTCCACCTTCCCGCCCGCCTCGGGCACAGCCGCGAACTACGCGCCGCCGTCGACCTCCTCGGCGGCGAACTCGACAATCCCCGCCTCGGCGTGGACACCATCGTGCCCGCCCTGCTCGACATGCTGCTGCTCTACATCCTGCGCGCCTGGTTCGACGAACAGTCCGAACGCGGCACGACCAGCGGCTGGGCCGCGGCGCTGGGCGACAAGGCGATCAGCGCCGCATTGCACGCCCTCCACCGTGACCCCGCATTCCCCTGGACGGTCGAAACACTCGGCACCCGGGCGGGGCTGTCCAGAGCCGCGTTCTCCCGGCGCTTCGCCACCCTGATCGGTCAGCCGCCCCTCACCTACCTGACGTGGTGGCGCATGACCACCGCCGCCCGGCTTCTCCGCGAGTCCGACGCCTCGATCGGCGAGGTGGCCACCCGGGTCGGCTACACCTCGGAGTTCGCCTTCGCCGCCGCCTTCAAACGCGAGTACGGCACCGCACCCGGCAAATACCGGCGACAGAACTGAGCCGAACCCCGAACAACGAACTCGGCTTGATGGCACCACGACCAGCCGTCCGCGCCTGACGCAACACCGTGCCGGCCGCCGCCCACGCCACTCGCACCTGATGAGTACTGTGATCCAGGCATCGACGGATTCGGATCGGCAGCCGGTGGCCCGGCTGGTCGATCAGGCCCGCGCCAGGCCGGCGAACCCGCGGACGTCGTGACCGGGTGTCTGCCGGAACGGACTTCGAGCAGATCTGTTCTCGAAACTCCGTCTCGTCCGCTTCAAGAAGCGTGCAGATCTCCGCTGGTGCGCGGTCAGCCGTATCGTTCGACGAGCGCGTTGCCGATCGAGGCCAGGTGGTCTCGCACGCCCCGAGGGCCAGTCACCTCGAGCCATTCGACCAGCCAGGCGAGCTCACCGGCGAGCATGTACTCGTTGTGGCCGCGGATCACGACCTCGATGCGGCCGTCGGTCGTGGAACCTCCCACGTCGAGCCGATCGCCGAGCATCATTCGGAGCAGGCCTATCCCGTGGGGCGTGCATATCGCCTGGATCTCGAGGGGCGTTCGCCTGCGGTCGACCTCGTCGGCGATCTCGCGCCAGGTCTCGGCCAGGTCGAAGTCCTCGGGCCGGTGCACGGGATCGTCGGTCGGGCCGGCGGACGACACGCGGTCGATCCGGAAGATCCGCCGGCCGGCCTCGGTGTTGGAGACGAGGTACCACGACGGACCTTTGGCGACGATGCCCAGCGGGTGGACGGTTCTCTCGGTTTCGGCGCCTTTGCCGTCGACGTAGCCGAGCCGCACCTGGACGCCGCGGATCACCGCGTCCTGGAGTTCGTCGAGGAAGCGAGGTGGCCGGTGCTCGACGGGACTCGACCCCCATCGTTGCGGGTCCATGACCAACGACGACGCCGCTGCCTCGGCCTGCACCCGGAAGGGCTCCGGCAGGGCGTGGACGAGCTTGCGCAGAGCTGCTTTCACGGCCGGCGTCGCAGCCGAGGCCGGGCCGACAACCAGGAACAGGGCGCGGGCCTCACTCGCGGTCAGCCCTGACAGGTCGGTGCGGGCGCCGCCCACGAGGCGCCAGCCGCCCCCTCGGCCCTGCATGGAGTACACCGGCACCCCGGCCATGGCCAGGGCGTCGAGGTCGCGGCGGGCGGTGCGCTCGGAGACCTCCAGTTCCCGGGCGACCTCTGCTGCCGTCACCTGCTCGCGCCGCTGCAGCAACAGGAGGACGGCCACCAGCCGGTCGGTTCGCACGCCGACAAACTCTCACATGAAACCGGTCGCAGGGTGACCGGTTTCGGGCGACAGGATGGCGACATGACCTCAACCGGCGAGGTCTGCCGCCGGCGAACACCCCCGGCCCTTCAGGGGTGCGCCGACGCCATCTTCGGGAACCTTCGCCGCCCGATCAGCCCGAAAGACAGAGGAAACACAATGCCCAATCCAACTGATTTTCCCGAGCCCACCCTTGTTCCGGTCAACGGGGTGGAACTTGAAGTCTTCGAAGCGGGCCGGGAAAACCTGGGAAAGCCCGTCGTGCTCTGCCACGGCTGGCCGGAGCACGCCTTCTCCTGGCGCCACCAGGTGCCTGCCCTCGCCGCAGCCGGCTACCACGTCATCGCACCGAACCAGCGGGGTTACGGCAACTCATCACGTCCGACCGAAGTAACGGACTATGACATCGAACACCTGTCGGGTGACCTCGTCGCGCTCCTCGACCACTACGGGTACGAAGACGCCACCTTCGTCGGTCATGACTGGGGCGCAATGGTGGTCTGGGGACTGACCCTGCTGCACCCGAGCCGTGTGAACAAAGTGATCAACCTGAGCCTGCCTTACCAGGAGCGCGGGGAAAAGCCCTGGGTCGAATTCATGGAGGACGTGCTTGGCGGCGACTTCTATTTCGTCCACTTCAATAGGCAGCCAGGCGTCGCGGACGCCGTGTTCGAAGAGAACACCTTCCAGTTCCTTCGCAACCTGTACCGGAAGAACGAGCCCCCCAGGGAGCCTCAGCCGGGAATGGCGCTGATCGACCTCGCCAGAACGGAAACGCCGCTCGGCGATCCCGTCATGAGCGACGCCGAGCTGGCTGTTCTCGTCTCCGCTTTCGAATCGTCGGGGTTCACGGGCAGTGTGAACTGGTACAGAAACTTGGACCGCAACTGGCGCTTGCTGGCGGACGTGGACCCGATCATCCAGCAGCCCACCCTCATGATCTACGGCGACCGCGATATGGTCTCGAGGTCTGAAAGACTGACGGAATTCGTGCCGAATGTGGAGGTAGTCAGCCTGGATTGCGGTCATTGGATCCAGCAGGAAAAGCCGGAAGAAACGAACCGGGCCATTCTCGATTGGCTGGACCAGCGGGATGCCGGCTAGGTGAGGGTCCATTTCTGGTTGGCGCCGGTGTGGCAGGTCCACAGGTGCACGGGGGTGCTGTCGGCCGGGTTCGCGCCGCTGACGTCCAGGCATTTGCCGGAGGCGGGGTTGACGACGGTACCGCCGGCTTGCGGGGACCACACCTGCGCGCCGGTTCCGTTGCACGTGTAGAGCTGGATCTTCGTACCGTCGGCGGTGGCAGCCCCTGCCACGTCCAGGCACTTGCCCAGCGCGCGCAGGGTGCTGCCGTCCCGGGTCCACATCTGCGCCGCGCTGCCGTTGCAGGTGTGCAGTTGCACCTGCGTACCGTCAGCGCTCGCGCCCCCGCGCACGTCCAGGCACTTGCCCGCCAGCCCCACCACCGGGCCGGAGCCCGAGGATCTGGCAAAGGTGAAGTCGTCGACGTCGAACAACCCGGAGCCGGTCCCCGTGAAGGTCAGATGGACGTTGGCGGTACCGGCCGGAACGTTCGACAGGCTCGTCGAGACGTCCGCGAAGGTCGTCCAGCTTCCGGTGTTCGGCACCGCCACCGAGCCCAGGACCGGGCCGGTCGGTGATCCCGTACGGATCTGGATCGTGCCGCCCGGCCCGCCCGAGACCACGCGCGCCCGGAACGCGGTCGCGCCGTTCAGCGGGAGCCCGTTGTAGGCGGCCCAGTCACCCGGGTCGATGTGGCCGAGGGTCTGCCCGTTGTGCGCCCCTGCCTTGGTGAACGGCGCCACCCCGCTCTGCGCCGAGTACGACTCCGCCTGCACGGTGCCGGTGGTGGCCGACTCCTTGATCCTGATGTTGCGGAACGACACCTCGTCGCCGTCACCGTGGTTCTGGATGCCGATGTGCCCGGCCAGGCCGCGCGTCGGATCGGTGTTGGTGAAGTCGTTGATCTTCGTTCCGTTGAGGAAGACCTGGAGCCGTTCGCCCTCGACGAGGAGCTCGTAAGCGTTCCACTCCCCCGGCGGGTTCAGTGCCGCGTCCCTGGCGGCGGCGTCGGGCCCCTTGAAGCCGTAGACGGAGCCGGTGGTGCGGTCGGGAGTGTCGGTCGCGTCGATCTGGATCTCGTAGCCGTTGTTCACGGCCGACCAGGGGTCGCTCGATGGCGGGAAGCCGATGAAAACGCCGGAGTTGTCGTCGCCCGCCATCCGCCAGTCGAGCTTCAGCGAGTACGACGAGAACTGCTTCGCGCCGTACCAGAGCAGGCCGAGGCCGCCCGTCGAGGTCAGCGTGGCGTCGGCGTCGGCGAAGGAGCCCGGCCCGGCCTGCGACCAGCCGGAGGTGGAGCCGTTGTAGAGGGAGGTGTACCCGGACTCCGGCCGGCAGTCGGCCTTGGCACTGCCGGCCGCGTACCGGATGCCGCCGAGAAGGTGGCCGCGGAAGGCGGGGTCGGTGTAGGAGGCCGCGGTGTGCCCGCCGCCGGTGTAGAACGAGCGTCCGCCCTGGTAGGTCTTGCACCAGATGTGCGGATGGTCGGCTCCCATGCCGCCGCCCGTGTACGACGACTCGTCGAGGGTGGCGAGCACGCGCGCGGTGGATCGCGGGTTGGTGCGGTAGTTGTACCACTCGTCGGTGCGGGTCCAGGTCTGCGGCAGCGCGGCGGTGGCCGCGTGCCCCCGGTTCTCCACCTTGACGGCGGCCTGCTGGATGGCGGGGTGGGAGGCGAAGTAGGCGCCGACGAGCTCGCCGTAGAAGGGCCAGCCGTACTCGGTGTCGGCGGCGGCGTGCACCCCGGCGAAGCCGCCGCCCGCGCGGATGTAGCTCTCGAAGGCGCCCTGCTGGGTGTTGTCGAGCACGTCTCCGGTGGTGTTGAGGAAGACCACCGCCTCGTACCCGGCGAGGTTCGAGGCGGTGAAGGCCCCGGCGTCCTCGGTGGCGGTGACCGAGAAGCCGTTCGCCGCGCCCAGGTCGCGGATCGCCTGGACGCCCGCCGGGATGGCGTCGTGCCTGAAGCCCGCCGTCTTGGAGAACACGAGCACGTCGAAGGGGATGTCGGCGGCGGCTGCCGGGCTCACGGGAACGGAGCATCCGAGCACCACTGCGACGACGACGGCTGTGCGGAGAATTGTGGGCATGTCACGCTCCCTGGGGGGAGCGGGGACGCCGGACGCGTCCCCGCCGGGTCGCTAGGTGAGGGTCCATTTCTGGTTGGCGCCGGTGTGGCAGGTCCACAGGTGTACGGGGGTGCTGTCGGCCGGGTTCGCGCCGCTGACGTCCAGGCATTTGCCGGAGGCGGGGTTGACGACGGTACCGCCGGCTTGCGGGGACCACACCTGCGCGCCGGTTCCGTTGCACGTGTAGAGCTGGATCTTCGTACCGTCGGCGCTGGCAGCCCCTGCCACGTCCAGGCACTTGCCCAGCGCGCGCAGGGTGCTGCCGTCCCGGGTCCACATCTGCGCCGCGCTGCCGTTGCAGGTGTGCAGTTGCACCTGCGTACCGTCAGCGCTCGCGCCCCCGCGCACGTCCAGGCACTTGCCCGCCAGCCCCACCACCGGGCCGCCCGTGGTGAGGGTGAAGGCGTCCACGTCGAACAGCGCTCCGCCGGAGCCGCCGGCGAAGGTGAGGTAGAGGGAGGTGGTCCCCGCAGGAGGGCTGGAGATCGCGCCGGTCACCTGGACGAAGTTCGCCCAGCCGCCGGTCACCGGCACCGTGGCCGAGCCGAGCACCGAGCCGGTCGCGGAACCCGCCCGGATCTGCAGCGTGCCGCCCAGACCGCCAGAGGAGACGCGGGCGGAGAACGTCTTCACATCGTTGATCTTGTAAGGGTCGAAGGAGATCCAGTCGCCGTTGTGGACATCGCCGACGGTCGCGCCACCCTCCGCGCCGGACTTGGTGATCACCGAGACGCCGGAGGACGATTTGTAGTGCTCGGCCTGCCGGTGCTTGGGCTGGAGGATGACCTGCTTGTGGGTCGTGAGGCCGGCGCTGTCGGCGTACTGGGCGTCGAAGACCGCGAAGATGTTGGCGGCCTCGTCGTGCTCGCCGTCCTCGGGGACGAGGATCGCCCCCGAGCAGCCGGTCTGCGAGGTGATCTGGTGGCCGTGGCTGTCGTGCCCGAGCACGTACGTCATTTTCGCGCGGGCGCAGTCGATCGCGCCGTCCTCGGGGTCGGAGGCCGAGATCTGGAACGGGACCACGTCGCCGAAGGCGAACAGCTGCCCGTTCGCGGGTTTGGCCACGGTGACCGACGGGGCGGTGTTGCCCACGCCCACCATCGCGTTCGCGCTGCCTGTGGCCCCCTCGGAGTCGCGTACCGTCAGGGTTGCCGTGTAGGTGCCGTTCGCGGTGTAGGTGTGCGTCGGGTTGGCCGCCGTCGAGGTTCCGCCGTCGCCGAACGTCCACGCGTACGTGATCGCGTCGCCGTCGGGATCGCTCGTGCCCGCCGAGGAGAACGCCACGGTCAGAGGCACCTGACCGGAGGTCGGCGTGGCGCTCGCGACCGCGACGGGAGCGCGGTTGCCGCCCGCGATGTAGTCGAATCTGTAGAGGGCCGAGTTGACGTCGCCGTGGAAGTAGCCGGTGCCGTAGTCGAGGACGTACAGGGAGCCGTCCGGACCGAAGGCCTGGTCCATGACCTGTTTGCCGACCCAGGGGAAGGTGTTGATCTCGCCGGGCGAGCCGTCGGAGGCGACGTGGATCGGCTTGATCCAGCCGCGGCCGAACTCGCCGGCGAAGAAGTGTCCTTCGAAGCTCTGCGGGAACTTGGTGGCCGACGGGTTCGCGGCGTTGTAGCGGTAGACCGGGCCGGCCATCGGCGACTCCGAGCCGCTGCCGAACTCCGGCGGGCTGCCCGCGTCCCCCGCGTACCGGATCCAGGCGGGCTTGGCCGCCGGAAGGGTCGTCAGGCCGGTGTTGCGGAAGGAGTTGTTCGTCGGCCCGCCCGCGCAGTTGTACTTGGCCCCTCCGGTGTTCGTCGCGAAGTTCCACTCGTTGTAGGTTTCCGCCGAGGTGTTGGTCCCCGTGCAGTACGGCCAGCCGTAGTTGCCCGGCGCGGTGATCCGGTCGAACTCCACCTGACCGCTCGGGCCCCGGGTGGCGCTGGACGAGCCGGCGTCCGGACCGTAGTCGCCGACGTAAACGGTGCCCGTGGCCTTGTCCACGCTCATGCGGAACGGGTTGCGGAAGCCCATCGCGTAGATCTCCGGGCGGGTTCCCACGGTCCCCGGCGCGAAGAGGTTGCCCGAGGGGATCGTGTACGTTCCGTTCGCGTTCACCTTGATCCTGAGGATCTTGCCCCGCAGGTCGTTGGTGTTGGCCGAGCTGCGCTGCGCGTCGTAGGCCGGATTCTGATTCGTACGCTCGTCGAGCGGCGAGTACCCGGCGGAGGCGAACGGGTTGGTGTCGTCCCCGGTGGACAGGTAGAGGGTGCCCGCCGCGTCGAAGTCGATGTCGCCGCCGACGTGGCAGCAGGTGCCCCGGTCGGCGGGCACGTCCAGCACGGTGACCTGGCTGGCCATGTTCACGGTGTGATCGGCGTTGAGGGTGAACCTGGCCAGCCGGTTGACACCCTTCCACGCGGTCCAGTCCGTGCCCGTGGCGGGGGCGTCGCCCGCCGGCGTGGACAGCGGTGGTGCGTAATAGAGGTAGATGTGGCGGTTCGAGGCGAACCCGGGGTCGACGCCGACGCCCTGCAGACCCTCCTCGTCGTGCGTGTACACGGGGATGGTGGCGATGACGGCGGTGTTGCCGGCGGCGTCGGTGCGTCGCAGCGTGCCGTCGCGGGCGGTGTGCAGCACCGATCGGTCGGGGAGCACCGCGAGCGACATCGGCTCGCCCATCTCGGCGACGCCCTTGGCGAGGGTCACCTGCTGGAAGTCGGCCGCGTTGATGGGGTGCGCCCGGGCGGGGCCCGCGATCACGGAGAGCGAGGCGGCCACCAGTGTGAGCGCGGCGGCGACTCGCAGACGTAAGCCTGAGGGCTTCGAGGCTGGCATGGAGAAGATGCCCCTTCCTGACAGTGCGGCGCCAGGCGGAAGCGCGTGCGGGCGCAAAACGCTCGGGCCGATGGGATGGGTCAGGGAGACGCGTGCGCCGATCGCGTCGATGGATGTGCCGTGTCCCCGGCGTGCCACCGCCGTCAGCTGAGACGACGTCAACGTGTCACGCGGACCGAAGGCCGTCAAGACGCGCGACCGCCCCGATTTTCATGATCATAGGAAGTTGAGATACGACGGGACGCATAGAGGCTTTTGCTTGACGGTCGAAATAACTTCGTTCTATCATGCCGAAATATCAGCCTGTTAAGTCGAAATTCGTCCTAAATGCTGATTTATGGTCGGGTGGTAAACCTGCAGCGGTCAGGTCCTTCACCGACCGGCGGAAAGGATCGCGCCAGCTTTCGGGGCGCCCGGCGTTATTCCGCCGCCCGGTTCACTTCGGTCCGGTCGCCGGATCGCCCCGCCGCGCCGAGGCGGGTCGTGCTCGCGAGTGCCACCCGGGCAGCATGTCCGGGCGGCGGAGCACCTCCGCGAATCTCGCCATGATCCCGCCTCTTCCGCACCTGCCGCCTTTGTGGCAGCCCGCAATGCGAATGGGGTGACCTCACCGGCATTGTGCAGATTGCGCGCATTGGTCGGCGAGCCGTTTGCCAGGCAATAGGTCAATATCTTATGGACATTCCGGCGACCGTTCAGAGAGAGCGCTCTCTCACCGTAAGCCCTTACCCCACCGCCGTCAACAGGTCCGCGGCCATGCTCGGCAGGCCCTCTCTCCCGCACCGTGCTCCACCAGCCAATCCTCGACCCCCAAGTGACACTGCCGACTACTCGGACGCATATCTTCACATTTCCTGTTGACAAGCAACGGCGCTCGTCCGACTATCCGAGCAACCCCCCGTAGACAACGTTGTCTACAGTTCGGCGCACAATGGTCGCGCCTGAAGAACGTAGGAGGCACATTGTGCGTGCCCTTATTTCGTTCGCCATCCCCCTCGCCTTCTTCGGGGTGGCGGCTCCCGCTCATACCGCCGTCCCGGCATCGAGCGCCGTCGATGATCCAGCCCAGTACGTCAACGCCTTCGTCGGCACCGAACCGGGCGGTCCCGACTTCGGTCACGGTGGCGGCGGGGGCAACACCTTCCCCGGCGCCGACGCCCCGTTCGGCATGCTGCAGTGGAGCCCGGACACGGTGACCCACCAGCACGGCGGATATCACTACGACGACAACCGGATCAGGGGATTCAGCTTGACCCACCTGTCCGGCCCAGGGTGCAGCGACTTCGGCAACATCCCCTTCATGCCTGTCGCGGGGGCGTCTCCGGTCGCCTACTCGACCTTCACGCACGCCAACGAGTCCGCCTCTCCCGGGTACTACTCGGTCAGCTTCGACAACGGCCTTCGGACCGAACTGACCGCGACCGCCCGGTCAGGGATGGGCCGGTTCACCTATCCGGCGGGCCGGCGGGCCTCGCTCTCGGTGGACGTCGCGAAGGCGTTCAACGCGGCCAGCGGCTCGCTGACGATCGGCACCGACACGCTGTCGGGATATAGCGACGGCGGCGGCTTCTGCGGTACCGGCAACCGGTATCGGCTCTACTTCCACGCCTCCTTCGACCGCCCCTTCAGCTCCGCGGGCGTGGCAGGGGTGGACGGCAAGGTCGACTCGGGCCGGCGGACGATCGAGGGCAGCAGCCCCGGCTCGGCCCCGCCGGCGGCGAAGACCGCCAGGCAGCGGAGCACACCGCGGCCGGCCGCCACCGTGGAGGACGTCCGGCCGCTCGCCGCGGCGGCGTTCGTCTCCTTCGACACCAGCACTCAGCGATCAGTCACGGTCCGGGTGGGCATCTCGTTCGTCAGCCTCGACGGCGCCAAGGCGAACCTCGCCGCCGAGCAGGGCTCGCGCTCATTCGACGAGGTCGAGGGCGAGACCAGGAAGGCCTGGAACGGGCTGCTCGGGCGTATCTCGGTGACCGGCGGGACCGACCCGCAACGGCGCACCCTGTACACCTCGCTCTACCATTCACTGTTGCACCCCAACGTGTTCAGCGACGTGGACGGCCGCTACATCGGCTTCGACCGGCAGATCCGCACCGTTCCCTCCGGCCGCGCGCAGTACGCCAACTTCTCCGGCTGGGACATCTACCGGTCCCAGGCGGCTCTGATCGCGTTGATCGCGCCGAAGGAGGCTGCCGACATCGCGCAGTCCGCGATCAACCAGGCGGCGCACGGCGGCTACTTCGATCGATGGACCGTCGCCAACGGCGGGACCGGGGTGATGAACGGCGACCCGCTCCCGATCATCGTCTCGACCATGCACGCCTTCGGGGCAACGGGGTTCGACGCGGCCGATGGCCTGCGCAGGATGGTCGCCGGCGCCAAGGACGTGCGCGAGCGTCCGGGCTGGCTGCAGTACGACAGCTACGGGTACGTGCCGACCGGGCTCGGCGACGTCTGGGGGTCGGCGGCGACCACCCTTGAGTACTCCAGCGCCGATTTCGCCATCTCACAACTGGCCGCCAGGCTCGGAGACACGACGACCGCTGAGACGTTCCTGCGGCGGGCACAGAACTGGCGCAACTTGTTCAACTCCGGCAGCAAGTACCTCCAGCCACGCAACAGCGACGTCTCGTTCCCCGCGTTCGACCCCGTGCAGCACAACGAGTACGTCGAGGGCAACGCCGCCCAGTACACCTGGATGGTGCCCTACAACCATCGCGGCCTGTTCGACGCGATGGGCGGCAACGCCGCCGTCCTGTCGCGGCTGGACGACTTCTTCACCGAGCTGAATGCCGGGCCGAACAAGGCGAAGGCCTATCTCGGCAACGAACCGACCCTGAGCACGCCGTGGGCGTACGCCTACGCCGGAGCCCCGTACAAGACCCAGGATGTCGTGCGTCGCGCGCTGACGACGATCTTCAAACCGACGCCGGACGGTCTGGTCGGCAACGACGACCTCGGGCAGATGTCGTCGTGGGCGGTCTGGGCCGCGCTCGGCATGTACCCGCAGGCGCCGGGAAGGGCCGATCTGGTGCTGGCCAGCCCGCAGTTCCCGGCGACCACCATCAGCAGGGGCAACGGCACGACGATCACGATCACCGCGGCGAACGCCTCCGACAGCGCCAGATACGTCCGGAGTCTCCGGGTCGATGGGCAGATCTCGACCCGGGCATGGCTGCCGGAGTCGTTCGCGGTCAATGGCGGAACGCTCGACTTCACCCTGGGCACGGCAGCGAACCCGGAATGGGGCAGCTCGGCGGCCGACGCGCCGCCGTCCTACGATGTCGGCCCTCAGCCGTCGCGGTCCGGCGCGATCAGGGGGCTGGCCGACAGGTGCGTCGACGGCGATCCGAGCACCGGCGCGAACGGCGCTCCCGTCCGGCTCTGGGACTGCAACGGCTCGCCCGCGCAGCAGTGGACGTTCGCATCGGACGGGACGATCCGCGCCCTGGGCCGCTGCCTGGATGTCAACCAGAGCGCGCGGACGAACGGCACGAAGGTGCAGTTGTGGGATTGCAACGGTACGGGCGCACAGCAGTGGTGGCCGAGACCCGGCGGCGTCCTGGTGAACCCGCCCTCAGGTCGCTGCCTCGATGTGCCGGGCGCCGATCCCGCGCTCGGCATCCGGTTGCAGATCTACGACTGCAACGGCACGGCCGCCCAGGCGTGGCGCGTGCCGTGAGATGTCGCAGCCGCTACCGGTGCCGATCTGACCGGTGAAACCCTCCGGCGAGATACATCCCTACGGAAGTCACGGCAGGCCGCTCAAGGTCAACCCGGCCCCGGGGCCGAGTAAAGCCGATCGGATTCGATCGTAGATTGACATTGTTGGTCTCGAAGTATTCACTTTTGGTCATCACCTGTTGTCGGGCGCGAACCACGCCGGCGCATGGCAGGCGTTCGCGGCGCACGTAGTAGGGAGACCGCCGTGGCAATGGAACGTCGAGACTTCCTGCCCGCCATCACCGCCGACCACCTGTGGCGCTTCCGCCGACCCGCCACTTCGCGGACAAGCACGTCGGGATGCCCTCGCCGAGGATTCCACCACCCGCCTCGAAGAACGCCACACCATCCAAAGGAGATCCCGTGCAACGATTACGTCCTCGACGGCTGCTGACCTGCGTCGTCGCCGGCATCGTCGCCATCGCGGCGTTCGCCGTCGGCACGCCGCAGGCGAGCGCCGCGCCCGCCCGGCCCTCGCCGCTGACCACCCCCTGGACGGCCCAGGCGCTCGACGGCACGCCGCTGCCGGAGTACCCCCGCCCGCAGATGACCCGTCCGGACTGGCTGAACCTCAACGGCGAGTGGCAACTGCGCCAGTCGGCCACCAACGACGCCCCCGTGTTCGGCCAGACATTGCCGGAGCGGGTGAACGTCCCCTTCCCCGTCGAGTCCGCCCTGTCCGGGATCAAGCGGGCAGCCGATGACACGCGCTACTACCTGTTCTACCGCCGGACGTTCACCGTGCCGGCCGGCTGGAACGGCCGCCGCGTACAGCTGCACTTCGGCGCCGTCGACTGGCAGGCCACCGTATGGGTGAACGGCGTACAGGTCGGCGGGCACACCGGCGGCTACGACCGGTTCGAGTTCGACATCACGCCGCAGCTCAACGGCGGCACGAACGAACTGGTCGTCCGCGTCTTCGACCCCACCGACTCCGGGGCGAGCGGGAGCGGTCCCGCCCGGGGCAAGCAGGTGCGCAACCCCGGCGGGATCATGTACACGCCCTCCTCGGGCATCTGGCAGACGGTATGGCTGGAGCCCACACCGGCTTCGTCGATCTACAGTGTGGACACGTACCCGAACCTGGCGAACAACACGCTGAGGGTGCGGGTCTTCACGCGCGGGAACGTCTCGGGCCATTCGGTGCTCGCCGAGGCGCTGGACGGCTCGACCGTCGTCGGCACCGCGACCGGCGGATTCACGGACTTCACCGTGCCCGTTCCGAACGCCCGGCACTGGTCACCGGACGACCCGTACCTCTACAACCTGCGGATCTCGCTGCGGAACGCGGAGAACGCGACCGTCGACCGGACCATGCACTACTTCGGGATGCGCCAGGTCGGCACCGCCATGGTCAACGGGCGCCTGATGCCGACGCTCAACGGCCGGTTCGTGATGCAGAACGGCGTGCTGGACCAGGGTTTCTGGCCTGACGGCGTGTACACGGCGCCGACCGACGCCGCTCTGGCGAGCGACCTGCAGAAGATCAAGGACCTGGGTTTCAACATGGTCCGCAAGCACATCAAGGTGGAGCCGCAGCGCTGGTTCTACCACGCCGACCGCCTCGGCCTGCTGGTCTGGCAGGACATGCCCAGCATGGGGTCCGGCACCGCCGCACATCACACCCAGTGGGAGAACGAGCTGCGGGAGGTCGTGGACGAGCACCGCTCGTCACCCTCGGTCATCGCCTACGTCCCGTTCAACGAGGGCTGGGGTGAGTGGAACCTGGCCGACACCACCAGAATCGCCCAGAACGTCAAGAACCAGGACCCCACCAGGCTGGTGAACGCGCACAGCGGCTACAACTGCTGCGCGTCCAGGGGCGACCCGGGCAACGGCGACATCATGGACTGGCACGTCTACGTCGGGCCGGACTCCCCCACCCCGACGAGCACCCGCATCGCGACACTGGGCGAGTACGGCGGGCTGGGTCTGCGCACACCCGGGCACGAATACAGCCCGAACGGGCAGTTCGGCGCCTACGAGATGCATCCGACCGCGCAGTCGATGACCGACCGATACGTGAGCCTCGTCAACCAGTCCGCGAAGCTGATGTTCACGCGCGGGCTCGGCGCGCTCGTCTACACGCAGCCGTTCGACGTCGAAGGCGAGGTCAACGGCCTGTGGACGTACGACCGGCAGGTGGTGAAGTTCGAGGCGGCCCGCATGCGGGCGGCCAATCTCGGCATCATCACGGCGTCCGAGCGGCTGAACACCGCGCCTCCGCCGCCCGGCCGGGCGATCAACGGTCCGGGCGGGAAGTGCGTGGACGTCGCCGCCGACGACACCGGCGGCAACGGGGCGGCGGTGCAACTGTGGGACTGTCAGATCCATGCGGCCGACCAGCACTGGTCGTGGAACGGCTCGACGCTGCGCACGCTGAACCGCTGCCTGGACGTGACCGGTAACGGGACGGCCAACGGCATCCAGGTCCAGCTGTGGGACTGCAACGGAGGCGGCGCCCAGCAGTGGGTGCCGCAACCCAACGGCGCCCTGCTCAACCCGCAGTCCGGCCGCTGCCTCGACTCACCCGGCGGCGCGACGGCGAACGGCACCCGCCTGCAGATCTGGGACTGCAACGGCAGCCCCGCGCAGGTGTTCCGCCTGGGCGGCGGTTCGCCTGGGGCCACGTTCGTCAACGGCCCCGCCGGGAAGTGCGTCGACGTCGCCGCCGACGACACCGGCGGCAACGGGGCGGCGGTGCAACTGTGGGGCTGCCAGGTTCACGCCGTCGACCAGCACTGGGCCTGGGACGGCCGCGCGCTGCGCACGCTGAACCGCTGCCTGGACGTGACCGGTAACGGGACGGCCAACGGCATCCAGGTCCAGCTGTGGGACTGCAACGGAGGCGGCGCCCAGCAGTGGGTGCCGCAACCCAACGGCGCCCTGCTCAACCCGCAGTCCGGCCGCTGCCTCGACTCACCCGGCGGCGCGACGGCGGACGGCACGCGGTTGCGGATCTGGGACTGCAACGGCAGCCCGGCACAGTCCTTCTGGAAGCAGTAACCCGGCCTGACCTCGGGGTGCGGGACCCACGACTCCCGCACCCCGGGAAGGTCAACCTGTGGCGCAGGACAGGTGAACGGGGACGCCGGCAGGGCCGGTGGCCAGGAAGCCGAAGGTGGTCGTTGCGCCCGGGCGGAGGGTGGCGTTGTATCGGGCGTCGCCGGCGGTGATCCGGCCGGCGGAGACGGAGAGGGCGGTGTTCCAGTACCGCGTGACGGTCTGGCCAGCGGGGGGACGCCAGCCGACGGTCCAGCCCTTCGCCGTGGCCGCGCCGGTGTTCCTGACCTCCACCTCGGCGAGGAATCCGGTTCTCCAGGAGCCGAGAACCCGGTAGGCGGCGGTGCAGCCGGAGCCGTGGTTCTTGAAGTCGCCCAGCTCGTCGCGAGTGATGACGTGCGGGTCCCGGTAGACCCGCGTCAGGAAGTCCAGTGAGTTGTGCTGACCGTCCTGGACGAACGGTCCCGACCAGGTGACGAAGAAGCTCCAGTGCGCGTGGTACGCGCGGGTCAGGGCCGGGTCGGGGATGGAGCCGACCTCTCCGAGCGCGACGAGCTTGCGGTTGCCGCTCAGGTCGACCAGCTTCTCGTACTGGCCGCTGAGCGGACCGTGGTCTCCGGCGGGCGGGTAGGAGTCGACGCTGACCACGTCGACCACGTCGTCGCCGGGATACCAGGCAGGTGAGACCGAGTTCCACACCCAGATGAGGTTGTTCAGCCCGTGGTGGCCGGTCAGCCGGTCGTACAGAATGCGCCACAGCTCCTTGGCCGCCTCCGGGCCCTTCGCGCCCCACCAGAACCAGCCGCCCTCGGCCTCGTGCAGGGGACGCCACAGCACCGGCACGTCCGCGTCGGCGAGTCGCTTGAGCTGGACGGCGACGGCGTCCATGTCGCGGATCAGCAGCCGATAGTCCTGTGACTCCTTGTCGGCGAGGGCGGCGGCCAGATCGAAGGTGGTCGCGTCGGTGTAGAAGCCGCGCCACCACTCCTTGCCCGGCTCGTCGATCAGCCCGCTGGGGGCGTTCCAGTGCCACACGAAGGTGGTGATGCCGCCCTCGGCGTCCCATCGGAGGGCCCGCTCGACCTCTTCGCTGGTGGCGCCCCGTTCGACCCGGCTGGGCGAGTAGTCCATCATGTCCAGCCCGGCGATGGCGGGCGTCGCCCCGACGTTCTCCCGCACCCACTCGATGCTCGGCATGTCCTGCTGCCCGGAGATCACCTTCGTGCCGAAACTGCCGGCGAGGTAGCGCATCAGCCCCTTGGCCTCAGGCGTGGCATTCGGGTTGACGAGCGCGCCGGTGACCTGGTGCGGCGGCGGCGGTTCCACGGGCTCGACGGTGATCGCGTCGATGTAGTACCAGCCCCAGTTGTTCACGATCGTCACCGTGTTGTCGCCCTCGCGCAGCAGCACCTTGCCCGCCGCCGCGCCGGTGAACGCCGTGGTCTCCGTCAGCACCACGTCACCGTGGCCCGCGCCGTTCAGCCGCAGGGTGGCGGTCTTGGTGCCGAACGGCGCGCTGTAGCGCACGGTGAGTGAGTGCAGGCCGCCGGGGCTGTCCGGGATCGTCATCGTGAGGGTGTCGGTGGCGGCGTCGAACCCGGCGACGTATCCGGTCCCCGAGTATCCGGCCGCCCCGGACTCGACGACGACGCCGTCCAGCACACCGTCCTCCGCCTCGACCGTCTGCGCGGCCAGGACGGCGTGAGCCGCCGTCACCGGTACGGCGAGCAACGCGGCGACCAGCGCGAACAGGGCGATCAGCCGGACCTTCATGGCACCGCCTTGACGAGACGAGGAGGCTGGGGGCGCCTCACTCTAAAGGCGCGGCGCGGACCGGGGAATCTCACCAGCCGGCTGCGGCCACGCGTGCGCCGCCTGCCAGCGCCGATCCCCGGCCCGGCGGTGAAACGTTCACACCCGGACAGCGCTGCCACCTCCGCCTCAGCCCGTGTACGCGACATCACTCCGGCGTCTCGGCGACGAGGCCCTCCTGCCCGGTGCGGAGCTCCACCGTGGCGCGGATGCCGTCCGGCCATGCCACGGTCAGCCGCCCGTCCGGGGCGACCCGTACGGAGGGGTCGGCGTCGTCTCCCGCGCCGTCGAGGACGGCCAGCGCCACCGCCCAGCCGTCGCCGGTCAGGCCGTCCAGCACCGGGACGAGCGCCGGGCTGCCGAAGGCGGTGCCGGGGGTGCTCTCGTGAGCCGATGCCGACGCGTACCCGTGCAGCCCCACCAGCCGGGAGCGGGAGCCGCCGGGAGAGGTGAGGCAGACCGCCCGGCCGTCGGCGACGGCGCCGGCGCCGGGAAGGGCCCAGCCGCTCTGGCGCACGCGCGTTCCCGGCGCCACCCGGTGGACGCGCACCTCCGCCCCGCCTCGGATCACGGTCAGGCTTTCCACGGCTCCGGCCGCCGAGGACGCCCAGGCGAGGTCCCCCCTTCCGGGCAGGGCGCCCGCGCCGCGGGGCTGAATGCGGCCGCGGGAGGTGAGCGTGCCGTCTGCCTGGACAAGGCCGAAGTGGTTGTCGGGAATCTCGCCCGGCGCGGTCGGCCCGGTGTGGGACGAGTAGGCGTAGCGGTCGTAGAGCGGATCGCCCGGTTTGTCCTGGCTGCCGTGGTTGATGACGCGAGCGATCCCGCCGGTGTTGACGACCAGGAGGCCGGGGCCGGGAAGGACGGCCGTGCCTTCGGGCCCGGCCTCCTCGGTGGCGGTCCAGAGGGGGTGATCGGCCGGGGCGAGCAGCCCGGCGAACGCCTTGGCGGCCCAATACGGTGAGGCCGAGCCCGAGTACGGTGGCAGGGTGGCCTCGTGCGGCCCGTACCAGCCGAGGGTGAGCAGGCCGTGCTCCGACAGGGCGCCGTGTTCCAGGGCGTGGCGCAGCGCGCCGGAGGTCAGCCGCCGGGTCGCGCCAGGGGAGAGCGGGGTGTGGCCGGTCACCGCCCCCACCATCAGGGCGGCCGCCGTGGCGAACCGGTAGGTCATGGACCGTCCCTGGTAGAGGGGGCGGCCGTCGGCGGCGAAGGTCAGCGCGAAGCTGTCCAGGAACTCCCGCAGCCGAGCCTCGTGGACGGACATCGGCGTGCCGGACAGCAGCCCGTACAGGGCTGGGTAGAAGTGCAGGGCCCAGCCGTTGTAGTGGTCGAAGGCACGGTTGGGGCCGTCGGAGTACCAGCCGGAGCCGGCGTACCAGGGCTCGATGCGCGCCAGGCCGTCCGCGACGGCGGCGCGCGAGGCGTCCGCGTGGCTGCCGGCCGCCGTGAGGAAGCCGCCGACGGTCACGGGGAAGAGCCGCCAGTTGTTGTCGGCCGGCTCGTGGTCGAACACGGTGGCCAGGTAGCGGGCCAGCCGCACGCGCTCGCCGCCGCTCAAGGTGTCCCACAGGTGCTCGCGGGTCAGCCAGAGCCCCAGGGCCAGCGAGGCGCACTCCACCATCGGCTGGAAACGGTCGGCCACCGCCGGCCAGACGTCCGGGCCGTTGACGAACCCGCTCCGGTACGGCGCGAGCGACTCCGGGGGGCCGCCGCCTGCCACCCGGAAGGCCGCGATCAGGAACGTGCGGGCGAAGCCCTCCATCCCGTCGCAGTCGGACCAGCTCGCCCGCCCGGGCAGCCGGATCGACGCGCCGTCCGGCGACCGGTACGGCTCGGCAGCCGCGAGCAGCCCGTCGGCCACGGCCTCCCAGTGCCGGCGGGTCCAGCCGGTGTACGGGCTGAGACGGCGGTCCTCATCGGGCAGGTCGAACACGGGAACTCCAGGAAGACGGGAACGGGCCGTTCGTCCGGCGACGTTAGCGGTGTGCGGGAACGCGACACAAGACGAAGTGATCGAATGAAAGAAAATCGTTCATAACGAAAGTCGCATCGGCTAGGATCTGCATCACCCACGTCCGGCCGAAGGAGCGCCCTTGTCCGTCGAACAGCGCCACAGACTCATCCTCCGCCAGGTCCGCGACCGGGGCTCGGTGCGACTCACCGACCTGGTCGAGGAGCTCGGCGTCTCCGCGGTGACGCTGCGCAGAGACGTGGAACATCTGGCCGCGCAGGGCCTGCTGGCCCGCGTGCACGGTGGCGTGACCCTGCCGCCCTCCGAGGACCCCGACGCCGCCGCGGCCCCGGCGGGCCCCGCGCCCAAGCTGACCATCGGCATGCTGGTCCCGTCGGCCCACTACTACTACCCGGGCGTGATCAAGGGGGCTCAGGAGCAGGCGGCCAGGGCGGGGGCGCGCCTGGTGCTGGGCATCTCGCGTTACGAGGACGAGGAGGACCGCGCGCAGGTGCGCCAGCTCATCAAGGGCGGGATCGACGGCCTGCTGCTGACGCCGAGCAGGCAGCCCGACGAATCCCACGTGGAGTGGCTGGCCGGGCTGCGCGTCCCGGCCGTGCTGGTGGAGCGGCGCACCGAGCTGGCCGGGGCCGCCTCGATGCTCGACGCGGTCGCCTCCGACCATGCCCACGGCTCCTATCTCGGCGTACGGCACCTGGCCGAGCTGGGGCACCGCAGGATCGCGCTCGTCGCCTATCCGAGCCCGACCACGCCCAGGATCAAGGCGGGGATGCTGGCCGGCACCTCGGCGCTCGGCATGGACGAGCCCCGGGAGATCGTCATCGACCGGGAGCAGCCACTCGACCTGTTCATCGCCGACGTGCTGCGGCTGGTGCGCGACGACGGCGTGACCGGCCTGGTCGTACACAACGACGAGGACGCCCTGTCGCTGGTCAGGAACCTGGCGGCCGCCGGCGTCGACATCCCGGCGGAAGTGTCCCTGGTCGCCTACGACGACGAGGTGGCCAGCTTCTGCTCGCCGTCGCTGACCGCGGTGGCGCCGCCCAAGACGGAGGTCGGCCGTTGCGCGGTGAACATGCTGGTCAGGAGGCTCACCCAAGGATCGTCCGCCTCGGGGCGGCATCTGGCACTGCTGCCCGAGCTGAGGGTGCGGGAGTCCTCGGTCCCGCCGCGCTGAAAAGTGTTCGTCGCCATTTCGTTATGATCGTTTCGATCATATCTCTAGACACATCTTCGCTTGTGAGCGAATGATGCTCTAACGATCGAGGCGGAGGTTTGTGATGAGAGGTAAGCGTGTCGCCGGTGTGGCGAGTCTGCTGGCCACGGCTGTCCTGCTGGCGGCCTGCGGAGACGGCGGGGGTGACGCCGGGAAGGAGGCCGCCGGGAGCGCGCCCGAGCAAGTCGTCTTCTGGGGGTGGGCGAAGGGCACCAAGGAGGTCGTCGACGCCTTCAACGCCGCGCACACGGACATCAAGATCAAGTTTGAGGAGATCCCCTCGGGCAACGCCGGCGGATACGCCAAGTTCGCCAACGCCGTCAAGGCGGGCAACGCCCCCGACCTGATGTCCGTGGAGTACCCGCAGGTGCCCGACTTCGTCAGCCAGGGCGCGCTGCGCGACATCACCGCGGAGACCGCCGACATCAAGGCGAAGTACCCGGCCAGCGTCATCACCTTGGTCGAGCTGGGCGGCAAGACCTGGTCCATCCCGCTCGACGCGGCGCCGCAGGTCTTCATCTACCGCAAGGACCTGTTCGAGAAGAACAAGATCGAGGTGCCGAAGACCTGGGACGACTTCCGGTCCGCCGCCGAGAAGGTGAAGAAGGCCGATGCGAAGGCGCGCATCGGCAGCTTTCACCCCGATGACCCCAACCTGCTGGCAACCTACGCCTGGCAGGCGGGAGGCCAGTGGTTCAGCTCCGCCGGCGGCTCGTGGAAGGTCAGCATCGACGACCCGGCCACCCAGAAGGTCGCCGCCTACTGGAACGACCTGATCAAGGACGACCTCGTCAAGGTCCAGCCCACCTTCAGCCAGGAGTGGATCGCCTCGCTGGCCGAGGATCAGGTGTGGGGCTACCTCGGCGCCAACTGGGCCGCCGGCATGATCAAGAGCAACAACGCCCCGCAGAGCGGCAAGTGGACGGTGGCGCCCGCGCCGAACTGGGGAACGCCTGCCAGCGGCATGTTCGGCGGCACCACCTACGCCGTGAGCAAGGACAGCAAGCACGCCGAGGCGGCGGTCGAAGTGGCCAAGTGGCTGACCGGGGCCCCCGAGGCGTGGACCGCCCGCCTCGGCTCGGGCACCTCCAGCTCCTTCCCGGCCATCGCCGACCTGGTGCCCGTCGCCGCGAAGACCTTCGACACCGGCTTCTACGGAGGCCAGGACATCTACCAGGTGTTCTCCGAGGCCTACCAGACGATCAAGCCGGGCTGGACCTGGGGGCCGAGCATGGTCCAGGTGCTGACCTCGTTCAAGGACCGGCTCGGCCAGGTCTCCTCCGGGGCGACGACCGTACCCGACGTCTTGACCGCGG
This sequence comes from Nonomuraea sp. SBT364, assembly GCF_001083785.1. Classification (GTDB taxonomy): domain Bacteria; phylum Actinomycetota; class Actinomycetes; order Streptosporangiales; family Streptosporangiaceae; genus Nonomuraea. The sequence continues at coordinate 34,134 of NZ_LAVL01000059.1, forward strand.
TGCAGGCCGACACCGTCGAGGAGATCAAGGGACGCGGGCTCGCCGTCACCCCGTAGCGACCGCACCCGGCCGCCGCCGGCTTCCTCCCCTCGGCAGGCACCCCTTCGGAAGGAAAGACCTTGACCACCACCCTCGCCGGACGCGAGCGCGGGCGCTGGGCGATCGTGCTGTTCACCGCGCCGTTCTTCGTCCTGTTCGCGGCCGTCGTCGTCGCGCCGCTCGGATACGCGCTCTGGCTCAGCCTGTTCAGGGAGCAGTCGTCCGGGCTCGGCTTCGGTGGCGCGCAGAGCGTCTTCAGCGGCCTGGAGAACTACCTCAGCACCCTGGCCGACCCGGCGTTCCGCGACGGCTTCTGGGTCATCGCGGCCTACGCCGCGCTCTACATCCCGCTGATGCTCGGCGGCGCGCTCGCGCTGGCCCTGCTGCTGGACTCCGGCGCCGCCCAGCTGCGCAGATTCTTCCAGCTCGCCCTGTTCATGCCGCACGTCGTCCCCGGCGTGATCGCCGGGCTGATCTGGCTCTACCTCTACCTGCCAGGCATCAGCCCCATCGTGGCGGCGCTGGCCGACGGGGGGATCCACTGGGACTTTCTCGGCGACCGGGTGCTGAGCTCGGTGGTCAACGTCGCGGTCTGGGAGTGGACCGGTTACAACATGGTCATCTACTTCGCCGCGCTCCAGGCCATCCCGCGCGAGGTGCTGGAGGCCGCCACGATGGACGGCGCCGGCCCGGTCCGGGTCGCCCTGCGCATCAAGGTGCCCCTGATCAGGGGAGCGGTGATCACCACGCTGCTCTTCACGATCATCGGGTCGCTGCAGCTGTTCAACGAGCCGGTGGTCATGGACAGCGTCAGCGACGGCATCGTCAGCACCTGGACGCCCAACATGTACGCCTACGCCGAGGCGTTCGGCAAGAACGACTACGGCCAGGCCGCCGCCGCGTCCATCATGCTCGCCGCGCTGGCCGCCGTGCTGTCCTACTTCGTCACCAGGTGGGGGAACAAGAAGTGACGTCACGCCTGATGTCCAGGGGCGCCGTCAACGTCCTGCTGCTCATCGCCACCGTCTACATGCTGCTGCCGCTGACCTGGCTGCTCTTCGCGGCCACCAAGTCGCTGCCCGACCTGTACGCCACGCCCGGCTTCGCCTTCGCCGATCTCAACCTCGGCGCCAACCTCTCCGCCGTGGCCGAGGAGGGTGACGGCGTCTTCTTCCGCTGGTATCTCAACAGCCTGCTGTACGCGGGCCTCGGCGCCGCGCTCGGCGGCCTCATCAGCGTCGCCTGCGGCTACGCCTTCGACAAGTACGACTGGCGGGGCAAGGAGAAGCTGTTCGGCGTCGTGCTGCTCGGCGTGCTCGTGCCCACCACCGCCACGGCCGTGCCGCTCTACCTGCTGGCCTCGAAGATCGACCTGGTGAACACGTTCTGGGCGGTGTTCATCCCCTCACTGGTACATCCGTTCAGCGTCTACCTGGCCAGAGTCCTGTCGTCGGGCTACGTGCCCGGCGAGGTGCTGGAGGCCGCCCGGTCCGACGGGGCCGGCGAGGTCCGCACGTTCGCGTCGGTCGCGCTGCCCATGCTGACGCCGGCGTACGTGACGATCTTCCTGTTCCAGTTCACCGGCATCTGGAACAACTTCTTCCTGCCTCTGGTCATGCTGTCGGACCAGCGGCTGTTCCCGCTCAGCCTGGGCCTGTACTCGTGGAACACCCAGGTGACCGCCTTCCCCGAGTACAGCACGCTGGTGATCACCGGCTCGCTGCTCTCGGTGGTGCCGTTGCTGCTGGTGTTCGTGCTCCTGCAGCGGTTCTGGCGGGCCGGGATGACCGCGGGCAGCGTCAAGTGACGGGGGACGAGATGATCGGGACCAAGCCGGCGACGCTGCTCGCCATGGGCCGCGGCGTCGCCGGACGGCTGATCACCGCCGAGGTCCGCGACCGCCTGACCGAGATCGCCGACGTGGACCCCGAACTGGTGGCCCACGACTTCGCCGACCCGCGCGTGGCCGCCGCGCTCGAGCGCGCCGAGGTGCTCTGGACGAGCTGGGAATGCCCGCCGATCACCGCGGACGTGCTGGCCGCAGCCCCCCGGCTGAAGGCCGTCGTCCACGCGGCCGGAACCGTTAAGCACCACATCACCGCGGCGTGCTGGCAACGCGGCATCCGGGTGTCGTCGGCCGCCGCCGCCAACGCCGAGCCGGTCGCCGAATACACCCTCGCCGCGATCCTGTTCGCCAACAAGCGGGTGCTCGACATCGCCCGCCTCTACCGCGACCACCGGACCGCCCTCGACTGGGACCGCCGGTTCCCGGGCTTCGGCAACTACCGGCGCACGGTCGGCATCGTCGGCGCCTCCAGGATCGGCCGGCGCGTGGTCGAGCTGCTGCGCCCCTTCCAGCTCGACGTCCTCGTCGCCGACCCGTACCTGTCCGACGACCTCGGCGTCCCGCGCGTCGAGCTCGACGAGTTGCTCGCCCGCAGCGACGTGGTCAGCCTGCACGCCCCCTCCCTGCCGGAGACCAGGCACCTCATCGACGCCGCACGGCTGGCGCGCATGCGCGACGGCGCGACTCTGATCAACACGGCCCGCGGGGCGCTGGTCGACCAGGAGGCGCTGACCGCCGAACTGGCCCGCGGCCGGCTGTTCGCCGTCGTCGACGTGACCGAGCCCGAGGTGCTGCCCGCCGACTCGCCCCTGTACGACGAGCCGCGCGTCCTGCTCACCCCGCACATCGCCGGATCGCTCGGCGGCGAGCTGGCCCGCATGGCCGACCTCGCCCTCGACGAACTGTCCCGATACGCCCGCGGCCGGCCCTTCGCCTACGGCGTCGAAGCCGAAGCTCTGGCCAGGATCGCCTGAGCCCGGGCCCGGACCGTGCCCGGCCGACTTCGGTCACGGCCGTCTCGGGGATCTGCCGCTTGCCCGGGGAGATGGCGGCAGGGGGGAGTGCCGGTGCAGGAGACGTCCGGTTCCCGAGGTCCGGCCACTGGACTTCGCGGCCGCCCCTCAGTGGGGAACGAGTCTGGCCAGGTCGTCCTGGACGTGCTGCCGGGCGGTCAGGCGACGGGGACCCAGGTGAATCGGCCGTCGGGCCCGCGTTCGGCTCGGCCGAAGACGACGTCGGCGAAGTGGCCGCCGTAGCCGATGGTGCCGGGGCGGCTCAGTTCCTCGACGAGGCGGCGGCGGTGCCCGGCGGATTCGACGGGGTCGTGGTCGATCCCGCAGGACCATTCGGGGTGGGTGACCTGGACCGGCGCGTGCAGGGCGTCGCCGAACGCGATCAGGCGCCGGTCGCCGCCGGTGATCGTGTAGGCGGTGTGGCCGATCGTGTGTCCGTGCGCGAAGGAGGCGTGGACACCTGGGAAGATCTCCTCGCCGTCCCCGATCGTGCGGACCCGGGGTTCCATGACGGCCAGTCGCGGGTCGGCGGCGAGGTCACGCCGTTCCCATTCGGGCGCTGCGACCAGGATGGCGGCGTGCGCGAACGGCGGCGCGTCCTGGCCGGGGGCGCTGCTCCAGGACCAGCCCAGGTGGTCGGAGTGCAGGTGGGTGATGGCGACGGTGTCGATCTGTTCCGGCGTACGGCCCAGCCGCCGCAGACTGTCCAGCAGCTCACCGCCGGACAACTCCCCCAGCAGCGGGTTGGCCGGGTCGTCGGGGTGGGACTCGGGCCCGAATCCGGTGTCGACGAGCATCGCGCGGTCGCCGCGTTCGATGAGCAGGGCGCCGATCCCGGCGGCCAGGAAGCCGTCGGCGTCGAGGTGGTCGCGGTGGTCGGCCCAGTCGGCGGCGGTGGCGGCCGGCAGCCAGCCGCGCGGCTTGAGCCGGGCCATTCCGTCCGGGACGAAGGTGATCGTCACATCACCCAGCTGGAGCGAGCGGGTGCGGGGGGCACGGCTCAGCCGTGCGCGGTCGAAGACGGTCGTCATGGCCAGGATTCCTGCCTCTTGCTCCGCGAAGGGATGCCGTCGGGCGACAGCACAGGCAGGACGTTACAGCTAGAATCATTCTAATTGCAATCATTCGAGTTGTAGTAGAATGGGGCGCGTGATCGACGAGCGCGAGCCTCAGCCCCAGGCCGAACGGGTGCTCTGCGGCTTGATCAACGGCCTGGCCAAACAGATCGAGGCGCACGTACGGGTCCGCGCGGCCACCCTCGGCCTGACCACCTCGCAGGGCGTCGCGCTGCGCGAACTGACCGGCCCCATGACCTTGCGCGAGCTCGCCGAGCGGATGAGCTGCGAGCCCTCCAACGCCACCTTCGTCGCCGACCGCCTCGAGGAACAGGGCTATCTCGAACGCCATCCGCACCCCGGCAACCGCCGTGCCAAGCAACTCGTCCTGACGCCCGCCGGCACCGAACTCCGCGAGCGCCTGCTGCGGCTGCTCTTCGAGGAGTCCCCGCTGGCGCCGCTGTCTTCCGCGGAGCAGGAAACCCTGCAGCGCCTCCTCGCCCGCGCCGTCGTCGACCGCTGAACCGTGCGCCGGACGCGTACACCCGGGGCGGGCCCGGGGCGTGATCTTGACGGGTTCGCCCCGTCCTCGGTAGATGATGTTCATCGTCATGGTGTGCGTGTCGCCGCCGTCCGGTGGGTGAAGCGCACGATGGCGTCCCAACCCCCTCGAACGTTCCGCCCGTAGCTCCATTTTCCCGCCGTCGACGGCGACTTCCAGGTGTGCTTGCCATTCCTGGCACGCAGGTAGTCCTGTGAGCAGAGCTCCCGGCCGATGCTGACCCCCGGGACCGGCCCGTCCCCCCTGGTTTCTGGGTGATCTCCGTGGTGTCGGCGGCGTACCCGCCCGAAGCCCTGAACCGGTACGCACCGGACCCTTTCCTGTCCCAGGCGGCCGGGGGCCCGCCGCGCGATCATCACCACTGATGATCTCCATCTCATCACGGCGACCTGAACGCGTCGGTCGCTCGTGCGCTATTTCGACGGGGTCGCGAGGTGCAGGGCGGCCTGCATGAGTGCCGCCTTGGCCGATGCGGGCGTGCTTGAGCTGTCGGCGTGCATCATGCGCGCCATCTGCGGTACGGCGTACCACCAGCCCGCGAGGGCGAGGACGAGGAAGGCGAGGTCGGCCGCGGGAAGCCGGTCGCTGATCGCGTTGCTCTGCTGCGCCCGCGCGAACGCGGCGACCTTGGTGCGGTAGTAGTCGGTGCGGGACGCCTCGTCGGGGACCTCGGGGAGGTCGAGCAGCCCTTCCCAGAGCAGGAGCCTGGTCAGCTCGGGGTGTTCGGCGTGGTATTCGTACACCGAGCCCGCGTACCGGGCCACGGCCTCGGGGCCGTCGAGGTGGTCGAGCGGGACGGCGGCGGCGACCTTGTTGAGCTCGTCGGCGAGCACGGTGGCGAAGAGCTGGGGCTTGTCGCCGAAGTAGGTGTACAGGCGCTCCTTGTTGACTCCCGCACGCCGGGCGATGCGTTCCATGGTCGTGCCGCCGAGACCATGGGCGGCGAACTCGGCGACGGCGGCCTCTTTGAGTTTGCGCTTGGTCTCCTCGGTGTTCCATGCCATGCCGGCCAGCATATCCAACGCTCCCGTTGCAGTTTGCTCGCCGGTCTGCCTACACTGCATCTCCAACGCAACCGTTGGAGATCTGGAGAAGCGCCATGCCGGCCATCGCGACCACCCCGCACGCACCCGTCCTCACCGGGCGCGCACCCCGCGGCGGCGTCGTCGTGCTGCTTGTCGTCACGGCCTTGATCGTGCTGACGCAGCTGTACGTGTCGATCCCGCTGCAAGAACCCGTGGGCGCCGAGTTCGGTCCGGCGGGAGTGACCGCGGCGCTCACGGCGGGCTACTCGTTCTTCTACGCCGTGGGATTCCTGGTCTACGGGCCGTTGTCGGATCACCTCGGACGTCGCCGTGTCCTGGTGTCAGGTCTCGCCGTGCTCACGATGGCCACCGTCGCGGTGGGGCTCGCGCCGTCGCCGGCCGCCCTGGGGGTGCTTCGGGCAGTGCAGGGCGCCGCGGCCGCGACGTTCGCGCCAACGGCGCTGGCCTACCTCGGGGAGGCCCTCCCGCCACGACGGCGTACGGGGGCGATCGGGGCCATCTCCGTGGCCTTCCTCGCCGCGGGGATCGTCGGGCAGGTGGCCGCCACAGCCATCGGCGCCGCCGGCTGGCGCTGGGTCTTCTTCCTCGGCGGCCTGGCCCTGGCCGTCCTGACCTTGATCTCCGCCGCGATGATCCGTGAACCCGCTGCGGAGCGGCCGCGCCAACCGCTCCCGAGTCGATACGCAAGCCTGGTCCGCTTCACCGTCCGGCCCCGCTCACTCGTTCTCTGCGCCGGGCACCTTGTCGTCCTCGGCGGCTTCGTCGGGATGTACACCCTGCTGGGTCCCCATCTGGCCGACGCCGGGCTCTCCTCCGCCGAGACCATGCCGGTCCGCGCGGCGGCGCTGCCCGCGATGTTCTGTTCGCTGCTCGCCGGCCCCTTGTCGGACCGCTTCGGCGTCACGAGGTCCGCGCTGATCGGATTCGTCGTCGCCGCCCTGGGCCTGGCAGGCGAAGCCGTACTGGGCGGGAACCTGATCGGTGTCACCGCGGCGAGCGTCGTCTTCGTCGCGGGAGTCGCCATCCTCGTGCCGACCATGATCACCGTATGGGGCGACGCCGCCCACCCGGCCCGAGGGATCGGGATGGCCGTCAACGGATTCGTCCTCTTCCTCGGCGCCGGCCTGGGCTCCTACGCCACCGAGCTGCCGGGCGGCTTCTCCACCGCCCTCCTCATCCTCGCCGCCCTCTATCTGGCCGCCGGAATCGTCATCTCCGCCGCGACCGGCCGCACCCGTCCGGCTCGATGAACCACCAGGACGTACGCCACTTCCATCACCCGAAGGAGTAACGCCGTGCCACGACCGAGAACACTCATCTTCCCCGGCATCGCACTCGCGGTTCTCGCGACCGCGGGAAGCGCCATTGCCGCCAACGCCGGAGAAGAGACCGGGTCCGTCGCCGTCCGGCCACTGCCGAGCCAGCCACGCGAGGCTTCCGCGACGCCGTCCCCCACCGCCGACAGTCAGGCCGACAGCCGGGCCGACCTCCGTGACGCGCGACGGCTGGCGAGCGGCGCGCTGCGCGGCACCGGGCTGAGCATCCCCGCCGGCTGGGACGTCGTCGACGTACGACGTGAGCGACACGACGACCGCCAGGTCACCGTGATCCGTCACCAGCCCGGCGGCTACGTCCTCGGCGGCCCTCACACCAGCCTCGTGCTCGACGAGGACGGCACCCTCCTCGGCTACACGCGACTCACCGGGCAGGGCGGCGCCGCCGCCCTGCCCGGCGCCGCCGCGAGCGAACGGACCGCGCTCGAATTCCTGGGACAGGTGGCCCCCGGGTACGTCGGCGGCCTCCGCGTCGAATGGGTCGACCGACACGACGAGACGGTGACCCGGCCTGACGGCAGCACGGTCACCGTCTCAGGGATGAAGGTGAAGATGCACCACGACAACGGCCTCTACGCCTGGGTCATCGTCGGCGCCGACCGATCCATCCTGACCTACGAACGAGACATCGCCTGGGACTCCGGCCGAGGGCGACGCGGCACCCAGATGTGGCTCCACGACTCCTGGATCGCCGCCCACGACAACACCGGCCCTCAACCTGACCCGCCGTACGCGCCGGCCACGTCGTAACGCAGCTCCAGCACGGTACGGGTGACCGGCACGAACTCCGCCGAGCGCAGCTCCAGCGGCCATCGGCGCGTTCGTGCCCCCGGGGACACGTACACGGGCGCGTCCCGTGCGAACGGCAGCAGGCGCAGCTCGATCTGCCCGTGCTCCAGCAGCTCCTCACGGAAACGGCGCAGTCCGATCTCCCAGGACGGGCCGTACCAGAACTGGTCGGCCACCAGGCGCCCGCCGATGTAGGCCCGGCCCACGTCACCGGACCAGTCGAGGCGCAGCAGCACCTCGTCCTCGCCGTCGAGCAGCGCGTCGGGCACGGTGACCCGGTAGACGGCGGCCTCGCCGAAGTCCTCGTCGCCGGGGGCGGAGGCACGGCCCGACGCCTGGTCGATGACCGGCCGCCTGGCAGGTCCCGCCGTTGCCACCAGCTCAACCTCCGCGGCCACCGTCCCGGTTGTCCCGGACGGCGGCGTGGGCGGCTCGATGACGTCGCAGCCGTCGTTCCCCTGGGCGAGGGCAGGGTAGACGCGCAGCGGTTCCCCGGACCCGCCGCCGTACAGGACCAGCCGGTCGCCGTCCGCGACGGCCGGACGCGAGCTGAGGATCAGCCGGTCCGCGCCCCACGCCTCGGCGCGTGTGGCGGTGAGCGCGCTGTCCTCGTCCAGGATCAGGACCCGGGCGCTCGACCCGTCGGAGGCGGTGACGCGCAGCAGGCAGTCGACGCCCGGGCGCAGGTCACGCACGCTGAGCCGGTCGCCGTCGACGGCGGTCACGGTCGCCGGGCCGTCGATCGCCGCGACGGTGGCGCGGTCGAAGACCAGCTCGACCGGGATGTCCGCGACCTGGGTCAGGACCTGCACGGGTTCCGCGCCGCCGAGGACACACACCGGCTGAGCGGAGGCGGTCAGCAGCAGGCTGCTTCCGATCGGCCTGGCGAGCGGCCAGACGAAGAAGGCTCCTGAGGGCACGGTCACCGGCGCGGCCGGGACGACGAGCTCGCGGCCGTCCAGCTCGACGGCGAACTGGACGCCCTGATGCTCGGGCAGTGTCTCGACCGGCTGGTGATTGTTGACGAACAGGAACCCCGAGCGCCCGTCGGAGCGCACGGCCCAGCGCAGGGAATGCCGGTCGGCGGTGTCGTCCGGCGCGCCCGGCGGCATCGTCAGCGTCATGGTGGCCAGGTCGGACCCGTCGGAGGCCAGCCAGAGGTGCTGCAGGCGCAGGTAACGGTAGGAGTCGCGGAACTGCCCGTACTCCCCGAGTGGCGCCTGGAAGTCGTAGTTGATCACCGGGCAGTCGTTGGGGTAGCCCGTGGCGTGCGACTCCTGCAGAGTGGACAGCTCGCCGATCTTCTGCGAGCCGCCGTGGTACATGTAGTAGCCCTGCCACACCGATCCGCTGCCCAGCTTGACCAGCGCCAGCGCCGCGACGTCCGCGGCCGGCACGATCGGCCGGCGGTGGTAGGAGGTGTACATGCCGCCGCCCAGCTCGCAGGTGGCGAACGGGTAGCGCGCCAGATGGCTCTCGTCGGAGCCGGTCGCCCCGGCGGCACGCAGGTCGGCGCCGATCGAGTCGTCGTCCCGCCCGTGGCCGAAGAAGTAGTGGGCCCGGCTCTGCCGTGGCCAGCCCTCGTGCGCGGTGTCCCAGGCTGCTTCGGGATAACCGCCGAACAGCGGGATCAGCTCGTCCGGCGGGAGCTGCGCATGGCCCCACCCGGTCGCCGTCCACAGCGGCGCGTCGATGCCCGCCGCCACGGCCATGCGTTTCAGCGTGAGGAGGTGCTCCGGCTGGTCGTACAGCTCATTCTCCACCTGCACCGCCACCACGGGGCCCCCGTCCCGGCGAGTCAGGCCCGCGAGCTGGGCGCCGATCTGGGCGAACAAGGGCCGGACCAGCTCGAGGTAGCCGGGATCGTCGGTGCGCGCCACGCAGTCGGCCCCGAGCACCCAGTCCGGGAAGCCGCCGTTGCGCGATTCCCCGTGCCCCCACGGCCCGATCCGCGCCACCACGTCGAGCCCCAGCTCGGCACAGGTGATCACAAAGCATCGCAGATCCCGGTCACCGCTCCAGTCGAAGACGCCGCGGCGCTCCTCGTGCAGGTTCCAGAAGACGTACGTGGCGACCGCGGTCACACCGCCGGCCCGTACCTTCAGCAGTTCCTCCCGCCATTCCCCCGCCGGGTAGCGGCCGTAGTGGAACTCCCCCATGATGGGGAACCACGGCTTGCCCGCCCTGCTCAGATGTCGCGAGTTCACCGTGATCGCGCCGGGTTCGCCAGGCAGATCGCCGAGCCGCAGCCGTCCCTGCGCCGGCGGAGGGACCTGCCCCGGAACGCTCAGTCGCCGCACAGTCGCACCTTTCCGTCAAGTCGCACAACGCACTGGACAGTACCGGTGGCCCTGAGGCGGAAAGGGAGGGCCTCGCACGCGGCGGCGCGTTCGCGCCCGTCTTCGCTTACTGTCCAAGGCGGGAGCGCTGCTTGCACAAGGAGGAAGACGTCGGGAATGAGCACGCGGACGCAGGAGCATCTGGGCCCGTACCGGCTGATCGAGAAGATCGGCGAGGGCGGCATGGGGGTCGTCCACCTCGGACTCGACGGCGCAGGCCGGAAGGTCGCGATCAAGGTGTTGCACCCGCACGTGGCGGCCGACCTGAAGGCGCGCGACCGGCTGGTCCGCGAGGTGGAGACCATGCGGCGGGTGCGCAGCCCGTACGTGGCCGAGACGATCGACGCCGAGCTGACGGGCAGCAGGCCGTACGTGGTGACCCGGTTCGCCCCGGGCCGCACGCTGGAGGCCACGGTCCTGGACCGGGGCCCGCTCGGGGCGCGTGAGGTCGTCGCGCTGGCCCGCAAGCTGTGCCAGGCGCTGGTGGACATCCACGAGGCCGGCGTCGTCCACCGCGACCTCAAGCCGTCCAACGTCATGCTGACCGGGGACGAGCCGCTGGTCATCGACTTCGGCATCGCCCACCTGGTGAACGCGGCCCGGCTGACGCAGTCCGGGATGTTCGTCGGCACCCCCGGCTACCTGGCCCCGGAGGTCATCCGGGACTCGCGGATCACCCCGGCGGCCGATGTGCACGCGCTGGCCTCGACGGTCTTCTTCGCCGCGACGGGGCTGCCGCCGTTCGGGACCGGGACGTTCGAGGCGGTCTGCTTCAACACGCTCGAAGGACGAGCGCAGATCGACCGGGCGCCGGCGTGGCTGCGGGGCTGGCTGAGCCGCGCGTTGCAGGTCGATCCCGCGGCGCGGCCCGGCGCGCGGGAGCTGCTGCGGATGGCCGGCGCGCTCGATCCGGCCGGGCGGGCGGAGCCGGTGCTCACGGACCGCACGCTGACCCTGAACACGGTCTCCGATCTGCTTCCGCCGGTCCAGTACGCCCCGAGCGGCCGCCCCTCGGCCGCTCCCGCGCCGACCCTTCATGCCGAGCGGCCGGAGCCGAAGCGCCCGTCGCCGCCCCGGGAGCCCTTCGACCTGCGGCGCTTCCTGGCCGGCAGCGACTTCGCGGGAGTGCTCCTCCTCGTGGTGCTGATGGCGCTGACCGTGCTCATGCCGGTCGCCGTGGGACTGGCCTCGGCGGCGCTGTCGCTGGCGTTGCGCGCCGGCGCGTACTTCCTGGGCGAGAACCGGCGTACGTTGTCCAGGGTGGTGCTCGTGACGGCCGGGCACATCGTGCTGTCGCTGGCGCTGGGCATCGCCGCGTCGAGCTTCCTGAACTGGTCCGGCCGGTTGGGCACCAGCCATGTGGAGCCGCTGGCGGCGAGTATGTTCACGCTGGGCCTGTTCGTGCTGCCCGGCGCGGGGACCGTACGGCAGGCGGCGTCACACACGCTCGCCCGGCTGCTGCCCGGTCACAGGGCGATGGTGGTGTCGTCGGCCGTGCTGGGGCCGGTGGCGCTGATCTCGGTGATCACGGCCGTGATCGAGCTGCTGTAGCGGACGCCGAGCTCCGTTACGGCCCGGGGTGACGTTGATCTATGACTTCGGGTGCAGTTGAATGAGCGGGTGCGTGCTGGGCGGGTGGTCTCCCCGGTTCTGGTGGGGCGGGAGAAGGAGCTCGCCCGGCTCGGCGCGCTGGTCGCCCGGGCGCCCGCCGTCGCCGTCGTCGAGGGCGAGGCCGGCATCGGGAAGTCGCGGCTGACGGCCGAGCTGCTCGGAGGTCCGGCGGTGGCGGGCCTGCGGGTGCTGGCCGGGGCCTGCGTGCAGATCAGGGAGCCGTTCCCGCTGGGTCCCGTGGTCGAGGCGCTGCGCGGGCGCGCGTCCGAGCTGGCCGGGGTGACGCTTTCTCCGGTGGCGGGGGCGCTGCGCGAGCTGCTGCCGGAGCTGGCCGGGGTGCTGCCGGAGACGCCGCCGCCGCTCGACGACCGCGCGGCCGAGCGGCACCGGGTCTTCCGGGGGCTCGCCGAGGTGCTGACCGCGCTCGGTCCCGCCGTCCTGGCCGTGGAGGACCTCCACTGGGCCGACGGGCAGACGGTGGAGTTCCTGACGTACCTGATGTCGGTGTTGCCGGGCACCTTGCGGGTGGTGCTGACGTACCGGGGCGAGGAGGCGTCCGGGGCGGTGCGGGCGATCACGGCGCGCGCCCCCGACACGATCGCGGCCGAGCATCTGGTGCTGCCCCCGCTCGACGCGGCCCAGACGCGGGTGATGGCCTCGGCGATCCTCGGGGCCGAGGAGGTGACCGCCGAGTTCGCCGAGCACCTGTGCGTGCGGGCCTCCGGCCTGCCGCTGGCCGTACAGGAGTTGCTGGCGCTGCTGCGCGACCGCGGCACGCTCATCCGGTGGGAGGGCGGCTGGGCGCGGCGGGCGCTGGAGGAGCTGGACGTGCCGAGCGGCGTGCGCGCCTCGGTGCGGGAGCGGGTGGCCCGGCTGTCCCCCGGCGCCAAGGAGGTGGCCGAACGCGCCGCGGTGCTGCAGGTTCCGGTGCCGGTCGCCCTGCTGTCGGGGCCCGACGTCGGGGCGATCGACGAGGTGCTCGGCTCCGGGCTGTTCGCCGACACCGGCGGGCTGGTCGGGTTCCGTCACGTGCTGGCGGCGCAGGCGGTCTACGAGGCGATCCCGCTCGGCCGCCGGCAGGCCCTGCACGCCGCCGCCGCCGGCACCGTACGCGGCCTGCGCCCGGTGCCGCTGGGCCGCCTGGCCCACCACCTGCGCCAGGCGGGCCGGGCCGGGCAGTGGGTCGAGGCCGCCATCGAGGCGGCCGAGCAGGCGTCACGGCTGGGCGACGACGCCGAGGCCGCGCGCCTGCTGGAGGACGTGCTGCGCGCCACCGACCTGCCTGCGGAGCAGCGGGCGGAGCTGACGGTGAGGCTCGGCTGGGCCGCCCTGGAGCTGCTGCGCCCGCCGCCGGTCGCCGACCTGGTCACCGGGGCGCTGGAGCAGGACGTGCCGACCCCGCTCCGCGGCCATCTGCGTCTGCTGCTCGCGCTGCACCTGGAGCGCACCCGCACCGACGGCGCCCGCATCGGCGAGGCCTTCGCCCGGGCAGCCGAGGACCTGTCCGAAGAGCCGGGGCTGGCCGCGTGGGCCATGGCCGGGGTGGGCCGCCCGCCCAGCGGCCTGCCGCCCGAAGAGAGCAGGTCCTGGCTGGAGCGGGCGCTGGCGACCCTGCCGGCCGTCGCCGACCCGGCCATGCGCATGCTGGTGCTCGGCAAGATCGCGATGATCTTCGTGGTGATGGGCGACCCGCGCTGGGCCGGGCTGGCCGGCGACCTGCGGCGGGAGACCGGCGGGCGGCGGCTGCTGCGCCGCGAGGTCAACGCCTACCGCTCCATCGGGGGCGCGGCCCTGTTCAGCGGGCACCATCGCGAGGGCCGCCGCCTGCTGACCTCGGCGGTCGAGGACGGCGCCGAGCCCGACCTGCGCGGACGGCTCGAACTGCGCTGCCTGGTCAACCTGGCCGCGGCCGACTACTTCGAGGGCTCCTGGCAGGGGCTGCCGGCGCGGATGCAGGAGCTGCGGGACCATTTCGGCGACGAGCCGCACGAGCGCATCCTCGTCGACATCGTGACCGCCTGCCTGGCCGCGGTGCAGGGCCGCCAGGAGGCCGCGCTGCCGCCGCTGCTCGACGCCGCCGCCGAGGCCCGCGCCCGAGGGCAGTTCGACGACCTCGTGCTGCCGCTGGCGATGCTGCTCAGGCTGTCGGCCGCCCGGGGCGAGCCGGAGCCGGCGATCGAGGCCGCCGCCGAGGCGGGCCTGCACTGGGAGGCGGGCGAGCTGTGGCCGGTGGCGGTCCGGGCGCTGCCCGCGCTGACCGAGGCGCTGCTGGCGGCGGGCCGTCCCGGCGAGGCCGCCGACGTCGTCGCGCGGCACGCCGCCCGGCTGGCCGGGCTCGACGCGCCGCTGGCCGCGACCGCGCTCGTGCACGCCCGGGGGCTGCTG
>NZ_LAVL01000005.1 GCF_001083785.1 Nonomuraea sp. SBT364
GGGGTGACACCCGGGGGGAGGTCGATGGCGGCGTAGACCGGGGCGGTGCCCTTCTTGCCGGTGTTGCGCAGGCGCATGGCGACGATGCCGGGACGGGCGCGTACGAGGGCGCCCATGGCGCTGATCGTGGCCGTGAGACGCGGCGCGGCGGGGGTCTTGCCGGGCGGGCCGGCCGGTTCGCGGGCGGGGACGCGGGAGGGCGGGACGGGGCGCGGACGCGGCGGGGCGGTGTGCGACGGCTCCATGGGCAGAGGCTGGGAGACCGGGGCGGCCTCGGGCTTCTCGGCGGAGACGAGGGCGAAGGCGGCGGCGACGGCCATGACCGTGAGGGCGCCGGTGGCCACCACGACGTGCTGGCGGCCGGGCAGGCCGCGGACCCAGGCGAGGGTGCGGCGGAGGCGGAGCCTGATGGGTGAGGACATGGCGGCGACGTAGCCGGCGGCGGCCGGCCCGAGCAGGAGGGGCGCGACGACGGTGCGCAGGGCCCGGCGCACGTCGGTCAGCTCGGCCAGGACGGCACGGCAGGCGTCGCAGTCGTGCACGTGGTCGTCGATCGGCTTGCACTCGCGCCTGGTCAGCCCGCCTTTGACGTACGCGCTGAGTCTGCCGAGCGTCGGCCGGCACTCCAGGGGCGGCGAGGCGGTCAGGCGGGTCTGCAGGTATGCCTGGCGCAGGCCCTCACGGGCGCGGTAGGCGAGCGCGGCCGCGCCGTTGGCCGACAGGCCGAGCAGCGGCGCCACCTCGGCGGGCCGGGCGCCTTCCACCTCGATGTGCCACAGCGCGGCCCGCCAGCGCTCGGGCAGCGACAGGTAGGCCAGGGCGATGAGGGCCCGCTCGGGCTCGCCGGCCGGCGGCTCCGGCTCGGCGGACAGGCGCATGCGATGGTCGACGGTGCGCCGGACGACGGTCAGGAGGTGGGTGCGGAAGGCCGCTTCGGGGCCGTCGCCGCGGCCCACCACGTCGAGGACCCGGGTGAACGCCTCGGCGACCACGTCCTCGGCTTCCTCCTCCGGCACCAGCCGGCGGGCCAGGACGCGGGCGGCGGCGACGTGCCGCTCGTAGAGCCGTCCGTAGGCAGTGGCGTCGCCCGATCGGACGGCTTGGAGTAGATCTGCGTCGCTCTGGGATATTTCCGCACTCATAGTGACCTCACGGTTACGAACCGTTGCCCCGGGAGTCATTCCGCACCCACCCCCATGGCTAAACCGAACACCGGCCTTTGCCTGCGTCCGGCCTCTGGAGTGCTGGTCCTAAGCTGGGGGCATGAGTGACCGCGACAGCCTGCTGGCCGAGATCAAGAAGAAGGCCGTCGTGCACGGCCGGGTGGTGCTCTCATCCGGGCAGGAGGCCGACTTCTACCTCGACCTTCGCCGGATCACGCTCGACGGGGTCGCCGCGCCGCTGGTCGGCAGGGTGATGCTGGAGCTGACCGCCGATCTGGAGTTCGACGCCGTGGGCGGGCTGACGCTGGGCGCCGACCCGGTGGCGGCCGCCATGCTGCACGCCGCGGCGGCCCAGGGGCGTTCGCTCGACGCGTTCGTGGTGCGCAAGGCGCAGAAGGCGCACGGCATGCAGCGCAGGATCGAGGGCCCCGAGGTCAAGGGCCGCCGGGTGCTGGCCGTGGAAGACACCTCGACGACGGGCGCGTCGCCGCTGACGGCAGTGGAGGCGCTGCGGGAGGCGGGCGCCGAGGTGGTGGCGGTGGCCACGATCGTCGACCGGGGCGCCGGGGCGCGGATGGCCGAGGAGGGCCTCGACTACCGCACCGCCTTCACCCTGGCCGACCTGGGGTTGTGAGTCACTCGCGGGGGCCGATGACGGTGAACGCCTCGCTCTCGCCCGCGTCGCCCTGAGGGCGGGAGCTGCCGTTCTCGGTGACGCGGACGGTGCCGGCGTCGGTCAGCACCACGTCGAGCTCCGGCTCGTAGAAGCTGACCTCCTCGCCGCGGCTCATGTCGCGGTGCTGCAGCACGTCTCCGCCGGGCACCCGGACGGTGATCATCGGGCAGGTGTCGGCGACGCACTCGATCCGCACGGTCGGCACCTGGCCGCTGCTCGACGGCGCGCCGGAGGTGTGCGCGCGCCCGGGCGGCGCCTCGGTGTCGAGCGAGCTGAACAGCGCCCGCGCGCCGATGACCAGCAGTGTCACCACGGCGATGACCGCCAGCACGGCGAGTGCCATGCGGGCGAGGCCCATCGGATCCGACCTGTGGCGTCCCACAGTGGGGAGAGTACCTGGTGGTAACGCCGCGTTCCGGATGTCGCCGAAGATCGCGCGGGCGTTGTCTCTACCACGGCGGGTAACAGACCGGGATACTGGGCTGCGCGAAGCCGTTACTTCTCAGGGAGATGACTCATGCCTATCGCGACTCCAGAGGTCTACGCCGAGATGCTCGACCGTGCCAAGGCCGGCGGGTTCGCCTACCCGGCGATCAACGTGACCTCGTCCCAGACCCTGAACGCGGCGCTGCGCGGCTTCGCGGAGGCGGAGAGCGACGGCATCGTCCAGGTGTCCACCGGTGGCGCCGAGTTCCTGTCCGGCGCGACGGTCAAGGACATGGTGACGGGCGCGACCGCGCTGGCCGAGTACGCCAGGGTGGTGGCGGCCAAGTATCCGGTCACGGTGGCGCTGCACACCGACCACTGCCCCAAGGACAAGCTCGACGGCTTCATGCGGCCGTTGATCGACATCTCGCTGGAGCGGGTGGCCAAGGGCCTCGACCCGCTGTTCCAGTCGCACATGTGGGACGGCTCGGCCGTGCCCCTGGAGGAGAACCTGGAGATCGCCAAGGAGCTCATCGACAAGTGCGCCCGCGCCCGGATCATCATGGAGATGGAGATCGGCGTCGTCGGCGGCGAGGAGGACGGCGTCGTCGGTGAGATCAACGAGAAGCTCTACACCACCCCCGGTGACGCGCTGGCCACGGCCGAGGCCGTCGGGCTCGGCGAGCAGGGCCGCTACATGCTGGCGGCCACGTTCGGCAACGTGCACGGCGTCTACAAGCCGGGCCACGTCAAGCTGCGCCCGAGCGTGCTGAAGGAGATCCAGGACGCGGTCGGCGCCAAGTACGGCCAGGACAAGCCGTTCGACCTGGTCTTCCACGGCGGCTCCGGCTCGCTGCTCGAGGAGATCCACGAGGCGATCTCGTACGGCGTCGTCAAGATGAACGTCGACACCGACACGCAGTACGCCTTCACCCGGCCGGTGGCCGACCACATGTTCCGCAACTACGACGGCGTGCTCAAGGTCGACGGCGACGTGGGCAACAAGAAGGCGTACGACCCGCGCTCCTACGGCAAGGCGGCCGAGGCCGGGATGGCGGCCCGGATCGTGGAGGCGTGCGAGCACCTCAAGTCGAGTGGGACGAAGATCTCCTAGCCACGTACGCGGCCCGGCGGGTATGACTTGTCCTATGGATAACCTTCTCGCCGGGCCGCCCCCGACTCACCTGCCGGACCTGCCCGAGGCCCGGGAGGCCCTCGAATCCGGCGCCAAGGCCGCGGACGTGGCCGCCCGTTTCCCCGCCTATCCGGCGGCCTGGGCCGCGCTCGCGGAGGAATACTTCGCGCAAGGTCACGCCGTCACCTCCTACGCGTTCGCCCGCACCGGCTACCACCGGGGCCTCGACCAGCTGCGCCGCAGCGGGTGGAAGGGGCACGGGCCGATCCCGTGGGAGCACGAGCCGAACCGGGGATTCCTGCGCTGCCTCTATTCGCTGGCGCGGGCCGCGCAGTCGATCGGTGAGAAGGACGAGGCCGAGCGCTGCTCGCAGTTCCTCAAGGACAGCACCGAATCCGGTTACGACGCGCTGACCAAGGGCTAGCCCTTGGGACGAATGGGCACGTTCGGGTAGTCTCTCTACGCAAGAGCCCCTGTCGCGCTTGCGCCAGGGGTTTCGTTTTGTGCTCGGGAGACTGAACAATGCCGGCTGCCGTTCTCGTGGGTGCCCAGTGGGGCGATGAGGGCAAGGGCAAGGCCACCGATCTGCTCGGTGGCGACGTCGACTACGTCGTCCGTTACCAGGGTGGCAACAACGCGGGTCACACCGTGGTCATCGGTGACCAGAAATACGCGCTTCATCTGCTGCCTACGGGCATCCTGTCGCCGGAGGTGGTCCCGGTGATCGGCAACGGCGTCGTGATCGACCCCGGCGTGCTGCTGGGCGAGATCGACGGCCTTGCCGAGCGGGGGATCTCCGCCGAGCGGCTGCTCATCTCCGCCAACGCGCACCTGATCATGCCGCACCACAAGGCGCTGGACAAGGTCACGGAGCGCTACCTCGGCAAGGCCAAGATCGGCACCACCGGCCGGGGCATCGGCCCGGCCTACGGTGACAAGATCTACCGCGTGGGCATCCGGGTCCAGGACCTGCTCGACCCGGGCATCCTGGCCAAGAAGATCGAGGTCGCGCTGGGCGAGAAGAACCAGGTGCTGACCAAGCTCTACAACCGGCGCGGCCTGGAGGCGGAAGCCGTCCTGGAGGAGTACCTCGGCTACGCCGAGCGGCTCAAGCCGCACATCGCCGACACCTCGCTGGTGCTGAACAAGGCGCTGGACGAGGGCAAGTTCGTGCTGCTGGAGGGCGGGCAGGGCACGCTGCTCGACATCGACCACGGCACCTACCCGTTCGTCACGTCGTCCTCGCCCACCTCGGGCGGCGCCTGCGCCGGCTCCGGCATCCCGCCGACCCGCCTGACGCGGGTGATCGGCATCCTCAAGGCGTACACGACCCGCGTCGGCTCCGGCCCGTTCCCCACGGAGCTGGAGGACGAGATGGGTGAGTGGCTGCGCCAGACCGGCGGCGAGTACGGCGTCACGACCGGCCGCAACCGCCGCTGCGGCTGGTTCGACGCGGTCATCGCCCGGTACGCGACCCGCATCAACGGCGTCACGGACTTCTTCCTCACCAAGCTCGACGTGCTGTCGGGCCTGGAGCGCATCCCGGTGTGCGTGGCGTACGAGGTCGACGGCACGCGGCACGACGAGATCCCGATGACGCAGACGGACTTCCACCACGCCAAGCCGATCTACGAGGAGTTCCCCGGCTGGCAGGAGGACATCACGGGCGCCAAGACGTTCGAGGACCTGCCGCCCAACGCCCAGGCGTACGTGCGCACGCTGGAGGAGATGAGCGGCGCCCCGATCTCGGCGATCGGCGTCGGCCCGGGCCGCGACCAGACGCTGGTCATCCGCTCGCTGATCTGAGCACGGCCGCCGTCATCGGCGAGTGCAGCCGCCAGCCGAGGCTCTCGTAGAGCGCCCGGCCCTCGGGGGTCGCCACCAGCACGCCGCCGGTGGCGCCCACCTCGTGGGCGGCGGCGGTCAGCGTGCGCATGACGACGCTGCCGAGGCCGCGCCGCCGGTGGCCGGAGGCGGTCTCGACCCGGTCGACCACGGCCATGGTGCCGGTGACGGCGAGCTGGCCCCTGGCGGCCATCTCGCCCGCCGCCGTGAGGAGGCGGGCGACGGTGACGCCGGCGCGGGTCGTGACGGCCGCCGTGTAGCCGGGCGGCACGACGGCCACAGCGGGCTCGGCGGGCAGGCGGGCGGTCATCATGTACTCGGGCGGGTCGATGGCCCAGCCCGAGGGCAGCCAGGGCGCGATCAGCTCGGCCGGGGCGCAGAGCTTCAGCCAGGTGCCGGGGGCGGTGATCGTGCCGGTCAGATGCCTGATGAGGGCCGGCGTCGGGGCGGGCACGATGTGGCGCGCCAGGTGGCCGGGCAGGCCCACGTCCACGCGGTATCCCCAGGGTTCGGTCACCGGAGGCGGCGTGTCGCGGGAGATGACCCAGCCGTCCACCCACGCCCTGACCGTGTCTATTTGGGTAGTTTTGATAGCCCCCGTCATGGTTGTACAGCTTATTGCAGGACTGTTGCATTTATCGCGTTAAATTCGGGTGCGATCTCCGGGGTGAGCTGCCTACTCTCGCCCTTATGGACATCCGTCGCGTCACCCGCTTCGAGGCCGTCGAAGCGGCCGGCCGCCTCTTCGACGCGACTCCCGAGCGGGAGGCCACCGAGAGGTTCCTGGCGGACGAGAGGCACCACCTGCTCGTCGCCTACGTGGACGACGTCCCGGCGGGGATGGTCACCGGCGTCGAGATGACCCACCCCGACAAGGGCACCGAGATGTTCCTGTACGAGCTGGGCGTGGACGAGGAGTTCCGCGGCCGGGGCATCGGCAGGGCGCTGGTGCTGGCGCTCGGCCGGCTGGCGCGCGAGCGGGGCTGCTACGGGCTGTGGACGGCCACCGCCGAGGACAACAAGCCCGCGCAGGCCACGTACGAAGGGGCGGGCGGTTCGCCGGAATGGGACCAGGTCGTCTACTCCTGGACCTACGGACAAAGCCCGTAACCGTACAAAATGGGCACGGCGTGGCGGCGCGTGATGGCCCGCCGGGCCAGGTAGGGTCCCCGGTGTGCGCGTTGAGATACATGGTCATCGGGGTGCGAGAGGTCTCTGGCCCGAAAACACCCTGCCCGGCATGAGCCGCACGATGGAGCTCGGCGTGCACGCGCTGGAGCTCGACGTCGCGCTCACCGCCGACCGGCGCCTCGTGCTGACGCACGACCTCACGGTCTCGGCCGTGACCAGCGCCGACACGCGGCCCGTCACGCCCGGCGACCCCGCCTTCCCGTACGTCGGCAAGCCCATCAACTCGCTGACGCTCGCGCAGCTGCGCACGCTCGACGTGGGGGTGCGGCTGCCGCGCCACCCCGACGACCCGTTCGCGCTGACCCAGGTCGCGATGCCGGAGACCCGGATGCCCACCCTCGGCGCGGTGCTCGGGCTGGTCAACGCCTACGCGGCGGAGAGCGTACGGGTGCACGTCGAGCTCAAGTCGGACCCGACCAGGCCCGCGCTGACGCCCGACCCCGAGCTCTACACCGAGATGGTGGTCGACGAGCTCGACCGGCACAACAGGCTGCGCAACGCGGCGATCCTCAGCTTCGACTGGCGCATCATCGGCTACGCGGCCAAGCTCGCGCCCGACACGCGCCGCTTCGCGCTCGTCGAGCTCGACACCCTCGGCTGGAACGGCCCGCTCGGCGACGACATCCCCGCCGCCGCCCGCGACGCCGGGGCGACCACGCTCTCGCCCGAACACGCGATGGTCGACGAGAAGCTGATGGCGCAGGCCTCCCGGGCCGGGCTGGAGGTGGCCGTCTGGACCGTCAACGAGCCCGCGCTCGCCGCCCGCATGCTCGACCTCGGCGCGGCCGGGATCGTCACCGACTATCCCGACCGGATGCGCGCGCTGTGGGAGGAGCGGGGCCACGAGCTGCCCGACCCCGTCGAGCCGCTCAAGCCCGTCGGCGTCTGATCAGAGCCAGCCGTTGCGGCGGAAGCCCCGGTGCAGCAGCACACACGCGCTGATCATGACCGCCAGCACCGCCGGATAGCCCCAGACCTGCTTGGTCTCGGGCATGAAGTCGAAGTTCATGCCGTAGATGCCCGCGATCATCGTGGGCACGGCCAGGATGGCGACCCAGGACGAGATCTTGCGCATGTCCTCGTTGGCGAGCGCGTTCGACCGGGCCAGCGCCGCCTGGAGGATCGAGCTGCACAGCTCGTTGGACGAGTCGACCTGCTCGCACACGCGTGACAGGTGGTCGCCGACGTCACGGAAATACTCCCGCATCTCCGACGGGATCACCCGGCGCTGCGGCAGCGCGGCCAGCGGCGCCTGGAGCGGCGTGACCGCCCGCTTGAGCTCCAGCATCTCGCGCTTGAGCTGGTAGATCCGGTTGATGTCGCGGGAGCTCACGTCCGCGAACACCGTCGCCTCGACCTCCTCCAGCTCCAGCTGCATCAGGTCGGCGACCTGGAGGTAGCGGTCGACCACGTGGTCGGAGATCGCGTGCAGCACCCCGGCCGGGCCGCGTTCGAGCAGCTCGGGCACAGTCTCGATGCGCTCGCGCACCTCGGCCAGCGGGCAGTGCTCGCCGTGGCGCACCGTCACCACGAAGTCCACGCCGAGGAACACCATGATCTCGCCCGTGGCGATGATCTCGCTGGTGGCGGTCAGCTCGTCGTGGTCCAGGTAGGCGATGGTCTTGAGGACCATGAACAGGGAGTCGCCGTAACGCTCGACCTTGGGGCGCTGGTGCGCCTTGACCGCGTCCTCCACGGCCAGCGGGTGCAGGCCGAACACCTCGGCCAGCCACTCGACCTCGGGCGCGGCGGGCTCGTGCAGCCCCACCCAGACGAACGCGCGCGGCCCGCCGTCGGCGGTGTCGTTGTGGCCGCGGACCAGCTCGACGGACTCGGCTATGCCCGTGGCCAGGGCCTTCTTGCCGTCGATGTAGGCGGCGTACTCGACGACGGAGTCGACGGGAGGCACGCAGGCGTCACGCACCGGCTGCGAACGCTGGCGCGGGGCGTGCGGCTGCACGGGGTGACGGTTGATGCGACGGAAAAGCGTGGACGAGCGCATGGCAGTCCCTTTCCGCCCGACCTGGCACGCTCCACGCGCGACGAAAAGTCACCTCAATCAACACGCATACGTGGAGGCACGATCAGGCTGCCGGATTGGAGTGGTCGGGGGCATTCAGGAAGTACGTGGGTGAGCACGTACTGCTGGGATCACCAGGATTCATCCCGGACCACCTCCAATCGCGCTGGGACGCCAGAAAGCCGCCCTAACTTACCACAGGAACGCCAGTCAACCGGCTTTTACGCGCCGAGCGGGCGGAGTTTTCCCGCGCGGGGCACGGCGGGGCGTTCGTGGTCAGGGGCGGGGAGGTGGCCTGGCGAGGGTGGTGGGCTGCGAGAATGGGCGGGTGCGCGTTCTAGTCATTGGATCCGGTGGGCGTGAACACGCCCTGTGCCGTTCGCTCAGCCTCGACCCCCAGGTCAGCGAGCTTCATTGTGCCCCCGGCAACCCGGGGATCGGGAAGGTCGCGACGCTGCATCCCGTCGACGCGGTCGATCCCGTGGAAGTGGCGGGGCTGGCCGGGCGGCTGGGCGTCGACCTGGTCGTCGTGGGGCCGGAGGCCCCCCTCGTGGCCGGGGTGGCCGACGCGGTCCGCGAGGCGGGGATCGCCTGCTTCGGGCCGTCCCGGGAGGCGGCGATGATCGAGGGGTCCAAGGCGTTCGCCAAGGAGGTCATGCGCGCCGCCGACGTGCCGACGGCGCGGGCGCGGGTGTGCGTCACCCCGGAGGAGGCGGCCGCGGCGCTGGACGAGTTCGGCACCCCGTACGTGGTGAAGGACGACGGGCTGGCGGCCGGCAAGGGCGTCGTGGTCACCGGCGACCGGGCCGAGGCGCTGGAGCACGCGCGGGCGTGCGGCCGGGTGGTGATCGAGGAGTTCCTCGACGGGCCGGAGGTGTCGCTGTTCGCGCTGTGCGACGGCAGCACGGCCGTGCCGCTCCAGCCGGCGCAGGACTTCAAGCGGGCCTACGACGGCGACGAGGGGCCCAACACGGGCGGGATGGGCGCCTACACGCCGCTGCCCTGGGCGCCCGAGGGGCTCACCGAGCAGGTGATGCGCGAGGTGGTGCACCCGACGATCGGCGAGCTGGGCCGGCGCGGGCTGCCGTTCCAGGGCGTGCTGTTCGTGGGGCTGGCCCTGACGTCGAAGGGGCCGAAGGTGATCGAGTTCAACGCGCGGTTCGGCGACCCGGAGACGCAGGTGCTGCTCGACCGGCTGGAGACGCCGCTGGGCGGGCTGCTGATGGCGTGCGCGACGGGCGAGCTCGGGCTCGATCCGGTGTTCCGCGACGGCTCGGCGGTGACCGTGGTGGTCGCGGCCGAGAACTATCCGGAGTCGCCGGTCAAGGGTGACGTGATCAAGGGTCTGGAGCCGACGCCCGGCGCGTACGTGATCCACGCGGGCACGGCGCGCGGCGACGACGGCGAGATCGTGTCGGCCGGCGGCCGGGTGCTGAGCGTGGTGGGCACCGGCCCCGACCAGGAGAGCGCCCGGCGCAACGCCTACGAACTGGTCTCGCGCATCGAGCTGCGCGGCTCTCACTACCGGACGGACATCGCCCGATGAAGCATCTGCACTCCGGCAAGGTTCGCGATCTCTACCAGACCGAGGAGGGGCTGCTGCTGATGGTCGCCTCCGACCGGATCTCGGCGTTCGATCACGTGCTGGAGCCCGACATCCCCGACAAGGGGGCGATCCTCACGCAACTGTCGCTGTGGTGGTTCGAGCAGTTGCGTGACGTGGTGCCCAACCACGTGGTGGCGCCGGGCGCGGAGTCGCGCGGCGTGCTGGTGCGGCCGCTGGAGATGGTCCAGGTGGAGTGCGTGGCGCGGGGTTATCTGACCGGCGGCGGGCTGGCCGAGTACCGGCAGACCGGCACGGTGTCGGGGGTGGCGCTGCCGGCCGGGCTGCAGGACGGGTCGCGGCTGCCCGAGCCGATCTTCACGCCGTCGACCAAGGCGCCGATGGGGCAGCACGACGAGCCGATCTCCTTCGACCAGGTGGTGGCCGAGGTCGGCGCCGAGACGGCCGAGGAGCTGCGCCGGATCACACTGGCCGTCTACGGGCGCGGCGCGGAGATCGCCCGCGAGCGCGGCATCATCGTCGCTGACACCAAGATCGAGCTCGGCCGGGATTCCGACGGGGTGCTGACGCTGGGGGACGAGGTGCTCACCCCCGACTCCTCGCGCTTCTGGCCGGCCGACGAGTGGCAGCCGGGCCGTTCCCAGCCGTCATTCGACAAGCAATATGTCCGGGATTGGCTTATCTCACCCGAATCCGGATGGGACAAAGACTCCGGAACCCCGCCACCGCGTCTCCCCGACCATGTGGTCGAGCGCACCCGGGCACGCTATCTCGACGCGTACGAACGCCTTACGGGGGCTCCCTTTAGCGGATGATTCGGCCGGGTCATCGGGCGATAGCGGCTACTGTTGGCCGATCGAGCCTCACCGATAATTTCCAAGGAGCCGCACGAATGGTCCGTTACCGCGTGCGCGGTGGCAACGCACTGCGTGGAACCGCCTTCATCCAGGGCGCGAAGAACGCCGTGCTGCCGATGATCGGTGCGGCTCTGCTGGCCGCCAAGGGCCGCACCGTCCTGCGCAACGTGCCGATCATCGAGGACGTACGCCGCGCCGTCGAGCTCGCTGAGTGCGTCGGCGCCTACGTCGAGCTGCACGAGTCCGAGCGCACGCTGGTCATCGACGCCTCCCGGCTGAGCAGGCCGGTGCTGCCCGCCGAGATCGCCCGGCGCTTCCGCGGCTCCGTGCTGTTCACGCCCGCCCTGCTGCACCGGCTGGGCGAGGCCATCGTGGAGGGCGTGGGCGGCTGCAACCTCGGCAGCCGCAACCTCGACTTCCACTACCTGGGCTACAAGCGGCTCGGCGCCGTCGTGGACGAGGGCGAGACCGTCATCCACGTCAAGGCCTCCGGCCTGACCGGCGCCACGCTCTACCTCGACACCCCGTCGCACACCGGCACCGAGAACCTGATCATGGCTGCCGCCCTGGCCAAGGGCACCACCGTGATCGAGAACGCGGCGCTGGAGCCCGAGGTGCTCGACGTCATCGACATGCTCACCAAGATGGGCGCGCGGATCAGCGGCGGCGGCACCGGCTTCATCACCGTCGAGGGCGTGGAGGAGCTGCACGCCGTCGAGCACACGGTGATGCCCGACCGGCTCGACGCCGGCGTGTTCGCGATGGCGGCGGCCATCACGCAGGGCGAGCTGAGCCTCGTCGGCACCGGCCTCGACCTGGGCGTGGTCCGCTACAAGCTGGAGCAGATGGGCGTCGACTTCGCCCGCCAGGGCGCGGTGCTGCACGTGCGCTGCGACCGGCCGCTGCGGCCGATCAACATCATCACCGACACCTACCCGGGCTTCGCCACCGACCTGCAATCGCCGATGATGACGGTGGCCGCGCTGGCCGACGGCACCAGCTACATCCACGAGCGGATCTTCGACGGCCGCTTCGCACTGGCCGGTGAGCTGAACAAGATGGGCGCCAACGTGGAGGTCGACGGCAGCCGGGCGATCGTGCGCGGCGCCACGCCTCTCGTCGGCACCCGAGTAACCGCTCACGATCTGCGCTCCGGTATTGCCCTGGTTCTCGCCGGACTGGCGGCCAAAGGTGAGACCGTCATCGAGTCGGGTTACCTGATCGATCGCGGCCACGCACATCTCGCGGCGCGAATGCGGGCACTCGGCGCGGACATTACACGAGAGATTTCCGAAGACTGAAAAGCGTCAGGAAAACCTCGTTGAGCTGCTAAAACATCTTGACGGGCGGTCAACCAGAACGGCTTTCCGGAAAAGTCGGGCGTGACATTACGGCCCCCGCGAGCGATCGTTCCAAAAGAGAGCACTGCATCGGATCGCAGGATGGGACGAACATTGGTCGAGAGGGCCGAAGAAACACCCCGAGTGTCACGCCCGGGCGCCATGACACCGGACCTCACTATTGGCGTGGTCGGGCCCCATGATCTGGTCGAGCGGGTCATGCTCATGGGGCACGCGGCGGCACCACTGCCGTGCCGTCTCGTGGCGGCCGCCTACCGTGACGAGCAGGAGGCGCCCGACAAGGTGACCCGGCTCGGTCCCGGCGTCGACGCGTGCCTGTTCGCCAGCCCGGTTCCGTACGACCTGGCGAGGCGTTCAGGCGTGCTGACGATGCCCGCCACGTACGTCCAGCTGGGCGGAGCCGCGCTGGTGGCGGCACTGGCCAAGGCCGCGCTGGATCCGCGGGTCGACCCGCAACGGGTGAGCGTG
The DNA here is from genome assembly GCF_001083785.1 of Nonomuraea sp. SBT364. Classification (GTDB taxonomy): domain Bacteria; phylum Actinomycetota; class Actinomycetes; order Streptosporangiales; family Streptosporangiaceae; genus Nonomuraea. The sequence goes on from NZ_LAVL01000005.1 coordinate 12,707, forward strand.
GACGTGGTCAGCCGGGCCGACGTCGAGGAGGCGTACACCGACCTCGGCATCCCGGCGACGGACGTGCACAGCCGCGACGAGCCCGGCGCGACCGGGACGATCGCCGCCTACCACGAACGGCTGTCCCGCCAGGGGGCCACCACCGGGGCGCTGACGTGCCTGCCGGCGGTGGCCGAGCGGCTGCAGGCGGCGGGCGTGCCGGTCATCAAGGTGCGCCCGACGTCGGCGGCGGTGCGCACCGCGCTGCACACGGCCGCGCTGCTGGGCGCGCATCACCGGCTGGAGGAGTCGCAGCTGACCGTGGTGCTGGTCGAGGTGCCGACGCTGCGCGAGCCGGTGCGGCGCGCGGCTCCCCGCTACTGGCGCGACGAGTTGCGCCTGTCGCTGCACCGGCTGCTCGTCCAGGAGGCGAACCGGATCAACGCCACCGTGTGGCCCATCGACGACCACAGCTATCTGGTCACCGCGACCAGAGGCTCGATCGCCGCGGCCACCGACGGGTTCCGGGTGCTGCCGTTCGCCGCCAGGATCCGCGACGAGCTGGGGCTGGCGGTCGAGGTGGGCGTGGGCATGGGCCGGACGACGCACGACGCCGAGTCGCACGCACGGGCCGCGCTGGCACGCACGCAGGCGGGCAAGCAGGCCCAGGGGTTCGCGGTGGACCGGGAGGGGAGGGCGCTCATCCCCGCGCCCCGGATGCCGCCCACCGGAGCCACGGCGCTCAAGCCGAAGGGCGTCGAGGTGCTGGCCCGGCTGGCGGCCAAGCTGGAGGGCGGCGACACGGTGGTGGACGCCGAGGGAGCCGGGAAGATGCTGGGGGTGACGCCGCGCACGGCTCGGCGGCTGCTGCGCACGCTGGTTGACGAGGGACTCGCGTGGCCGCTGCCGCCGAACCGGACGCCGCAGCCGGGGCGTCCGCGCCAGCTCTACCGGCTCATCGTGGAGAAGCTCGGCCCGCGCTGATGCTTGTCCTCCGTATACGGGCCCGCCGTCCTTCCTTCCCCCTCTGACGGCGGCGGGCCTCTTCACTCTGGGTGAGATTCAGGGATTGGGCGCGCCGGAACACGGGTATGAATGGCGACGCCCCCGATCGACGGGATTCGGACGGGGGCACCAAAAACCTCCGTCAGCAGGCGCATGTGAGCGGGTCCACCGGGCGGGCGGCGGGCCCGTCGATCGAGTCGACGGCCAGCCCCTCCCGGGCCCAGTATTCGAAGCCGCCGATCATCTCCTTGACGGCGTGGCCCAGCTTGGCGAATTCCAGCGCGGCCTTGGTGGCGCCGTTGCAGCCGGGGCCCCAGCAGTAGGTCACGACCGTGGCGCCCGCCGGGATCAGCTCGGCGGCGCGGGCCGCGATCTCGGCGGTCGGCAGGTGCACGGCGCCGGGAATGTGGCCCTGGTTCCAGCTCTTCTCGTCGCGCGAGTCGACGACGACCAGTCCGGGGACGCCGGCGGCCAGGTCGGCGGCCACGTCCGAGACGTCGGTCTCGAAGCTCAGGCGGGCGGCGAAGTGGGCGAGCGCGGCCGGGGTTCCGGCGGCGGGCACGGCGGTCACGGCGGACATGTTTCCTCGTTCCTGCGCAGGTCAGCGACGGGATCGATGGTGTCAGCCCGGCACCCGGCGGAGAAGTGGCGTGAATGCCGACAACCGCTAAGATTTCGCCACGTCTCAACGTCTGATACCCGCGAGAAAGCTGTCGGGGACGAGAGCTATTGTCATGAGTCATGACACGTGACACCACTGACCGGCGGTCCTCGCTCCTCGTCTGGGGCGCACTCGCGATCGTCTACGTGGTCTGGGGCTCCACCTATCTCGGCATCGGCATCATGGTCGAGTCGATCCCGCCCATGCTCGGTGGCGCCATGCGTTTCCTCACGGCGGCCGCGATCCTCGCCGGGATCGTGCTGGCGACGTCCGGCACGAAGGCCTTCCGGATGACCCGGCGGGAGTTCGCCGGCGCCTGCGTGGTGGGCGTGCTGCTGCTCACCCTGGGCAACGGCCTGCTGTCCGTGGCGGAGCAGTACATCTCCACCGGGCTCGCCGCGCTGCTCGTGGCGTCGGTGCCGCTGTGGCTCGTCATCTTCAGGTTCGTGGTGCGCGACCGTCCCCGGCCGTTCACGCTGGTGGGCGTGCTGGTCGGGCTCGGCGGGGTGGCGGCGCTCTCGCTGACCGGCGAGGAGGGGGCCGGCACCGTGGGGATCGTGGTGGTGCTGATCGGCTCCCTGCTGTGGGCCGTGGGCTCGTTCCTCTCCGGCCGCATCGCGATGCCCGCCAACACGTTCGCGACCAGCAGCGTCGAGATGCTGGCCGGCGGCGTCGGCCTGGCGGTGCTCGGCACCGGGCTGGGCGAGCGGCTGGACCCGTCGACGATCACCGGCAACTCCTGGCTCGCGCTCGTGTACCTCATCGTGATGGGCTCGCTGGTCGGGTTCACCGCGTTCTCGTGGCTGCTGGGCAACGCGCCCATCTCGCTCGTGTCGACCTACGCGTACGTCAACCCGACGGTCGCCGTCATCCTGGGCGCGCTGGTGCTGTCCGAGCCCATCACCCCGCGCATCGTCGCCGGCGGCGTGATCATCCTGATCGGCGTCGCGCTGGTCATCTCGACCGAGCGCAACCGGTCACAGGTCCCCGAGAGCCTGGGCGAAGGCGTCGACGGTGGCGTCGATATCCGCCTCGGTGTGCTCCGTGGACAGGAACCAAAGGCCGCGCGGCACCATGTTGACTCCTCGCTCGAGTAGCGCCGCCTGCAGCCGCGCCATCCTGGCCCGGTCGGTAGCGGCGAAGTCCCGGTAGTCGCGCACGGCGGGCGCGTCGGTGAAGTACGTCTGGAACACCGGCCCGGGGCCGTCCACGAGCATCGGCACGCCCGCCTTGGCCGCCGCCGACCGCAGACCCTCCATCAGGGCCGCGCCGCGCTCGTACAGGCCGCTGTAGACCTCCGTGCGCCGCTCGTCGAGGATGCGCAGCGTCGCCTCGGCCGCCGCGATGCCGACCGGCTGGGAGTTGAACGTCCCCGCGTGCGCGACCTTGCCCGTCGAGATGTGGTCCATGACGGCCGCCCGGCCGGTCAGCGCGGACACCTGCATGCCCCCGGCCATGGCCTTGCCGAACACCGACAGGTCGGGCGTGATCCCCAGATACTCCTGGGCGCCACCCGGCGCGAGGCGGAAACCGGTGATGATCTCGTCGAAGATCAGCAGGCTGCCGTGCTCGTCGCAGAGCCCGCGCACCGCCTCCAGGTAGCCGGGGTCCGGGGTGATCGCCCCGGTGTTGCACAGGACCGGCTCGGTGATGACTGCGGCGATCTGTCCCGCGTGCCGCTCCATCAGGGCGGTCAGGGTCTCCACGTCGTTCCACGGGCAGATGATCAGGTCTTCCGGGTGGCCGGGCTGCTGGCCCGCCGTGCCCGGTACGGCCACGGGCGCGTCGGCGGGACCGGCCGCGTCCATGGCCGGATGCACGCTGTAGAGGACCGGGTCGAGCCAGCCGTGGTAGTGGCCCTCGAACTTGAGGATCTTGGACCGACCGGTGTAGCCCCGGGCCAGCCTGAGTGCGCCGTGCACCGCCTCCGACCCCACGGTGTTGAACCTGACCCGCTCGGCGGAGGGCACCATCGCGCAGATCCGCTCGGCCACCCGTACCTCGGCGGCGTGCTGCGCCGAGTAGACCATGCCGCGGGCCGCCTGGGCGGCGACCGCCTCCACGATCTCCGGCGGGCAGTGCCCGAGCAGCGCGGGCCCCTGGCCGAGTACGTAGTCGATGTAGACGTTGCCGTCCACGTCCCACAGCCGCGCGCCCCGGGCGCGGTCCACGTAGAGAGGGACACCGGCCACCCGGCGGGCGTCGCTGGAGACGCCCCCGGCCAGGTAGCGCTGTCCGCTGGTGTAGAGGTCGCGGCTGACGTGCAGGGTCCGGGTCATGGAGACCATCAAAGGCCGGGCCGGGGGCCGCGGACAAGAAGGAGCGCAAGTACGGGGGCGCCATCGCAAGGACGGGGCCTTGTGACGCCCGTCGCGGATTTGGTGAGCTGAGGTCCGACCTCCTGGAAGGAGTGGCCGTGTTTCTCGGGCGTATCCGGCGATCCCCCGCCGAGCGAGTGGAAGTGGTGGCCCGTCGCGAGGGTGGCGAGTTGCTCAGCCTGGCCGGGCTGCGAGGTGACGGCGATCCGGTGGCGATGCTGGCCCACTACGGGCTCGACGGGCTCACCGAGGAGGTGGACAAGCTGGCGGGCGGGCCGACTCTGCGGGAGTCGTCGGTGGTGTTCGAGGCGCCGGTGGCCACCTGTACCAAGATCTGCTGTCTGGCGCTCAACTACGTCGCGCACGCCGAGGAGAGCGGGCTGGAGGTGCCGCCCGAGCCGGTGCTGTTCTTCAAGCCGCCGTCCGCGCTGACGGGCCACAACCGGCCGGTGACGGCCCCGGCCCGCACCAAGCACCTGGAGCACGAGGTCGAGCTGGCCGTCGTGATCGGCTCGGTGACCCGTGACCTGCCCGCGGAACGCTGGCGTGAGGCCGTGGCCGGCTACACGGTGATCAACGACATGACGGCGCGCGACCTCCAGCTGGTCAACATCGGCCGCAACGTGCCGTGGGACCAGTCCAAGGGCTTCGACACGTTCGCCCCCGCCGGGCCGTACCTGGCGACCGTGGACGAGGTGCCCGACCCGCACGCCCTGGAGCTCACGCTGGAGGTCGGGGGCGAGATCCGGCAGCGGGCGAACACCAAGCAGATGGTGTTCGGCATCCCGGAGCTGATCGCCGATCTGTCCGACGGGATGACGCTGCTGCCCGGGGACCTCATCGCCACCGGCACCGTCGCCGGGATCGCCCCGCTCCGGGACGGCGACGTCATGCGGGCCACGGTCCAGGGCGTGGGCACCCTGGTCAACCGCGTCGATTTCGGTCCGCCTAAACCATAGATTTAGGCAGTTCTTGCTCGTACTCTGGGAGGCATGGACTTCACGGTCGGCGCCCTCGTCGATCTCGACGACTACGTCGCCTCGAAGCGGGCCCACGGCCAGTCCTGGGCCGGCAGGCAGATCGACCAGGCCGACCGCGCGATCCGGGCGGTGACCGTGGGCAGGCTCGCCTCCTGCGAGCCGCTGCCCCCGGACGAGTGGCTGGTCACGCTCACCGGCGACGACCCCGACCTGCTCATGGACGAGGCCACCGCGCTGGCCGAGGAACTCCGCACCCGCATCGTCAGGGCCACCGAGCTCACCGCCACCGTCAGCCTGGGCACGCCCCGGCGCGGAACCGGCGGCGGAGCCGTGGCCGAGCGGGACGCCCGCCGCGCCAACGCCTACAAACTGCTGCTGGGCGGCGACCGGGTCATCACCGCGCCGCCGCGGGAGCGGGCGGACGCGCAGCCGCCGGTGCGCATCGAGGCCGACCTGGCCCGCCGGATCCAGGCGGGCGACCGGGGCGGCGCGGCGGGACTGCTGGCGAGCTGGGTGGACCGGTGCGTGCAGGAGCGCGATCTCGCGCCCAGGACGCTGCACAACTGGCTGATGGGCGAGCTGCTGTTCGTGGTGGACGTGGTCAACCGGTGCCGGCTGGCGGGCGGCTCCACCGACTGGGTGGACGCGTGCGCGCGCCTGCCGATCGAGGAGCTGACCATGGTCACCGAGATCCACGAGCGCTCCTACCTGCACATCTGGATCGAGGAGACGCTCCGGAGGCTGATGCCGCCGGCCGCCCGGGACATCCTGTCGCTGGCCGAGAGCTACATGGCGGCGCACTACACCGATCCGCGCCTGCGGTTGTCGACGGTCGCGGAGGCGGTCTCGGCCAGCCCGTTCTACATCTCCCACCTGTTCGCCGCCGAGCGGGGGACGACGTTCCTGCGCCATCTGACGGGGCTGCGGCTACGCCATGCGCGGATGCTGCTCAGTGCCTCGGCCGTGCCCATCGACACGGTGGCCGCCCGGTGCGGGTATCTGAGCGCCAAGGCGTTCCGTGGCGTGTTCAAGCGCCACGTGGGCTGCTCGCCCAGCGAATACCGCCGCACCCACCGCCCCGCCCCCGCGTGAGCTAGCGCGACACCAGTCTGTACGGCTGGCGGGGGCGGCCGGCCTGGGCCGACTTGACCGGCGGCAGGGCCCAGGCGAGGCCCTCCGCGACCAGGTTCTGCAGGGCGCGGCGGGCGCTGCGCGGGGCGATGCCCAGCACGTCGGCCACGATCTCGGCGTCGACGACCATGGCCTCGGGGTTGTCGCCCAGCTCCTGGACGAGGCGGTCGAGCACCTTGGCCGCCTTGGTGTCGGCCGAGGGTCCGTCGGTCTGCTCGGGCCTGGGACGCCGGCGGAGGGGCAGCGAGGTGGCGGTGCCGTCGCCGGCGACCAGGAAGGCGGCCGCGGCGTCGGCCCCACGGGCCCGTTCGACGGCGATCAGGGCATGGGCGTCGGCGTCGCGGGCGGTGTTGCCGAGCCCGATGCCCACCTCGACGACCACGCCGAGGTCCGCACGCACCCGGTCGGCGAACGGGGCGACGCGGAACCCGTCGGTGGCCTGGGAGAGCGCCCCGACGGTCGCGGTGATCACGTAGCTGTTCTCCTCGCGCGCCACCACGGTCGCGCCCATCGTCCTGGCCTCGGCGAGCAGCGACCGGTGCAGCGACAGCTTCAGCTCCTGCTGCCAGTAGTTGCCCGGCCCGGAGTGGGTGGGCCGGGCCGCCGCCGCGAGCTCGACGAGCACGATGGCGATCTGCGACTCCTCCAGGCGGCTGCCGGTGCCCAGCAGCGTCGCGGTGTTGATGGCCAGGCGCAGCGTGTGCGGGGTGGGCATCATCCGCAGCACCGGCACCTTGGCCGCCTCCAGCTTGCGGGCCACGGTCCTGACGGTGGTCAGCGCCGCCGTGGTGACGCCCTCGCGGTGCAGCCGCTCGTGGAAGCCGATGAAGTCACGCACCGAGTCGGGCTGGTGGTATTCGGAGACGTGCACCCCGTCCATGGGCACGCCGATCTCCTCGTACGCCTCGGCCACGTCGGCCCTGGCGATCGAGTCGATGCTCACCCTGGCCGGGTCGATGCCCTGGTTCAGCACGCCGCGCAGCAGGCTGGAGTAGAGCCCGGCACCGCTCACGGGCACGAAGGTGGCGGGCACGGGCAGCTCGCCCGACTGGGTGGCCAGGTCGTGCTGGAGCGGGCCGGTGAACAGGACCGCGTCGATGGTGCCCGCTATCTTGGCCAGTTTCTCGCGGGTCTCGTGCTCACCGGCGTGCGGCGCGCCGACCAGCCTGAACGACGCGGCCGATGGCATGCTCGCGCCGATGTGCACGATCTGTTCGACGAGATCGTGCGGTCCCACCACACCAATCGCGATCTTGGATCGCAGCCGGTCCACGTCTATGCCCCTGTTCTCCCGAGCAGTGCGGTGATCGTGCCCCCGAGCACCGCCGCTCTGTCATTGTCGGTGAGGTCAGAGAACAGTATCCGCCCCAGCGACATACGCAGATCGATGAACGGGAAGTCCGACCCGTACACCACCCGGTGCGAGCCGAGCCGGCGGACCATCCTGGCGATGTCCGCGCCGGTGTTGTACGAGCCGCACACCTCCAGGATCACCCGTTCGTGCCGCTCGGCCACCTCGATCGACTCGTCGATGCCCAGCGGCGTCACCCCCGAGTGCCCCGCCAGGATCGTCGCCCTCGGGTATCGGCCCGCGACCTCCTCGACGGCCGGCAGGTCGTTGTACGGCGAGCCGCTGTAGGTGTGGGTGAGCACGGGCCGCCCGGTGAGTTCCGCGTACTCCCAGACGGGTGCGTAGCGGGCGCCGGTCAGCGGGTAGTCGTGCAGGTCGGGATGGAGCTTGACGCCGCCGAAGCGCGGGTCGCCGCCCCACCGGTCGAGCTCGGCGATCGGGTCCTGCCACGGGTTGACGGTCAGGTAGCCGGTGAACCGGTCCGGCGCCCGGTCGACGATCCCGGCGGTGGCGGCGTTGCCCTTGGCGGCGTCGAGCTGGATCGCCAGATGGCTGGAGAGCATCGCGTGCGCGACACCGCACCGGTCCATCACCGCGATCATCCCCGCCGGGTCCGGGTCCGGGATGAAGAACACGCTGTACGGCCCGGCGTGGGCGTGCGCGTCGACGATCCTGGTCGCCTGCTGCGGCCGGCGCTCCCACAGGGCGGTCGTCAGCTCGTTCATGCCGCTTCGGCCTCTCTCGTGAGCAGCCGGCGAAGATTGCCCGCGCCGACAGCCGCGACCTCGCGCTCCCCCAGCTCCGACCACAGCAGCCGGGTGACCGCCTCGGCCGGGTCGCGGTAGGGCGCTCCGGTGCCGAAGACGAGCCTGCCCGCGCCGAACCGGGCGGCCAGCCACTCCAGTCCGCGGTGCGAGGACAGGTCGGCCAGCCCGACGCTCACCAGGCCGGTCCTTTCCAGCACGCCGGAGATCTGCCGCAGCATCCGGTAACCCACCCCGCTCACGACGATCCGCAGGCCGGGGTGGGCGCGGGTGAGCGCCTCCACCGCGGGCCAGGTGGTCTGGCCGGCGTCGACGAGGAGTGGCAGCCGTACGGACTCGACGGCGTCGAGCACCGCGGCCGCGTCGAGGCCGTCCAGGTCGTAGCCGTGATCGCGCGGGAAGGCGCGCACGGCGACCACGCCGGCCTCGACCGCCGAGGCGGCGAAGGCGGCCGCGCCGCCGTTCTCCCCGCACGTGTCGGGCAGCATCACCCAGCAGGGGCTGAGCCGGGGCTGGCCGGCGAGCAGGCCGAGCAGCTCGCGGTTGCCCCGTTCCGGGTCGTGCAGCCAGGACGTCATGCTGCCGACCACGGCCTCGGCGACGCCCACGCGGTCCATGGCGGCGAGCAGTTCGGTCACGGTGCCGCCGCCCACGTCGCGGCGCGGGTGGCGGCCGAGCATGACGTCGGCGTCGATCAGGACCGGGCGGCCCTCACTCATCGCCGCCCCAGCGCTCGGCGAGCCCGTCACGCGCCCAGCCGTGGGCGGTGAACGTGTCGGTCACCCCGCCCACCCGGATCTCCGAGCGGCTCACCCGTACCTCGGGCGGCCGGTCCTCGAACGGGAAGAGGGCGACGGTGAACCGGCCGTCGCGGCGGCGCAGGCCCAGCGAGTGGATCCGGCCGTACTCGGCGGTGGCCGTGACCGGGTCGGGGATCCTGGCGGGCCCGGCGCCGAACACGACCTCGTCCGGCGCCTCGGCGGGCACCACGAGGAGTCCGGGGCCGCGGCTGCTCGCGTAGCCGTCGCCGTGCCGGATCCACGGTGACGTGCCGTGCAGCTGCCAGATCGCCTCGGCGTCGATCTCGTCGGTGACCAGCCAGTAGGACGGCTCGCCGCGGACGAAGACGATACGGCGGTCGTGCCTGGCCGGGTAGCCGTGGTGGTGCCCGGCGAAGACGTCCACGTGCTCGCCGGCGTGGAACAGGTCGAGGGCGGCCCGCCGGTCCTCGACGTAGTCCTGGCCGGGCACCAGCAGGGTGTTGTGCCCCCTGGTGGCCTGGTACCAGTCGTAGTAGCCGGGATCGTCGTAGGACGGCGGGCCGCCCGCCTCCCAGGCCAGCGGCACGTTCCAGCCGGAGAGCACGAAGTCGAGCGCCGCGTGGTGGCTGTGCGGCTCCAGCTCGTGGCCGATGTACGGACCGTAGTTGATCACCGTGTGCAGGTCCCGGGCCCGGAAGATCGCGTACGCGCTGGATTCCAGGAGGTGTGAGCCCTCGACGGGCCGTACCGCCTCGCGCAGCAGCCGCTCACCGGTCCGGAGCATCTCGGCGGGCCATACGATGCCGCTGTCCTGGAGGTGCGGGACCCAGCCGCCCGAGGTCGTCAGCGAGGCGAGCCAGTCGTGCATGGCCGGGAAGCGCGGGTGCCCGGCCAGGTCGGGGTCGACGGACGCGGCCCGCTGGAGGCCGCCCAGGCACATGCCGTGATAGCCGGGCGAGCGCTCGTGGTGTCCGCCGTCCTCGCGCACGTCCCGCTCCAGGTGCTCCAGGATGCGCGCCCTGGCCACCTCGGCCCACTGCCCGGACTCCGGGAAGTCGGCGAACACGCGCGCCAGGTGCAGCAGCTCGCAGGCGGTGGCGAACTGCCAGTTGCCGTGCCGGAACGAGTCGTGCTCCTCGGCCGCCCAGCGGGCCCCGCCGAGGATGGTCTTCATCATCCGCAGCCAGCACTCGTCACCGAGCGCGGGCTCGGCGGCGAAGACGGCCAGCGCCCGGCTGACGTGCATCGAGCGCGAGGCCACCCCGAGGGAGTACCAGACCACGTCGAGGCCGGGCCAGTCGCCTTCGACCTGGTCGCGGCCGTCGTACCACTGGGTGAAGAGCCGGTCCCACTCGCCTGCGTAGCGCGGATCGCCGGTCTGCGCGTAGGCGGAGACCAGCGGCATCATCCACCGCAGGTAGTGGAAGCCGTACAGCCGGGAGCGTCCGTGGCCCTTGTCGAGGAAGTCCACCTCGACTCCGAGCATCCGGTCGGCCTCGGCGACGTCCTGCGGCTGCGGGTCCGGCCACACCGGCGCCCGCCGGCGCCACGGCCTGGCCTCCTCGACGCTGCCGGCGCCGAGCTCGTCGAGCAGCGCCCTGTCGGTGATGTGCCGCATCCGCTCCCGGTCGACGTGCGGCGGTTTCTCGACGTACGTCATCAGAGCTTCACCGGCTGTCCCGTGCGGGCCGACTCGTGCGCGGCCGCCAGGACCGCGGTCACGTGCCGGGAGCTCTCCACGGTGATCAGCGGCTGGGCGCCGGTGAGCGCGCAGTCCACGAAGTGGTGGATGGCGTCGCGGTAGGCCCCGGCCGGCACCCCGTGCACGACGCGCTGCAGCATGTTCCGGGGGTAGGAGTAGCCGTCCTCGGTGGCGAGCTGGATGTTCTCCTTCTGCCGGTCGAGCTGGATGACGCCCGTCTCGCCCACCACGGTGACGTAGCTGTCGACCATGGTCGGGAAGGTGCTGGGGTAGATCCAGGCCGACTCGAAGGTGGCGACCGCGCCCCGGCTGAACCTGGCCTGGATCTGCATGGCGTCGGGGGTGTCGATGCCCCGGCCGCGCAGCTTGCCGTGACGGGCGGTGGCGAACACCTCGACGACCCGGTCGTCGTACAGCCAGGTCATCAGGTCGATGTCGTGGCTGGACAGGAACCAGGCGCAGGTCGTCCGGTCGGCCCAGTCGATCATCTCGGTCGGCACGTAGATCGTGTCGTCCTTGCGCGCGTAGCCCACGACCGGCTCGCCGACCAGGTGCATCTGGTCCTTGGCCTGCACGTAGGCGGGCACCCAGCGGTGGTTGAACAGGCACATGGCCACCACGCCCGCCTCGCGGATCGCGGCGACGGACCGGTCGGCGTCGGCCACGGTGGTGGTGAACGGCTTCTCGACCAGGATGTGCACGCCCGCCCGCGCCGCCGCCACCATGACGTCGGCGTGCAGGTGGTCGGGCGTGGTGATGGAGATCGCGTCGACCGTCCCGGAGTCGAGCAGCTCCTGGTAGCCGGGGTAGACCGTCGCGTCCGGCGCCTGGTCGAGGGGCTTGCGGGCGATCGCGGTGATCTCGGTCTGGGGATGGGCGGCGAAGACCTCGGCGTGGCCGCGGCCCATCAGGCCGGCGCCGACGATCCCGATGCGGAGTCTAGGCAAGTGCTTCATTCCATCGCTTCTCGGCGGTGTCGAGCGCCTCCTTGGCGCTCTTGGAGCCCTGGAGGAAGGCCCGGACCTCTTCGTTCAGATATTCGCCGAGCTCGGCGTCCTTGTTGGTGCCGATCGGGCTGTACTCCAGCTTGGGCAGCCCCTTCACGATCACCTGGCGGGCGACGGCCATCGGGTCGTCGCCGGACGTGCCGGCGAAGAAGGGATCCTTGGTCGAGGAGACCGTGGAGGGGTAGATCGGCACGATCTTGCAGAAGGCGAGCTGGTTGACGCCGTTGGTGAAGAACTTGATGAACTCGGCGGCGGCCTTCTTGTGCTGGGACGCCTTGGGGATGGCGAACGCCTGCTGGGCGAGGAGCAGATAGCCGCCGGTGCTCGTCCTGACCGACTCGGTGACGACGATGTCCTTGTAGACGTCCGGGGCGTTCTTCTGGATGTTGAGCAGTTCGGCGGCGTTGCCCATCGGCTTGAAGGCCACCTGGCCGTTCTCCAGGTTCTGCGGCAGGTTGCGGGTGTCCTTGGAGATGGCTCCGGGCGCGATGCCGTGCCGGTCGTAGCTCTTCTTGAACCTCTCCAGCACGGCGACGGCCTCGGGGGTGTTGAACGTCGCCGTCTTCTTGTCCTCCGACAGCAGGGAGATGCCGTGGTAGCGCAGCGCGGTGTGGTCGGGGATGGCGTTGGTGCCGTTGACCTCGGTCTCGTCGTAGACCTTGTCGGCCAGGTCGAGCGCCTCGGCGAAGGAGGTGGGCGGGGCCTTCTCGTCGAAGCCCGCCTTGCTGACGACGGACTTGCGGTACATGCCCACCATGACGCCGCCGTTGTACCAGGGGACGGCGTAGAGCTTGCCGTCCTGGCGCATCGGCTCGACCAGGTTGGGCTGGAAGTCAGCCAGTTCGGCCTGGCCGAAGTAGGCGTCCAGCGGCTCCAGCGATGGGATGAACCGGCCGAGCTCGACCGAGTTGACGTTGACCGCGTCGGGCACGTCACCGCTGGCCACGGCCGCGAGCAGCTTGGTGGCGCTCTCCTGGCCGGGGACGTCCACCCACTTGACGCTGACCTTGGGGTGTTGCTTCTGGTACTGGTCGATCAGGCCGGTGATGTAGTCGCTGTAGTTCTTCTTCAGGTTGATCGTCCAGAACTCGACCTCGCCCTCGAAGGGCTGGTCGTCCGCGGGTGCGGCGGCCGTCTGGGGCGAGGTGCCGGCGACGCAGCCGGTGATGAGGAGGGACAGGGCGAGCGCGCCTGCCGCTAAGCCACTTCGGGTCATCTTCGCGAGCCTCCTGCAAGATATGGCCGTCCTATATCCCCGCTTTCGGCACAATGACATTCCCGGCGGCGCAGCGTCAAGAGGCAAGGTATTGACCGTTTCGATCAGCCAACTATACGCTTCCTCAAATTCTGGCCAGCCCTTATCGATGCTTGGGACGGCACTAAGGATGTGATGCGATGGCCGCCGGCCGGATCCCCGGACAGCGGTGGTACACGCCCTATCTGTTCGCGATACCAGCTCTCGCCCTGTTCGGCGTGTTCTTCGCCTGGCCGGCGTTCACCGCGATCCAGCTCTCGTTCCTCGAGTACGACGTGGTGTCGCCACCGGTCTACGTCGGCCTGGAGAACTTCACCAAGATCCTCGGCGACGGCCGGTTCTGGACCGCCCTGGGCAACTCGCTGCTGTTCCTGGTGGGCATGTTCCCGCTGCTGGTCGTCGTGCCGCTGCTGCTGGCCGTCCTGGTCAACCAGAAGCTGCCCGGCATCAGGACGTTCAGGATGCTCTACTACCTGCCGGTCGTGACCTCGATGGTCGCCGTCGGCGTCGCCTGGGAGTACGTCTTCCACCAGCAGGGCGTGCTCAACTGGATGCTCACGGGGGCCGGGCTGCTCGACAAGCCCATCCAGTATCTTCTCGACCCGTTCTGGGCGCTGCCCGCCCTCGTCCTGGTCGAGGGCTGGAAGAGCATGGGCTTCTACATGATGCTCTACCTCGCCGGGCTCCAGACCATCCCCACCAACCTGTACGAGGCCGCCAAGGTCGACGGCGCCGGCGCCTGGCACCGGCTGCGCCGCATCACGGTGCCGCTGATGGTCCCGTACATCGCGGTCGCCGTGACGGTGGAGATGCTCGACGCCATGCAGGCCTTCACGTCCATCTACGTGATGACCAAGGGCGGCCCGCAGGACGCCACCCTCACGCTCGGCTACTACATCTGGTCGGCGGCGTTCGAGCACTACGAGATGGGCTACGCCAGCGCCATGGGGCTGGTGCTCTGGGTGCTGATGATCGCCCTGGCCATCCTCAACTACCGGCTCACCCGGGGACGGGCGGTCATGCCATGAGGCTGCGGCGCGCCGGGATGTACATCCTGCTGTCGGCGATCGGCCTGGTCTTCGTCGGCCCCTTCCTGATCCTGCTCTCCGCGGGACTGAAGCCCGCCGGCCAGGCGGTCTTCTCCTTCCCGCCCGACATCATCCCCAGACCGCCGGTCCTGACCTGGGTGATCGAGGCCTGGACCGCCATCCCGTTCCCCGCCTACCTGCTCAACTCGGTGATCTACGTCGGCGTCACGGTCCCGCTGTACATGCTCGTGTCCGCGCTGTGCGCCTACCCGCTCGCCCGGATGAACTTCCGCGGCAAGAACCTCATCTTCTTCGCCATCCTGTCCACGATGTTCCTGCCGGGCGAGGTCATGCTCATCCCCAGGTTCCTCGTGGTCTCCCAGCTCGGGATGGCCGACACCTACGCGGGGGTGATCCTGCCGGGGGTGCTCTCGGCCTTCGGGATCTTCCTGCTCCGGCAGACGTTCGCGGGGGTGCCGCGCGAGGTCGTGGACGCCGCCCGCACCGACGGCTGCCACGAGCTGCGGATCTTCTGGCACGTCATGCTCCCCGCCGCCCGTCCCACCCTGGCGATCCTCGGCATCTTCGGCTTCATCTCGGTCTGGAACAGCTTCATCTGGCCGCTGGTCGTGCTGAAGGACTCCGCGAAGTATCCGGTCGCGCTGGGGATCGCCTACCTCGCCGGGATCACCGGCACAGACGTCCGAAGCCTGGCAGCCGGGACGATCATCTCGATCATCCCGGTCGTCGTCATTTTCATGATCATGCAACGACACGTACTCGAAGGCATGCGCGGCGCGGTCAAGGGCTGACGCCGCCGGAGGTGATGGATCGATGTTGACACGCAGGCAGTTCGGTCTCGGCGCGCTCGCAGCGGGCGTCCTGGGCAGCACCGTACAGACCGGGACGGCGCACGCCGCCGCCGGCTACGACTACACGGCACGGGAGACCTTCGACCACTTCGACCGGACCTTCCACGCGAGCGGTTCCGCCGGGCAGTCGACCGACAACAACGAGCACGGCGGCCTGGCCTGGGGCCAGTCCTACGTGCTCGCCGGATTCATCCGCATGTACGAGGCCTACCGGGACACCCACTACCTGGACCGGCTCGTCGCCAACATCGACCTCGTGCTGGGCAACCGCGACTCCGAACGCGGCGTGGCCGACTACCGGGGCGAATCGCTGCCCGCCTGGCGGGCCATGCACCCCTACACGGTGGGCCTCGTCGCGCTGAAGGACGCCGCCGGCAAGCCGGTCCTGGAGGTGCGCAGCTCCCTCTCCTACGCCGACCTGACGGCCGCCACCGTGCTGGCCGGCAGCACCGCGGACCGCTTCACCCTGGAGGTGAAGAGCAGCAGGACCGGCGCGGTAGCCACCTTCGCCGACCTGACCATGGACCCCGGCTCCCCCGACTACGCGGTGAGCAAGGTCCTGGCCGCCTACCCGTCACCCAACCAGGTCACCGCCCGCGACCTCGACCCGTCGGGCACCACCCCGCCCGCCCAGGGCGCGAACCCCCTCGTCTCCCAGCCCGTGCTCTTCGCCGTGCACACCGGCATGATCACGTACCCGATCGCGTCGTTCGCCCGGATCGTGCTGAGCACCCCCGAGCTCCGCGCCAACCGCCGCTACCTGGCCAAGGCCAAGGAGTATCTCGCCGCGGCCAAGGCCGCCGTGGCCGTGCACGACAGGGAGTGGCGGCAGGACGACGACGGGGGCGGCCACCTCATCTGGGTCAAGGGCACCCCGCTCGGCTACGACGGCACCGAGATGCCCACCAACCAGTTCCTCGCGCTCGGGCTGACCTACGCCGAACTGGCCGCCGCCACGCGCGACCCGTTCTACGCCGACCGGGCCCGCCGGATGGCCCGCACCTTCGCCCGCGAGCTCACGGTCGACGCCGACGACGCCTACACCTGGTCGTACTGGCCCAGGTTCGGCAAGACCTATCAGGGCTTCACGGCGGCCGACGGCGTCTCGGAGTTCACCCCGTCGGGCCGGGGCGCCAAGCAGATCGAGGACCTCAGCCACGGCGCGATCGACGTGGAGTTCGCCGCCCTCGTCCGCCGTCACCGGCTGGGCTTCCGGGGGGCCGCCGACATGGGCAGGTTCGCCAGGACCTTCAGCAAGAACCTGGCCACCACCGACCCCGCCGGGGTGCCGACCACGTTCGTGCGGGTGGACGGCACCGGCGCCCTGGCCGCGGCGGGCCAGTATCTCCAGTCGCCACGCTGGATGGCCGTGTCGAAGTCGGACCCGGTGGTCTTCACCCACTCCCGGGCCATCTACGAC
Source organism: Nonomuraea sp. SBT364 (assembly GCF_001083785.1). Lineage (GTDB taxonomy): Bacteria > Actinomycetota > Actinomycetes > Streptosporangiales > Streptosporangiaceae > Nonomuraea. Next base: position 28,941 of record NZ_LAVL01000005.1, read on the forward strand.
GCCCGCGCGGTGGAGCCCCAGCAGGGGTCGTACCTCGCCTGCGTCGCCTACCTCAACTGGCACGCCCGGGTGAACGGGTGAACGGGTGAACTGATCTACTCGGCGAAGGAGGCCGCGGCGGCCAGGAAGGCGTCGTTGGCCTCCGGGTCGCCGATCGAGATCCGGGCGCCCTCCCCCGCGAACGGCCGCACCGCCACGCCCTCCACCGCGCAGGCGGCGGCGAACTCCATGGTGCGCTCGCCGGTGCGCAGCCAGACGAAGTTCGCCTCCGTGGGCGGGACCGTCCAGCCCTGGGCGATGAGCGTCTCGCGCACCCGGGTGCGCTCCTTGACCACCGTGTCGACCCGTTCGAGCAGCTCGTCCTCGGCCTTCAGCGAGGCGATCGCGGCGATCTGCGCCAGGTGGTTGACGGCGAACGGGATGATCGTCTTGCGCACCGCCTCGGCCACCGGCTCGTGCCCGACCAGATAGCCCACCCGCAGCCCCGCCAGCCCGTACGCCTTGGAGAACGTGCGCAGCACGCACACGTTCGGCCGGTCGCGGTAGAGGGTGAGGCCGTCGGGCACCGACTCGTCGCGCACGTACTCCCGGTACGCCTCGTCCAGCACCACCAGCACGTCCTGCGGCACCCGGTCCAGGAACGCGACCAGCTCCCGCTCACGGATCGCGGTGCCGGTCGGGTTGTTCGGGTTGCACACGAACACCATGCGGGTGGCAGGCGTGATCGCCTCGGCCATGGCGTCCAGGTCGTGGTTCTCCTCCACCAGCGGCACCCGTACGGACGTCACGCCGGACAGGTCGGCCAGCAGCGGGTACGCCTCGAACGAGCGCCACGCGTAGACGACCTCCGCGCCCGGCTCCCCCACGGTCTCGAACAGCTGCTGCGCCACGGTCACCGACCCGGCGCCCAGCGCGATGTGGCCGAACGGCACCCCGAACCGCTCCGCGATCGCCTCGGTCAGCTTGATCGCGCCCGGGTCGGGATAGCGGTTGATCTGCCGGGCCCCTTCCGCGATGGCCTCGACCACGGAAGGCAGCGGGTCGTACGGCGACTCGTTGGAGGACAGCTTGTACGACCGGCCGTCGGGGGTCGTGACGGCCTTGCCCGGCTTGTAGGCGGGCATCGTGTCCAGGATCGTGCGGAAACGAGGCATGGCCTTACCTTAAGGCAGCGGCCGGGGCGCCCTTCTGGGGGATGCCCGCCGGCGCCTTCAGTCCTTGAGCGAGCGGAGCATCGGGGGGTGCAGGAGCTCGGCGGGGCCCCGGCGGTAGAGCTTGGCCGGGCGGCCGCCGTCGCGGGTGGTGGAGGCGCCGGTCTCGACCAGGAAGCCCTCGGCCTTGGTGACCTTGCGGTGGAAGTTGCGCGGGTCCAGCGGCCGGCCCCAGACGATCTCGTACACCCGGCGCAGGTCTGCGACCGTGAACTCCGGGGGGCAGAAGGCGGCGCCGAGGGCGGTGTATTCGAGCTTGCTCCGGGCACGCTCGACGCCGTCGAGCATGATGCGGCGGTGGTCGAAGGCCATGGCGGTCAGCGCGTCGATCGGCTGCCAGCTCATGTGGGCCTTCTCGGAGGCGGGCAGGTCGGGGGCGAGGCCGAGGTAGGCGACGCTGAGGACGCGCTGGCGCGGGTCGCGGTCGGGGTAGCCGTAGGTCTGGAGCTGTTCCAGGTGGACGGGGGCGCCCGGGAGACCGGCGCGCTCGGCGAGGATGCGGTGGGCGGCCGCCGGAAGGTCCTCGTCGAGCTGGATGAACCCGCCCGAGAGCGACCAGCGGCGCAGGAAGGGCGGGTTGTCGCGGCGCCACACGAGCGCGCTCAACGCGTGGTGGCGCACGGTGAGCACGACCAGGTCGACGCTGACCGGGATGCTCGGAACCATGCCAGGCACGTTACACGGCCCCGGCCCGGTCAGGCCGCGATGCGCACGTGCAGCGGCTCGGTGGTCTCCTGGCCGACGGGGGTCTTGACGTGGATCCTGACCCATTCCCCGGCCGGCACCAGGGTCCAGTCGAACGGGACCCAGGCCGTCTCCATGTGCTCGGGCAGCTCCTCCAGCGGGTCCTGGTCCAGCCAGCCGGCCTCGGCGACGACGACCTCCTTGGCGCCGCCCGTCCACTCGATGGTGACGGTGCTGTCCTTGAGATTGTAACCGCGCACCTCCACGCCGTCCTGGGGGGCGCGGGCGCGCCTGATGGCGTCGACCGCGACGGGCCGCCGCCAGTCCTTCTTGATCTCGTCCTCCAGCGACGGCGAGCCGCAGGTCATGTAGTCGCTCCACATGTACGAGACGATCTTCTGCACGTAGCGGCCGGCCATGGTGACGGCCTGGTCGAGGCGCTTCTTGTCGGTCTTGCCGCGGGTGCCCTGGGGGGCGCACGGCTTGTCGCCGGACGGCTCGAACGCCTCCACGTTCGCCCAGAGCTGCACACTGAAGCCGTCCTCCAGCATCTCCTCGCGGGCGGCCGCCATCTCGCGGTAGTAGTCGCGGGTCGAGCCGTGGTAGGCGATGTCGTACGTCGTCTCGCCGACGATGGGCCGCAGCCGTTCGTCCACGTCGTCGTCGCGCTCGTCCGGCCAGAACAGGCCCACCTTGCCGGTGCCTCGGCTGTCCTGCGGGGCGATGATGCCGACGCCGGTCCTGGTCAGCGCCTTGAACGCGTCGGCCACCTGGGCCGGCGTCTGGCCGAACGCGACCCGCTTGCGGGCGTCCAGGTAGGGGCTGATCAGGATGGGCTTCTCCGGCAGTTCCTGCTCGACGATCTTGTGCTGGTCCGCGTACACCTGGAGGGTCGGGTTCGTCGCCAGCGTCTCGCTCATCTGCACCTCGAACGGCTGGTAGACGCCGCCGAGCGAGCGCCGCTCGGCGAAGCGGACGCCGTAGTCCTGCACGATGCGCCGCGTCAGCGTGGTGAGCGTGCCGAGATGCTCCGGGTTGGCCCTGATCTGCGATTTCGGGTCGCGCGGCGCCAGCGGCAACGCCGGGAACACCCGGACGCCGAACCGGTCGCCCAGGTCGAGCAGTTCGGCCAGGCTGTCCTTCGGCGCGCCCGCGATCAGGATCAGGTCGTACGTCCTGGCCCTGGTGAAGTCGCACGTGGGGTCGTCGGAGCCGTCCATGGGCGCCAGGACGCGGAAGTAGAGGTGCTTGCCGCCGCGGATCGTGCGCTCCATCGGCGCGCACCGGAACAGGTCGGGGCCGAACGACTCGTCGGTGCGATAGACGTACGTGCGCCCGATGCGGTTGTCCGGGTTGGCCGCCTTCAGGTCGCGCTCGGCGGCGGCGTGGCAGGACAGCCCGTCCTCGACGCAGTCCTCGTAACGGGCGTCGAGGGTGCCGTCCTTCGTCTTGACGAAGCCGGCGTCGTCGATGGGGCGGTACTGCAGGCCGTAGCCGATCCTGATGACCGTGTCGCCGCCGACCTGGTGGATCTCCTGGAACTGGCGGCGCCAGGTGCACGGGTTGGATCTGGGGGTGACCCAGTATCCGGTGACGGCGTACGGGGCCTTCTCGCCGGTGTCGAACGTTCCACACGGGTCGGTGAACTCGTCGACCGTCGGCGTCTGCTCGGTCTCGGCCGGGGTCGGTTCGGTGGTCCGGGTGGCGGTCTTGACGGGTTCGTCGTCGGGCAGAACCAGGACCACGGCCCCCACCGCGGCCAGGATCACGGCCCCCAGGAGTACGAAGAGCCAGCGCACGTTCAGGAACCTACCGCCCTCATGATCTGCCCGAGATAAACGGTTATTGCTTGACTCCGGCCCAGGATTCGAGCTGGGAGACGAACCGCTTGGCCGAGTTGGGCCAGTGGTGGTTCGCGCGTGCCGCCGCGTAGCCGCGGGCGCCCTGCGCCCGGCGCTCGCGTACGTCGTCCCTCAAGGTCAGCACCGCCTGGGCCACGGCCTTCGGATCCTCCCAGGGCACCACGACGCCGCTTTCGTATCGCTCCACGAGTTCGACCGCGCGCGGGGACGGGGTGGTGATGACCGGGATGCCGTGCGCCATGTACTCCACGATCTTCGTGGGCATCGAGTGGCGGTAGTTCGGCTCGTCGTGCAGCAGCGACAGGCCCGCCAGCGCGCCGTCGAGCCGCTTGAGCGCCTCGTCGTTCGGCATGAAGTCGCGCCACTCCAGCAGGCCGTCCGCGACGGCCTGGTTGAGCAGCGGCCGGCTCTGCGGGTCCGCGTAGCCGATCAGCTCCACCGCCACCCGGTACGGCTGCAGCAGCTTGGCCACCTCGATCGACTCGAGCACCCCCCGGGCCCTGGACAGCCAGCCGAGGTAGACCACCCGGTCGTCGCCCGGCGGCGTCACCGAGTCGGGCACCCACGTCTCGTTCGGCACGATGAGGTGGGCGTTCCTGAACCGGCCCGCGTAGGCCGTCTCGGCCAGCAGCAGGTGCAGGTTGCTCTCGGCGGCGGCCTCCAGCATGCGCGCCATGAAGCGCACCAGCGGGCGCAGCGGCGCGGGCAGCCACGGCTTGAGCGAGAGCGTGGCCGGGGTGTCCTCGTGCACGTCCCACACCACCGGCGGCCTGTTGCGCACGCCCCAGACGGCGAACAGCAGCTCAGGGTCGTGGATCAGCACCAGGTCGACCTTGCCGCGCATCCGCTTGAACAGCCTGCGCGCCGCCCAGGTGGCCGACAACCGCTTACGCTGGACGGCCCTCGGGAGGTCGACACCGGTCACCCACGACCTCGGCACCACGCCGTGAGCGGTGTAGGAGGCGGCGTACGTGACCTCATGACCGGCATCCACGAGGGCGCGGATCTGCCTATGCAGAATTCTCGCGTCCTCGGGGTTATGCACCACCGTCATGACGAGCACGTGCACTGCGCGCAGCCCTCCGTCGCTACAGCCGCTCGACGCGTTCACCCTCGGTGAGAACACCGCGGGTGTCGAGCACGAGCCGGGCCTTTGCCTCGACCATGCCGAGGTCGAACGCGGCGTGCTGCTGCATCAGCAGCGTCACGTCGGCATCGGCCACGGCCTTGGCCAGATCTTCCTCACGCCGGACCGGCGTGCCGTCTACCGACCACTCCTTGACGTACGGGTCGGCGAACGTGAGCTCGGCCCCGAGTTCCAGCAGCGCACGCGCCACCGGGAGGGCCGGGGTCTCTCGCTCGTCGGCGATGTCCGGCTTGTAGGTGACGCCGAGCATGACCACCCGGGCGCCGTTCACTGCCTTCTTGTGCCTGTTGAGCAGACGCTGCACGCGGGCGACCACGTACGACGGCATCCGCTCGTTGATCTCCTGGGCCAGCTCGACGAACCGGAACGGGTAGCCGAGCTTGCGCACCGTGTAGGACAGGTACGAGGGGTCGACGGGGATGCAGTGCCCGCCGACGCCCGGTCCGGGCAGGAACTTGTGGAACCCGAACGGCTTGGTCGCCGCCGCCTCGATCGACTCCCACAGGTCGATGCCGAGCTCGTCGCAGAAGATCGCCATCTCGTTGACGAGGGCGATGTTGACGTGCCGGTAGGTGTTCTCCAGCAGCTTGGCCATCTCGGCCTCGCGGGTGCCGCTGACCGGGACGACCTGCTCGATGAACTGGCCGTAGAAGGCCGTGGCCCGGTCGCGGCAGGTCATCGTGTAGCCGCCGACGACCTTGGGGGTGTTGCGCAGGCCGTACTTGGCGTTGCCCGGGTCGATGCGCTCGGGCGAGAAGGCCAGGTGGAAGTCCTCGCCGGCGACGAGGCCGGAAGCCTCCAGGAGCGGGCGGGCCACCTCGTCGGTGGTGCCCGGCCAGGTGGTGGACTCCAGGACGACGAGCGTGCCCTTGGTCAGGTTGCGCGCGACGGTCATGGTGGCGCCCTCGACCGCGGACAGGTCGGGGCGGTGGTCCTCATCCAGCGGCGTCGGCACGCAGATGACGATCGTGTTGCTCCTGGCCAGCACGGACTCGTCGAGCGTGGCGCTGAACCCGTTGGCCAGCATGTGCTCGAGGTCGGCGTCGGTCAGGTCATCGATGTAGGACTGCCCGGCGTTGAGCGCGTCGATCTTGCGGGGGTCGACGTCCACGCCGACGACCCGCAGCCCGGCGGCCACAGCCTCTTTGGCGAGAGGCATGCCGACGTAGCCCAGACCGATGACAGCCAAGTCGATTTCTGTCACAGCAGTGCCTTGGAGAGCCGGAAACAACACTTCATGGTCGCAAAGGTTATCTCAAGTCCACCTAGCTCACGCCTAATGCGACCGAACCCGTCGTAACAGACAGCCAATCCGTAGGTCATCATTCGGCAAGCGATCGGTAGAGAGCCTGATAAGTCTCGGCGACGCGGCTCCACGTGCGCTTCGCCGCGACTTCCGCACGTCCCGCCTCGCCCATCTCCGCGCGCCTGGCCGGGTCCTGGCTGAGCCCCGCCAGGGCCTTGGCCAGCTCGGCCGGGTCGCCGGGCGGCACCAGCAGGCCCGCGCCGTCGGAGCCGACGAGCTCGGACAGCGCCGGCAGGTCGCTGAGCACCACGGGCTTGCCCAGCGCCATCGCCTCGACCGGCTTGAGCGGCGTGACGAGGCGGGTGACCCGCAGGTCCTCGCGGGGGCAGACGAAGATGTCGATCGCGTCCTGGGCCTGCAGCGCCTCGTCGGGGCCGACCCGGCCGGGCAGGATCGCCGTCGACAGGCCGAGCTCCTCGACGAGCTCCAGCAGGTTGTCACGCTCGGTGCCGTCGCCCACGAGCAGCACCCGCACCGGCGCGCCCTCGTCACGCAGCAGCGCCGCCGCGCGCAGCAGCGTCGCGAATCCCTCGTAGGCCACGATGCTGGACACGGAGCCGACGACGATCTCCTTGTCGCCGATGCCCATCTCGCGGCGGAACGCCGCCCCGTCGTAGTGGGCGGTCAGCAGCGCGTCGTCGACCGCGTTGGGCGCCAGGTGGATGCGCTCCCTGGGCACGCCCCGCTCGACGATCTCCGTCGCCATCGTCTCGGCCAGCGTGACCACCGCGTCGGCCTCGTTCATCAGGAACGCCTCGCGCTCACGCTGGAGCACGTGCCGCTGGCTGCCCACCCGGACCGGGTCGCGCGAGGCCCAGGTCTCCTCCAGGAACCCGCGCACCTCGTACACGAACGGGGTGCCCGTGCGGTCGCGCACGGCGTGCGCCACCGAGCCGTTGCGGTGGTCGGTGGCCGCGTGCAGCACCTGGGGCCGGAGCTCGGTGACGAGCTTGGTGACGGCGTCGGCGCCCCGAACCATGCGGCCGTGCATCTCGAACGGCACCTCGCCGTGCCCGTCCGGCATGTGCCGGTAGTAGGGGATGCCGTCGATCTCCTCGTACGGGGACGCGTCGGCGTGCCCCTGAAGCATGGGCCAGCCCCAGCTCGTGACCACGTGCGGGTCGAGGCCGGCGGCCTTCTGCGCGGTGACGATGCGGTGGGTGCGGACCGTGTAGCCGGCCTGCGTGTAGGGCAGCGCGTTGGTGACCAGGTGCACCACCCGGCCGGCCACCCGCTCCAGGATCGCCACCTTGGGGCCCGGCGGGATCGGGTCGGGGCTGATCGCGGCCAGCTCGCCCCGGTAGTACTGGTAGCGGCGCTTGACGAACGGGTACTTGATGAACGGCTCCAGCACGTCACCGGCCTCGCTGACGCGGCCGGTGTTCCAGTGCTGCTTGGCGTCGTCCCACGGCGCCCGGACCATGCGCATGCCGAGCTTGCGCATGACGTGCCTGGCCTTGCGGGCGGCCGGCCAGGCGACGCTGCCCACGACGGGTCGCAGGCGCGGCGGCATGGCGTCGGCGGCCGCCTGGGCGGCCCTGACCGGATCGGCTCGAACCTTCGTCACGACGACGCGGGTCACGATGATCGGATGCTGGATGAAGCCCTTCAGAAGTCCACCGACGCCGGCACGGGCAGACTTCGCGGAAACCCCAGCGGAAACTTTTGAGGAGTCTTGACGACTGGCGTCGGATGCCACGCGGTGACCGTACCATAGGCAGCGTTTTTTCCCTTCCGCTATGAAAGGCGAGGTCAATGAGGGAGAACCCCCTGGTCCTGCACGTTCTGGGCGCTCGGCCCAATTTCGTGAAAGCGGCCCCGGTGGTGCGAGCACTCGGCGAGCTCGGCGTGCGGCAGGGCATCATCCACACCGGTCAGCACTACGACGCGCTGATGTCGGACGTGTTCTTCGCCGACCTGGGCCTGCCCGACCCGGTGGCCAACCTGGGCGTCGGCTCGGGCAGCCACGCCAGGCAGACCGCCGCGCTGCTCGTCGGCCTGGAGGAGACGTTCCTGGAGCAGCAGCCCGACCTCGTGGTCGTCTACGGCGACGTGAACTCGACGCTGGCCGCCATCCTCGTCTGCGCCAAGCTCGGCATCCGCACCGCGCACGTCGAGGCGGGGCTGCGCTCGTTCGACCGGGGCATGCCGGAGGAGGTCAACAGGATCGTCACCGACTCCCTGTCCGACCTGCTGTTCGCCACCTCTCCCGACGCGCTGTCGCACCTGGCGGCCGAGGGCGTGCCGGCCTCCAAGGTGCACCTCGTCGGCAACCCGATGATCGACAGCCTGTTCTCCGCGCTCCCGTCGCTGGACCCGGCTCCGGTGGTGGCGCGGCTCGGCCTGCCCGACCGCTACGCCGTGGCGACGCTGCACCGCCCGGCCAACGTCGACACCCCCGAGGCCGCCCGTGAGCTGGTCTCGGCCGTGCTGGAGGTGTCCCGGCAGATCCCGCTCGTGGTCCCGATCCACCCGCGCGGCCGCACCCGGCTGGCCGAGGCGGGGCTCGTGGACGGCCCGTCGGTCAGGGTGGTCGACCCGCTGGGCTATGTGGACTTTCTCTCACTCGTACGGGGTGCCGCGCTGGTCGTCACCGACTCCGGCGGCGTCCAGGAGGAGACGACCATGCTGGGCGTGCCCTGCCTGACCGTGCGGCCCAACACCGAGCGCCCGGTCACGATCACGCACGGCACCAACCGCCTGGTCACGCCGGCCCTGCTGCCGGCCGCCGCCGAGAAGGCGCTGGCCGACGGGGCCGTCACGCCCTCCGGCGAACTGCCCCCGCTCTGGGACGGCGCCGCCGGTCCGCGCATCGCCCGGGTGATCTCCGCCTGGCTCAAGGGGGACAACCTCTCACCCGCCGCCCAGGGGACCCGTTCCGAGTAAAGCCCCCATTTCGTACGGTCTCCGCCGTACTATGACAATCCTCCGCAGAGCGATAGGCGATACCTCATGGCCGAAACCCCAGAAGAGCCCGCGTTCCAGCGGCTCGGTCCCGTCAACTGGCTGCCTGAGGAGCGCAAGGTCGTCGAGCGCTACGAGGCGGAGGTCGTGGAGCTGCGCAGGCGGCTGGAGATCGCCGAGGCCAAGGCCGCCTACGCCGCCTGGAAGCTGGAGGCCACCCAGGCCAAGCGGACGTTCAAGCTGGGCGAGGCGATCGGCTCCAAGAGCCCCGGCAAGGTGCTGGACGCGGTCCGGTCCCGGGAGCGGGCCCCCAAGCCGCCCATCCCGGTCACCGAGGCCGTCGAGGCCGCCAACCACCGGCCGCCCAGGGTCGAGATCCCGCCGGTCAAGTGGCCGCTCGGGCCCGTCAACCGGCCCGAGCTGAAGGTGGCCGTGATCCTGGACGACTTCTCCAGGATGGCGTTCCGCTACGAGTGGGACCAGATCGAGTTCGGGCTCAAGGACTGGCCGGAGATCTTCGCCGAGCGGCGGCCCGACCTGCTGTTCTGCGAGTCGGCCTGGCACGGGAACCAGGGCCGCTGGCGCTATCAGATGACCGGGACCAACGCGCCCAAGGAGCCGTTGCGCGAGCTGGTCGCGTGGTGCCGGGCCGAGGGCATCCCGACGGTCTTCTGGAACAAGGAAGATCCGCCGAACTTCGACTTCTTCATCGACACGGCCCAGCTGTTCGACTACGTGTTCACGTGCGACGGCGACATGGTGCCGAAATATCGCGAAATATTGGGACATGATCGGGTTGACGTGCTGCAGTTCGCGGCGCAGCCGCGCGTGCACAACCCGATCCAGCAGAAGCAGGGCCGGCTGCACGACGTCGTCTTCGGCGGCATGTACTTCCGCGACAAGCACCCCGAGCGGCGCGAGCAGATGGAGACCGTCCTCGACCCCGTACGCGAGCTCGGCCTGCACATCTTCGCCCGCAACGGCGAGGTGGACGAGAAGTACGGCTGGCCGGAGAAGTACCGCCCGCACATCGTCGGCGAGCTGCCCTACGACCAGATGCTCGCGGCCTACCGCATGTACAAGGTCTTCCTCAACGTCAACTCGGTGCTCGACTCGCCCACCATGTGCGCGCGCCGCGTCTTCGAGCTGTCGGCCTGCGCCACCCCCGTCGTGTCCGGGTGGTCTCGGGCCATCGAGGAGACGTTCGGCGAGCTCGTCCCCATCGCCCGCGAGCCGATCGAGTCGTACAACCAGGTCCTGCATTTGATCAACAGCCCCGAGCTGCGCGCCCGGATGGGCCACCTGGCGATGCGCGAGGTGTTCGACAAGCACCTGTTCTCGCACCGGGTGGACCAGATCCTCCAGCTTCTCGGCCGCCCCGTCACGCCCCGGACCCGGTCGATCTCCGTCGTGCTGCCGACCAACCGGGCCTCGCAGATCGAGCACGCGATCTCCTCGGTGGCCAAGCAGATCCACCGGCCGCTGCAGCTCATCATGGTGCTGCACGGGCTCGACATCGACCCCGTCGTGGTGGCCGACAAGGCCCGCATGGCCGGCATCACCGACGTCGTCGTCCTGCCCGCCGCCCCCGAGTTGTCGCTCGGCGCCTGCATGAACCTCGGCATCGACGCCGCCGAGGGCGAGCTGATCGCCAAGATGGACGACGACAACCTGTACGGCGAGCACTACCTGTCGGACCTGGCGCGGTCCTTCGACTACACCGACGCCGAGCTGACGGGCAAGGGCGCCCACTACTCCTACTTCGAGGGCAGCAACACCACGATGCTGCGCCTGCCGGGGCTGGAGCACCGCTACTCGTTCCTGGTGCAGGGCGGCAGCTTCCTCGGCAAGGCGGACATGTTCCGCTCCTACCAGTTCCCCGACCTGACCCGCGGCGAGGACACCCACCTGGTGCGGCGCCTCAAGGAGGACGGGGTCAAGATCTACTCGGCGGACCGGTTCAACTTCGTCTACTGGCGCAGCGCGGACTCGTCCATGCACACCTGGCAGGCGGACCACATCAAGCTGACCCGCAACGCCCAGTTCTCCTTCGTCGGCCGCCCCGACGACCACGTGCTCATCTGATCGGGGTCAGTCGAGGACGGCGGTGGCCTCGACCTCGACAAGCAGGTCGGGCTCGCCCAGCGCGGCCACGCCCAGCAGGGTGATCGGCTTGACCGGGTCGATCCCAGCCTGGCGGCGGCCCGGCCGACGCCCTCGCCCAGCAGCGGCATCTTGTCGGGGGTCCAGTCGACGACGTAGACGGTCAGCTTGGCCACGTCGTCGAACGACCCGCCGATCGCGGCCAGGGCGGTGGCGATGTTGAGGTATGCCTGCTCGACCTGGGCGGCCAGGTCACCCTCGCCGACCGGCCTTCCCTCGGCGTCGCGGGCCACCTGGCCCGCCAGGAACACCAGCCTCGAACCGGTCGCGATCGACAGCTGACGATAGACCTCCGGCTTCGGCAACCCGTCGGGGTTGACCAGCGTCACGCTCATGTCCGCTCCTCACTGCTCGACTGTCCCTCATAACATAGCAGTGTTATGTATTGTGGGGACATGGTGAGGATGAAAGACCCCGCGGTCCGGTCCCTGCTCATCGACCGGGCCGCCCAGATGCTCGCCGCCCGGCAGCCGGTCACGCTCCGCTCGCTGGTGGCGGGCACCGGCGTGTCGACCATGGCCGTCTACACCTACTTCGACGGCATGGACGGCCTGTGGACGGCGATGCGGCAGGAAGGCTTCACCCGCCTGGCCGCCCGCCTCGCCACGATCACGCCGTCAGAGGATCCGGTACGGGACCTGGCCGCTCTCGGGGCCGCCTATCTGTCCAACGCCCTGGCAGTCCCCGATCTGTACAGGGTCATGTTCGACGCCGGGTTCGAGCTGGAGAACCCGGCGGCGGCCGACGACACGCTGCACTACTTGGTCCGGGGCGTCGAACGGGCGTCGGCGGCCGGCCGCTTCCGCGCCGGCGTCGACCCGCTGGAGCTGGCCACGCAGGCCTGGATGATCGGGCACGGGCTGGCCTCGCTGGTCGCCACCGGCCCCCTGCCTCCCGAGGCTCTGGCCCACGGCGTGCCCCTGCTGACCGCCCTGTTCGTCAGCGCGGGCGACGCCCCCGACCGCTGCCGCCGCTCGGTCGAGCTGGGCTGGCGACCTTGACCCCGCGCGACGCCACGCCCCGCCGGAGGTGACTCTCCGCCGATTCGGCAGAGATCCCTCCGGCGGACCATCAACGCGGAATCGGGGATGGTGTGGTCAGCAGCTGATTTTCACGCTTCCCGCAGTGGCGCCGCCCGCCTCGTCGGAGTACATGTGCACACGCCAGGTGTAGCTGGTCCCGTTGCAGCCCGATTCGACGGACGCGCTCCTGCTGTTCTTGGGAAGCCAGGTGTCGTTGCCCATGGTCTGCCAGCCGTACCACCGCTTGCGCTGGAGCTTGAGCGTGACCTGCATCTTGCAGTCGCTCGACACGGTGCCCGCGCCGATCACGCTGGTCCCACGGCTGGTTCTCTTCGGCGTGCCGGGCCACAGGATGCACTTCGCGGCGCTGCTGGATGCGACGCCGGCAGACCTCGCCGACGACGCTGCCGCCGCCGGCTGGAGGGCCGCGACCACTCCGGCGGTCAGAAGAGGTACGACCGCCGCGGCGACCACATGTGCACGAATACCCCGCATGACAGAGCCTTCCCTTGGACGAGCCCCATAAGAAGCCCACTTTCTCAACGGAAGGGGACTCTAATGACGGCCGGTATGTTCCAGGTATGTATGCCGCGATGGTCAGGCCGCGAGGCGGGAGAGGTTGTGGTCGGCGAGGCGGCCGAGCTCCATGAGGCCGGCGCGCTTGACCTTCTGGCCGACGACCATGAGGCTCATGACGACGTTGCCCCGGCGGATGACGATCGAGCCGATCTGGGCGTTGCGGTCGCCGCCGCTGGCGGTGGTGAGGTAGGCGCGGGACTCGTCGCCCTGGCGGGGCATGGAGAGGTTCTGGGTGCGGTAGGTGACCTTGGTGCCCTGGACGTCGGCGTGGTAGGCGGCGCACTGCTTGGGCAGGGCGACCGGGAAGGCGCCGCGCGGGAGCTCGACGACGGCCTGGGTGATCGAGCCGCGGGGCGAGGAGAAGGCGATGACGGCGGCCGGGGCGCCGGCGATCTCCGGCTTGGCCGGGTCCAGCTGGGTGGCGCCGGCGCATTCCGGGCGGTCGAGTTTGGTCTGGCGGACGGCGGCCAGGCCCTCCTTGACGGACGTCAGGGTGCCGAAGCGGCCGATCTCGGGCCCGTACGCGACGCGCATGCCCTTGGGGGCCGGGAGCAGGGCGGTGCGGAGTTTGCCCGCCTGGGGGGCCGTGGACGCGGACGGCTGGGCGGCCTTGGCGGGACTCTGGGCGGGGGGCTCACCGGATGAGCAGCCCGCTATGGCCGTCATGCTGAGACATATTACGGAAAGGGTCCTGAGCATGAATGCTCCATTCATCGGCACGGCAGTGGATAAACGCTAGAGGAAGCCCGGGGCTCGGTTCCGGGCAACGCGAGATTCAGCGACTTTGTTACGTAAGCCCTGGTCAGTGAGCCCTTTGCCGGATGGCAAAGGGGAATTTCCGGTACCAGGTCGTGCAAAATGTTGCCGGTCTTCTGCGCGGCATGACGCCACATTCGCCCGGGACTTTCGATGATCGCGGGATGAGTGACTTCACCGGACTGCCCATCTCGCGCCGCGACTTCTTCGACGGCGTCGCCATGACGGCGGGCGTCGCGGCCATGGCGTCGCCGGACGCGGCCCTGGCCGCCGACGGGGCGCTCGCGGCCGACGGGTCGCCGGCGGCCGGCTGGTCCGGGGCCGGGGTGCGCGGGGACACCGCGCAGGCGCTCGGCGTGCCGCACGCGCTGCGCGACGGCCGGTTCTGGGCGCACGCCGAGCCCGGCACCCCCACCGGCGAGGAGTACGACCTGGTGGTGGTCGGCGGCGGCGTCAGCGGGGTGAGCGCGGCCTACGAGTGGCTGCGCCGCGTCCCCGGCGCGCGGGTCCTCGTCCTGGACAACCACGACGAGCTCGGCGGCCACACGCGGGGCGAGGAACTGCGGCCGGGCGGCTGGACGGGCGCCGCGATCCGGACGCCCGAGGCCCGCGCGCTCGTCGACGAGCTGGGCGTGCCCACGCGAACGGCAGCCCGTACGGAGTCGTACGACGGCGTGATGTGCGACCGGGAGAGCTTCGGGATCGACGCGCTGGTCCCGCAGGGCGGCGACGTGGCGGCGTGGGCCGCCCGGCTGCCGATCGCCGAGCAGGCCAGGCGCGACCTGGTGCGGCTGCACACCGACCCGCCCGACTGGTTCCCCGGGCTGTCGCACGCGGAGAAGGAGGAGCGGCTGGCCGGGCTGACGTACTCGGCGTTCCTGCTGGAGGTGTGCCGGGCGCATCCGGACGTGGAGCGGTTCTGCCGGACCATGCCCAGCGCGGCGTGGGGGTACGGGACGCAGGCGTTCGGGGCGATCGACGCGTGGGGGAGCTCGTACCCGGGGTTCGGAGGGCTCGGGCTGGACCCGGGCAAGCCGTCGCGGTTCAACTCCCCGACGGTGAAGCAGGAGTGGGAGCGGCCCGCGTACCGGCTGGCGGGGGGTGTGCGGTCGCTGGTGGCGCGGATGGCGGAGCGCATGCCGGGGGCGCGGTGGCGGCTGTCCAGTCCGGTGGTGTCGGTGCGCAACGACGGGCCGGGGGTGGTCGTGGGCTACTTCGACGGGCACGCCGTCAGGACCGTGCGAGCCGGGGCGGCGATCCTGGCCTGCTGGCACATGGTCATCCCGTACCTGGTGCCCGACCTGCCGGAGGACCAGCGGGCGGCGTTGCGGCAGGCGGTCAAGATGCCGCTGGTGGAGGCCGTGGTACGGCTGCGCGGCCCGCAGGAGTGGCGGGGCCGAGCCCGCTGGACCGGGGCGTACTGGACCGCGACGGAGGTGGACGGCTCGCGGGCCCACCTGCTGGCGGCGCCCTGCCTGTCGGAGCTCGGGCCGGCGGCGGGGGCGGCGGCCGGGCGGCGGGCGCTCATCAGGACGCCCTACGCGGCCCTGGAGCACAGCGTGCGCGACCAGCTCGGCCGTCTGCTCGGGGCGGGCGGGTTCGATCCGGCCGGGGACATCGAGGCGATCACCGTCTACCGGTGGGGGCACGGGTACGCGCCGGAGTACTGCCGGCCGTGGCATCCGTTCCACCCGGACGGGCCGACGCCGGCCGAGACCGCGCGGCGCCGGTTCGGCCGGATCGCGATCGCCGGCTCCGATTCCGTGCCCGCCGCGCGGGCCGATGCGGCCATCTCCTCGGCCCATCGCGCCGTCGCGGAACTCACTGCCGGGTAATCGCGTTAATCATCCCCTTCCTCCCCCTGCGCCGGACGCATAATCGGTGCTAGTCTCCTGTGCGATCTTCCGGAGGTGTATTTACACGAAGGTGTGAAATGCCCTCGACTCCGAGGTTGGGACATGGGCTCGCAAAACCGGTCAATTCGGTTCAAGATCTTTTTATTGTTACTGCTACCCCTCCTGTCCTTGAGCGCGCTCTGGGGTTTCGTGCTCAACCTCACCGTGAGCGACGGCCAGTCCCTCCTCCGCGGCGACACCCTCTACCAGACGGTCGGCATCGCCTCCACCGACCTGGGGCTTAAGCTTCAGGCCGAGCGGGAGCGGTCGATGGTGGCGGTTACCACACGTAAGCTCACCGAAGATCTCGGCGCCCAGCGCGCCCTCACCGACCAGGCGCTCAGCGAGTTCCGGCAGGCCGTCACCGAGGCCGGCGGCGCGGTCGGCGTCGAGCTGCGCGGGCAGATCGACACGCTGGAGGCCGAGCTGCACCGGCTCGGCCCGATCCGCGACGGCATCGACGACGGCTACAGCTCGCGGCTGACCGGGCTGACCGAGTACAACCGGGTGCTCGACGCGATGTTCCGGTTCTACGACCACCTGACCCCGGTCCCCGACCTGACGATCTACCAGCAGGCTTCCTCCCTGCAGACCATGGGCAACGCGCGCGAGTTCGTCTCCAGGGAACGCGCGCTGATCAAGGCGTCGCTCCTCGACCGCCGGCTCACCGAGCCGGAGGCGTCCGCCTTCACCGAGTACGTCTCCTCGCGCAAGTTCCTGCACGCACGCGGCCAGGCCGGGCTCGACGTCCAGTTGCGCGCGCCGTACGAGAAGCTCTTCAAGAGCGAGCTGTTCCAGGCGTTCGCCACCATGGAGGCGCGGATCATCCGCACCGGCACGCCGCCCCCCGACGGCCCTTCCTGGGCGGCGGCGGCCGACCGGCTGATGGCCGAGCTGGACCGGCTCGGCGCGGAGTCGGCCGTGACGCTGGCCGCGCGGGCGGCCGACGGGGCGACCGCCACCAAGGTCGAGATCGGGGTGGCCGGCGGCGTCGGCCTGATCGCGGTGCTCGCCTCGATCATCATCTCGGTGCGCTTCGGCCGGCGGCTGGGCGCCGAGCTGGCGGGTCTGCGGTCGGCGGCCGTCGAGCTGTCGGAGCGGCGCCTGCCCGACCTGGTCGAGCGGCTGCGCACCGGCGAGGAGGTCAACGTCAAGAAGGAGGCCAAGCCGATCAAGGTCAGCGGCTCGGCCGAGATCACCGACGTGGCCAGGGCGTTCGGCTCGGTGCAGCGCACGGCCGTGCACGCCGCCGTCGGCCAGGCGGCGCTGCGGCGCGGCGTCGGCCAGGTCTTCCTCAACCTGGCCAGGCGCAAGCAGGGGCTGCTGCACCGCCAGCTCTCGCTGCTCGACAGCATGCAGCGGCGTACCCACGACCCCGACCGGCTGGAGGAGCTCTTCCGCCTGGACCACCTGACCACCCGCATGCGCCGGCACGCCGAGAGCCTGATCATACTGTCCGGGGCCGCCCCCGGCCGGGCCTGGCGCAAGCCGGTGCCGGTGGTCGACATCGTGCGCGCCGCGGTCGCCGAGGTGGAGGACTACACCAGGGTCACGGTCGCGAACATGCCCGGCGGCGCGATCGACGGCGCCGCCGCCGCGGACCTCACCCACCTGGTGGCCGAACTGGTGGAGAACGCCACCATCTACTCCCCGCCCGACACCGCCGTCGAGGTGCGCGGCGACCGGGTGAGCAACGGCTACTCGATCGAGGTGGAGGACCGCGGGCTGGGGCTGCCGGCGGAGGAGTACGCGACGTACAACGCGCTGCTGGTCGATCCGCCCGAGTTCGACCTGGCCGACAGCGACAGGCTCGGCCTGTTCGTGGTGGCCCGGCTGGCGGAGCGGCACGGCATCAAGGTGCTGCTGCGCCGCTCCCCCTTCGGCGGCACCACGGCCATCGTGCTGGTGCCGCGCCCGCTCGTCACCGACCAGGAGGAACTGACCGCCTCCGGTGACGAACTGCCGGCGCTGCCCAGCCGTACCCGGAAGAAGGCGCTCGCGGTGGTGAGCGGCGGCACGCACGCGGGGTTGCCAAGGCGGGTCAGGCAGGCCAACCTGTCATCCCGGCTCCAGCAGTCCGAGCCGGAGCCTGAGCGGAAGAACGAACGCTCTCCCGACGAGGTACGCGACCTGTTCTCCGCGTTCCAGCGGGGAACCCAACGTGCCCGAGAAGAAGTGAATGAGGAGGGGGAGGCATGAGTGTGCCGACGACCAACACCGGTGAGCTGAACTGGCTGCTTGACGACCTGACGACCAGGGTGGGTGCGGTCAGGCAGGCGGTCATCCTGTCGACCGACGGGCTCGCCGTCGGCCATTCCAAGGGCTTGAGCCGGGAGGACGCCGAACACCTGTCGGCCGTGGCGGCCGGTTTCCAGAGCCTGGCGCGCGGCACCGGGCGGCATTTCGGCGGCGGGGACGTGCGCCAGACCATCGTGGAGATGGAGTCGGCGTTCCTGTTCGTGACGGCGGCGGGTCAGGGCACCTGCCTGGCCGTGCTGGCCGACGCCAACGTGGACGTGGGGCACATCGCCTATGAGATGGCGATGCTGGTGAAGCGGGTGGGCCAGCACATCACCACCAATCCGCGAGCAACGCCGTGAGCGAGACCCCGCGGTGGCTGGACGAGGACGCGGGGCCGGTCGTCCGGCCCTACGCCCTCATCCGCGGCCGCACGAGGTCCTCGGGGGACAATCTCGATCTCATCGCCACCGTGAGCGCCGTCGGGGAACCTCCCGCAGACCTCGGCCCCGAACAGGCGCTCATCCTGCGTGCCGCGCGTAATCCGATCTCGGTGGCCGACGTGGCCGTCGAGCTCGACCTGCCTGTCGGCGTCGTCCGGGTGATGCTCGGCGACCTGCGTGACCACGGCCTCATCTCTGTGTCGGCCCCCGCAGCGGCTGGGTCGCGCCCGAATGAGGGCATTCTCAAGGAAGTGATCAATGGACTCCGTGCTCTCTGAGGACCCCGTCGCGTTGAAGATCCTCATCGCCGGGGGGTTCGGCGTGGGCAAGACCACGCTGGTCGGCTCGATCAGCGAGATCAAACCGCTGCGCACGGAGGAGGTGCTCTCCGACCGCGGTGTGGGGGTGGACGACCTCGACGGCGTCGAGGCCAAGACCACCACGACCGTGGCGATGGACTTCGGCCGCATCACGATCCGCGAGGGGCTGGTCGTCTACCTGTTCGGCACGCCGGGGCAGGAGCGGTTCTGGTTCATGTGGGACGAGCTGTCCTACGGTGCGCTGGGCGCCGTCGTCATCGCCGACACCCGGCGGCTGACCGACTGCTTCCCGTCGGTCGACTACTTCGAGCAGCGCGGCACCCCGTTCGTGGTGGCCGTCAACTGCTTCGACGGCGCCGACCAGCACAGCGTGGACGACGTGCGGATCGCGCTGGACCTCGACGACGACGTGCCCGTGATGCTGTGCGACGTGCGGCGGCGCACCTCGGCCAAGGAAGTCATGATCACCCTGGTCGAGCACTCGCTGCGGACGCTGACCGCGGCGGGCTAGAGCGCCCGCAGGCCGTTGATCACCTCTCTGAGAAGGCTCTCCGTCGGGGAGGACTCCTTGGAGATCGGCGCCCGTACCGTCACCAGGCCGTAGCCGAGCAGGTCGCCGAGGAGCACCCGGACGACCTGCACCGGCAGGCTCAGCTCCGACGCCACCTCGGCGACCGGCCTCGACTGCGCCGCGACGCAGCCGAGCAGCCGCCGGTGCTGCGCGCCGAGGTCGGCCTGCGCGGGCGCCGGCTGCCCCGTCGGGGCCACGGTCGCCAGCAGGTCGAGCGCGGCGGTGGCCTTGGTGCGCCCCCGCGCCACCGCGTACGGCCGGACCACGGGCCCGGCCTCGTCGTCAACCCACTCGTGCTCGCGGCTCACGATCACGCTCCCCCATCCTGGTCGGTGTCCTGACGCCCGCGCTGCCAGCCTGACTGGAGCGAGGAGAGCAGGGCCCTGGCCTCCTCGGGTGAGCGCTCCTCGACGGGCTCGGCGGGTTCCTGCGGTTGCCTGAGCTGGTGCGGCAGATTGGCCTGCCGCACCCTGCGGGGCAGCCCCGGTTCCTGGCGCTGCTCGATGCGCTGCTCGATGCGCTGCTCGATGCCGCGTCTGGCGGCGGTACGGACGCGGCGGGGCAGTTCGCCGGGCCCGGTGTCGTTGCCGACGACCGAGACCCTGACGGGCTCCAGCGGCTCCATCGGCTGCGGCGACGGCATCGGCTGCACCAGGGCGCCCGGCACCAGCACGATCGCCGTGGTGCCCCCGTACGGCGAGGGCTTGAGGGTCACGCTGATGCCGTGCCTGGCCGCCAGCATGCCGACGACGGCGAAGCCGAGTCGTTCGGTCTGCGCCGGGTCGAAGTCGGGCGGGCTGGACAGGCGGCGGTTGACGGCCTCGCGCTCCGCGTCGGGCATGCCGAGCCCGCGGTCCTCGATCTCGACGGCGAACCCCTTGCCGACCAGCTCGCCGCGGACGGACACCTCGTTGCCCGGGGAGGAGAACGTGGCGGCGTTCTCGATCAGCTCGGCGAACAGGTGCATCAGGTCGGCCACGGCCGCGCCGGTGACGCCGCTCTCGGGCATCGGGTAGACGCGTACCCGGGTGTACTCCTCGACCTGGCTCGCGGCGCCGCTCAGCACGTCCTCGACCGGGATGACGCCGCGCCACCGGCGTCCGGCGGTGCCGCCCGAGAGCAGCACCAGCCCTTCGGCGTGGCGGCGCATGCGGGTGGTCAGGTGGTCGAGCTTGAACAGGCGCTCCAGCGCCTCGGGCTCCTCGGTCTGGCGCTGCATCTCGTCCAGCAGCTTGAGCTGCCGCTGGACCAGCGACTGGCTGCGCCGGGCCAGGTTGCGCAGGGCCTGGGCGATGCCCTCGCGGAGCCTGGCCTGCTCGACGGCGGCGTCCACGGCGGTGTGCTGGACGCTGTCGAAGGCGGTGGCCAGGTCGGCGACCTCGCTGGTCGCGCCCTCGGCCACGGTGAGCGGCGGCGCCTCGGCGGCGATGTCGACCCGCTCGCCGGTGCGCAGTTTGGCGACGACCTCGGGCAGCCGGACCTCGGCCAGGTCGAGCGCGGTGTGGCGGAGCTCGGCCAGCTCGCGCGAGACCCGGCGGCCCACCCGGATCGAGATGAACACGGAGAAGACGACCGCGATGAGCCCCAGCGCGCCCGCCACGGCGGCCCGCACGATGATGACCATGCCGGCGGGCTCCATCCGGGCCAGCAGGATGTCGCCCAGGGTGTAGATGGCCTGGGTGTAGTCCTTGAGCACCGGGTCGACCGTGCCGCGCCAGAGCTGCATGTCGATCGGCTTCCCGGCGACGTAGGTCTGCAGCGCCCGCTCCATCGTGGCGTAGCGGGGCGAGGCGGCGACCCGCTCCAGCGGGGCCCGCATCTCGGCGTCGAGGTTGGCCAGGGCCTTGGGGAACAGGTACGTCCTGGCGCCGTCGATGCCGGCCAGCATGTGCACCTCGGCCATGGTCCACTTGGCCGGGTCGCCGCCCCCGTTGCCCGCGACGACGAGCGCGTGCTCGCGGCTCAGCAGCTCGCGCACCTGCTGGGCGGCGATGAGGCCCTGCGCCTGCCGGGACAGCTCGACGTCGGTGCTGACGGTGAACGCCGCGTAGAGGCGGTCGATGGCGTCGGGGACCGACGCGTACCTGGTGACCAGGTCGTGCGGGGTGAGTTCACGGCCGTCCACCTGCCGGCGGATCTCCGACAGCCCCTCGATGGCCTTGAGCGCCGCCTGGAGCTGGATCTTCATGTCCTCGTTGAGCGACTCCTGGGTGTCCTCGGTCAGCGCGTTGTCCGTGAGCCGCTTCCTGACCTCGTCGGACTTGGCGCGGGCGGCGGCCAGTTCCCGGGTGTCGGTGGTGGCGCCGGACAGCAGCTCGGCGGAGGCCAGGCGCTCGTTCTGCAGCTGGACGACCAGGAAGTCGGCATGGTTGATGATCCCGGTCCAGAAGGTCTCGACCTTGAGGAGGTTCAGCGCCTCCCTCGACGTCGTGCTCGCGGCGAAGCCCCACAGCGCGATCAGGGAGACCAACGGGATGACGAGCAGCGTCGAGATCTTGAACCTGATGGATCTGCCCGATGCCATGACACCCGCTCCCGGATAGAAGATCGCGGGAGAGAATAGCACCGAAAGACACGGTTTTAAGATCGACTAGCGATAAATCTGTGATATGTCGGGAAATTAACACGGGTACCCAGCCATACCACGCGCAACAGCCAGCCCGCCAGCACCGCGAGCAGCGCCACCTCGGCCCCCAGCAGCACCCGCTCCACGAGCCCGATCATCACCCGCTCGCCGGGCAGCGCCACGTACGTGATCGCCAGCAGCCCCAGGCCGCCCGCCAGCGTCAGCCACTCGACCGTCCTGGCCACCGGCTTCCACACCGGGTCCGCGGCCAGCCTCGGCACCAGCAGCGCCCCCGCCGCCGGCAGTGCCACGAACGCCGCGACCGACACGTACCGGTGGACCTGCGCGGCCACCGTCAGGTCCGTGCCGAGCGGTGTGGTCGGGATGACCGCCGCGACGAACAGCGCCCCCGACCACACCAGCATCAGCCGCTCCGGCATCCCCCTGACCGGTGCCCCCACCGCCCGCAGCCCCGCCAGCAACGCCAGCGACCCCAGGGCCATGACCGCCATCGCGACTTCCGTGACGCCCCCGCGATCGGCCACGGCGTACTCGCTGACGGTCACGTTCAGCGGGTCCAGGTGCGGGTCGGGGCCGAGTTGCCCCGCCACCACCCCGGCCACCGCGAACACGATCGCCGCGCATGCGACGAGCGGATAAGCCTTCTTGACTGCGGACATGGCCCCATCCTTCGCCCGGAGGGGGTGTTCCGGCATCGGGGCTGCCCCCCTAGCCGTCCCTGAGGCGTCCCCTAGAGCGATGCCAGGTGGGCCGTGGCGCTCGACAGGAGCATGTCCAGGGCGGCCGGGTATGCGCTGTCGTTCATGTTGGCGACCAGCAGGTGGGCCGTGGCGGCGATGTGGGGGTGCGTGGTGGAGGGCAGGCGGGCGTAGGTGGCCTGCCAGACCTGTTCGTCCGCCGCGCGCGTGGCCGGCGGCAGCGCGAGGGTGGCCGCGTCCAGCACGGCGAAGGCGAGGGCCTGGTCGATGAAGGCGTGATAGATCCGGACCGCGTCGGGGTCGGGGAAGCCCGCCGTGCGGAGGATCGCCAGGATCGTCTCGTCCACCGCCACCTCGTGCGGCCGGCCCGCCACCCGGCTGGCCGTGAGGACCGCCGCCTGCGGATGGGCCAGGTAGGCGTCGTAGATGCTCAGCCCGAGACTGCGCAGGTCGTCGCGCCAGTCGCCGGAGGCTCGCCAGCCGGTCAGGGCATGGGCGAACAACTCGTCGGCGATGGCCAGCGTGAGGTCGTCCATGCCGCGGAAGTAACGGTAGATCGTGCTCGCGTCCGCGCCCAGGGCCAGGCCGAGCCTGCGGGCGGTGAGCCCGGCCGCGCCGTGCTCGCGCAGCATGCGCAGGGCCGTGTCGACGATGAGGTCGTGGGTGAGGACCTGACCTTCCTTGGTGGGGCGGCGCCGCTGCCGGGCCGCGTCGGGGACCACTCGCTTGACCATGTCGATCCTTATGCCAACGCCATTGACGTTGATGAGCCTACTGCCCTTTCCTGGGAGGACACCGAATGGGGAGAGTTGTCATGCGTGTTCTGCTCATGGGCGCCGGCGGTGTCGGGACCGCCGTCACCCGGATCGCCACCCGTCGCTCGTTCTTCGACCATATGGTGGTCGCTGACTACGACCTGTCCCGCGCCTCGGCGGCCGTCGCGCCGCTGGATCCGCGCCGCTTCACCGCGGTGCGAGCCGACGCCTCCGACCAGGCCGCGGTCATCGACCTGATCCGTGAGCACCGTTGCGACGTGCTGCTCAACGCCACCGACCCGCGCTTCGTGATGCCGCTGTTCGAGGCGGCGCTGGCCGCGGGCGTCGACTATCTGGACATGGCGATGTCCATGTCGAGGCCGCACCCGGAGCGGCCGTACGAGAAGGCGGGGGTCAAGCTCGGCGACGAGCAGTTCGCCCGCGCCGGCGCGTGGACGGACGCCGGGCGGCTCGCGCTCGTCGGGATGGGCGTCGAGCCGGGGCTCGCCGACGTCTTCGCCCGCTACGCCGCCGACGAGCTCTTCGACGAGATCGAGGAGATCGGCATCCGCGACGGCGCCAACCTCACCGTGGACGGCTACGAGTTCGCGCCGTCGTTCTCCATCTGGACGACGATCGAGGAGTGCCTCAACCCGCCGCTCATCTACGAGCAGGACCGAGGCTGGTACACCACCGAGCCGTTCAGCGAGCCCGAGGTGTTCGACTTCCCCGAGGGCATCGGCCCGGTGGAGTGCGTGAACGTCGAGCACGAGGAGGTGCTGCTGGTGCCCCGCTGGGTCGACGCCGGGCGCGTCACCTTCAAGTACGGGCTCGGCGAGGACTTCATCGCCAAGCTCAAGACCCTGCACGCGCTCGGCCTGGACCGCACCGAACCGGTGACCGTGCCGACCGCCCACGGCCCGGCCCGCGTCTCGCCCCGCGACCTGGTGGCCGCCGTGCTGCCCGACCCGGCCGGGCTGGGCGAGCGGATGCACGGCAAGACCTGCGCCGGGACCTGGGTGAAGGGCGTCAGCGACGGGTCACCGCGCGAGGTCTACCTCTATCACGTGGTCGACAACCAGTGGTCGATGCGCGAGTACGGCTCGCAGGCCGTCGTCTGGCAGACCGCCGTCAACCCGGTCGTCGCGCTGGAACTGCTGGCCGGCGGCGCGTGGAAGGGCACCGGCGTGCTCGGGCCCGAGGCGTTTCCGGCCCGCCCGTTCCTTGACCTGCTGGAGGAGTACGGCTCGCCGTGGGGGATGCGGGAACAGGTGCCGTCACAGCCCTGACGGGTCGCGGCCGACGCTGATCTCCTCGGCGATGCGCCGGATCTCCGCCAGGTTGATGCCGGGGGCGGGAGGGAGCTGCCGCGCCAGCGCGTCCATCACCACGGGCACGGGCTGGCCGGCCAGCCGCCCCGCGATCGCGTGGACCACCCTGAACAGCGCCTCTTCCGTCTCACGCATCCCCGTCTCCTCACTCGGCTACCGCCGTAGACCCTACGGGGTGCCTCCGACAGTTTTCGCGCTCCGGCGACCGCGTCGGCTTAGTTGACGCCTCATATAATTTTTGATGAAGAAGGGGGGACGTCATGCCGGTTCAGCGGCTCAACCACGCCGTCCTGTACGTCAGGGACGTCGAGCGCAGCGTCGCCTTCTACCGCGAGGCGCTCGGCTTCGAGGTCGTCATGGGCATGCCGGGCGCGGCGTTCCTGCAGGCGGCGGGGTCGACCAACGACCACGACCTGGGCCTGTTCCAGATCGGCCCGGCCGCCGGTCCGTCCCCCGCCGGGCGATCCGCCGTCGGCCTCTACCACCTGGCGTGGGAGGTCGACACGCTCGACGAGCTGGAGCGGATCTCCGGGAAGCTGAGCGAGCTCGGCGCCCTCGTCGGCGCCTCCGACCACGCCACCACCAAGGCCCTGTACGCCCGCGACCCGGACGGGCTGGAGTTCGAGGTCTCCTGGCTGGTGCCCGCCGCGTTCGTCGACGACGCCCTGCTCGCGGCCCGTGCCGGCATCCGGCCGCTGGACCTGGCCGCCGAGCGTGAGAGGTACGGCGGGCAGACCCGGGGCGGGGTCGGGGTGTCGATCCCCGCCTAGCGGGTTACCGTGGTAGGACCAGTTTCCCTCTCTTGGAGAACGTCATGCCGAGAGATCCCGACCACGTGCTCGACGCCATCGACGGCGTCGTCGACGAGTGGGAGACGCTGAGCGCCGACGCGATGCGCTGGGCGCCTCCCGAGAACAAGGGCGACGACCTCCTGCGCGAGGTCACCGACATCTTCGCGCCGCTGGCCGACGCCCTCACCCAGGCCTTCCGCCCGCTGGGCGACGCCGTCACCCGAGCTCTCGACAGCCTGGTCGACGAGGACGACGAGCGTTAACGGGCGAAGCGGTCGGTGGCGGCCACCAGGGGTTCGCCGAGGCCGCCGTTGGAGTGGCCGGTTCCTTCGACCACGACCAGCTCGCAGCCCGGCCACGCCCGTGACAGGTCCCACGCCGACTGGAGGGGCGTGCTGAGGTCGACCCGGCCGTGCACCAGGACGCCGGGGACGTGTCCCAGCCGCTCGACGCCGGTGATGAGCTCGTCGTCCGGCAGCCAGGCGGCGTGCCGCCAGTAGTGGGTCACCAGCCGGGCGAACCGCATCCGGAACCTGTCGTCCTCGTAGCGCGGGTCGGGCTCGTGGTCGGCGCTGACCCGTACGTGTGTGTCCTCCCAGCGGCACCAGTCGCGGGCCGCCCGGTCGCGCACGGCCGGGTCGGGGTCGGCGAGCAGGCGCGCGTAGGCGTCGGCGAGGTCGCCGTCGCGGTCCTTCTCCGGCACACCGTCGCGGAAGCGCTCCCACTCCTCGGGGAAGTAGCGCCGGACGCCCCGGGTGATCCAGTCCACCTCGTGCCGCCGCGTGGTGGCGATGCCCGACATGATCACCTCGGTGACGCGGTCCGGGTGCCGCACGGCGTACGCCAGGCCCAGGGTCGTGCCCCAGGAGCCGCCGAAGAGCTGCCACCGGTCGACGCCCAGGTGCTCGCGCAGCAGCTCCATGTCGGCCAGCAGGTGATCCGTCGTGTTGACGGACAGGTCGGTGTCCGGGTCGGCGGCGTCGGGCGTGCTTCGCCCGCATCCCCGCTGGTCGAACAGGATCAACCGGTACGCCTCCGGGTCGAAGAACCTGCGCCAGCCCGGCCCGGCCCCGGACCCCGGGCCGCCGTGCACCACGACGGCGGGCTTGCCGGCCGGGTTGCCGCTCACCTCCCAGTGGACCAGGTTGCCGTCGCCGACGGCGAGCATGCCCTGGTCGTACGGCTTGCTTCGCGGGTACATGGTCGCGCTCCTCCCGAAGATCTAACAGCGCTGTTATATTAGCCCCATGACCGCCACCCTCGGCACGCTGTTGCGCCACCTTCACGACCTGATGGACTCCGCGATCGCCGACACCTACGCCGACCAGGGCCTGGAGGGATACCGGCCGCGCTTCTCCCCCATCGTGCGCGCCCTGACGGCCGGCGGTCCGATGGCCATCCGCGACCTCGCCGACGCCACCGGCGTCACCCATTCGGCCGCCAGCCAGACCGTCGAGCAGATGCGCCGCGCCGGCTGGGTCACCCTGACCAAGGGCGCCGACGCCCGCCGCCGCATCGTCCACCTGACCGACCGGACCCGGCAGGCGCTGCCGCTCATCGAGGCCGAATGGGCCGCCACCGAGCGCGCGGTGCGCGTCCTGGACGCCGAGCTGCCGATGCCGCTCGCGGACGTCCTGCAGGCCGCCGTCGACGCGCTCCGGCGTCGCCCCTTCCACGAGCGGCTGTCGTCAGAGGCGGGTAAAACCGGCTGATCTTGTCGGTGCCGCCTGCGATAGTGAGCGGGTGGTTCACACCTTCTCCCTCCTGCCCTGCCATGTCCGGGAGCTGCCGGCCGGGGCGATCGAGCTGATGCCGATCGTGCTCCCCATGACCCTCACCAGCGTCCAGCGTCGCGAGCTGGCCGCGATCCTGCTCCATGGCCTCGACGATGGCCTCGACGATCCCGCCCCCGCCGAGCCGGAGCTCTGCGCCGTCTGACCGGTCAGGCGCCGATCCGCGCCAGCGCGTCGTCCATGGCGCACAGCTCCCGATAGCGGCCCCCGTGGAAGACCAGCGGATCGCCCTCCCGCCACTCGAAGTGCTCGACCTCCCCCACCATCACCAGGTGATCGCCCGCCTCCTGCGCGCTCACCGTGCGGCATGCGAAGAACGCCAGGGCGCCGGCCAGCGCCGGCAGGCCCGTGGGCGTCAGCCGGGTCGCCACACCGTCGAACTTGTCCGGCGCCGGCCTGCTGAACCGCCGCGACAGGTCCTCCTGCCCGGCGGCCAGCACGTTCACCCCGAACGTCCCGGCCCGCAGGAACGCCGGCGCGCTCGGCGCCCGGCTCGACAGGCACCACAGCACCAGGGCCGGGTCGAGGGAGACCGAGGCGAAGGAGTTCACCGTGATCCCGGCCCGCTCCCCGGGCAGGGCGGTCGT
Organism: Nonomuraea sp. SBT364; assembly: GCF_001083785.1. Classification (GTDB taxonomy): domain Bacteria; phylum Actinomycetota; class Actinomycetes; order Streptosporangiales; family Streptosporangiaceae; genus Nonomuraea. The sequence goes on from NZ_LAVL01000005.1 coordinate 56,584, forward strand.
CACCACGGCCACCCCGGTGGCGTAGCGGCCGAGCGCGTCGCGCAGCGCCCTCATGACGACACCTCGGCCAGATACCGCCGCGCGCCGTCCGGGTCCATGAACCAGCCGGCGAGGTCCGACGGGTCGTCGAAGCCGTTGACGAAACGCGAGGCCACCTCGGGCAGCGAACCGGCGGCGCCCAGGATCTCCAGCACGTGGGGCGGAGGCGGGCCCAGGAGCGCGTTGGTCCAGTCGGTGACGTGCCGCGCCTGCTCCCAGAAGCGGTCGAAGGTGCGCTCCATCCAGACCTGGTCGAACGGCCGGTCGCCGTGCTCCAGGATCGCGTCGAGGTAGGCGGCGGCGCACCGGGCGGCGTTGCCGGCGCCCTGGCCGGTGATGGGGTCGTTGAGCACCACCACGTCGGCGACGCCGAGCACCGGGGCGCCGGTGGGCAGCACGGCGACCGGCCGCCGCACGGTCGGCGCGAACCGGCCGGTCAGGGTGCCGCGCGCGTCGGTCAGCTCGACGCCGCCGCACCGGGCCGCCTCCCAGGGCAGGAACTTCTCCAGGATCGAACGGCTCCTGGCCAGGTGCTCGGCGGGGGTGCGCACGTCGTCCCAGCAGTCCATGGGGCCACCGGGGACGCCCTCGAACACCATGATCTCGCACGGGCCGGAGGCGGCGAGCGCGGGGAAGACGAAGTACTCGCCTACGCCCGGGATCAGGTTGAAGCAGACCGCGGAGTGCTCCGGCCGAGGTTCGAGGCCGTTGACGTAGGTGACCGCGAGGGCTCGCTGCGGCGCGTCGTACGGTGACCTGGACGCGTCCCGCTCGAACAGCGAGGCGATCTTCCCCTTGCCCGCGGCCACCAGGACCAGGTCGTACGAGGCGGCGTAGGTCTCCAGGTCGGCGGGGGTCACGTCGTGGATCTCGACCCTGCCGCCGAGCTCCTCGACCTCGGCCAGCCAGGCGGGCATCTTGACCCGCTGGTCGACGGAGCGGGCGGGCTCGTGCAGCCGGGCGGCCCAGCCGATCGCCTTGCCGCCGTCCGGGCCCGGCACGGCGAACTGGATGCCGTCGATGGGCGGGCAGTGCGGCCAGTGGTCCAGGCCGAGCGCGCGCTCGTGTCCCAGCGTGGTGCCGAACATGGCCTGGCCCGACATGACCCGGCCATCGCGGATGTCGTCCGGGGTCCGGTTGGACACCACGGTGACGTCGTAACCGTTCTTGAGCAGCCCGAGCGCCAGGTGCAGTCCCGACTGCCCGGCGCCGACGATCAGAATCTTTCGCATGCCAGAACGGTAATTTTCCGGCCCCCGCCCGAGCCATCCGCTGAGCGCGGATCCCGTCCGCTGGACGCGGAGTTCAGCTCAGCCGCAGCGTCACCGAGGGGGCGCGGCCGTACCTGTCGCGGTAGGCGGCGGCGAAACGGCCCTGGTGGAGGAAGCCCCAGCGGGCGGCCACCGTGGTCACCGTGCACCGGGCCGGGTCGCCCGCCAGCAGCTCGGCGTGCACCCGGGCCAGCCGCACGTCCCGCAGGTGCGCCATCGGGGTGAGCCCCAGGTGGGCGCGGAAGCCTTCCTGGAGGGAGCGGACGCTCACGGCCACGGCCCGCGCCACGTCGCCGGTGGTGATCGGCAGATGGGCGTGCTCGTCCATGAACGCCATCGCCCGCCGCACCACCTTGGGCACCGCGGCCGGCCGGGGCGTGGTCAGCCTGGCCAGGTAGTTGGACGGTTGCGTGGTGATGAGGCTGAACAGCAGGGCGTTCTCCAGATGGGCGGCCGCCAGCGGCTGCGCGCCGCCGGACTCGGCGGCGCTCACCAGCAGCCCGGCCATCGCCCGCCAGCCCTGCCCCCAGCCGCCGGTCAGATCCACGCCGAGGTCGAACACCACCGGCTGGTCGAGCGGCTCGCCGAGCAACTGCCCCACCGCGTCCTCCACGGCGGTCCTGTCGAACTTGACGATCAGCTGCGGGCAGTGCGCGCCCCAGCGCATGTCGAGCCGCTCGGTCGGCGACGGCAGCGACGCCAGCCCCGGCGTGGAGACGATCTCCTGGCCGCCGCACCGGATCAGGCTCCGCCCTGCGAGCGGGATCTGCACCAGGTAGAACGACTCCAGCTCGCCCGGCTCGATGCGCACCTCGGCGCCGTAGTCCAGATAGCTGACCCGTACGGAGCCGAGCTGCGCCGAGTTGAACCGCGCCGCCAGCAGCCCGGCGTCACCGGTCACGTCCAGCCGGTGCGGGCAGAACACCCGTCCGACCTGCTCCCGCACCTCGTCGAGATCCGTGCTGGCGAACAGCGGGCTGTTGCCGAGCGGAACACTGTCCATACCCGATCATCGGCATGATCAGGAGCATCGTTCCACGGAAAAGTGCACAGATCAGAAAAGGCCCACAGCAATTGTCATGCCATAAAACCGCAGCTTAATAACCTCAATAGCCGGGCATGGCGTATTTCTCATTGCGCGAGCACGACACTTCGCGATATCCATCAGCCGTGATCCCGGTCAAAGTGTTCCGCGCCGCCGCCTTCGTCCTGGAGAAGACGTCCCGCATGCGGGTGGGCAGGGCGTGGCACGACCCCGCGCTGGAGGCGGCGCTGCGCCGCGTCCGGGTCGGGCGTCTGGAGCACGGCCTGGACCTCGTCAGGCAGGCCCGCCACGACCACGAACTGCGCGCCCTGCGCGTCACCGAGCTGGCGACGGCGGCCGAGGCGCATCTCGACGCGCTGGAGCGGCTGGCCGGCGACGACCCCGACGCGCTGCTGTGGCTGGGCGCGACCCGGGTGCAGCACGCCTGGGAGCTGCGCGACGACGCCACCGGCCGCTTCCACGAGCTGCTGGACACCGCCGCCGAACCGCTGCGCCGGGCCGCCGGGGCGCTCCCCGACGACCCGGTGCCCTGGGACGCCCTCCAGTGGCACGCCATGGGCCTGGGCCTGGACCGGGACGAACTGGACCGCCTCTGGGCCGAGGTGACCGCCCGCGCGCCCCGCCTGTTCGCCGGTCACTACACCCGGACCCAGGCCCTGTGCGGCAAGTGGCACGGCTCGGACGAGGAGGTGCTGGCCTTCGCCCGCACCGCCGCGGCCACCGCGAGCCCCGGCGACCTCGTCACGGCGATGCTGCCGCTGGCCCACTTCGAGGTCGCCTGGAGCGAGATCGCCGCCTCCGGCCGGGACGCCCAGGAGGTGCTCGAGGCGCACTTCCGCGACCCGTACGTGGCCGAGGAGCTGATCGACGCGGTGAACACCTGGCACGCCAGGCCGCGTCCGCACCCCCGGTCCGTGGAGGCGATGCACCTGTTCGGCGCCGCCTTCTACTACGGCGGGCACCACACGCGCGCCCAGAGCCTGCTCATGAACGCGGGCCGCCGCGTCCCCGAGATCCTGCCCTGGTCCGCCGGCTCCCTCACACCCGCCCGCCGCTACGCCCGCGCGCGCCGGGAACTCGGCCTCGATTGACGGATAACGGCCACCACTAATTCGGCCGATCTTGCGCCGCCTTTCTTTGCCGGGTTACGTTGACCGGGTCCAACGCGGGAGCCCGGTACGACCGGGCTGAGAGGACGGCTACACCAGCCGCCGACCGCCAGAACCTGCTCCGGGTAATGCCGGCGAAGGGAGTTGCGCGATGAGCGACGCGCGTTTTTCCAAGGTCTACACCGGAGATCTCCGGGTGCCGATGCGCGAGATCAAACTCTCCAACGGCGAACGCGTCCGCCTCTACGACACCTCGGGCCCGTACACCGACCCGTCGGTCACGCTCGACCTGGCCCGCGGGCTGGCGCCGAGGCGCGCGGAGTGGATCCGGGCCCGCGCCGGCGGGCCCGTCACCCAGGTCGGCTGCGCGCGGGTCGGCACGATCACGCCCGAGATGGAGTTCGTTGCGGTCCGGGAGGGCGTCGAGCCGGAGTTCGTCCGGCAGGAGGTGGCCGCGGGCCGGGCCATCATCCCCGCCAACGTCAACCATCCCGAGACCGAGCCGATGATCATCGGCCGCAACTTCCTCGTGAAGATCAACGCGAACATCGGCAACTCCGCCGTCACCTCCTCGATCGAGGAGGAGGTCGAGAAGATGACCTGGGCCACCCGGTGGGGCGCCGACACGATCATGGACCTGTCCACCGGCCGCGACATCCACGCCACCCGCGAGCGGATCATCCGCAACTCCCCCGTCCCGGTCGGCACCGTGCCCCTCTACCAGGCGCTGGAGAAGGTCGGCGGGCAGGCGGCCGAGCTGTCGTGGGAGGTGTTCCGCGAGACGCTGATCGAGCAGTGCGAGCAGGGCGTCGACTACATGACCGTGCACGCCGGCGTGCGCCGCGCGTTCGTCCCGCTGACCGCCGGCCGCAAGACCGGCATCGTCTCCCGGGGCGGCTCGATCATGGCCGCCTGGTGCATGGCGCACCGGCGCGAGAGCTTCCTGTACGAGCGCTTCGCCGAGATGTGCGAGATCTTCGCCGCCTACGACGTGTCGTTCTCGCTGGGCGACGGCCTGCGCCCGGGCTCGATCGCCGACGCCAACGACGAGGCGCAGTTCGCCGAGCTGCGCACGCTGGGCGAACTGACCAGGATCGCCCGCGACCACGACGTCCAGGTGATGATCGAGGGCCCCGGCCACGTGCCCATGCACAAGATCAAGGAGAACGTCGACCTGCAACGCGAGCTCTGCGACGACGCCCCCTTCTACACGCTCGGCCCCCTGGTCACCGACATCGCCCCCGGCTACGACCACATCACCTCGGGCATCGGCGCGGCCATGATCGGCTGGTTCGGCACCGCCATGCTCTGTTACGTCACCCCGAAGGAGCACCTCGGCCTGCCCAACAGGGACGACGTCAAGACCGGCGTGATCACGTACAAGATCGCGGCGCACGCGGCCGACCTGGCCAAGGGGCACCCGCAGGCCCAGGCGTGGGACGACGCGCTGTCGGACGCCCGGTTCGAGTTCCGCTGGGAGGACCAGTTCGACCTGTCGCTCGACCCGGGCACCGCGCGTGCCTTCCACGACGAGACGCTGCCCGCCGAACCGGCCAAGAACGCGCACTTCTGCTCGATGTGCGGGCCCAGGTTCTGCTCCATGCGGATCAGCCACGACCTGCGGGACCTCACGGGACGATGACGGCCCGCCCGACGATCTCGTTGTCGTGCAACCGCTGGTACGTGCGCGGCGCCTCGTCCAGCGGGTGCGCCTCCACGTGCACGCCGATGGCGCCGGACCGGGCCAGCGCCAGCACCTCGATGAGCTCGTCCCGGCCGCCCCAGTAGGGCGCGGCGACCGCCATCTCGAACGGGCTGCTGCCGAACCCGACGGGCAGCCGCCCGTCGGCCACCCCGACGATGGTCACGTCCGAGCACATCCCCGCGCACGCGCCCGCCAGGGTGACGGTGGGCTGGATGCCGACGAAGTCCAGCACCAGGTCGGCCCCCAGCCCGCCGGTCAGCTCCCGCACCCGGCCCGCGGCGGCCTCGTCGGAGATCACCGTCTCGTGCGCGCCGATCTCCCTGGCCAGCTCCAGCTTCTCCTCGCTGATGTCCAGCGCGATCACCCGCGTGGCGCTCGTCGCCCGCAGGATCTGGACCGCCATGTGGCCCAGCCCGCCCGTCCCGATGACCACCGCAGTGCTGCCCGGCAGCAGCTTGCCCAGGCTCCGCTTGATCGCGTGGTACGGCGTGAGCCCCGCGTCGGTCAGCGGCGCCGCCTCGGCCAGGTCCAGCCCGTCCACCGGGACCAGGTGCCGGACGTCGTCGACGATCATGTACTCGGCCATCGCGCCCGGCGCGCCCAGGCCGGGGGGCTTGATGGCGAGCTCCTGGGCGCGGGTGCAGTAGTTCTCGGCGCCCCGGGAGCAGTTGTGGCAGGTCCCGCACCCCCACGGCCCGTACACGACCATGTCCTGCCCCACCTCGACGCCCGTCACCCCGTGGCCGAGCGCCGCCACGGTCCCCGCGCCCTCGTGCCCCAGGATCAGCGGCAGGCTGCCGCCGACGAGCAGCGGGTTCTCGATCACCGCGATGTCCGAGTGGCACATCCCCGACGCCTTGACCCTGAGCAGCACCTCACCGGGTCCGGGCTCGGGATCGGGCACCGTGACGACCTCGGGCATGCTCCCCTGGCCGGCGAACTGGACAGCCTTCATCGCACTCCTCGCTTCCCTAGCCCTCCCCCGGTACATCCCACATAACGGGCATCCGAAATCCCGGAGGTAGTGCTGGCCCCACCCCCGGTTCGGCGGCGTACGGCATGGGGCGCGTCCCGGCGGATCCGTACGTTCGTCGTATGACCCTCACCACCACCACTGCCGCCGCGGTCTCGTTGCGCGGAGTCAGCCGCACCTACGGCGCCGGGCCCGCCGCCGTGCGCGCCGTCGACGGCGTCGACCTGGCCTTCGCGCCCGGCACCTGGACGGCCGTGATGGGCCCCTCGGGCTCGGGCAAGTCCACCCTGCTGAACTGCGCCGCCGGCCTGGAACAGGTGGACTCCGGGCAGGTGCTCCTCGGCGACGTCGACCTGGCCCGCGCGAGCGAGGCCGAGCTGACGGCGCTGCGCAGGACCCGCATCGGCATGGTCTTCCAGAGCTTCAACCTGATCGGCTCGCTCACCGCCGAGCAGAACGTCGCGCTGCCGCTGAAACTCGCGGGCCGCCGCCCGCCCCGCGCTGACGTGCTCGGCGTGCTGGCCGCCGTCGGCCTGGGCGACCGCGCCCGGCACCGGCCGCGCGAGCTGTCCGGCGGCCAGCAGCAGCGCGTCGCCATCGCCCGCGCCATGGTCACCAGGCCCGACGTGCTCTTCGCCGACGAGCCCACCGGCGCGCTCGACTCCACCGCCGCCCGCACCGTCCTGGACCTGATGCGTTCCATGGCCGACCAGGGCCAGACCATCGTCATGGTCACGCACGACCCGGCCGCCGCGGCCCGCGCGGACGCCGTGGTGTTCCTGCGCGACGGCCGCGTCGCCGACCGCCTCACCGGGCCCGACGCCCGCACGGTCGCCGACCGTCTCGTGGAACTGGAGCACTGACATGCTGCGGATGAGCTGGGCCGGGTTCCTGGAGCGCTGGACGCTGTTCGTCGGGGCCGCGCTGGCGGTCTGCCTCGGCGTCGCGCTGGTCCAGTCCTCGCTGCTGCTCCTGATCTCGGCCGCGACCCTCGACCCGCCGGCCGGACTGGGCGCCGGTGACCGGATGCGGTTCGCGATGCACGCCGAGGCGTCGATCGCGGTCATCGCCCTGGTGCTGGCGTTCTCGGTGCTGCTGGCGGTGTTCGTCATCAGCTCGACGTTCGCGTTCACCGTCGCCCAGCGCCGCCGCGACCTGGCCCTGCTGCGCCTGGTGGGCGGCAGCCCCGGGCACGTCCGCCGGCTGCTGCTCGGCGAGGCGGTCCTGCTCGGCGCGATCGGCGTGATCACCGGGGTCCCGGCCGGGCTGGCGGTGATGGAGTTCCAGTCCTGGCTGCTCGTGACGCTCGGGTTCGTGCCGCCCGGCTTCGCCGGGGAGTGGCGCGGCTGGATCCTCGCCGTCTCCGCCGGGGCGGGCCTCGGCCTGGCGGTCGCCGGCGTGCTGGTGGCCGCCCGGCGCGCCGCCCGCGTCCGGCCGCTGGAGGCGCTGCGCGAGACCGGCGAGGCCACCCGCGTGATGACGGCGGGCCGGTGGGCGCTCGCCCTGCTGTTCGTCGCGGGCGCGGTCACGCTGACCATCCTGTCGCCGATCGGCGGCCCCGTGGGCGGCCAGGCCATGGCCTCGACCGCCGCCATCCCCGCCGTCCTGGCCCTGACGGTGCTGGCGCCCGTGCTCGTCCCCGCCGCCGCCCTCCTGCTCCCGATACGGCCCGGCAGCGTGCTCGGCGAACTCGCCAGGGCCAACCTGCGTGACAGCGTACGGCGCAGCGCCTCCACGGCCGGGCCCCTGATCGTCCTGGTCGGGCTGGTGCTCGCGCAGGCGGGCGCGGGCACCTCGTTCACCGCGGCCGCCCAGGCGGAACAGCGCGAGCACACGGCGGCCGACCTGGTCGTGGAGGCCACCGGCCCGCTGCGCGTCGCGGACGTGCCCGGCGTCGCGGCGGCGTCCACCGAGGTCGAGGTGCCCGTCACCATCACCACCGGCAGCGGCGAGGACCAGGACACCTCCGTGGAGCCCGCCCTGGTCGTCGACCCCGCCGCGTACACGCTCGCCCACCCCGGCAGCGGTTCACTCACCGCGCTGCGCGGCCGCGCCGCGGCCGCCGGGCCGGGCGCCGACGAGGTGTCGGCCGGCGACCGCATCGAGGTGCGCTTCACCGAAGGCGCGTTCCGGGTGCCGGTCGTCGCCGCCGTCCCCACGACCATCGCCGGCGGCGCCGAACTGCTGCTCCCCCGCGACCTGGTCGCCGACGCGCTCCTCGCCGACGCGCCGTCGCACACCTTCGTCTCACTGCGGCCGGGGGCCGACCCCTCGGCGGTACGTGCCGCGCTCGGCCAGGTGGGGACCGTCTGGGAGGTGGACACGTGGCTGGCCCGCGACGGCGCCGCCCGGCAGGCCACCAGCAACGCCGTGTTCGTGGTCATCATGGGGCTGGGCGCGGTGTACGCGCTGATCGGCGTCGTGAACTCGGGCGTGATCGCGGCGGCCGCCAGACGGCGCGAGTTCGCCGAGGCCCGCGCCACCGGCCTCACCCGCGGCCAGGTCGTGCGGCTGGCCCTGACCGAGTCGTTCGGGGTGACCGCTGTCGCCCTGCTGCTGGGCGGCCTGGCGGCGGGCGCCTCGTTCGCCGGGGTGCTGGGAACCACGTCGGCGGTCACCGGGTCCGGCACGCTGGCGCTGCCGTGGGGGCTCGTGGCGGCGGTCGTGGTCGTGGCGTTCCTGGCCACGGGGGCGACCAGCGTGATCACCTCGTGGTCGGCTACCCGGGGGCGGCCGGTGACCCTCCTGGCCGCCCGCGAATAGCCCGCCGGGACAGGTTTGTTGGGTCAGAACAGCGTCGGCGGCTCGGCGGGCATGGGCTCGGGCAGCGGCTCCACCTCCGGGAGCCGGGCCCGGACCTCGTCGTGGAAGCGGCGGGCCAGCGCCAGGGCGTCGGCGTTGTCGGGCGTGTGGACGAAGACCGTCGGCGAGCGCCCCTCACGCAACCACGCGACCACCGTGGCGACCCAGCCCTGCCAGCCCTCGACCGTGCGATCCGTGGCGTCCCGGCCGAGGTAACGGACGATCGGCCGGTCGGTCAGGGCCCGCGAGCGGCGCGGGACCCGAGGCTTCTTGGTCCACGCGTCACGCTCGGCGTCGCTGGTCGGCGGGCTCCGGAAGAGCGTCGTGGTGTCGAACGGCACCCACTCGGCCCCGGCGTCCGCCAGCACCCGCTCCAGCTGCCCGGCCGCCCGCTCGTCCGCGAAGAACGCCTGATGACGCACCTCGACGGCATACCGGTACGCACCCGGCAGCCGCCGGAGGAACGCGGCCAGCGCCCCCAGGTCGCCCGGCCCGAACGACCCGGGCACCTGCACCCAGAGCGCGTGGACGCGGGGGCCGAGCGGCTCCATCGCGTGCAGGAACGTCCCCAGCTCCTCGTCCGCCCCGGCGAGGCGGCGCTCGTGCGTGATCGCCTTCGGCAGCTTGACCACGAACCGGAAGCGCGGGTCGGTCTGCGCCGCCCAGCTCTCCACCGTGCTCCTGGCCGGGGTCGCGTAGAAGGTCGTGTTGCCCTCCACCGCGTTGCACCAGGTCGCGTACGCCCGCAGCCGCTCCCCCTGCGGAAGCGGATGGGGGAGGAACCGCCCCTGCCACGGCGTGTGCGTCCACATCGCACAACCCACATGAAGCCGCATGCATCAGACGCTATCGCTACGAGCAGCCGTGGACAGCCGTCCGCCCGGGGCGGGCGATCTCGACTCCGTCCCGGGCGGTCCGCGTCAATCCGGCCAGATGCGCTGGAACGCCACCCCTGCCCACCCGTCGAGCACGAGCCGGCCCCCGCTCCACCGCCCCCGCACCTCGACCGCCTCGTCCCGGAGGTGGCCGCGCGCCGTGAACGTGACGACGCCGCCGGACAGCTCGTAGCGTGCCAGGTGCACGCCGCCGAGCAGCGGGTCACGCCGGAGCCACGTCTCGACGAGCCGCCCCTCGGCGGGCCCCGGCGCGGGCTTCACCAGCACGTCGAGCACGACACCGTCGGGATAGAACCGGAACACCTGCACACCGGCGGCATATATCCCTGACGGACCTCGTTCACGCACCACACCACGAGCTTTCCATTCCCGCATCGCCACGTCACCGTGCCCGGGACGAGCCGCCCGAACGGTTCGCGGCGCGAGCGGTGAGGGCGCCGAGGGCGCAGACGGTCGCGAACCCGAACAGCACGTACCGTGCCGCGGCCAGCATCGACCCGGCACCGGCGTTGACCAGCACTCCGGCCACCGCCGTGCCGAACGCGATCGACAGGCTCGTCACGGTGGCGACAGCGGCGGCCGGCGGGCTGCCCTCCGCCGGGTCCCGGGTGCTGGACATCGCCGCCACCGACAGATGCGGGTACGCCAGCCCGATGCCGGCGCCCGCGACGAACAGCACCGGCAACCAGGCGAGCACCAGCCAGCCGGGCGCCGCCTCCCGCTGCAACAGCCCCTGGACGAGGAAGCCGAGCGCCAGCACCAGCGGCCCGAGGACGCACAGACGCCGCACCGCGCGCCTCCCGGTCGCCGAGGCGCTGCCGAGCTGGGTCAGCGACCAGCCGAGCGAGACGGCCGCGCCGAACAGCCCGGCGGCCAGCGGAGGCAGCCCGCCCAACTGCTGGGCGAACAGCGGGACGAAGGACTCGACCGCGACCCCGAAGGTCAGCAGCCCGATCGTCAGGTACACCCACTTCAGCGGCGACCCCGCCCTGTAGGTCGTCCTCGGGAACACCCGCCGCTCGCTGCGCCGTTCGTAGGCGACGAACCCGGCGACCAGCAGCAGCGCCACCACGACACCGGCCGCCATCGCCGCGGTGCCGGGCAGCACCCCCGCCAGGCTGACGGCCGCCGTGGCCGCCGTGACCAGCGCCAGCGACACGACGGGGACCGGCGCCCGCGCCGTGCCGCGTTCGCCGGGCGGCAGCACGCGCGGGACGATCGCGGCGCACACCGCAGCGATCACCGCCATCGCCACGAACGCCAGCCGCCACGAGCCGAGCTGCGCGAACAAACCTCCGAGCGCCGGCCCGGCGAAGTTGCCGACGCCGTACATGGCCGACATCAGCGCGTTCCCGCGCGTCCACAGCCGCCGGGGCAGGGCCGAGTGGATGACGGCGAACCCGAGCCCGGACAGCAGCCCCGCCCCGAGCCCCTGGACGCCGCGCCCGGCCAGCAGCACCGGCATCGCCGGGCTCACCGCGCAGGCCAGCGACCCGACCAGGAACACGGCGAAGCCGAGCAGGTACGCGCCGACGTTCCCCCAGTGGGAGAGCACCCGGCTGACCAGCATCGTCGCGATCACCATGGCGACGAGGTAGAACGTCATGTTCCAGGCGTAGAAGCCGGCGCCCCCGATGTCCGCCACCGCCGTCGGCAGCAGGCTGGAGGCCAGGTAGATGTTGATCGCGCCGACGAGCACCCCGCCGGCCAGCACGATCGCCGCCCCGAGATGTCGTGGACCCAGCAGGTCCCGCCAGGACGCTGGAGCGGTTTCAACCGCGTTGTCGCCAAGAGTCATGACTTCGAGCATCTCGTTGAACCGGCCCCGGAAACTTGGCACCGGCCGACCGGCGGCTGCCCACCCCGAACCCTCCACCGCCGGTCGAACCCGCGTGGCGAAATCGCGTCCTGTCCAGGAGATCATTGACGGGGTACTTTGCTTGCATGCCCACGTTACGCAAGGCCGTTTGGCCGGCGGTCGCGATCGTCGTCGCGGCCGGGGCTCCGCCCGCGCACGCGGCGGAATCCCGTACGCCGGAGAATGCCGTCGTCGTCTGGGACAGGAACGCGCAGACCGCGATCTGGGACGTCGCCCGTCAGCAGCCGCAGGTGCAGGCGCGCAGCTTCGCCATGGTGCACGGCGCCGTCTACGACGCGGTGAACGCGATCGCCGGGACCCCTTATCAGCCGTACCTGGTGGCGCCGCGCGCCAAGGGCGGCGAGTCGACGGAGGCGGCCGTCGCGACGGCCGGGTTCGGGGTGCTGAGCGCGCTGTTCCCGGAGCAGCGGGCGAGGCTGGAGGCGCAGTACGGCGAGTCGCTGGCCGCGATTCCCGACGGCGCCGCCAAGCGGCGCGGGGTCGCCGTCGGCGCCCGGACGGCCGCCGCGATGGTCGCCGCGCGGCGGGACGACGGCGCGTTCGGGGACCAGACCTGGGCGGCCGGGACCGCACCGGGTCAGTGGCGGCCGACGCCGCCCGCCTTCGGGTCCGACGGGGCCTGGGTCGGCGAGCTCAAGCCGTTCCTCCTCCCCCGCGGGTCCATGTTCCGCACGTCAGGCCCGCCGGCGCTGACCAGCGAGCAGTACGCCCGGGACTTCGACGAGGTCAAGGCGATCGGCTCGGCGGACAGCACGGTACGGACGGCCGACCAGACCCAGGCGGCGATCTGGTGGCATGACCGGCACCTGGCCGAGTGGGAGATCAAGCGGCAGCTCGCGACGACGCAGCGGCTGAGCACGCTGCAGACGGCGCGGATGTTCGCGATGGTCGGCATGGCCGAGGCCGACGCCACGATCGCCTGCTACAACGAGAAGGCGCGGTGGAGCTTCTGGCGGCCGGTCACCGCGATCCGGCAGGCCGACGGCGACGGCAACCCGGCGACCGTGGCCGATCCCGCCTGGACGCCGTTGCTCGTCACGCCGCCGCATCCCGACTTCACGTCCGGGCACACGTGTTTCAGCGGGGCGGGCATGACGGCGCTGACGCACTTCTTCGGCAGGGACGACATCCCGTTCAGCGGGTTCAGCGCCGACTCGGGGACGACCAGGCACTTCCGCGGCTTCTCGCACGCGCTGGCCGAGGTCACCGAGGCCCGGATCTGGGGCGGCATCCACACGCGCGCCGCCGACGTGCAGGGCGCGAAGATCGGCAGGCAGGTCACCGCCTACATGGTCGCGCACTACTTCAAGCCGAAGAGGCGGTGAGCGGCACGTCCGGACCGGCCCGGCGCGAGCCGGCCCGGACGTGACCCGTCAGACCAGGTCGAACCGGTCGAGGTTCATCACCTTGTCCCAGGCTGCGACGAAGTCGGCCACGAACTTCTCCTTCGCGTCGTCGCTCGCGTAGACCTCGGCGACCGCGCGCAGCTCGGAGTCGGACCCGAAGACCAGGTCGGCCCGGCTGCCGGTCCACTTGACCTCGCCCGTGGCGGCGTCGCGGCCCTCGAACGTGATCGCGTCATCGGACGTCGCCTTCCACGTCGTGCCCAGGTCGAGCAGGTTGACGAAGAAGTCGTTGGTCAGCACCCCGGGCGTGGTGGTGAGGACGCCGAGCGGCGAGCGCTGATAGGTCGCGCCGAGCACGCGCAGGCCGCCGACCAGGACCGTCATCTCGGGGGCGCTCAGCGTCAGCAGGTTCGCCCGGTCGATCAGCAGGTACTCGGCCGGGAGGCGGTTGCCCTTGCCCAGGTAGTTGCGGAACCCGTCGGCGGTCGGCTCCAGCGCCGAGAACGACTCCGTGTCGGTCTCCTCCTGCGAGGCGTCCACCCGGCCCGGCGTGAACGGGACCACGACCTCGAAACCGGCCTCCTTGGCGGCCCGCTCGACGGCCGCGCAGCCCGCGAGCACGATCAGGTCGGCGAGCGAGATCTGCTTGCCGCCGCTCTGGGCGCCGTTGAACGCCTTCTGGATCCCCTCCAGGGTGCCCAGCACCGTCGCCAGCCGGTCGGGGTCGTTGACCTCCCACCCGATCTGCGGCTGCAGGCGGATGCGCGCGCCGTTGGCGCCGCCGCGCTTGTCGCTGCCCCGGAAGGACGAGGCCGACGCCCACGCGGTGGACACCAGCTCGGACACCGACAGCCCCGAGGCCAGGACCTGCTCCTTGAGCGAGGCGACGTCCGCGGCGTCGACGACCTGGTGCGTCAGCGCGGGCAGCGGGTCCTGCCACAGCAGCGTCTCGGACGGGACCTCCGGGCCGAGGTAGCGCGCGACGGGGCCCATGTCACGGTGGGTCAGCTTGTACCACGCGCGGGCGAAGGCGTCGGTCAGCTCCTCGGGGTGCTCCAGCCAGCGCCGCGTGATCTGCTCGTAGATCGGGTCGTAGCGGAGCGAGAGGTCGGTCGTCAGCATCGTCGGGGCGTGGGTCCTCGACGGGTCGTGCGCGTCGGGCACGGTGCCTTCGCCGGCGCCGTCCTTCGGCCGCCACTGCTGCGCCCCGGCCGGGCTCTCGAACAGCTCCCACTCGTACCCGTACAGGATCTCCAGGAAGCTGTTGTCCCAGGTCGTCGGCGTGTTCGTCCAGATGCCCTCGAGGCCGCTGGTGATCGTGTCGCCGCCCTTGCCGGTGCCGAAGCTGTTGCTCCAGCCCAGGCCCTGCTGCTCGATCGAGGCGGCCTCGGGGTCGGGGCCGACGTGGTCGGACGGGCCCGCGCCGTGGGTCTTGCCGAAGGTGTGACCGCCCACGATCAGGGCGGCCGTCTCCTCGTCGTTCATCGCCATCCGGCGGAACGTCTCACGGATGTCGCGGGCAGCGGCGAGCGGGTCGGGGTTGCCGTTGGGGCCTTCGGGGTTGACGTAGATGAGGCCCATCTGGACCGCGGCCAGCGGGTTCTCCAGCTCGCGGTCGCCGGTGTAGCGCTGGTCGCCGAGCCAGATCGACTCGGGGCCCCAGTAGACGTCCTCGTCGGCCTCCCAGACGTCCTCGCGGCCGCCGCCGTAGCCGAACGTCTGGAAGCCCATCGACTCCAGGGCCACGTTGCCGGACAGGATCAGCAGGTCGGCCCACGAGAGCTTGCGGCCGTACTTCTTCTTGACCGGCCACAGCAGGCGGCGGGCCTTGTCGAGGTTGGCGTTGTCCGGCCAGCTGTTGAGGGGGGCGAAGCGCTGCTGGCCGGCCCCGGCGCCGCCGCGGCCGTCGCTGATCCGGTACGTGCCCGCGCTGTGCCAGGCCATCCGGATGATGAACGGGCCGTAGTGGCCGAAGTCGGCCGGCCACCAGTCCTGCGAGGTCGTCAGCACCTCCGCGATGTCCCGCTTCACGGCCGCGAGGTCGAGGCTCTTGAACTCCTCGGCGTAGTCGAACTCGCCGCCGAACGGGTTGGCCACGACCGGGTTCTTGGCGAGGATCCTCAGGTTGAGCCGCTCCGGCCACCACTGGCGGTTACCGCCACCCTGGGTCGGGTGCGGGGCGCGATCGTGCGCGACCGGGCAGCCTCCCGCGGCCTCCGTCTTCGGGTCGGTGACGATTGCATCATGGTTCTCGGACATGGAATCCTTCCGGGATTTACGGTGCTCAGGCGGGTGCTCAGGAGCTGGAACAGCGGGGGCACAGGCCCCAGTAGATGACCTCGGCCTCGTCGATCGAGAAGCCGTGGTCGTCAGCCGCGGTCAGGCACGGCGCATGGCCGGTCGCGCAGTCGACGTCGGCGACGGCGCCGCACGACCGGCAGACGATGTGGTGGTGGTTGTCGCCGACGCGGCCCTCGAACCGGGCGGCGCTGCCGGCCGGCTCGATCCGGCGTACGAGCCCCGCCGCGGTGAGCGCGTGCAGCGCCTCGTACACGGCCTGCAGGGAGATGTGCCCCACACGATCACGCACCCCGGACGCGATCGCCTCCACGCCGAGGTGGTCACCGTCCCGGACGGTCTCGAGCATGGCGACGCGGGCGGCCGTCACCCGCAGGCCTGCCCCGCGCAGTTCCTCGGCGATGGTCGGAGTCCTGGGTGCGGTCATGGCCGCCAAACTTACCGACACAAAGGCGAACGATACAAGATAATGAACGGTACAAATTAGTGCCGCGCCGGATACCGGGGTTCCCTCGTCACTCGCCGATCATCCCGGCCGGCCGCGCCCGCCCCGCCGCGCAACACGCGGACCAGGCACGCCGGTCGCAGGAGCGCCGTGGGACGATCCAGGAGATTGGCCACACGCAGGAAGCGGCGCCCCAGCTCGGCGTCGTGTTCGGCGGCCCGGTGGAAGCGCTCGAGATAGGCGTTGACCATTCTGATCTTCGCGGTCCGCCGTCCGCGGACCCCGGGCAGCCGCAGGTCGTTGCCGACCACGATGTCCCACGGCGCGTCGACGACCCGGGCGATCGACCGGAACAGCTCGCGCGCGGGCCGCTCCCGGCGCGCCCACTCGCCCAGCCGCAGCGCCTCGACCGCGGCCACGCTCATGCCCTGGCCGTAGATCGGGTTGAACGCGCACACCGCGTCACCCACGACCGCCAGGCCGCGCGGGAAGCGGGACAGCCGCTCGTAGCGCCGACGCACGCTGGCGGGCGTGCGATGGTGACACCCGTCGTCCAGCGGCTCGGCCCCGGAGACCAGCTCGTGGATGTCCGGCGCGGGCAGCGACCCGGCGTAGTCGACGAAGCTCTCGTAGTCGGCGGGCGGCGCGTCGCCGTAACCGCCGATGGTGACGATCCACCGGTCGCCCTCCATGGCCAGCGCCACCCCCGCACGTGGCACCGCCCTGGTCGCCGCCATGATGACCACCGGATCGCCGGCCAGGTCATCGGCCCGCCTGCGGAACACCCGCGTGGTGTACGTCAGGTCGATCTCCACCCGCTCCTCCTCGGGCGCGGCGAACCCGAGGCGCTCCAGCCAGGCCGGCGTCCGCGAGCCCCGGCCCGACGCGTCGACCACCAGCCCGGCGCTGATCGTCTCACCGGACACGAGCCGTACTCCCGTGACCCACTCACCGCTGTGGGTGAGGTCGAAGACCTGCCGGTCACCGGCCACCTCCACCCCCGGCAGCGCGCTCACCCGCCGCCGGATCTGCCCCTCCAGCAGCAGCCGGCTGACCAGCAGCCCCGGCATGTCACCCGGCGCCGGCGCCAGCCGACGCCCCTCGTTGATCCACCGGCAGTCGGCCTGCAGATCCCCGCCGAACGCCCCGCGATCCATCAGCTCGGCGGTGAGACCGGGAAGCAGGACCTCCATCACCTCCAGCCCCCGGGCCAGCAGGCCATGGGCGTGCCGGCTCTGCGCCGTGCCCCGCCGGTGCACGTCCTCCCCGGGCAGCTGGTCCCTGTCGAGCACGGTGACGCGCTCGGCGATCCTGCTGAGCGCGGCGGCGGCCAGCAGGCCGGAGACGCTGGCTCCGATGACGACGGCATGCCTCATGACTTCCACGATGACCGGCCCCCACCCCCGGCCCCACCCCTAACCTTCGAGGCGAACCCGCTATCGTCGCGCTCGGCATCGCCTCGCCACTGAAGAGGAGACGTGCACCGATCGGTCACCTCGGCCTGAATCCCGGCCGCACGATATCCTTGGGAACCGCCTCGGTCCGCACATAAGACCGAACGCCCAGGCAAGGACAGAACGCCCATGAGACGACGGGTAACCCTGGCCGCCACCATGCTGATCGCGCCCGTGCTGATCGCCTCCGCGCCCGTCGCCACGAGCCCCGCCATCGCGCAGGCGTCCGCCCCCGATCCGGTCGGCGCGCTCAAGCGGCAGCTCCGGGACGAGCACGGCGTCCGGATCTCCGAGACCACCCGCTACTTCTACGGCGAGAAGACCTCCAGGAGCGGGACCCGGATCAACGGCCGCCTCCGGCTCGGCCGGTCAGGCCCGGTGGCCGCCGACCTCACCTGGCGCGACCTCCCCGCGGCCAAGCCCCACCGGGTGATCCGCGTACGCGACGACGTGTACGTCAGCCGCAGCCACCACTCCGGCCCGGTCCCGGACGGCACGAACTGGATCATCTACCCCGAGCACCACCGGGGAAGCCTGGGCCGCGACCTCGCCGAGGACGCCAGCCTGCAACCCATCGACGTCTACGACCCGGCCCTGGTGAAGGCGCTGCTCAACTGCTCCACGAGCAAGCCCGTCCCCGGCGGCCGCCTCTACAGGGGCACGATCAGCTACCCGGCGCTGCGCAAGGCGGCCCAGGGCACCCTCGTCAACTGGACCTCCGGGCGGCCCATCACCGCCAGGAGCAAGGGCAAGGTCTCCTGGCAGCTCTGGGCCGGCCGCGACGGCCTGCCCAAGCGCCTGGTCACCACCGACACCGCCGGGACGGCCAAGAACCCGCTGGTCAAGCGGAGTGACACGCGCTACACCGGGTGGGGGTCCCGCCCCGTCATCACCGCCCCGCCCGCCGGCGAGGTCATCAGCGAAGCCGCCCTGCTGGACTACACCCTCGACCAGAACACCCCCATCCCGGAAGACTCGGGCAACACCTGAGCACGGCCGGCCATGGCCGCAAACTCCGTTCCGCCCATTTCGGCGTGGGGACGTATCAGGAAATTGAGCAGTAATCACTGACATTTGCTGAATAGCTCATGGCAGTCGCCATCCATGGCCTGCTCGGTAATATATCGAGCATGTCGGCACACCCCCCGGTCGCCAGCTACGCCAGCAAAAGCGTGCGTTGGTATCAATTCGGAAAAAGGGTACTGGAAAGGAGAAAATGGCTGAGGCACCTGCGCTGGCAAGCCGTCTCCCGCGCCCTCGGCGAGGACGACGCCATCCTGTCCGAGAAGGCAGGGCAAGCGGCCACCGCCTTCTGCGATGCGCTTGACGCCACCGAACTCCCGATCGACCAGGACCGTTCCGGCGCGCTCCGGCGCATGGGACGCTGGGTCAGGGAGAAGATAACCTGGGGCGTTCGATTTCCCGATTATCGCGGTCGGCTCAGCCTGACGTTCGACGACCGCCTGAAGGCGTGGATAAAGGACACCAGTGAAAGCCCAATCGGGCGAAAGGCGCTCGATTTCGCCCAATATCACGTGAACGAAGAAGACCGCAGTACGCTGTTCGCCGAAGCGGTTCTCAACGAGGCACACGGCGTGCTCATCGAAGCCCGGGAAGGCGAGACCCCGGGCGCCGCCCGGTGGGAGATGGCCGCCGAGATCCACCGTTACGTTCCCGACAGCGAGATCCGGCGGCGGCACCAGCGGTGGAAGAGTTCGGCGAGAGCCATCAGCGCCGGTGGCACCGCCGCCGTCACCACCCAGGTCTTCACGGAAGACCTGGCCAAGTCCATCACCCTCGGCGTCGCGCTCACGGCTCTGACCGCGATCGTCGAGTTGACGATCTCCTCGCGCACCCTGTCCGGCCCGCAGATCGCGGTCCGCGAACAGGTGCGAGCCTGGCTTGAGGAGGCGCTGGTGGCACGCCTGTGGGGCAACCTGCGCTGGGTGGGCGAATGGGGCAAGCAGATCGAGGAAGCAGGACGGCCACTGCCCGTCGGCGATCTCATCATGGCCATGGCCAGAAACCTCGTCACGATTCAACCTCTGCAGGACGACGCCAAGGTCTTCCGTGACGTGGATCGACTGAGAGAACACGCCCTATCCGTTTCGGACCCCGAACTCCTCGCCTTCCTCGTCCGCCTGGAGACAGCCTTGCGCCACAAACCGGACACTCTGCCATACGCATTCCGAGCCCTGATCACTTCCGTACGAGAACGGAACATGATCGGCGAAGCCGAGCCGGGAGCCAGGTCCGTGATGCTGCGGGCGAGCACCGGAGACTAGGCGATCCACTGAAAGGCTGATCGTCATCCGTTACCCTGTCCCGGATTGATCATTTCCGGCAGAAGGTGCCGTTATGCGGGAATCCCTGGCAGAAACGCCATCCCCCGTGGCGGCGGCGCTGCGCGTCGGCGCGGTACTGACCGCGTCCGGCCCGGTGATCCTGACGACCTTCGGGATCGGCAGGCAGAGCGTCGGCTGGTTCTGTTCGGAAACCAGCTCCACCCCCTTCCTCGCGGAAGGCCCTTACGCGCTGGAGCACGTGCCGGGAGAACTGCTGTTCTGGGGCGTTCTCCTGCTGCCGGTCGCCGTGGCCGGACTCCTCCTGCGCGGGTCACGCCGGGCGACGCTCACCGCCGTCGCCACGGTCGGCGCCGTGCTCGCGTTCGGGCTCGTCACCGCGTACTTCCTGCCGGGCTCCGACCCATGCACCGGGCAGGAACGTACGGTCATGCCGCCTTGGCCCCTCATCGTCTGCTACCCGGTGACCGCTGGAGCGCTGTGCCTGGCGGCTCGCTCGTCCCTGCCTCGGAGACCGTACGGGATCATCCTGTGGGCGGGCGCCGCCGGCGCGGCGGCGTGGGGGGCGATGTTCCACCGCTGGACGATCACGTACGGCATGCGCGCGCTCGAGGTCATCTACGTACAGCTTCCGGAGTCCCCCTGGAGCCACCTCGACGAGTGGTCCGGTGAGGCCGACCAGAACGGCCTGCCGGTCATCCTCGTCGCCCTGACGGCAGCCGCTTCCCTCCGCTGGGGGCGACGGGCCGGCGCAGCAGGCGCGGCGGCCCTTGTCCTCTTCCCGCTGCTCGACGTCGCGACGTACATCAGCTGGTACGGCGGCGACTCCGAAATGCCGCTCGCCGATTCGGTACGGTGGCCGCTGCTGGTCGCGGCCGTGCTCGTCGCATCGGCCGGTCGGCGCCCTGGAGTGCGGATCACCTGGGCCGAGACAGCGCACCTGGCGCGACGTGTGATCAGCGGGCGGCCGGAAAGCCTGGCTGCCCGGCGGGCCAGGGATGTCGCCCTCGCAGTCGTGATCGTGGCCGCCGGCCTCTGGATGATCGCCTCCTCCTTCGCGCCGACGCGTTAGAAGCCCCCGGACCTGGCACGCCACCTACGTGGGCGGTTGTTCGCATCGTCCGAATCAGATGGTCAAGGAACGCCCCATCGGAGGCAGAAAAAGGCCCCCGCCAGCGTTTCCGCTGACAGGGGCTGTGCTGTGCGGCCGGAGGTACTCGAAACCCCAACCTTCTGATCCGTAGTCAGATGCTCTATCCATTGAGCTACGGCCGCTCGCTGCTTAAGTAAGCATAGCGGGTCCGAAGCGATGCCTCGAACCAGTTACGCCGATCGCGCGTCCTCACTCTCCACCTTCTTGGGCCACAGCATGTGGCTCACCGGCCAGATCAGCGCGATCGCCGGCACCTTCGCCAGTTGCAGGACGAACGCCGTCAGCGCCTCCGTACGCCCCGGGTCGCCCACGAGCCAGGTCATGAGCAGGACGACCGCCCACGCGACCCCGTACGCCAGCAGGATCCACAGCCAGTACGCCCACTCGTAGCGCACCCGGGCCTTGCCGCCGGGAGGGGGCTGCGGCGGCGGGGGGCCGCCGGCGAAGCGGTGGTGGAACTTGGCGTCGGCCCAGCGCAGGGTGCGGTGGCCGAAGACGATCGAGTACGCCAGGTACGCCGCCGCGAGGCCGTGCCGGATGTCGGCCGTGGCGCCGCCGCGCATGTCGATCACGGCGGCCGTGAGCAGGACGACGTCCAGGAGGGGAACGCTGACCAGGAGTGCCGTGCTGAGGCGGCGGCGCTTCCACAGGTAGCGGGAGGCGAGCCCGAGCCCGAGGAGGACCCAGAAGCCGATCTCGCAGGCGATCAGGATGGCGACAATCACGCTATCCAGCATGCTGGACGTTTTGGGCGATTTCGTCCGCCTTGAAAACGAGCCTGTGGATACATCGAAGGGTGTATCCACAGGCGACCCCGCGAAGGAGGGAATCGATGGCCGGGGGTGGTGGGATAGGAGCCATGAAACGCGTGCCGCTGCTGGCGGGGCTGGCCTTCCTGGTGGGCCTGCTCCTGATCGCGGCTGGAGCCTACATCCACCGCGATCCGCCCGTCTGGCAGCCGGCCGAGTGGATGCTGGCGGTGCCGCTGGCGATGACGTGCGCGGCCACGCTGGGGCGCACGCGCCGGCCCCTGGCCTCGCTCGGGCTGGGCACCACGGGGATCCTGCTCGACATCGTGGTGGGGCCGTCGCTGGGCACGGTGCTCGTCTACACCGACAATCTGTACGCCGCCGCGCTCTACGGTCCGGCCAGGGCGGCGCGGTGGCTGCTGGGCGCCTCGACGGTGATCGCGGTGCTGTCCGGGGCGGCGGGCGGGTTCCTGACGGGCGACTGGCGCGTGCTGGCGCTGATCAGCGTGCAGTTGGCGCTGGTGCTGGTGTCGCCGGTGACCACGGCGCAGGTGCTGCGGCAGCAGCGCGACCGGGCGGCCGCCGAGCGCGCCAGGGCCGAGCAGGTGGCGCGGCTGGCCGAGCTCGACCGGCAGGCGGCCATCACGGCCGAGCGCACGCGGATGGCCCGCGAGCTGCACGACATGATCGCCAACCACTTCAGCGCCATCGCCATCCAGTCCACGGCCGTGCTCTCCCGCAAGGACCTGGATCAGGGCACCGTACGGAAGATCATGGAATCCATGCGGGAAAACAGCGTGAAGGGGCTGGCCGAGATGCGGTCCATGATCGGGCTGCTGCGGCAGGCGGGCGAGGAGTCGGAGGCCGTGCGGCCCCGGCTGGCCGACGCGGAGGGCCTGGTCGAGCGGGCACGCGGGTCGGGGATGGAGACCGCGTTGCGGATCGAGGGTGAGCCCCGCGAATTGCCCCCGCCTGTCGACCTGGCTGCCTTCCGGATCCTCCAGGAGGCGCTGACCAATGCCCTCAAGCACGGCGAACGGCCGGCGGAGGTGCACATCGTGTACGAGGCGCGGCAGGTTTCGGTGACTGTGGACAACCGGGTCAACGGGCGTAGGCCACGGCTGCCGGGAGCCGGGGCCGGGCTGGTGGGCATGCGCGAGCGGGCCGGGCTCGTCGGTGGCACGTTCGAGGCGGGACCGCGGGGTGACGGATGGCGCGTCACGGCGCGGCTGCCGACCTCGGGACAGGACGACAGGAGTGTGGGATGAGCATCAGGGTGCTGGTGGCCGACGATCATGCGGCGGTCCGGGCCGGGATCGTGCTGATCCTCGACGGGGCCGACGACATCGAGGTCGTGGGCGAGGCCGCCGACGGTGTGGAAGCCGTGGCCCTGGCCAAGGAGGAGCGGCCGGACGTGGTGTTGATGGACGTGCGGATGCCGCGGATGGACGGCATCTCGGCCACCAGGGAGCTGGTGGGGGTGGCCGATGTGCTCATCCTGACGACGTTCGATGTGGACGAATACGTGTTCGGGGCGTTGCGGGCGGGGGCCGCCGGTTTCCTGTTGAAGAACACCGACGCGGATTCGCTGGTCGAGGCGGTGCGGCTGGTGGCCAGGGGGGATGGGCTGATCTCGCCGGCGGTCACGCGGCGGCTGATCACGGCGTTCGGGGAGCAGGCGCCGGTGCGGAAGGAGCCGGTCGATCCGGCCGGGCTGACGCCGCGCGAGCGGGAGGTGCTCGCCTGCATCGGGCGGGGGCTGTCCAACGCGGAGATCGCCAGAGAGCTCGACATGGCGGAGGCGACGACCAAGACTCATGTCAGCAGGGTGCTGAGCAAGCTCGGGCTGAAGAGCCGGGTTCAGGCCGCCATCTACTACTCGGAGGGCCTCTAGGGTGCGGACCTTCTGGCCGGCGCCGGCCGGGGTGCTGGGCTACCTGACGCTCAACGTGCTCGTGGTGGTCCTCGCCATCTCAACAGGGGCGAAGGCGGCGATCGTCGTGGCGGCCGTGGTGCTGGCGCTGGCGGCGATCGGGGGCGGGCTGGTGCTCATCATCCTGCGCAAGCCCTGGTCACCGGGGCTGGGGATGGGGCTGATGATCGGCTGGGCGGTAACCTCGATCGTGTCGGCGGGTTGGTGCACCGGCATCAACCCCGGCTGGTACGTATAGCCAAGTGAAAGCGCCGCCCCCTAACCTGTGCAGGACCAGGGGGGAGATCCGATGAGCACACCACCGCCACCGCAGGGCCCCGACGACCCCGCATGGCGGCACCCGTCACCAGGCCAACCACAGGGCCCATCCCAGGGCCCACCCCAGGGCCCACCGCCCGGTCCGCCCCACGGCCCGCCGCACGGGCCGCACGGGCGGTGGCAGTTGCCGCCTCCGCCGCAGCCGCAGTCCAACTCGGCGGGGATCGTGGTCGGGCTCGCGTTCGCGGGCGCGGCCGTCTACAGCGTCGTCAACACCATCGTCGTGTTCGGCGTCCTGATGATCGCCGGCAACAACATGGACGGTGACGAGGCCGGTGCCGTGATCGCGGTCGCCGCGGCGTTCCTCGCCCTGCTCGGGCTCGGCGCCGGTATCGGCCTGGTGCTGGTGCGCAAGCCGTGGGCGATCGGCCTCGGGCTCGGGCTGATGATCGGCTGGGCGTTGTGGTCGATCATCACGGCCGGGTGGTGCACGGGTCTCAACCCGGCCCTGTACGGCTCCTGAGATGCCGCTGCACGAGATCTTCGTCGGCCTCGGCGTCCTGGTCGCCTCCGTGGTGTTCGTCCGCGAGGCCCGCAGCCGGGGCGCGCTGAACGAGCAGTCGCTGGTGGCGGTCACCGGCGCGCTGGTCGGCGGCGCCATCGGCATGCGGCTGGCGGGCTGGCTGGAGACGCTCGACCTGCAGAGCCTCTGGCTGTACGGCTCCCGCAGCATCCTGGGCGGGCTGACCGGCGCCTACCTCGGGGTGCTCGTGGCCAAGCGGGTCATCGGCTACCGGGAGCGCACCGGCGACCTGTTCGCGCCCGCGGTGGCGCTGGGCATGGCGGTCGGGCGCATCGGCTGCCATCTCACCGAGGCCCCGGGGCGGCCCACCTCGCTGCCGTGGGGCATCCACGCACCGGCGAGCACCCCCGAGTGCCCCGGCTGCCTGGCGGGCCAGGCGATGCATCCGTCGTTCGTCTACGAGATCGTCTTCCAGCTCGCCGCGTTCACCGCCCTGGTGTGGGCGCGCAAGCGGCTGACCAGGCCGGGTGAGCTGTTCACGCTCTACCTGGCGGGCTACGCCGCGTTCCGCTTCCTCGTGGAGTTCACGCGGGCGAACGAGATCCTGTGGCTCGGCCTGACGGGACCGCAGTGTTTCCTCCTGCCCGGCCTCCTGCTGCTGGGGCTCAGGCTCGGGTACGGCTGGCGGCGCGGATACTACGATGCCCTCTTTGACCGGAAGGTGCACCAGTGAGCACAGGGATGGAGCTGCGGGGCGACCGCATCCTCCGCTACGTCAACGCGTTCTGCCCGCATTGCCAGGAGCGTGACCTTGACCGGGTGGAGCGGCTGAGCGGCTATCTGGCGGCCAGGGACGGCCGGGTGTGGCTCGAACGCGGGTGCCGGAAGCACGGCCTGGTGAGGACGCTGTACGACGAGGACCCGGAGATCCTGGCGTACCTGGAGGAATGGACCGCTCCCACCAAGCAGCACATGCCCGATATTTCGGGAAATTTTGCGCCAGTGCCCGGCGCGTACCTCCACGGGCTCCCCGAGATGCAGACCCAGCACACCTGCATCCTCCTGGAGGACATCGCCGAGGCGTGCAACCTGCGCTGCCCCACCTGCTTCGCCGGCAGTTCCCCCGACCTGAGCGGCATCGTCCCGGTCGCCGACGTGCTGGCCAACGTCGACCAGCGCCTGGCCAGGGAGAACGGCAAGCTCGACGTCCTCATGCTGAGCGGCGGCGAGCCCACCCTGCACCCCGAGCTGAAGACCCTCCTCGCCGAGCTGGCCGACCGCCCCATCACCCGGATCCTGATCAACACCAACGGCGTGCTGATCGCCCGCGACGACTCCCTGCTCGACCTGCTCACCGAGCACCGCGAGCGGGCCGAGGTCTACCTCCAGTACGACGGCTCCTCGGCCGAGTCCTCCAGGCATCACCGAGGCGGTGACCTGCGCAGGCTGAAGGCCGAAGCCGTACGAAGACTGTCGGAGCGCGAGATCTTCACCACGCTGGTGATGACCGCCGCCCTGGGCGTCAACGACGGCGAGCTCGGCGACGTCATCAAGCTGGCCCTCGACACCCCGTACGTGGGCGGCGTGTCGCTGCAGCCGCAGTTCGGCTCCGGCCGGTCGGGAGCCATCGACCCGATGGACCGCCTCACCCACACCGGGGTGCTCAAGCGGCTCGGCCCGCAGACCGGCGGCCTGGTGACCTGGCGCGACCTGACCGCGCTGCCGTGCTCGCACCCGCACTGCTGCTCGGTCGGCTACCTGATCCGCGACGACTCCCGGCAGTGGCGCTCTCTGGTGGCACTGATCGGCCACGACCGGCTCAAGGAGAACCTGGGCCTGGTCTCCAACCGCATCGCCGACTCCGAGATCCCGCGCGAGCTGCGCCTGGCCGTCCAGGAGTCGCTGCTCGGGCTGCTGTCGGAGCAGTCGTCGCTGTCGCATCCGCGGATCGGCGACGTGTGGCGCACCATCTGTGAGAACTGCGACCTCGGCGTCTCCACCCTGCTGGCGCTGGCCTCGTCCGCGCTGCCCGGCAGGCGCGCGAAGCTGCGCCGGATGCTCGGCGAGCGGGTGGTGCGGGTGACGGTCAAGCCGTTCATGGACCTCTCGACCATGATCGAGGAGCGGCTGACGCAGTGCTGCGTGCACGTGGGCACGCGATCCGACCGCGACCAGTGCGCGCCGTTCTGCGCCGTGCAGGCCTGGCCGCAACTGTCGGCCCAGCGGCTGTCGGCGGTGGCCGCCGAGCCGAGGGTACGGCTTCCGCTGG
Source organism: Nonomuraea sp. SBT364 (assembly GCF_001083785.1). GTDB lineage: Bacteria > Actinomycetota > Actinomycetes > Streptosporangiales > Streptosporangiaceae > Nonomuraea. Next base: position 83,034 of record NZ_LAVL01000005.1, read on the forward strand.
AGGTGATCACGTGAAGGCCGAGCCGTACGATCCGCTGAGGTTGTGCGTCTATGCGACGATCGCGCTGCTGGCGTGGTTGTTCGGGCCATGGGCGTTGCTGGCGTTCGCCGGGCTGGGGTTCGCGGGCTACTGGAAGGCGCGGCGGGCCGGGCTGACCCGGAGCAAGTGCCTGCTCCGGGACACCCGGCTGGTGCTCGCCTACCTCGGACTGCTGGCCGCGGTCGCGGTGGCGGCGATCATCTTCTGGTGACGGCCGCCAGGTTCAGCACGGTGACCTTCGGGCCCTCGCCCCAGTACATGATCGTCGTGGGCGAGGAAGAGGTTCCGCTGCCGTAGCCGGTGGGCTTGTCCGGCGACATCCGGTGCACGCCCCCGATCAGGCCGGTCGCCGGGTCGTAGACCGCCACAGGCGCGACATATTCCTTCGCCGGATCGGCGTCGCCCCTGTTCGGCATGACCGGGGCGAACCGGTCGCCCAGGAGCTCGCCGAAGTAGGACAGCGAGGGGAACTGCCTGATGTCGGAGCCGTCGGCGCGCTGCACGACAAGCCCGCCGTCACCGGCGGCGGCGCCGTAGCACCACTCGGCGGCGCAGGTCAGCTTCGTGGTCGCCGGAGGCACCGGGATCTCGGTCACCTCGCCGGTGACCAGGTTGACCCTGCGGTTCTGGTTCTTCTGCCCGCGCTCACCCGGGGCGTAGCCGACGGCGTGCGGCCAGGAGGTCAGGTGGAGGCCGTCGGAGCCCTCGACCTTCTCGGCCTGCCCGCCGGACAGCGAGATGCGGTACACGCCGCCCTGGCGCAGGGACCAGACCAGGGAGTCGTCGGTGACGCCGATCCGCTCCACGTCGGCCGGATCGCCGGTGACCTCGCCCAGGCGCCGGGCGGTGCCGCCTTCGCGGGGGATGACCCAGAAGTCGGCCCACTTGTCGCTGTTGTTGGGCGTCGTGCCGTACCAGGCGAAGTGCTCCTCCCCCACCTCGACGCCCTGGACGTAGTAGCCCTTCACCCCCTCGGGGGCGGGCATCTTCCCCACCACCCGCACGTCGCCGGTCGAGGCGTCGTAGACCTCCAGGCGGCCCGCCTTCTCGAAGGAGGACTCGGCGGTCAGCAGCACCTCGGTGGGGGAGATCCCGGTCACCGGGCGATATTTCCAGCCGTCGGACGCCGCGGCGGGCATCGTGAACACCGCCTCCGGCCACACCTCGGCCGCCGGCTTCACCGTGACGTCCTCGGCGGGCTGCACCGTGACCTCCTCGGCGGGCTGCACCGTGACCTCCTCGGCGGGCGGCATCGTGGTGACCGCGACCGCCGGCCTCAGCGAGACCGACGGGGTCCCCTGCCACATGGCCGCCATCCCCCCTGCGACCAGCACCACAGAGGCGGCCGCCAGCGCCGTCCCGGCCCACTGCCGGCGCCGGCGCGTCCGGCGGCGGGCGGCGACGGCGGCAGCCAGCCCGCCGGACGGCGTGACGTGCCCGGCCCCGGCACGCAGGGTCCGGACCAGGTCCTCTTCGCTTCTCATCGTGCCTCCTGCAGCATTCGCTTGATCCGGAGCTTGTCCAGGGCGCGCGCCGCCTGGCTGCGCACGGTGCCGCGGGAGACGCCGAGGATCGCCGCGATCTCCGCGTCGGGCAGGTCCTCGTAGTAGCGCAGCACGAGAACCACCCGCATCTTGCGCGGCAGCCCCTGGAGCTCCGCCCACAGGTCCGCGTCCTCGTAGCGGTCGAAGCGGCCCTCCTCGGGCACGACGGACACCAGTTCCTCCCGGTGCCCGCGCCGCCACGAGGCGATGTGCAGCCTGACCATGGTCGTGCGCACGTATCCCTCGGGGCTGTCCTTCTTGCGCACACGCGGCCAGGCGTCCCCGAGCCGGGCCAGAGCCTCCTGGACGAGGTCGGCCGCGTCCTCCGCGTTACCGGACAGCACGTAGCCGTACCGGAGGAGCGCATCGCCCCGGGTCCGGACGAACTCGTCGAATTCCGTCGTGTGGTCCACGTATCCAGGGATCATCCAGCAAGCGGAGCTGTTGCATGAAAACACGAAAAGCGCGCGCCCCCTCTGGGGACGCGCGCTTCTCGAGTACGTGGATCAGGCGGCGTACGACGGGTAGCCGTAGCCGGCGACCTGGGAGGTGGGGCGGACCCGCTCCTCGACCTTGCCGTTGCCGGTGTTGCCCTCGATCGTGGAGATCGTGCCGTCACCGTTGTCCTTGACCACGAAGCCGACGTGGTCGATGGAGCTGAGGTCCTTGCTGCCGCTCCAGGAGAAGAAGACCACGGCGCCGGGCTTGGCCTCCTGGCCCCAGCGGTCGTTGGCGGCGAACCACTTGGCGTGGGTCACGGTGTAGGCGTCCCAGCCGACCTGCGGGCGGGCGCCGGTCTGCTCGCCGACCCAGGAGACGAACATCGAGCACCAGGCGGCGTTCAGGTAGTCTTCACGGCTGCCGCCGTCACGCTGGACGGTCTCGGCGGCGCGCTGCGAGTTGGCGTACCACTGCTGGAACTTGGTGCCGCCGCCGCTGGCGTTCTCGGAGGTGCCGACCTGCGCCTTGGCCACGGCCAGGACCTGCGTAGCCGAGGCCTTGACCTGGGTCTGGGCCTTGATGGGCTGGACGGCCTGGGGCTGGGTGTTGGAGGTGGTGGCGCTGGCGTCCGCCGACACGTGGGCGCCGAAAGCGGTCGCGACGAGCGCGGCGCCGAGGACGGCCTTGGACACGTTGATCTTGGGGGTGCGGATGGGGCGCATTAAGGGTAACTCCTCGCTTCCATGCCGCTTACCGGGTTAGCTGACGGGTTCGGGCGTGGAAGCTGCCCTACGGCGAAGAGTCTGCCGATTCACCCCGGTGGAACACATGGGTCCCCGGTTCCGCGTAAAAGCGGATTCAGCGGTCACAGGTCGGTTCCTGTGGCGGTGGGTCATGACGCCCGAGAGCCGGATGCGTCTACCCGCGTACAGAAATGTCCAACACACCCCTGACCTGGGTAATTCCCCCGTAACGAAATTTCCATGAAACCGGCCGCGGGCGGGGGCCCGCGGCCCGTCTACTCCGCGGGAACGTAAAGGCTGAGGGTCTCCGCGATGCACGCGGGACGCTTCTCGCCCTCGACCTCGATCGTCATCTTGAGGTTGGACAGGTAGCCCGCCGGGGTGCCCTTGACGTCGGTCAGCTCGGCCACGGCCCGCACCCGCGCCCCGACCGGCACCGGGCGGGGGAAGCGCACCTTGTTCAGGCCGTAGTTGACGCCCATCGCGATGCCCTCGACCCGCACCAGCTCGAACATGAACGCCGGCAGCAGCGACAGGCTCAGGTAGCCGTGCGCGATCGTGCCGCCGAACGGGCCCTCCTTGGCCCGCTCCACGTCGACGTGGATCCACTGATGGTCGTCGGTGGCGTCGGCGAAGAGGTTGACCTGCTCCTGAGTGATGGTGCGCCACTCGGTGGGGCCGAACGTCTCGCCGACGCCCGCCTTGAGTTCCTGTACGTTCGCGAAGGTCCGCATGAGGTCGAACGCTATTGCGCGGGCGGGACGGCTGCCAAGTTCAGCACCCGGAACTTGTCCGGCTTGTCGCCCTTGGTGGCTCCCCAGTAGTAGATCGCGCTCGGCTCGGACGAGACGCCCATGCCGTACCAGGTCCCGGTGCCGCCGAACGCGGCCAGCTTGCCGGTCGCCAGGTCGTACACGGCCATGCTCGCCGGCAGGAAGCGGTCGAGGATCGGATACCGCGCCGGCCCGCCGCTGCTCACCTGGATCCGCCGGGGCGGTTGCGAGCCGTCGACCCTCGTGACGACCGTCCCGTCCGATCCCCGGCCGAAGCACCAGACCGGGCCGCAGCGCAGGCGCTCCACGCCCGGCGGAGCCTGCACGGAGACGTTGGAGCCGTCCTCCAGGTTCACCAGCCGGGTCTGGCTGCGCTCCATGTCACCCGGCAGGTCCGCGACGTCGGAGGCCCACGGCCACTTGATCAGGTGCAGGCCGTCGCTGCCCGGGATCTTCTCGGGCGTGCTCCCGCCGAGCGGATGCCGCCACACGCCGCCGTCGACCTCCGACCAGACGACGTGGTCGCCGTCGAGGGCGATCGCGTCGAGGTCGGCGTCCTCGCCGACGCGGCTCGTCACCAGCCTGGGGTCTCCGCCGGCCAGCGGGACGGTCCAGATGTCGCGGATCTGCGTGCCGTCGGCCTGCTCGCCGTACGCGTACCAGGCGAGGTTCTCGCCGTCGACCGTGACGCTCTGCGTGATGTACCTCTTCAGCCGGTCGTCCTCGGGCACTTCGGCGACGACCCTGGCCGTGCCGGTCGCGCTGTCGTACACCTCGAACTTGCCGGCCTTCTCGAACGACGACTCGGCGCTGAGCAGCACCTCCGTGGGGCTGATGGCGGTGATGGGGCGGTAACGCCAGCCGTCGGAGTTCTCCGCCGGCATGGTGAACACCGCGTCCGGCCACAGCTCCCCGGCCACCGCGTCCTGCCGCCTGACCGACTCCGGCGACGTCGTCGCCGATGCCGTGACCGTGGCCGTGACCGTTGCCGACACCTCGGCCGACGCCGTGACCGACCCCTGTGGCTGCGGGGGGCCGTCGACGGCGGCGCCCCTGATGACCGCCGTGCCCGTACCCGCCACGGCCACCACGGCCGCCGCGGCGAGGAACTGCGCACGTCTCCTGGCGCGCCGCTTCCGCAACCGGGTGACGCCCGCCAGCAGATCGGACTCCGGCGCCCCTTTCACACCTTCCCGCAGAGCCGTGACCAGCTCGTCCTCTGTCCTCACGCCCGTCCCCTTTCGAGCATCGCCGGCCTGACCCGGAGCGTGTTGAGCGCGCGGAACGCCTGGCTTCGCACCGTTCCCCGGGAGATGCCGAGAATCGTGGCGATTTCCTGGTCGGACAGGTCCTCGTAGTAACGCAGCACCAGCACGGCGCGTTGCCGCCGTGGCAGTGTGGCCAGCTCCTTCCAGAGCTCGCCGGTGGAGTGACGGTCGGTGTAGGAGCCTTCCGGCAGCTCGCCCGTCAGGCGCTCACGCCGCACCTTTCGCCACCAGCTCACGTGCTGGCGGGCCATGATCGTGCGTACGTACGACTCCGGATTGTCCTTGTTGCGCACGCGCCGCCAGGTGTCGCTCAGCCGGAGCAGCGCCTCCTGCACCAGATCGGCGGCGTCATCGGCGTTGCCGGTGAGCACGTAGCCGTATCTGAGGAGGGCCGGCCCTCTGGCCCGGACGAAATCCTCGAACTCCACACCACCATGACGCCCGGGGTGGGCTCGGCTGTTGCAAACTTCTTTACCCGAAATCATCGCGCACCTGTTCGAGTCCGCGCTACAGTCTTAGGTACTCGAATCGAACATGGGTTCGGCCTGGTGGGAGGGGGTGTGATCGGTGACCGTGCTTGAGCTCGCCCCTGCCCGGACACGCCGTAGCACTTTCTTCCCAAATCTAAGACGGCCGCTATATCCGGCAATAGAGTCCGAGAGCGTGGACCCCGTGCGCAACCCCTACGCCCCCGGAGCCGGACAGCGTCCGCCGGAGCTCGCCGGGCGCGACCGCGAGCTGCAGCAGTTCGAGGTCGTGCTGGAGCGGGTGGCCCGCGGCCGCCCCGAGCGCAGCATGGTCGTCACCGGCCTGCGCGGCGTCGGCAAGACCGTGCTTCTCAACACCTTCAAGTCCATGGCGATGCAGCGGCTGTGGGGCACGGGCAAGATCGAGGCTCGGCCCGACCAGTCGATCCGCCGTCCCGTCGCCGCCGCCCTGCACATGGCGATCCGCGAGCTGGCCCCCCGCCACCGCGCGCCGGAGCGCATCGAGGAGTTCCTCGGCGTGCTCAAGGCGTTCGCCATGCGCGACCCCGCCGCCGCCAAGGGCACCTCGCACTGGTCGCCCGGCATCGAGGTGCCGGCCAGCCGGGGCCGGGCCGACTCCGGCGACCTGGAGATCGACCTGACCGAGCTGTTCGTCGACGCCTCCGGCGTGGCCACCGACCTGGGCGTCGGCATCGCCCTGTTCATCGACGAGATGCAGGACGTGCAGGCCGCCGACGTCTCGGCGCTCTGCGCGGCCTGCCACGAGCTGTCGCAGTCGGGCGGGCCGCTCATCGTGGTCGGCGCCGGGCTGCCGCACCTGCCGAGCGTGCTGTCGGCCAGCAAGAGCTACAGCGAGCGGCTCTTCCGCTACGCCCGCATCGACAAGCTCGACCGGGAGGCCGCCGACCTGGCGCTGATCCTGCCCGCGCGCGAGGAGGAGGTCGAGTTCACCCAGGAGGCGCTCGACGCCCTCTACGAGGCGGCCGACGGCTACCCCTACTTCGTCCAGGCCTACGGCAAGGTGGCCTGGGACCTGGCGCTGCGCAGCCCGATCACTCTCGACGACGTCAAGGTGTCGGCCCCGGAGGCGGAGGAGGAGCTGGCCGTGGGCTTCTTCGGCAGCCGCTACGAGCGCGCCACCCCCGCCGAGCGCGACTACATGCACGCCATGGCCGAGATCGGCGACGAGCCGGTCCCCACCGCCGACGTGGCCGAGGCGCTCGGCCGCAAGCCGTCCAGCCTCTCCCCCGCCCGCGACAGCCTCATCAAGAAGGGCCTGATCTACAGCGCCGAACGCGGCCTGATCGCGTTCACGGTGCCGCATTTCGGGAGGTTCCTGCGTGCCCAACCGATGTGAGCACCACCCCTAGCCCTCTATTGGGCTGTCTAGTGGGGAAGCTAGACAGCCCAATAGAGTTCAATCGAGCGCTCTATAAGGCTGTCTAGAGTCAGGCCGATACCGTCGTATATTCCGGCAGAGACTCCGCGCTGACCACCGCGACCCGCACCGCGGGCCGCCGCCCGGCCAGATAGACCGCGAAGACCACGTCGTCCCGCTCGTGGTTCTGAAAGGCGAAGAACCGCCAGCACAGCTCCCGCCAGCTGTCATAGGGCTCCGCACTGGCCAGGTCGGCCTCGTGGGCGCGCCACGGGCCGCTCGACTTGAGCCTCGCCAGCGACACCCCCTCCTGCGGGCCCCGGCGCTGCTCGCACGGGGCGCGGTGCCGGGCCCGGTCGACCAGCTCGTCGATCTCCGGCGACAGCGCCGCCAGCACGGCCACACCGGCCAGCGTGAACCCCCAGGCCGGATGGGCGAACGCCATCCACCCCGGCGCCCCGGCCCACACCGCCATCAGGGCCATCCCGGTCAGCACGACGGTCCTGCCGATCGACCGCAGTCCGACCGGCGCCGAGCTCACCTCGCCGAAGCAGCCGCATCCGGCATCCGGCCGCCGCCTGCGCAGTTCCAGCAGGACGTACGTGGAAAGGGCGAAGAACGCGACCGTTCCCCACCGGAACAGCGGGTGCGCCGAGACCAGCAGGCCGACGGCGAGCACCAGCTCGCCGGCGGCGCAGACGAGCAGGGACGGCCGCTGCAGCCGGCCCGGCATCAGGACCGCCGGCCCCAGCCTCGCCAGCGCACCCGGCTCCCGGCCCGACCGGACGACGGAGATCTTGGCCACCGTCCCCAGGACGAGCAGGACGATCAGGACCGGCACCTGTGAAGCCAGCACGCGTGTCACCCCAATCCGATCTGCGCGTTGAAACACCCGTTCACCAGGTCGCCGCCCAGCTCCACGTAGCTGGCCGGGGAGAGCTCGGCGATCCGCCCGCGCGGCGAGGTGCCGCACTCGACGCACCGGTCGCAGAAGCGCCCGGCCACGCAGCCGCACGCGACGATCGGCACGACCGCCGACCGGTTCGCGCACACGTTCTGAACCTGGAGCAGCGAGCCGATGGCCAGGTACGGCAGAGCTGCGCAGGACACGCCGGCGTCGGGACATCCGGCGTCGGAGCGCTCCACCATCGGGTAGGCGGCGCCGCGCTCCTGCGCGTCGAAGACGTCGGACCAGGTGACGGTGCCCGAGATGCGCGACTGGGCGCCGGCGTAGGACGGCGGTGGAGGCGGCACGGCCCGCGCGGGATAGGCGGGCTGCGACGTGGCGGGCAGCAGCGCCAGCGTGGCGCCGTCCTTCCTGATCCCGATCGCGTCGAACAGGAAACCCGGCTCGAACTGGGGATGACGCACCCGCAGCCGACCCGTGGCACGGTAAGGGATCACGATGGTCCGGTGACCCCGGTGCGGGCCGCAGTCGAGCTCCACGGTCACGTCCTTGCGGCCTTCGACCGACACGATCGTGCCGGTGAGGCGGACGGTGTCGGCCCAGATCCGCTCGACCACCTTGCCGTCGCGCAGCGCGCGCATCAGGACCGTGGCGTGTACGGGCAGGTCGGCCGGGGCGACGTCACCGCCGTGCCACGCGGTCGCCCACGGCGCGATGACCAGCCGCTCCTGCCTGCCGTCCGGGGTCTCGATGGCGATCAGGTGAGGGCTCACGTCGAGGATCTCGCCGGTGACCGCGTGCAGGGGATCGCCGCCCTCCGGTCCCGGCCCCGGAGCCGCCGCCTCGCGGCCCAGCGCCGCGGCGGCCAGCACCCGGCGGCGCTCAACACTCGGATAGCCCATCCGCCCCTCCCTCGTCCCGCCTACCAGGGTCACACGAGTGCGGCTGGACTCCCGCCTTACGGCGCACAGGGGAGCAAAATACGCATCCCCTGGGGAAGGAGATGACATCCGGCGTCATACAAACTGCCACCGACCTTGACTGACCTTTATCCACGGCGGGCCGAATCCTGAATTGCGGTTCAGCCTGAACACGGCTCCAGGCTGGGATTCTGGCCGGGATGCAGAGATTCGACGAGGAGTTCCGCGAGTACGTGGTGGCGCGCGGCCCCGCGCTGCTGCGTGCCGCCAAGCAGCTCACCGGACACCCGCTGGACGCGGAGGATCTCCTGCAGAGCGCACTGACCAAGACATACCTCGCATGGGACCGCATCCAGGACCGGGGGGCGCTCGACGGGTACGTGAGGCGGGCGATGGTCAACATCAACATCTCCCAATGGCGGCGTCGCAAGCTGGAAGAGTACCCGTCCGACGACCTTCCCGAGGTCATTACGCCGGCAGAAGCCTGCGGCGACGTGCACGAGCGGCTCGAACTGGCCCTGCAGCGGCTGCCCGAGCGGATGCGGGCGGCGATCGTGCTGCGCTACTACGAGGACATGACCGAGCCGGAGATCGCCAGCACGCTGGGGATAAGCGTGGGCACGGTGAAGAGCACGGTGTCGCGGGCCATGGCCAAGCTCAGGAGTGAACTGGGTCTGCCCCGGCCGTAGCGCAGGGCCGGACGACCTGCCTGATCTTCCTGAGCGTGGCCAGGAACGTCTCCAGCTCGGCGGCGTTCAGCAACCCGGTCAGACACTCGTCGATGTCCTCCAGATGCCGGGGCAGCACCTCGGCCAGCTTGTCGCGGCCCGGATCGGTCAGCGTGGCGTAGGAGGCCCGCCGGTCGGTGGCGCACGCCTGCCTGGCGACCAGGCCGTCACGTTCCAAACGGTCGATCACGCGGGTCACGCCACTCGTGGACAGGCCGGTCTGCGCGGCCAGATCGGTCATCCGGAGCTGCTGCCGCGGCGAACGCCCCAGCCTGACCAGGGTCTCGAAGTCGATGTCCGACAGTCCGGCCGCACTGAACACCGGCTGCATCCTGGCCGTCAGCCCGGCATGCACCTCCGCCAGCAAGCCCATGGCCGTCAGCCTGGGGTCGTCGATGTGGGTCACGCTCATACCCTAACGGACGTTAGTTGACGTGCGGAATATTCCTCGTGTAGACATTTGTTGGCGCAAACGTCCGCACATCAAGCTCCTTCCGGAGGAACCCCATGACCACTCGCACCTGGGACGGCCTCACCGTCCCCGCCGCAGGCACCTACACGCTCGACGTCGCCCACACCAGCATCGGCTTCGTCGTCAAGCACATGATGGTCAGCAAGGTACGCGGCAACTTCTCCGACTTCTCCGGTTCCGTCACGATCGCTGAGAACCCGCTCGAGTCGACCGCCGAGCTCACGATCAAGACCGAGAGCATCTCCACCGGCGTCGGCGACCGCGACGGCCACCTGCGCAGCGACGACTTCCTGGCCGTGGACAAGTTCCCCGAGATCACCTTCAGGAGCACCCGCGTCACCGACCACTCGGGCGACGAGTTCACCGTCGTCGGCGACCTGACGATCCGCGAGGTCACCAAGGAGGTCGAGCTCACCGTCGAGTACGGCGGCGCCGGCACCAACCCGTGGGGCCAGGCCGTCTGGGGCTTCTCCATCAACACCGAGTTCGACCGCGAGGACTTCGGCCTCACCTGGAACCAGGCCCTGGAGACCGGCGGCGTCCTGGTCGGCAAGAAGATCAAGGTCGAGATCGAGGGCGAGGCGAACCCCGCCCAGTAGTATCCACAGCACAGTTATCCACAGCCCTGAGCCCGCTCCCGACCAGGAGCGGGCTTTGTCCACAGGCGGTTACCCACAGGCTGTGGACAACCGGCCGGACAGACCCGCGGCCGAACCACTTTGCCGCCTCGCCAGAAGGCCGGTACGCTGTCCTGAGCCACGTGGCTACCAGGAGGATTCGCCTAGTCAGGTCTATGGCGCCGCACTGCTAATGCGGTTTGGTGGCAACACCATCCGGGGTTCAAATCCCCGATCCTCCGCAGGTGAAAGGCCCTCGCCCGTTCGTCGGGTCGAGGGCCTTCGTCGTTCCCGAGACGTCACGGCGCCAGGCACACCGCCGTCCCCCATTCCTGGCGCTGCATCGACACGTCGAGGCGCGGTCGATCTCGGGTTCGGCACGCGCGTGGGAGCGACCTTCCGCGCACCGGAACAATGCGCGGAAGGCGCGGCGGGATTGTCGCGGGGTCAGTTCCAGGTGGCGCGCTTGATGGCGCCCGCGAGGCCGGGGGTGTCCCAGCCATCCTCGATGACGATCTTTTCCTTCGGCAGGTACCACTCCCGCTGGACGAACTTCCTGGTCACCCGCCGCTTCTTTTCGTCGTAGCATTCGCCGGCCCATTCGTAGTATCGGGCCTTGTGCCCCTTGCCCACCTGCCGGTGGCCGGACGCCAGGGTCTGGTCTCGGGATGGAAGGGATAGTCGCCGGGCTTGTAGACCTCCCCGATCCAGTTCGGATCCTTGGAGCCGTGGATCATTTTGGGCCCGCCGATCCTGAAGGATGGGCAGCCGGTCTTCTCGGGGTCGCAGTTGGGCTTGGTCTCGACATGAAGAATGTCCCAGCGCTTGTCCTTGGTCACCTTCCACTCGGATGGGACGGTGATATTCATGCCCCGGAAAGAGAGCGTCTTGGTCTTGTCGGCGGTGGTGGACGTGCCTCCGAAGGCGGGCAGCGCCGTGGAGGCGGCCAGGGAGGCGCTCAAGATGGTCGCAGCGGCCGTCCACGTCGTCACGCGCTTGCTCAATCGAGAATCCATGGCTGTTCAGACACACGACAGTGTGGCAAGGTTTCGGCCCACGGGCGCCAGGCCACTCTTTGGCGAGAATGCGGCGGACCGTGGCGGGTAAGCGTCGCCGGGGTCGCGGAGTGCGAGGGCCTCGGCCTCGGACAGCCCTCCGCGTGCCGCCATCCGGCGTCGTGCCCGTACCTGCGCCTTCGTACGCGGCCGGTACTTGGGGTCTCTGGAGCAGCCGCAGGTCGCGAAGCCGTCGTAGCGCAGGCCGGCCTCCAGGACGGCGGTGACGGCCGCCCACTCCCGGTCCTTGGTCTTACGCGGTGCGGCGAAGTCGTGGCCGGCGAAGAGCATCGGCGTCCGGCATCGGGTGCATAGGTGCTCTCGACCGTCCCACGGCGATTTGCGGCTCTGACGGCAGGCGACGCACACGTAGTGGACCTTGTGGACGACCATCGCGTACCTACACACGGACTCAAGGGTAGATCTTCTTGTGCTCCCGCAGCATCGCGACGAACTTCTCGATGCGGGCCGCCCGGGTCGCGGGCCTCTTGGCGTCGCCGACGCGGTAGAGGATCGCGAAGCGGTTCGCCTTGTCCAGCGTCGCGAAGAACTCCGCCGCGGCCGGATCGGCGTCGAGCGCCGCCTGGAGGTCGTCGGGTACGGTCGCGGTCCTGGGCGAGGCGTAGGCCGCGTCCCACCTGCCGTCGGCCTTCGCCTTCTCGATCTGCGCGAGACCGGCCGGGCGCATCGCCCCGCCGGCGATGAGCTGCTCGACCCGGCCGCAGTTCACCTGCGACCACCTGCTCCTAGGCTTGCGCGGGGTGAACCGCTGCAGCCAGTGCTCGGCGTCGAACTTGGCCTTCTGCCCGTCGATCCAGCCGAAGCACAGCGCCACGTCGAGCGCCTCGGAGTAGCTGACGGAGGGAATCCCGGAGTCCTTCTTGGCGATCTTCAGCCAGAGCCCCGGCGACACGTCGTGCTCGGCTTCGAGCCACTTCTCGAACGCGGCCTGGGAAGGAAAGGCGATGGTGGGGAGATCGTGCTTCTCCGTCACGACTTGAGGCGCTCCTTCGACGGGGGAACCAGCGGCGCCAGGTGGGGCGCGCCGCCTGCGATGGCAACCCGCCCGTACGTTAAGCACCTTGAAGTGCGTACTTCCCGATAGAGAGTAGCTCTCCATACGGTCGTCACCCAAGTCACGCAACGTCTGGAGAGAGTCTCATGCGCGCAGTTGTCGTACGTGCCTTCGGGGGGCCCGAAGTTCTGCAGATCGCGGACCTGCCGTCGCCGGTCGCGGCAGAGGGGCAGGTTCGCATCCGGGTCGAGGCCGCGACGGTCAACCCGGTCGACCTGGCCACGCGGTCCGGCGCGCTCACCGAGGCGGGCTTGCTGCCGGCGCGCGACGTGATCGGCATCGGGTGGGATGTCGCCGGAACCGTCGAACAGACGGGCCCCGGGGTCACCGGCATCCGGCGCGGGGATCAGGTGATCGGGCTGTCCGACCGGTTGGACGTACCGATCGGCGCTCAGGCCGAACACGTCGTGCTCGACGCAGACGCGGTCGCAGCCGCGCCTGCGGGCGTCTCGCCCGCGCAGGCGGCCACGCTGCCCCTGAACGGCCTGACGGCCGCGCAGGCGCTCTCCGGGCTCGCCCTGGGCGCCGGGCAGACGCTGCTGGTGACCGGGGCGGCCGGTGCCGTCGGCGGTTTCGCGATCCAACTGGCCGTCGCGCGGGGGCTCCGGGTGGTCGCGGTCGCCGGAGCCGACGACGAACCGCTCGTCCGCAGGCTCGGAGCCGAGGTGTTCGTGCCGCGCACGGCACGGCTGGGCGAGGCGGTCCGGTCGCTCGTACCCGGCGGCGTGCACGCGGCGCTGGACGCTGCCGTGGTCGGAGCGGCGGCCCTCGACGCGGTCCGGTCGGGGGGCGCCTTCGCCGCGCTGGTCGCGGGAGGGGCGCCGCATCCGCTGCGCGGCATCCGGGTCTTCAACCACTGGATCCGCGCTGACAGTGCTCTCCTGTCCGAGCTCGCCGCCATGGCCGAAGCGGGCTCCCTGGCCCTGCGCGTCGCCGGGACCATGCCCCTCGACCAGGTCGCCGCCGCCCACCGACGCCTCGCCGGAGGTGGCCTCCGGGGGCGTCTCGTCCTCACTCCCTGACCGGATCCGCGGACGGGACGGGGCTTTCTCCGCGATCAGGTCGTATGCCATGCTCTCGCTGTGTCCGAACCAGAGGAGCCGGTCCTCGGCCGTCCCGCCCCGGAGTTCGACCCGATCGCCACCCTGCGCTGGTGGGGCACCGTCATCATGTCGGGCGGCGCGATTCTCGCGCTGGGGATTCTCGTGTTCTCCCGCCGCGATCCATCGTGGCCATGGCTGGTGACCTGCCTCGTGGCAACCCTGGCCGGCCTCGGCCTCCGCCTGGAAGCGGCGCTTCGCGACCACTCCTGAGACTCCTTACGAATCCCCTCAGTAGTCGCACGCTCACAGTGAGCGGTTATCCGAGTGAGGAGGCGCGCAGTGGGCAGGCACGAGGGCGAAAAGGCAAGCTGAAGCCCATTCGAGCCGCCGGAAGAGGAGAAGAACAAAGGCGACGCGGCCGGGCTTCGGTCGGCGGGGCCGTCGCCGGTGCGCTGCGGGCCTTCTGTCATCGTCACGCAGCTCGACGGCGGCGCGACCGACATCCGCGGCGTGGAAGGGCGCTCCACCTCGTCCAACTCCGCCAAGCAGACGTGCGGGTCGATTCTCTCGATGTGCACCCCCAGCAGGGGGAACGTCTCGATCAGGCCCTTGGTGGAGTCGAGGTCGACGTCCGGCAGCGGCTGGAAGCGTTCCCCGCGCAGGCCGTCGAGATGATCGGCGTCGTCGATTTCGCGGCTGATCCGCACCGGCTCACCGGCACGTCGTGCCCTCTCCAGGTCCTTGTGGACCGCCCTTTCGGACATGTCTATCGCCTCTCCAACAGGTCTCCTCGAGCATGATTCTTTGACAAGTAACCCCACCCCCGTCGCGAGCGTTTGCCAAGGCGGCACATACTGGAGGGGTGAAGCCAGCTAGCGGCGCGCCCCGCCGTCACCTGCCTACAAGTCCCTTCAAACCCCCGCCACCCGCCCCACCCGTCGAGCGGCTAAGCCTGAATGACCAGGTGACGCACGATCGGTACGGGCTTGGCGTCGTCATCGGCGTGGAAGACGAGATCGCTGTTGTCGTCGACTTCGGATCACGGCAGGAGCGAATCACGACACCCTTCCACAAGCTGTACAAGCTTTAGCACTGCCAAACCTCGGGGAGCACCCGCCTAGGTGCCCCCGGACGTACGGTCATGCCCTGATGGATTCCGAGACGGCGCGCCGGCTGTTCCGAGCCGCGCGGGTCGCCCGGCTCGGCACCGCCGATCCTGACGGGGTGCCGCACGTCGTGCCCGTCACGTTCGCCGTCGTCGGCGACCGGGTGATGACGGCGGTCGACCACAAGCCGAAGCGCAGCGCCGACCTGCGGCGTCTGCGTAACATCCGTGCCAACCCGCACGTGTCGCTGCTGGTCGACCACTATGAGGACGACTGGACGCGCCTGTGGTGGGCGCGCGCCGACGGGAGCGCCTGGATCGCGGAGGAGGATCGCGAGGAGGCGCTCGACGCGCTCGTGAGCAAGTACGGCCAGTACGCCGTGCGTCGCCCCGAAGGGCCGGTGGTCATCGTGGAGGTGACCCGCTGGTCCGGATGGCGGTACTAGGTACTGAATACTCAGGTACGCGTACTCATGCGCCCGCCGGGCCGGTGTCAGATCCTCAAGGCATGACCAAACCAGTCCAGCCCACCATGACCGCCGCCTACTTCGCGCAGTGCGTCATCTCGTTCGCCGTGGCGCTCGGCAGCGTGGCGCTCGGCATCATCTTCCTGCCGATCGACCCGTGGGTCCGCGCGTTCCTGGCGATCGCGGTGCTGTACACGGTGACGTCGGCCTTCGGCCTGGCCAAGGTCGTGCGCGACCGGCAGGAGATCGCCCACATGTCCAGCCGGGTCGACCAGGCGCGCCTGGACAAGCTGCTCACCGAGCACGACCCGTACAAGGTCGACAGTCTCTGACCAGTTAAGCCTGGTCGAGTCCGCGTTCGATGGCGTAGCGGACGAGTTCGACGCGGTTGTGAAGCTGGAGCTTGTTCAGAGTGTTCTGTACGTGGTTCTGCACGGTGCGGTGGCTGAGCACGAGGCGTTCGGCGATCTGCTTGTAGGACAGGCCTTTGGCGACGAGGCGCAGCACCTCGGTCTCGCGGTCGGTGAGGCTCGGCCCGTCGGCGGCGGGCCGCTGGGTGGC
Organism: Nonomuraea sp. SBT364; assembly: GCF_001083785.1. GTDB lineage: Bacteria > Actinomycetota > Actinomycetes > Streptosporangiales > Streptosporangiaceae > Nonomuraea. The sequence continues at coordinate 98,658 of NZ_LAVL01000005.1, forward strand.
GAGGCGGCGATACTCGCCGAGGACGAGCCCGGCCAGGCCGGGGGTGAAGACCGGTTCGCCTTCGGCGGTGCGCCGGACGGCTTCGAGGAACTCCTCCCGGCTCGCCGACTTGACCAGGTAGCCGGAGGCTCCGGCCTTGACCGCCTCCAGCACGTCCTCGTGTTCGCCGCTGGCCGACAGCACCAGGACGCGGGGCGGGTGCTCGGTCGCGGCCAGCCCTCTGGCCACCTCCACCCCGGGCAGGTCGGGCAGGTGCAGGTCGAGGATGACCACGTCGGGGCGGATGGCGCCGGCGACGCGAAGCGCCTGACGACCCTCGCCGACCGTCGCCACCACCTCGTACGCGGCGTTCTCCAGGTCGCGGGCGACCGCGTCCCGCCACATCGGGTGGTCGTCCACCACCATCACCCGCAGAGCTTTGGTCACTTCGCCACTTTAATCTCGACCTCGGTCCCCTGACCGGGCACGGAGGTGAACGCGACGGTGCCGCCGAGGCCGGCGACCCGGCCCCGGATCGACTGCGCGATGCCGAGCCTGCCCTCCGCCTCGGCCTCCGCCAGGCGGCCCTCGGGGATGCCGGGGCCCTCGTCGCGCACGGTGATGGTGATCGAGACGTCGTCGTTCTCGGCGAAGACCCAGGCCCTGGCGTCGTCGCCGCAGTGCCACCGGACGTTGTCGAGCGCCGCGCCGACGGCCGCCTCGACCTCGCGGGCGTGGGCGGCGGGGAGCGGCAGCGGCGTGGCGGGCGTCGACACGGTGACCGTCGGCGTGGTGAAGCGGCGTAGCCGGGCGCCCACGTCGACCAGGCCCGCGTCGTCCTCCGCTCCGGCGGGACCGCTGCGGATCAGCTCGCGCACCGCGGCTTCCTGCTCGCCGGCGAGCCGGCCCAGCTCGGCGGCCTCCCCGCCGAGCTCCAGCCCGCGCCGCTGCACCAGCGCCAGGACCTGCAGGACCGAGTCGTGGATGCCGCGCGCGATCCGCTCGCGCTCGCGCCCGGCCGCCTCCCGCTCGACCGCCCGTTGCAGCCGTTGCTCCGCGTCCTTGGTGAGCCTGGCCACGTGGCCGACGACGGTCCCGGCGAGGATGAGCAACACGGCGCCGTTGACGGGGACGGAGAGGTTGAACCCGTGCGGGCCGCGCAGCCACAGGTCGGCGAGCGACAGCACGATCGCCGCGACCGCCCCCGCGCGCCGCCCGCCGTGGACGGCCCAGGCGAGCACCGGCCCGCCGACCCAGGTGGCGGTGACCGGCATCAGCCCCGGCCCGGTGTCAGCCCCCTGGACGTACGGCGAGGCCGCCATGCAGCCGAGCGTGACGAGCACGTCGACCACCAGCAGGGAACGGCTCCGCGAGGTCGAGTAGGCGATGGTGGTGGCCACGGTCCAGACGGTCATCACGCCCAGCACGAGCCAGCCGGCGACGGGCCGCTGGTAGCCGCCGGCGCTCACGAGCAGCAGCGCGGCGTAGCCCAGGGAGGCGAAGCGATAGACCGCGATGGCCCGCCAGAACGACCCTTCGATCCCCATACGGCCCGACTATAGGGGCCTCAGCTCAGCACCAGCAGGACGTGGCCGTCGGGGTCCGTGCCGGTCCGCTGGAAGCCGCAACGCTCCAGCAGCCGGACGGACCCGACGTTGCCCTCGTGGGGGTCGGCATGAAGCGGGCGCGTCGGCTCCAGCTCCAGGAACCGGGTCAGCGCCAGGGTGCCGACGCCCTTGCCCCAGAACTCCCGGCCGAGCCAGTAGCCGATGAACCGGCGCTCACCCGCCCACCAGGCGACGATGTTGCCGGCCAGGGCGCCGTCGACGACGACCGCCTGGACGAAGCCCGTCGGATCGCCGAGGACCTTGTTCTTCCAGTGGGTGATGAAGGCATCGTGCTCCCGGGGCCGCCACCGGGCCCGCCGGGCCGCCTCCGGGTCGCACTCCTGCTCGTGGAAGGTTTCCAGGTCGGCCTCGGTCACATCTCGCAAACTCACGTCCATGCCGCCCGAGTGTGCCGGCCACGACCGACAGAACTACTCCTCCTGCAGCACGGACAGGACGTTGCCCGCCGGGTCGGTGAACCAGGCGATGAGCGGGCCGCCGCCCCGGAAGATCCCCCGCTCGTCGGCCTTCAGGTGCTCGTACCGCTCGAAGCGCACCCCCCGGCGCACCAGCTCGTCCACGGTCTGCTCGATGTCGTCGACCGGGAAGTTCAGGATCGTGTACGTGGCCGGTACGTGATTCTCCTTCGGGTAGACCAGGATGTCCCGGCCGCCCGCGATGTGCAGAGTGAGCAGGCCGTGCTCCTCCGACACGTCGATGCCGAGGGTCTGGCCGTAGAACTCCTTGGCCTTGGCGAGGTCGTCCACCGAGAAGCCGCTGAACGCCTTGGTCGTGCCGAACATCACATCGCCGCCCTGTGCTCGTCGCTGAGCTGGATGATCTGGACGTAGTTGCCGTCCGGGTCGAGGGCCGTGGCGAACAGGCTGCCGTCGCGGTCCTCCAGCTCCGCCACCCACGTCGTGCCGGCGCTCTCCATCCGCGTCACCACGGCGCGCGCGTCTTCGACGTCGAAGTTGAGGATCATCCTGCCGGGCTCGGGGTTCTTGTCCGAGATGTCCGATCGCGTGTCGATGATCAGGTGGACGCTCCCGTACTTCAGCACCCGGTAGTCGTCGACGTCGGCCGTCTCCGTCGGGTCGAGGGCCGATTCGTACCAGGTGGCGAGCCTGCGCGGGTCTGCGCTGGCCAGGAGCATGCCGTCAAGTGCGGGCCGCTTCATGGTCTCTCCTTGCGGGTCGGTGTCGCTGTCACCCATGTAGACCAGGCTGCCCGCCGAAACTCATCGGAGCCCGGCGACGCGCCGCCGGGCTCCGACCGTGGGTCAGCCTGTCCGAAGTGTCAGGCCGTACCTGCTGAGGATCTCGTTGACCGGCTGGTGGTACGTGGTCCCGCCGACGCTGCAGTTGCCGGAGCCGCCGGAGGTGACGCCCTGGGCCTGGCTGCCCGAGATGAACGAGCCGCCGGAGTCACCCGGCTGGGCGCACGCGCTGGTGCGGGTCAGGCCGCTGACCGTGCCCTGCGGGTACGTGACGCTGGCGTTGTGCTGCTGGATGGTTCCGCAGCGCCAGCCGGTGGTGGAGCCGGAGCGGCAGATGGACGAGCCCACGGACGCCTGCGTGGAGCCGCGGACGGTGACCAGCGAGCCGCCGGCGCCGCGGACGTACGGGGTCGGGTTGTGGCCGGGGGCCGCCACCCAGGCGTAGTCGTTGCCCGGGAAGGAGGAGCCCTGGAAGGTGCCCGTCGGGTTGCTGGTCCGGGCGCCGGCCCTGCCGCAGTGCCCGGCGGTCACGAAGCCGGGGGTGCTGCCGCGGGTGACGGCGAAGCCGACGCTGCACCGGCTGCCGCCGATGTAGAAGGGGGAGCCGCCGATGATGTCCATGTACGGCTGCGGGCGCTCGGCGCTCACGGCGACCTGGACCGCGCTCCGGTCGACGCCCGCGGCGGCGGCCAGGGCCTCGGCGGCCTCCAGCTGGGCGGCGAGGACGACGACGCTGTTGGTCGTCACGTCGACGTACCAGAGCGAGGCGCCGGTCCGTGCCTTGCGTGGCGCCTGGTCGAGCTTGGCCTTGGTCTCGTTGAGCTGGGCCAGCGTGCGGGTCACGACGACCGGCTCGGCGCCCTGGGCCTCGATGGCCGGCTTGGCGGCGGAGTCGGTGGTGGCGACCATGAGCTTGGAGGCGTCGGCGTTCAGCCAGGCGCCGCCGTAGGAGTCGCCTAACGAGGCGGTCAGCGCGGTCTCGACCGCCGCGGCGCGCTGCTCGTTGGCGAGCCTGGTGACGACCTGCTGCTCGGTGAGGCCGAGGTCACGCTCGAGTGCGTCGATGACGGCGGGCGGGGTGTCCGCCGGTGCCGCCGCTTGGGGTGCCGGTTCGGCCAGCGCGGGGGTGGGGGGTGTTGCGAGGCAGGCGGCCAGGATGGCGGCTCCTGCCAGCGCACAGCGTTTACCCAACATGTGCACTCCTTGATGGGGGTGCTGTCAAGTTACCGGAGCGTACGTCGGCCGCCACGTACCAAACGACCCCTATTACGGAGTTATGGGACCCCTTGCGGTCACAGACCGGAATCTTCCATGCTCCGGAATATATCCACTTGCCGAGCGGCTAGTAAACGGGCGTATACTCCAATGCGGACTAAGAGGGGAAGTGGTGTCTTGGTAGCCCAGACACAGACCGCGACCCCCGCGGGACGGCAATACACCCACCGCGAGATTCTCGAGGTCATGTCGGGGCTCATGCTCGCCATGCTCACCTCGATGATCTCGACATCCGTGGTGGGCACGGCACTGCCGACGATCGTGGGGGAACTCGGCGGGCAGGACCAGTACTCGTGGGTGGCGTCGGCGACCATGCTGACGATGACGGTGTCGACACCGTTGTGGGGCAAGCTGTCGGACCTTTTCGGCCGCAAGCTGCTCTTCCAGACCGCCCTGGGGTTGTTCGTCTCGGCGTCGCTCGTCGCCGGCCTGTCGCAGGACATGGGTCAGCTCATCGCGGCCCGCGCCGTGCAGGGACTGGGCGTCGGCGGCCTGTCCGCCCTGTCGCAGGTGATCCTGGGCGACATCGTCTCGCCGCGTGAGCGCGGCCGCTACTCCGGCTACATGGGCGCCGTCTTCGGGATCTCCACCGTGGCCGGGCCGCTGCTCGGCGGCTTCATCGTGGACGCCGACTGGCTCGGCTGGCGCTGGTGCTTCTACGTGGTCGTGCCGTTCGCGCTGGTGTCCTTCATCGTGATCCAGAAGGTGCTCAAGCTGCCGTCGGTCAAGCGCGACACCAAGATCGACATCTGGGGGGCCACCACCATCACGGCCAGCGCGAGCGCGCTGATGCTGCTGCTGACGTTCGGCGGCAACCAGTTCGCGTGGAACTCCCCCTGGACCTACTTCCTCGGCGCGCTGAGCCTGCTCATGCTGGCCCTGGCCGTGGTCGCCGAGCGCACCCACGGCAACCCGATCCTGCCGCCCAGGCTGTTCCGCAACCGCACGTTCGTGCTGACCAGCCTCGCCTCGCTGTTCGTCGGCATGGCGATGTTCGGCGCGATGATCTACCTGCCGCAGTACCTGCAGATCGTCAAGGGCATGTCGCCGACGACCTCCGGGCTCATGACGCTGCCGATGGTGTTCGCGCTGTTCGTGGCCGGGGTGGTCTCCGGCAAGATCGTGACCAGGACCGGCAGGTGGAAGCTCTTCCCGGTCGCCGGCCTGCTCATCGTGGCCATCGGGCTGTTCCTGCTGTCACGGCTGCACGTCGACTCCGGCGAGTGGCTCATCGGGTTCGACGTGGCCGTGCTGGGCCTCGGGCTCGGCCTGTCCATGCAGATGCTGATCCTGGCCGCGCAGAACGGCTCCGAACTGCGCGACATGGCCGCGACCACGTCCGGCGTGTCGTTCTTCCGGTCGCTGGGCGGCGCGGTGGGCGTGGCCGCGTTCGGCGCCATCCTCACCAACCGGCTCAGCGCCGAGATGGCCGACATGATGCGCGCCGCGAACATCCCGCCCAGCGCCGACACGGTCTCGCTGGGCAGCCCCGACCAGATCCAGCACCTGCCCGAGCCGATCAAGCACATCATCCTGGAGGCCTTCACGCGCGGCCTGGAGACCGTGTTCATCGTCGGCGTGCCCATCGCGCTGCTCGGCTTCGTCGCCACGCTCCTGCTCAAGGAGCTGCCGCTGCGCGGCTCCACGGCGCCGCCCGAGCCCGCGGCCAAGCCGCTCGCCAAGGACGACCTGGTCCTGGCCGGGCTGCTGCTGGAGCTCGTCGCCCAGCGGGTGGAGCGTACCAACGCGCGGCCGTCCGCCCTGCTCACCGCGGTCGCCCGGATGGCGCCGCCCGACGACCGGTCCGAGCGCGAACGCGCCAGATCGGTGGCGCAGGACGTGCTGCGCCCCACCTCCCGCGCGCTGATCGCGCAGGCCGCGCCGCCGCAGAAAGACCTCGTCACTGGAGGGATCTCCCAATGATTCGCAAGTTCACCGGCGCCGTCACGGCTGCCCTGGCGGTCCTGGCCGGCCTCTGGCTGATGATCGCCCCGTTCGCCCTGGGCACCCAGCCGGAGAACGCCGACTGGACCGATCCGACCACCGCCGAGTTCTTCACCGGCCTCGGCGTGGCCGTCATCGGGCTCGCCGGCGCCCTCGCCTTCGCCGCCGCCATCCACGAGGACCTCGTCTCCCGTGGCCTGGTTGCCGTACGTGAGCGCAAGGCCGAGCCCGAGCCCGAGCCCGCACCGGTGGCGGCCCCGCAGGCCTCGTCCGCGGAGCTGGCCACCCTGCTCGCGCCGCTCGTCGAGGCGCTGCGCGAGGACCTGAACAACTCCGGGCGCCCGAACCGCCAGAACGGCTCGGTCACCCTGGTCGCAGCGGAGGAGAACCGATGAAGGCCAAACTGGGCGTCTCCGCCCTCGTCCTGCTGTTCCTGGCCGGCCTCTGGCTGGTGGCCGCGCCGTTCGTGGTCGGCTACCAGCCCTCCGGCGCCGCCTACACCGACGCCACCGTCAACGACCTGTGGGTCGGCGGCGGGCTCGCCGGCCTCTCGTTCATCGCCCTGGTCGTGTACGCGGCCGACGCGCTGCGCGAGCTGACCCGGGGACGGCACGTCGGCTCGCCGACCGTCGACCGCACTGCCTGACCTGGCACGACGTCGCATATGGTGGCTGGATGAAGCGTGCTGCCGCCATGACGTTCGTGGTGTTCGCATCCGTCGCGTGCGGCGGGCAGGCACCGGTCGCGTCCTCCGCGCCCAGCCCGCCGGCCGCGCCCACGACGCCGGCCCGGACCGCCACCCCGGCCCCGAGCCCGGCCGCCACCGAGCCGCCCGAGTTCGAGGCCGAGGTCAGCACCGTCAGCCGGGACCGCCTGCGACACTCGTGGCGGCCCGGCTGCCCGGTCCACCACCGTGACCTGCGCCTGATCACGATGTCCTACTGGGGCTTCGACGACAAACCGCACACCGGCGAACTGGTCGTCAGGAAGACGGTCACCGACGACGTGGTCACGGTCTTCCGCAAGCTGTACGACTGGCGGTGGCCGATCCGGCGGATGGAGCTCGTCGACGTCTACAAGGGCGACGACTTCGACTCGATCGAGGCCGACAACACCTCGGCCTTCAACTGCCGCCGCGCCACCGGCTCCGGCAGCTGGTCCAACCACGCGTACGGCGAGGCCATCGACATCAACCCGCGCGAGAACCCGTACGTCACCGCCGGCGGCGACACCGCCCACAAGAACGCCGAGAAGTACACCGAACGCCCCATGAAGGGCAAAGGCGTCATCAACCCCGGCGACAAGGTCGTCCGCGCCTTCGCCGACGTCGGCTGGGAGTGGGGCGGCTCCTGGTCGGGCACCAAGGACTACCAGCACTTCAGCAAGGGCGGAGGCTGAGAGCTGGGCCGACGTAGCCGGATGGCCCCTGACCTGCGGTTCGTCCACTCAGCAGTTCTCAGCACTTCCGGCCGTCTCACACCCTCATGTGCCCTCGTTGTGCCCTGCCCTCGTAGATTTGCATGATCTCCGACGCTTGAACCCGCACGCTGCGGAAGCACGTCGGTCATGGTTTTGAGCAGGGAGTACCCTTCCGAACGTCTCTCGTCGCTTCTCGCCGATTTCGATGCTCCCACGGAACAGGGACGGAACAGAAGCGTCATGTCCAGTGCCAAGGCCCGACGGAGGAGGGCCTTGGCGGCGATCGCCCCAGCCTGTGAAATGAGTACCGAAGTCAGCGATCGTCACGGCCTCAGCCCCGCTGCAACGGGGGTGCGAACATGCCGCGTCATTCCCGCAGATCAAGTCACCATACGCGGTGGTCACTTCATTACGAGTTCATGGCGTGAGGCGTGTTGCGAGTCGGCGGGAAGGTCAAGTGGACTGCACAGCTGGCGGACGCTCGCTGATGCTCGGCAGGGTTGCGACAGTCTGCGCTGCACATGGCTGCGCCACACTTGCCCCCCAAGCGTTGGGCCTGGCAGGGCTCGTCCTGTTCATGCCTGCATCCGGGCATCTCCGTCTCGTCACGAGCGCGTTCACCTCTAGCCACAGACGGGGCAGAACGCCGGCGAGGCAAGGATGACAGATCCGAACATGTGTGCCATCCTGATCTAGGTTTCAAAAACACGACCTCGAATGAGGTACGATTCTTGAAACCCAACGCCGAAGGAGTGCTTTGGTGATCATGGATCCGCAGGAGGTCTTGCAGCGCCTCGCGCAGCTCGACGTGTTTAACGAGCTGTTCCGGCGCGTGCTGGGCAGTGCAGCCGTGGATGTTAGCAGCTGCACTGACTTCGATGCCCCGGCTATGCCGGGGACTCTGTTCTGGAGCAGGACCAACCGTTACCTTGCCGAGGAATTGACACCCAAGGGCTGGAAGCACACGCGGCGGGACAGCATCCTGCGGGTGGTCCACCCGACTGCCACTCATGCGATCACTGCTCTCAGCGGGGACGGTGGAGTGGGGAACCTGGCTAAGCCTGTGCGATCCAAGAACCCCAAAGGGCGGGCAATGGCCGCGTTGGTGGCGAAGAACGGCCAGTTCCCCCTCATCACGCGCGATGAGGTCCTGTATGGCCGAGAACTCGACCAGATTCCTCTCTGGTGTCTGCTCTACAAGCGGAAGGACGGCGGGGGCCTCGAGGCTGAGCTTTCGCTTCCGGTGGGAATGCAGGGCAAGTACATAAACGAGTGGAACGAACGACTTCCGCTCAACCTGTCCGAACTCGGCGATCCAGGTGTGGACATCGCGCTGCTGGATGACCCGGGACCGGGTGACGAGGGTCCGGAAGTCCTCGTGGAGATGCGATAGCCATGATCGGGTGTCGAGCAGCGCAACAGCGGGAGCGGCCGCACGAGTAGACGTAAGGAGAGAAGGTGTTCACGCCAGAACGGCTGGTACTGGCACGCAAGCGCAGACGGATGACTTTGGCGGGACTCGCACGTGAGTCGGGAGTCTCCTCGCAGAGTTTGACTGCGTATGAGAACGGCAGAAAGACGCCAAGTCCAGACACCCTTCTCCTGATCGCTAATGCGTTGCAGTTTCCCGTCCCGTTCTTCGCGCTCCCGGCACCGTTGGAGCTGCCAGCCGACGCTGTGAGCTTCCGCGCCCCGTCCAAGATGAGCGCGCTTGAACGGGAAAGCACTCTGTCGGCTGGCATGGTGGCTACTGACCTCAACCGGTGGCTCGAGGAGCGATTCAAGCTTCCGGCGCTGAACATTCCAACTTTGCCGCACCTTCATCCTGGTGAGGCTGCTGAGCGGGTTCGTGCCTATTGGGGACTAGGCGAGTCCCCAGTCCCGAATATGGTGCATCTATTGGAAGCCAATGGTGTTCGGGTGTTTTCGCTGCCGCCCGACTGCCTGGACGTGGACGCCTTCACGACAACTCGCCCCGGCACACCATTCGTGTTTCTCAATACCCGTAAGAGTGGGGAGCGCGGTCGCTTCGACGCCGCCCACGAACTCGGCCATCTAGTCTTGCACTGCGAACATCGAATTCCTGGAAGCAAGGAAACGGAAAACGAGGCCAACGAGTTTGCCTCAGCCTTTCTGATGCCACGCGCAGGTCTCCTAGCGCAGAAGGTATACGACGCGTCCGTCGAGAGAATATTGAGCGCGAAACGCCGTTGGGGAGTATCTGCGATGGCGCTCACCTACCGATTGCACAGACTCAAACTACTGTCGGACTGGCGATACCATCAGACCGCTAAACAGCTAACCCAGATGGGCTATCGAGCGGGTGAGCCGGGATCCGTACTGACTCGTGAGAGTAGCCAACTACTAGCGAAAGTCTTCGAGGCTCTCCGCTCACAGGGGATTACGAGCGCTGATTTCGCCGCGCAACTTCGCCTCTCGCCCGAAGACCTCAACGGCTACGTGTTCGGCCTGATTCCGACCGCGCTCCAAGGAGGCGGTCAACAGACCTCCACGGCCAGGCCTCAATTGCGGCTCCTTCATTCCAACTGACCGCAGGGTCGGTTGGGGCTGCACCGAGAGGGCCTGCTGAGTGCAGGCAGACCCTCCGTTGACCATCCACGTGGCACCAGCCGGCGCGATGTCGACTGGCCACGCGCGTCATGGAATATTAGGCCAATTCCGTAGCCACATTAGTGAGAATCAGTCCGAGGAGGGATGGTCCAGACGCCACCCGTCCATCGGCTGATCTTCTCTTCACCGAGCGGGAACGCGATTCACTGTACGTACTTCAACCAGGGCCAGTGGCGGTTGGCCCTGGTGCGTGCAGGGATCATTTCTGCCCCGCTCAAGGGTGAGATGCCAGAGTCCCACCGCGAGCACGGCATACATGCCCTCCGCCACTTCTACGCCTCCGTCCTGCTCGACGGCGGCGAGAACATCAAGGCGCTGAGCCAGTACCTCGGGCACCACGATCCGGGGTTCACCCTGCGCACGTACACGCATCTGATGCCGTCCAGCGAGGACCGCACCCGCAAGGCCGTGGACCATGTGCTCCAGCAGAGTGCCCTGGATGTGCCCTCTACCAGCTAATGTGAGGTAGAACCGCAGGTCAGCGCGTCACACGCTGACTACCAGCACTTCAGCAAGGGCGGCGGCTGAGTGGGGCTGCCGGAATCACCTCAGTGGATTTCCACGTCCTCCACGGTGATGCGGACCGAGGACCACTGCACGACCTCCCCCTTGTTCATCTCGTACGGCTGGATCGAGCCGCTGGGGTGCCTGACGTAGACGGTGATGTTGTTGTTGCCGGACGCTATTTTGTAAACGTTCGTGATGTAGACGTCCATGCGGCCCGCATAGGCGAAGCAGTGGCGCTTCTCGTTGTGGATTTCCGTGTATCCGTTGCCGTCTATGCAACGCACGTTGAGGATGGCGTGGGCCGGCGTGGCGGTGACGCCGATGAACCCGGCGGCGACCGCGGCCGTAATGAGTGCCGACAGTTTACGCATGAATATCTCCTTCACTCTGACGATTCTTGGATCGCGCGGCGAGCTTCGCGGGAAGTGCCCTCGTCAGTGGATCTGCAGGGCCTCGACGGTGACGCGCGGGCTGAATCTCTTGGGCGCGCTGCCCTTGTTCAGCTGGGCATAGGTGAGCGTGTTCGAGTTGAGCCTGTACCAGAAAGTGATGTTGTTGTTGCCCGCCGACACCTGGTAGACGTTCGTGATGTAGAGGCCGGTGTAGCCGGCGTTGGCGAAGCAGTGGCGCTTCTCGTTGTGGATTTCCGTGTATCCGGCGCCGTCAGAGCATCGCACGTTGTCGATAGCCAGAGCCGGCGTCGCGGTGAAGCCGATGAGCCCGATGGCGGCGATCATCGCCAGAATCGTCGATTTCTTGCGCATGACTACTCCTGCCAGTGAATGCGATGCCGAGCGAGCGGGCATCGACTTTCTCTCCCGTTTTCTGTGGAATCGACTGTAAAGGGGTGCTGAAGACAGCCCAGCACGGCGGTTCCCGCGAAAGCAAGGAGAGCTCGCGAGATCGGCAGTAAGCAGATCAAGATGGCGGAAATTCGTTGTTGGCGGCGCAAACGTGCCCACGCAGCCTTCACGCAGAGTACGGCCGAAGTTACCGCAGGTCAGATGGCCCGTAAGATGGCTGTGACCATCTTCCCGAAGCGCGAAGGGCTGCGACAATCTCGACATGGCGGACAAGGACGGCGACGGCTGGACCGAATGCGGACGAGGGCACAGGCACTGGGGGCTGCACGGCGCCTCCGGACTGCTGGCCGTACATCATGACGACCTGGGCATCCCGCATGTGCTGATGCAGAAGCGGTCCTGGTGGAGCCACCACGGCGGCACCTGGGGCCTGCCCGGCGGGGCCCGCGACAGCCACGAGGACGCCGTGGCGTCCGCGCTGCGCGAGGCTCGCGAGGAGGCCGCGCTCGGCTCGGAGGGCCTGCGGGTCCAGGGCGTCTACCTCGACGACCACGGCGGATGGCAGTTCGAGACGGTGATCGCGGAGTCGGCCGAGCGGCTGGCGGCCGTGTGCGCCAACGGCGAGAGCGACGAGCTGTGCTGGGTGCCGCTGCCCGAGGTGCCCGGCCGCAAGCTGCACCCCGGCTTCGCCGAGACGTGGGCCGACATCCAGGGCGCGCTCAGCCCGGAGACCGTGGTGCTCGACGTGGCCAACATCGTCGGCGCCCGCCACGAGCACGGCTGGTGGAACGACCGGCTCGGCGCGGCCACCCGGCTGCTGCACGACGTGTCGGGGCTGCGGCTGGCCCACCCGGTGCTGGCGCAGTGGTTCCCGCGCATGGTGGCGGTGGTCGAGGGCGCCGCCAGGGGCGTGCCCGACGTGCCGGGCATCCAGGTGGTCGCGGCAACCGGCAGCGGCGACGACGCGATCGTGGACGTGGTCGCGCACGCCAAACGGTGGGAGCGCATGCTCGTGGTCACCGCCGACCGGGCGCTGAAGGAACGCGTCGCCGAGCTGGGCGCCGAAACCGCCGGGCCACGCTGGCTGCTGTCACAGCTGAGCGGGTAGCACGCCGTCGAAGACGGCCTTCAGCCCCGTCACGTCGAGCACGCGGCGCAGCACCCCGTGCACGCCCGTGAGCTGCAGCCCGCCGCCCCGCTCGCCGACCGCCCGCTGGAGCTCGACCAGCACCCACAGACCGCTGGAGTCGCAGAACTCCAGCCCGAGTGCGTCGACCACGACGTCGAACCGGCCCTCATCGGATAACGACGCCAGACACTCCTTGAACCCGGGGGCCGTCAGCTTGTCGAGATCGCCCGCCAGGCGCACGGTGGTGACGCCCTCGCCGCGCTCCACCTCGACGCTGAGATCCGCCACCTCCTGAACGTACACCGGTGCCACCGCAGCCGCTATCGTGGTGTGCGCACTGGAGGGTTCGCATAGTGGACGAGTGCAGCCGCCTTGAAAGCGGCCAGGTCAGCGATGGCCTCGTGGGTTCGAATCCCACACCCTCCGCTCACTCGTGGCTTCCCGCGAAGCCGTCGCCCACGCAGGCCGCGACCTGCAGAAACGCCTCGCGCGTGTCTTCCTGGAGCCGGTCCAGGTCGATCTCGGCGCCCTCTTCCAGATGCGGGTCGTAAGGCACCTGGATCACGGCCCGGCAGCGGGCGGCGAAATGCGCCTCCAGCTTCTTGATGTCGACCGCCGACTTCGAGCGCGGCCTGACGCTGCAAAGCACCACGGTCGCCTCACGCACCAGGTCGCCGTAGTGGTGCGCCTCCAGCCAGTCGAGCGTGGCCGAGGCCGCCCGCGCGCCGTCGACCGAGGGAGAGCTGACCAGAACGATCTGGTCGGCCAGGCCGAGCACCCCGCCCATGGCCGAGTGCAGCAGGCCGGTGCCGCAGTCGGTGATGCAGATCGAGTAGAAGTTCTCCAGCACCTGCGAGACCGACTGGTAGTCGGCGCCGCTGAACGCCTCAGACACCGACGGGTCGCGGTCGGAGGCCAGCACCTCCAGCCGTGACGGCGCCTGCGAGGTGAACGCCCTGATGTCGACGTAGCGCTTGACCTGCTCGCGCTCGTTGAGCAGGTCACGCACGGTGGCGGAGGTCTCCAGCACCAGCTTGTCGGACAGGGTGCCGCGGTCGGGGTTGGCGTCGATGGCGATCACCCGGTCGCCGCGCATCTGCGCCAGTGTGGCGCCCAGGCCGACGGTGGTCGTGGTCTTGCCGACGCCGCCCTTGAGGCTCAGCACGGCCACGCGGTGGTGGCCGGCGGCGACGGGGGTGCGGGCCCTGGTCATCAGCTCGCGGCGGCGCCTGACCTCCGGGGGCTCGCCGGGCTTGATCCAGCCGCCGGACGCCTTGTAGACCAGGCGGCGCCAGCCCTTGGACGGCGCGTTGCGCCGGCCGCGCAGCAGGGTCTCGGGGTCGAGGCTGTCGGCCGTGGGCCTGCCGGTGGCCGGCGGCCTCGGCGGCGCGTTGAAGACCGGCGCGGGCGCCGGGCGGCGGCGCGGCTCGGCCGGCCGCTGGAACTCTGGGCTCTGCCGGTGCCTCGGCTCCGTCGCCTCCGGCGGGCGCTGAAGCGCGCCGGCCTGCGCCGGACCGCCGAACGGCCGCTCGTGCTCGCTCGAGCCCCAGCCGGACCCTTCAGACGGGCCGAACGGGCGCTCGTGCTCGCCCGAGCCCCAGCCGGGGCGGTCGGTCGCCTCCGCCTGGCGATCGGGCCGGCCGAACGACCTGTCGTGCTCCCCCGACGCCCAGCCGGACCTGTCGGGCCCCTCCGGCGACGGCTGCTCGGGACGGCCGAAGGGCCGTTCGTGCTCGCCCGATCCCCAGCCGAGCCGCACGGGCGCGTCCGGCGGCTGCTCGCTCGGTGTCCACACCGGGCGGTCGGAGGTCTCCGCCTTCTCCTCCGGCTCGGCCGGGCGCGCGGTGTCCTTCGCGGCCGGGGTGTCGGGGACGGCCGGTTGGGGCGCGGTGTCCTCGCGGGACTCGGCAGGACGCCATGCCGGGGGCACCGGCCACGGCAGGTTCTCCTCCGTCTGCTCCTCGGCGCGCTCCGGCGCCGACTCGCCGGGCCGGGGCAGCGGCCGCAGCGGCGCCAGGAAGGCGTCGTCCGCGGGCACCGGCCGGGCGGCGGGCTCGGCCTTGTCGAGCCACTCCCCCGCCTCGCTCTCGGCCTCGGGCAACTCCTCGGCCGCGGCGGCCCCGTACACCGAGTCGACCGCGGCCCGGAACAGCGGCGGGGTCGGCGTGTCGTGCTGCGGGACCGAGAGCCACGGGTCCTGGGGGTACGGCGAGACGACGACGGTGTCGTCGGCGGGCGCCGACGACGCGCTGACCTTGACCGGAGCTTCCTCCGTCTCCTTGATGGCGTCGAGCCAGGCCAGCTGTTCCTCGAGAGATTCTTCTCGGTCGTGTCTCGCCACCGTGTTCCCCCTGTGGGTCTAAAGGGGCAGCAAATACTTTGCAGGTTAACGTCAAGAGTTGAGGGTAACGCCGCCAACCCACAACTTCTTTGCCCCGTTACCGTGGATCGCATGCGAGCCATCGAGATCACCCGCAGCGGCGGGCCAGAGGTGCTGGAATGGCGTGAGGTGCCCGACCCGCGGCCCGATCGCGGGGACGTGCTCATCGAGGTGACCGCCTCCGCGGTCAACCGGGCGGACGTGCACCAGCGCATGGGCCGCTACGACCCGCCGCCGGGCGCGCCGCCCTACCCGGGGCTGGAGGTGTCCGGGGTGGTGGCCGAGGTCGGCGCGGACGTGGAGCAGTTCAAGGCGGGCGACGAGGTGTGCGCGCTGCTGGCCGGCGGCGGTTACGCCGAGCGCGTGAGCGTGCCGTGGCAGCAGGTCATGCCGGCGCCGCAGGGCGTTCGGCTGGCCGAGGCGGCCGGGCTGCCCGAGGTGGCGTGCACGGTGTGGTCCAACGTGTTCATGACCGCGCGGCTGCGGCGCGGCGAGACGCTGCTGGTGCACGGCGGGGCGAGCGGGATCGGCACGTTCGCGGTGCAGCTGGCCAAGGCGATGGGCGCGCGGGTGGCCGCCACGGTCGGCTCGGCGGCCAAGGCCGAGCGGGTCAGGGAGCTCGGCGCCGACGAGGTGGTCAACTACCGCGAGGAGGACTTCGCGGACAAGGTCGAGGCGGATGTGATCCTCGACATCATGGGCGCCAAGTACCTGTCCGGAAATATCCGGGCGTTGCGGACGGGTGGCCGGCTCGTCGTCATCGGCCTCCAGGGCGGCCGCAAGGCCGAGCTCGACCTGGGTGCGCTGCTGGCGAAACGCGCGGCCGTCCACGGGACCACGCTCCGCTCCCGGCCGGTCGACGAGAAGGGCGCCATCGTCCGCAGCGTCGTCGACAGCGTATGGCCGCTGGTCAGCGCCGGGGCCGTGCGCCCTGTCGTGTACGCCGAGCTGCCGATGTCCGAGGCCGCGGAAGCGCATCGGCTGGTCGATTCCGGGGAGCACGTCGGGAAGATCCTGCTAGTACGGTGAGACGTATGAATGCTGAGGACAACAACACCCCCCACATCGTGGTGGTGGGCCCCGACTTCCAAGGTCAGGGCGATAACGGCGAGGAAGAGCGTTCGGTCACCAACCTGGTCGAGCAGCCCGCCAAGGTGATGCGCATCGGCAGCATGATCAGGCAGCTTCTCGAGGAGGTCCGCGCGGCCCCGCTCGACGAGGCCAGCCGCAAGCGCCTGAAGGAGATCCACGAGTCCTCCATCAAGGAGCTCGAGGACGGCCTCGCGCCGGAGCTGGTCGAGGAGCTGGAGCGGCTGTCGCTGCCCTTCACCGACGACAACGGCGCCGTGCCCAGCGACGCCGAGCTGCGCATCGCGCACGCCCAGCTCGTGGGCTGGCTGGAGGGCCTCTTCCACGGCATCCAGACCACGCTGTTCGCGCAGCAGATGGCCGCCAGGGCCCAGCTGGAGCAGATGCGCAGGGCGCTGCCCGGCGTGCCGGGCGAGGAGCAGCCCCGGCCGCACGGCGGCTCGGGCCCCTACCTGTAAAGCTCCTCCAGCACCCGCGCGACGCCGTCGTCGTCGTTGGCCGCGGTCACGTGATCGACCGCGGCCAGCACGCCGGGGTGCGCGTTGGCGACCGCGTAGGACGTGCCTGCCCAGCTCAGCATGGGCAGGTCGTTCGGCATGTCTCCGAACGCCACGACCTCCGACGCCTTGATCTCGTGCCGTTCGGCCAGCGTCGCCAGCGCGGTGGCCTTGGTCACGCCGTGCGCGCTCATCTCGATCAGGCCCCGGCCGCTGGAGTGCGTCGCGGTCACCAGATGCCCGACGAGGCCGTGAACGGTGGCGTGGAGCGTGTCGGGGTCCATCGCGGGGTGCAGGGCCAGCAGCTTGGCGCAGGGACGCGTGGTGAGCGTCTCGCAGCCGGCGTCGCGCCCCTGGACGGCCGAGCGGTCCCAGCTCCCGAGCGGGAAATCTGACTCATGCGCAAAACCGCCTTCGTACTCGACCGAAAAGGCGAGTTCGGGCACGTTCGCTCGAAGCTGATCGACGACTTGCCCCAGCACCTCGGCGTCGATGAGGTGAGATTCAACTATCCGTTCGGTATGCAGGTCGTAGATCAGCGCCCCGTTGGCGCAGATGGCCAGGCCACGGTGACGCAGCGCGCCGGCCACCCCGCCCATCCACCTGGGCGGACGCCCGGTCACGAACACGAGCATGGCTCCGGCGTCCTCCACCTTGGCGAACGCGGCAGCCGTACGGGGAGACACGGTTCCGTCGGTGCGCAGGGCGGTGCCGTCCAGGTCGGTGGCCACAAGACGCGGCGTGGGAAGGCTGTACATAACAGGTTCCAGTTTGCCCGGTGATGCGACCGGCCAGAAATCTTCCTACCGACGGAACACCAACGCGCCAGAATGGTGTTAGATGTGGAAGCGTTGTATTAGCTGATCCCGTAGTGAAAACCAGCATGACATTGTCTGAGCCACCCCGGGTGCTTGCTGTACGACACACCGGGACCCACGAGGTGTGGGTCCCATAGATTCACATCCTGAGGGAGAGCTTTTATGGCTCAGGGAACCGTCAAGTGGTTCAACGCTGAGAAGGGCTTCGGCTTCATCGCCCCGGACGGCGGTGCGCCGGACGTGTTCGTGCACTTCTCCGAGATCGTCGGCAACGGCTACCGCAGCCTTGAAGACGGCCAGCGGGTCGAGTTCGAGATCACGCAGGGACAGAAGGGGCCGCAGGCCTCCCAGGTCCGTGCCATCTGACCTGTAGCAGCGAGACAGGCCGGGGTTCGCTTCCAGCGGGCCTCGGCCTTTCGCATGTCCGGCTCCCGTCACGAGTGTGACTCGATTCACATCGGCGCCGAACCGCGCGGCCTTTATCGACATCGAGTCATATATGAGGCACGCGTGGTTATCTCACCCCGTGACCGTGGTCGCGGCGCTGGTTCTGCTTCTCAACGACCATCTGCTCAAACACGCCTGGCCGGGCCCGGTCACCGGCAAGCTCAGCGACGTGGCCGGGCTGGTGGTCGCGCCGCCTCTGCGGCCCTGCTGCTGTGCCGGCGCGCCGATCTGGCCGCCACCCTCCTGACAGGTGTGCTCTTCACGCTCGTGAAAACCACGGAGACGGGCGCTGAGGCCGCCTCCCATGCTTGGACCACCCTGGCGGGCCCATCGCGCGTCCTGGCCGATCCCACGGACCTGCTCGCCCTCCCGGCGCTCGCGCTCGCCTGGTGGGTACGGCAGCGCGCCGGCACCGGCGATCCGCGGCGCCGGCTCGTGATCGTCACCGTGCCGCTGGCCGTACTCGCGGTCACGGCCACCGCGGCGTCGCCCGGACCACCCCGGGCCACGGCCGTCGTCGTGCGCGGCGACCAGATCGTGGTGAGCGGGCCCGGCATGGCCGACCGCGCATCGTCGCCCAGGCGGCCGCACGTGGACCGCCTGGGCCGGCACCCAGCGGCTCGGGCCCGGGCAGCGCGCGGCCTGCCTGCGCGAGCACTGCTACCAGATCGTCGCGGGCGCGATGAAGGTCATGCGATCCGACGACGGCGGCGAGACCTGGGCCGTCGGCTGGGAGGTGTCGCCGGGGCGCGCCAAGATGCTGGAACGCGCCCTGTCCGACGGCGCCCCCGTTTCGTCCCTGTCGCTGGCCGTCCAGGCCAGGCGCGACGGGCATGTGGTCGTCGTGGCGAACGGCCGCGACGGCGTGGCCGTACGGGACGTGCGCGGGACCTGGCGGCGCCTCGGCCTCGCCCCCGGGGGCGAGCTGTCGGAGGCCGCGGCCGTGCCGCTGAGCCGGGCGGCGGACACCGGCGCCGAGATGCGGGTCGCGGCGCTCGCCGCCGTCCTGGCGGCCCTGGCCGCCCTGGCGATCCAGGTGGTCAGGCCCGTGCGCCGGACCCGCCCCTGGGCGGTCGTGGCGCTGGGCACCGCGGGGACCCTGATCATGGCGCCGTGGCCATCCGACTGGCTCACGGCCGTGACCCCGCTGTGGATGGCAGCCATGTTCGTGGGCGGCGTTCTGCTGATCTCCGCCGTGATCGTGGCCGCCTCGCTGATCTCCGACGCGTGGCTCGGCTCGCGCGGCGTCTGGCGGGCGGCCGGCGTGGGCGTCGGCGTCGGGCTGGGCGTGGCGGCGCCGTTCAAGGCGTGGAGCGAGGGCCTGGCCGACGACTACGGCCTCTCGCTGACGGCGGCCGTGCTGCTCGGGCTCGGCGCCGCCGCGATCGGGCTGGCCATGCTGCGCAGGAGCGCCCTGCTGGAGGCCCGGAGGCCGCAGCCGGACGCGTACACCCTGCCGGGGCGCCTGTGACGGCCCGCGGCGCGCGGGCCGTCAGCGGGGTTACTTGACCGGCTCCAGCACGTCGAGCCCCACGAACGGGCGAAGCGCGGCGGGCACCACGACCGAGCCGTCGGCCTGCTGGTGGTTCTCCAGGATGGCGACGATCCAGCGGGTGGTCCCCAGCGTGCCGTTGAGCGTGGCCAGGTGCTGCGGCTTGCCGTCCTTGTCCCGGTAGCGGACGGCGAGCCGGCGCGCCTGGAACTCGGTGCAGTTGGAGGTCGAGGTCAGCTCGCGGTAGCGCCCCTGGGTAGGGATCCACGCCTCGCAGTCGAACTTGCGGGCCGCCGACATGCCGAGATCGCCCGCCGCCGTGTCGATGATCCGATACGGCACCTCGATCTTGGCCATCATCTCCTTCTCGTACGACAGCAGCCGCTGGTGCTCGTCGGCGGCCTCTTCGGGACGCACGTAGGAGAACATCTCGACCTTGTCGAACTGGTGGACGCGGATGATCCCCCGGGTGTCCTTGCCGTAGGAGCCCGCCTCGCGGCGGAAGCAGGACGACCAGCCCGCGTAGCGCAGCGGCAGCTCGTCACCGCCGATGATCTCCTGCGCGTGGTAGCCCGCCAGCGACACCTCGGACGTGCCGACCAGGTAGAGGTCGTCGTCGGGCAGCCGGTAGATCTCCTTGTCGTGCTCCACGTGGAAGCCGGTGCCGTGCATGGTCTCCGGCTTGACCAGCACCGGCGTGATCATCGGCGTGAACCCGCGCTCGATCGCGTGCTGCATGGCCATGTTGAGCAGGCCGAGCTGCAGCCTGGCGCCCACGCCCTTGAGGAAGAAGAACCGCGAGCCGGACACCTTGGCGCCCCGCTCCATGTCGATGGCGTCGAGCCGCTCGCCGAGCTCCAGGTGGTCCTTCGGCTCGAAGTCGAACACCCGGGGCTCGCCGTGCGTCTCCAGCACGACGTAGTCGTCCTCGCCGCCGTGCGGCGCGGCTTCCTCGACGATGTTGGGCACCGTCTGCATGACCGCGTCGAGCTCACCGGCCAGCTTCTCCGCCTCGGCCTCGGCGGACTTGACCTGCGAGGCGAGCTCCTTGGCCCGCTGGAGCAGCTCGGCCTTCTCCTCGCCCTGCGCCTTGGAGACCGACTTGCCCATGCTCTTCTGCTCGGCGCGCATGGCCTCGAACGAGGTCAGCGCGGATCGGCGGCGCTCGTCGAGCGCGAGCAGCGTGTCGACGACGGAGTCGTCCTCACCGCGGGCACGCTGCGACGCCCGTAGCCGGTCGGGATCCTCACGAAGGGTACGCAGGTCAATCACAAGGAAAGGCTACCGGCGCGGGCACCTCACCCGCTCCCGGATTAGACGTCGCCGGCGCGGACCCGGGCCAGCCAGCCCTCGGCCTCGGCGAACTCCGCGTCGGCCGTGCCCCGCTTGATCTGCGGAGCCACCCCGTCGGCGCGCGGATAGCTGCCCAGGAAGCGCACCTCGCCGCAGATGCGACGCAGACCGGAAATCGCCTCGCCGACCCGCGCGTCGGCCACGTGGCCCTCGAAGTCGAAGTGGAAGAAGTAGCGGCCGATGCCGTTGCCGGTGGGCCGCGACTCGATCCGGCTCAGGTTGACGCCACGCACCGAGAACTCGGTCAGCATCTCCAGCAGCGCGCCCGGATGGTCGTCGGCCAGGAAGACGACCAGCGTCGTGCGGTCGGAGCCGGTCGGCTCCGGCAGCGGCCCCGGCCGGCTCACCCTGACGAACCTGGTCACGGTGTCGGACCGGTCGCCGATGTCGCCCACCAGCTCGACCAGCCCGTAGTGCTCGCCCGCGATGCGGGCGGCGATGGCCGCGTCGTACGGCGAGCCCGGCAGCGACACCTCCTGGGCCGCGGCCGCGGTCGACGGCGCGGACACCACGACCGCGTCGGGCAGCTCGCGGGACACGAACGCCCGGCACTGCGTGATCGCGGCCGGATGCGTGTAGACGCGCTTGATGTGCACCAGCTCGGTGTCGGGCCTGGCCAGCAGCGAGAACCGCACCGGCAGCAGCAGCTCGGCGGTGATCAGCAGCGGGTCGCCCCAGGCGAACTCGTCGAGCGTCGTCGTGATGCCGCCCTCAAGGGAGTTTTCCAGCGGCACCACGGCCCCGTCGGCCTCCCCGCTGCGGACCGCGTTGAGCGCGGCCGGGACGGTGCCGCACGGCAGACGCTCGGCACCGGGCTCCAGCAGCCGCAGGGCCTCCTCGGTGAAGGTCCCCTCCGGTCCGAGATACGCGAGTCTGGGCATGCTTACAGGGTATCCGCAGGTTGACGCGCCGCGTCGGGTATTGCGGAACGCCGTTTCGGCAGCCACCAGCCCAGCAGCCAGACCAGGGCCAGCGCCCCCAGCCCGAAGCCGTTCTGCACGATCTTCCCCAGGACCGGGCTGACCACCGGAATCTCGGCGGCCTTCAGCGACACCCCCCACCACGGGACCGGCACCACGTAGTACAGCCACACCCCCGCCGCCACCCGCAGCCTGACCGGATCGCGCCCGTCGCCCACGATCGCCCCCAGCACCACGACCACCCAGGCCAGATGGTGGATCCAGGCGACCGGCGAGAGCAGCACCGCCATCAGCCCCACGAGCGCCACCGCGCGCACCCCGTCGCCCGCCCGGTACGCCTCACGAGCCGCGCGGAACCCGTACCACCCGACCACAGCCACCAGCGCCAGCCAGATCACGGTCGTCAGCGCGTCGGGCATGTAGAGGCGGATCAGCATGCCGCGCATCGACTGGTTGGTGGTGGCGGCGTTGGCGCCCAGCCGCTCGGAGTCGAGCAGCGCCCCGAACCAGAAGCCCACCGCGTCCTGCGGCACCACCGCGAACGGCAGCAACGTCAGCAGCGCCGTCACGAACGACGCCATGAACAAGGTCCGCCACTGCCGCGTCACCAGCAGATAGATCAGGAAGACGCCCGGCGTCAGCTTCACCGCCGTGGCCAGCCCGATCAGGAACCCCCTCGGCCACCACGGCCGCCGCGCCACGCAGTCGGCCAGGCACAGCGCCACCAGCAGGATGTCGACCTGCCCGAACCGCACCTGGTCGCGGATCGGCATCAGGTACGTGCACGCCACCATCAGGAACGCGAACACCCACGGCGCGTACCTGCCGCCCAGCACCCGCCGGAACGCGAACCCGACGGCCACGGCCAGCGCGACGAAGATCCCGGCCGTCCACGCCCACTGTGCCGTCTCCCACGACATCGCCGCCAGCCCCGTCGCCAGCATCGCCGCCACCGGCGGATACGTGAAGGGCAGCAACTGCGGCGCCGGCGTGAAGTAGTCGTAGACCGGCCGTCCGTCGAGCAGCATCTGCCCGCCGGTACGGTAGACGTCGAGGTCCACGAGGCGCTGGTCGTCCGGGTTCGTCAGCCACTGCTGCACCAGCGGCGCCACCGCCGCCGCCGCGACCAGCACCGCCACGGCCCATGCCCACCACTGCCGCCGCCACGGCGCCTCGACACTCGTCACGGTGTGGCACGTTACCGTGGCTGTTGTTCACCGAGCGCGCCAACACCGGGGGTTCCGCACATGCCGCAAGCCACCTTCAGCGCGCCCCACCAGCGCCGGTGCGGCGAGCATCCCGTGCGGTGGAGCTCGGCGCGACGAGTACGGCGACCGGCCCTGCGTGTGCTGGCCGCCCTGCTGCTCACGCTGGTGCCGGCCGCCTTCCTGACTCTCCCCGCCTCCGCCGCCGCCTCCGCCGCCCAGGGCCGTGTGGCCCTCGTCGGCGTCCCCGGCCTGGAGTGGAGCGACATCGACGAGTCCCGCACCCCGAACCTGTGGAAACTCGCCGCCGAGGGCGGCTCGGCCTCCATGTCGACCCGTGCCGTCCCGCCGCCGGACCGCGGCATCACCTGTCCCGTCGCCGGCTGGCTCACCGTCTCCGCGGGTCAGCGCGCGGGCACGCCCGGCAAGGGCTGCCCGCCCACCCCGATCCCCCGGGCCACGCCGGACGGCGGCGCCACCGTACCGGGCTGGGCCGGGCTGTCCGCCCACCAGGCCGACACCGGTTACGCCGCCCAGCTGGGCACCCTCGGCCAGAGCATCGCCGAGGCGGGCGGCCGGACGGCCGCGATCGGCCCCGGAGCTGCGCTCGCCGCCGCCGACAAGTCCGGAAATATCGCCCAATACGCTGAAGCGCCCGAGTCCCTCGCGGACCCCTCCGCCTACAACCTGATCGTCCTGGAGGCCCCCGAGCTCGCCGCCGCCTGGGCCCGTCAGCCCCTCGACCAGTACGGCGTCCCCACCTCCATGCCGGCGGCCACCCGGCGGGCCGCGGCGGCGGAGGCCGACCGGCGGATCGGCGCGTTCCTCGCCACCCTCCCGTCCGGCTTCACCACCCTCGTGGCGGGCATCTCGGACGTCACCCCCAGCGCCCACCTCCACGTGGCCATCGCCCGCGGCCCCTCGCCCACGGGACAGCCGTACGGGCCCGGCCACCTCACCGCCACCTCCACCCGGCAGGACGCGCTGGTCACCATCTCCGACCTGACGGCCACCGCCATCCAGCTCACCGGCGCCCAGCCCCCCAGACCGGACTTCGGCCGCCCCTGGCAGCCGGACGGCGCCGCCGCCACCCCGGCCGACACGGTCGCCGGCCTGGCGGACGCCGACCTGGCCAGCCAGGTCCTCCGCGAGGTCCGCGGCCCCTTCTTCGCCGTGTTCGTCGCCGTCCAACTCCTCTTCTACGCCTTCGCCGCCCTCGCCCTCCGCCGCCGCCGCACCTCCACCCCCCGCCCGGCACACCCCCAGACCCCACCCACCACCGAACAGAACCACCCAACACGAACGGCACAGATCACCGCCCCCGACAGCACGCCGCACCTACCAGAACCCACCTCCGCCGACGGCACAGCCGCCACCGCGGACACCACCCCCACTGACAACGCGGCGCCCGCCGCAGAACCCGCCCCCACGGGCGGCACGACGCCCGCCGCAGACACCGCCTCTGCGGGCGGGGCGGGCCTCGCGGCAGGAAGCGGTGCCGCCGACGGTGCGGCGGCTCCCGTACCGGAGGGCCGTCCGGCGCGCACCGAGGGGACCGGCGCGGGCAGCCCCGCCGTGCCGGACCGCACCACGCATCCGGCGCACGCGGAGGGCACCTCCGGAGGGCACCCGGCTCCCGCCGGCGAGAAGCGGCCGGGCCGGGACGGGCCGGTGCGGGCGGGGATCGACGTGGCCAGTGCCTCCCGGCTGCTGGTGGCCGTGCAGGTGGTGTCGGTGGTGAGCGGGGCCATCGCCGTGTCCACGTTCCTCGCGCAACTGGTGCCGTGGTGGAGCCTGCCGGCGCCGATGACCGCGCTGATCGGCACCATCCTGGCCATCGCCGGCCTCGTCACCGTGCTGGCCTTCGCGGGCCCGTGGCGAGCGCACGTGCTGGGCCCGCTGACCGTGGTCGCGGCCGTGACGTCCGTCGCGATGCTGGTCGACGTGATGACCGGCTCCACCCTCCAGGTGAACGCCGTCTCCGGCTACGAGCCCGTGACCGGGGGCCGCTTCTACGGGTTCAGCAACATCGCCTTCGCCATCTACGCCACCGGCACGATCCTCGGCCTGGCGGGGGTCGCGCAGTGGCTGAGCGGCCGGGGCACGCCGAGGATCGTCGTGATGGCGGTGTGCGCCGCCTATGGGGGGCTGGCGGTGTTCGCCGACGGGTGGCCGTCGTGGGGAGCCGACTTCGGCGGGGTGCCGGCCTTCGTGGTGGGGCTGGCCGTGTTCGTCATCCTCCTGTCGGGCCGCCGGGTGTCGATCGTGAAGCTGCTGCTGGTCGGCCTGGCCGGGGCGGTGCTGATCGGCGCGATCGCGGTCTTCGACTGGCTGCGCCCCGACAACCAGCGCACCCATCTGGGCACGTTCGTCCAGCAGATCATCGACGGCCAGGCGTTGACCGTCGTGGCCCGCAAGTTCGGTGCCATGGTGGGCGTGACCGTCGGGAACTGGTCGCTGACCCTCCTGTCGCTGGTCGCCCTCGCCTTCCTCTTCCTGGTGCTGAACCGGCCGTCGCGGTGGGGCGCCTCGGCGCTCGGTCAGGCGTACGCGCAGGCGCCCGCGCTGCGTGCCGGGCTGATCGGCGCGCTCACGTGCGCCCTCATCGGGTTTCTCATGAACGACTCGGGCATCGCCATCCCTGCCATGGCGCTGACCGTGGCGGTGCCGCTCACGCTCGCGTCGTGCGTAAGGGCCTTGCAGCTCGCCAAGCCCACCACAGCAGGGCCGAGGTCAGCGCCAGCAGCACCCACGGCGTCACCTGACCCCGCACGACGGTCCTGAGCCAGGCGAGGTCGTCCGGCTGGCCCGCCACCCGGGCCGGCAGATAGGCCAGCGACAGCACGAGCAGGTGGACGACGAGGAACCGGTCCAGCGTGGACGCGGCGACCAGCCCCAGCAGCCCGAACGCCAGCCCGTCGTACCAGGGCAGCACGTACGGCGAAGCGAACAGGTAGGCCACGACCAGCACCAGCGCCACCACCACGGCGGACTCCCCCACCAGCTTTCCCTGCCCTTGAGGTGCCCGGTCGGCGGTGAGCCGGAAGAGGGACCACGCGATGAAGGCGAGCAGCAGCAGCGACCCGATCTGGATCTCGCCCCGGTAGGCGCTGCCGGTGCCGACGATCGACTGCAGCCAGCCCTGGACGAGCTTCCACGGAGAAGCATGGGAGATCGACTTGCTGGTGCGGGTCACGGGCCCGACCGCCTCGGCGCCGACGAGGACGTAGCCCGCGACCACCACCGCGAGCGCGGCCCCGGCCACCAGCGCCAGCCGCCCCGGGCGGCGTCGCAGCGCCCAGGCCGGCCCGAGGGCCACCAGCCCGACGTTGACCTTGGCCGCGACCCCCAGCCCCAGCAGCGCACCGCCGGCCAGGGAACGTCTCGTGGACCCGGACGCCGTGGAGAGCCCGCCCGCCAGGAGGGCGGCCACCACGCAGGCGATGGCCAGCGTGTCGACGTGCATGCCCGCGACGAGCTGGTGGAGCAGCAGCGGGTTGGCGGTCCACAGCAGCGCGGCCCGGGTGCGTCTGGCCGGGTCGTGCCTGGTGAAACGGTCGATCAGGAGCCCGGTCGCGACGAAGGCGGCGACGTTGACCAGGGCCAGGACGAAGATCGTGAGGCGCAGGGAGTCACCCCCGACCCAGCCGGCGAGTGCCTGCGCCGCCGTCGCCACGGGCCCGTAGACGCTGGGCTCCTCCCGCCATGGCTCCTCGACCGCATCGGCGATGGGATCACCGGGCAGATCGGTGGCGCCGTGCGTGTAGGGGCTCAACCCCAGGGTGAGCATGCGCCCGTAGGCGGCGTAGTTGAGATGGTCACCCGAGCCGGACGGCGGCAGGAACGCCAGCACCCCGGCGGCCAGGCATCCGAGCACCACGAGGCGGCGGCCGAGGACGCCGGGGGGCGGCAGGGCGGTCAGCCCCGCGAGCAGCCCGGCGGCGCCCAGGGCGAGCGCGGCGGCGGCCATCGCGATGACCAGGTGCGGGTCGGGCCGGGCGGACAACGAGAACGGCGGGTGCCAGGCCGCGCCGGTCAGCGCGGGGACCATGGCGGACGGGCCGAGGAGACCGATGGTGATCGTCAGCAGGATCGACGCGACGATCGCCGCCATGGCCAGGCCGGCCACCGGCCCGGCGGCCGGCGCGGCGGCGGTCCCGGCACTCCGGGTCTCGGAAGTCACCCGCAAATTCCAGCACACCAACCACGCCGGCCCGGACGCCGATCACCAGCCTGTGGATAACGTGCCGGCTAACGCCGCAGCTTGGCGAGGTTGTCCACGACCACCGGCTCGCGGCCGGCCGGGGCCAGCGCGACGTCCCGCAACTGCCGGGCCCGGTGCAGCTGCGCCCGCCAGTCGGAGCCGGTCGCCCGGTGGGCCATCTCCACCTCGACCTCGCGGATGCGGAAGCCCTTGCGCAGCAGGTCGATGGTCAGCGCGGTCTCCACGCCGAAGCCGTGCGCCAGCGGGCGGGCGGCCTCGAAGGCGTCGCGGGTGAGGCAGCGCTGCCCGTTGAGCGGCTGGGTGGCCTGGAAACCGGTCGCGCGGCGGATGCCGTCGCGCGAGACGCGTACGACGATGCCGTGGCCGGCGAGCTTGACCCGGGTCGCGAAGACCGCGACGGTCATGTCGGCCTCGCCGGTGCGGACCGGCTCGATTAACGGGGCCGCGGCCCGCGCGGTGCCGGCCAGGTCGGCGTCGAGGAACAGCAGGTGGCGCGGGATCTCACCGTCGAGCAGGCGGACGGCTTCGGCGCCCGACTCCATGGCGGCGGCCTTGCCGCGGTTGCGGCTGTGCCGCACCACCCTGGCCCCGGCGGCGCGCGCCACCCGGCCCGTCGGGTCGGTCGAGCCGTCGTCGACGACCACGACGAGATCGACCCCGGGCAGGGTGAGGGCCGACTCGACGGTGAGGCCGATGCGGTCGGCCTCGTTCTTGGCCGGGATGACCACCGCGGTGTCGGCCGTCATGAGCCCTCGGCGATGAGGAACTCCTGCGGCACCTCGTCATGCACGGTGAAGACCGAGTCGAGCCCGGTGACCTGCAGGATCTTGCGCACGGCGGGGCGCGGTGCGGCGACGTCGAGCGCGCCGCCCTGCTCCTTCATCCGTTTGAGCGCCGAAAGCAGCACGTTCATCCCCGTGGAGTCACAGAAATCCACGGCGGACATGTCGATGACCACCCGGCTGGGCCCCTCCTGCAGCAGTCGCGTGAACTCCGACTGCAGGTGAGGTGCCGTATAGAGGTCGATTTCACCGGCGATCACGACGAGTGCGTGGCCGGCATGTGATCGAGTCGAGACCTTGAGCTCCACATGGGCAGGCTAGCGGCGCGAGCGCCCCGGGTCACGTTGTCACGCCGATAGGGCGACGACCGGTATGGAGCGACGCCGGGAAACGACGGGTTCTTGGCCGAGGCTCGCGAGAGACTTTGTCCGCGCGCCGAGCGGGTCGGACGAGAGTCGCCGTTTGGGCTTCACGGCGACGGAGAGTACGCGAAACTTGACGGTGCGAAACCTTGGGGACCGGTGACGGCCCCACATCACTCAGGAGGAGGGGCTGGGCTGGAACCCGCGGGCCCGATCGTCCATGAACACAGACCGACTCGAAGATCCGCAGCGTCAGAGGCTCCGCGAACACCTGGAGGCCATCCTCATCCGCTCCGAGAAGGCCACTTCGTGGCATGACGAGGCCGCGCGGCTGCGCGGCCTGGTCAACCATGAGGGGTACGTGCCCGTCCGCACCCGGCTGGCGGGCGTGGACCTCGACTTCCTGGCGGGCGCCCGGGAGGACCTGCTCAGGTTCTCCGAGCTGGGGCTCCGGCTGCTCGACCTGCACCAGCCACGTGACGCCGGCGGCATCACCAGCGACGCCGCGCATCCGATCCTGCGGTGCCGGAGCTGCATGTGGCGCTGGCCCTGCCCGACCTTCCGCGCGATATCCGACTCCTTCAGCGCGTCTCCGGAGACCGTCCTCCCGGAGTCGGCCTGACGGCGCCGAGAGCGGGTCCTCCCCCCTCCACCGGGAGCCGGATCTCGAACCGGCACCCCGCGCCCTCGTTGACGACCCCGATCGCCCCGTCGTGCGCCTCGACGATGCCCTGGGCGATGGCCAGCCCGAGGCCCGCCCCGCCGTCCGCCGCCGGCGTCCGCGCCGCCTCGCCCCTGAACGCCACGTCGAAGACCCGCGGCAGATCCTCCTCGGGGATGCCGCCACAGCAGTCGGAGACCGACAGGCACGCCATGTCGTCGTCGAGCCGGGCGCGCAGCACCACGCTCCGGTCCGGCGGCGTGTGCCTGATCGCGTTCACCACGAGGTTGAGCAGCGCCCGGCCCAGGGCTCCGGCGTCCGCCGTCACCGGCGGCACCGGCTCCGCCTCCGCCGTCAGCCGCACGCCTTTTGCCCTGGCCAGCGGCTCGGCGCCGGCCAGGGTGTCGGCGACCAGGTCCGCCAGCCCGATCCTGGCCCGCGAGAGCCGCAACGCCCCGGCGTGGATCCTGGACAGCTCGAACAGGTCGTCCACCATGGCCGACAGCCGTTCCACCTCCAGCTTGATCTGGGCGTGGTAGCGGCCGACCGTCTCGCGGTCGGACACCACCCCGTCCTCCAGCGCCTCGGCCATGGCGCGCATCCCGGCCAGCGGCGTGCGCAGGTCGTGGCTGACCCAGGCGACGAGCTCGCGCCGGGCTCCCTCAAGGGCGCGTTCGCGCGCGTACGCCTCCTCCAGGGTGCCGGCGATCGTCTGGAGCTCGGCCGGCAGCCCCTGCGGCGCGCTGAACGGCACCTCGCGGACGGCGGCGACGAGCCGCCTGCTCTCCCCCACCACCCGCCTGGCCAGCACGAACGCCACCCCGAGCCCCACCAGGCCGCCCACCGCCACGACGCTGAGCACGATGTCGCGCGCGGGGCCGTCGATGATCATGCGCATGGTGATCGCCACCACGCCGGCCAGGGTCGCCACGACCGCGACCACCACCACGACCGCCAGCATCACGCCGATCGAGCGGGTCCGCAGCCGCCCCATCACCGCCACGCCCAGCCCGGCCACCAGCAGGCCGAGCCCGGCCGTGACCGCGACGATCATGCCCAGGTCGCCGGTCACGACAGCGGCTCGTAGCGGTATCCGACCCCCCACACCGTGACGATCCTGCGCGGCTCGGTCGGGTCGGGCTCGATCTTCTCCCGCAGCCGTCTGACGTGCACGGTCACGGTGGAGGAGTCGCCGAACGACCATCCCCACACCTGGTCGAGCAACGCCGAGCGGCTGAACGCCTGGCGGGGGTTGCGCATCAGGTAGGCGAGCAGGTCGAACTCGCGGGCGGTCAGCATCACCTCCGCGCCGCCGAGCCGTACCTCGTGCGCGCCCACGTCCACCACCAGGTCGCCGTCGCGCAGCACGCCGGTGCCGCCGGTGACGGCGGCGCCGCGGGCGCGGCGCAGCACCGACTGGACGCGCAGCGCCAGCTCGCGCGGGCTGAACGGCTTGGTCACGTAGTCGTCGGCACCGGTCTCCAGGCCGGCCACGCGGTCGATCTCCTCGCCGAGCGCGGTGAGCATGATCACCGGCACCGGCCAGCGTTCCCTGAGCTTCCGGCACACCTGGAGCCCGTCGAGCTTGGGCAGCATCAGGTCGAGCACCATCAGGTCCGGCGGCCTGGCCAGCGCCCGGCGCAGCGCCTCGGCGCCGTCGCCGACGCACTCGACCTCGTGCCCGTCGCGCTCCAGGTAGCGCGCGACCACCTCGGACACGGTCGGATCGTCCTCGACCACCAGGATGCGGGTGCTCACCTCTGCACGGTACGGCGCGGGCACGGCCGGGCGGCACCCGCGTCATCGGTTCGTAAGGGTCGCAGATCGTCCCGGCAGGACGTACGGTGGCCTCATGGGTCGAGTAATCATGCTCGTGCTGGGCGCTCTGCTGGCGCTCTTCGTGTTGTTCACCTTCATCATCCCGATGGTTCTCGGGCTGCTGAAGATCGCTCTCATCATCGGGGTCGTGGCCCTGCTGGTGTTCATCGTGGTCACGATGGTCGGTAAGTCGTCGTCGACACGGTGACGCTCTTCCTGTTCGATCCGTGGCTCATCGCCGTGACGATGATGGCGGTCCTGCTGCTGGCCTCCTGGGCCGCCAGGCTGTTGCCCGTCCTCGGCGGTGAGCCGGCCGGATTCCCCCTGGTCTACGCGCGGCGCACGGCGTTCCAGCGCCAGCGCGATCCTGACGCTG
Source organism: Nonomuraea sp. SBT364 (assembly GCF_001083785.1). Lineage (GTDB taxonomy): Bacteria > Actinomycetota > Actinomycetes > Streptosporangiales > Streptosporangiaceae > Nonomuraea. Next base: position 129,596 of record NZ_LAVL01000005.1, read on the forward strand.
CCGGGCGGCCCCGGCCACGAGCGCCATCGGCGCGCCCCGCTTCCGGATAAGCGGGGCTCACCAGAGCCCTGAGAATCTCTCTCCTGAGAAGGGCTCATGATCGACTCTCTCGTCACGTTCGTCATCGGCATGTCCGGCGGCCACGCCGCGCTCGGGATCGTGCTGTTCACGCTGCTCGTCCGGCTTGTGCTGCTGCCTCTCGCCATCCGTCAGGCGCGCAGCGCGCGGGTCAGGGAACGGCTCGCGCCCAAGCTGCGCGCGCTCCAGAAGCGCTACGGGCGCGATCCGGCGAAGCTGGCCACCGAGACGAGCGCGCTCTACGCCAAGGAAGGCACCTCGCCGTTCGCCGGGATCCTGCCGGGGCTGGCGCAGTTGCCGTTCATGTGGCTGATGTACCGGGTGGCGACGCATCCGACTGCGCTGGCGGGTCATGACCTGTTCGGCGCGCCGCTCGGCCATCACGTGGCCGCATTGACGGCGAATTACGGTCTGTTCAGCATGCCAGTTTTGGTCTTTACACTCGTCATCACTCTGATGGCGCTGGTGGCGTGGTGGATGTCACACAGGATGAAGGCCACGATGCCCGAGGAGCAGCCGGAGTTCATGCGCAAGCTCATGCCGCTGCTGCCGTTCGGCTCGCTGCTCGCCGCGGCGGTGCTTCCCCTGGCCGCCGGGCTCTACCTGCTCGTGTCGACGGCCTGGACGGCCGGCGAGCGGGCGGTGCTGGCTACCCGGCCTCTCTGAGCGCGTGCACCTGCCCGTTGCTCACGGTCCCCGTGGGCGCGGGCAGGATCGCCCACACCGTGGTCGTGTCGCCGTCGTGGCGTACCCCCCAGCTCTCCGCGACGTACTCGACGATGCCCAGCCCACGGCCGCCCAGCGACGACAGCGCCGGCCGGCCCGCGCGCGGCTCGGTGGCCGCTCCCCCGTCGCTCACCGCGACCTCGATGTGGCCGTCGCTGCGCAGCCAGGTCACCTTCACCATGCCCGACGGCAGCGGATGCGCATGCCTCAACGCGTTGCTCAGCAGCTCGCTCACCACGAGGACGGCGTCGTCGATCGCGGCGGTGAACACCCCGCAGTCCTGCAGGTCGGTGCTCAGACGCTGGCGGGCAACGGCGACGCTGGACGGCGCGTACGGCAGCAGCACCACGCTTGACACACCCACCTCCCCGCTCCCAGTGCCCCCCGCGGGAACACTCCCCGGTACGACCGAAATGCCCCGTTACTCAATCCCAGAAACCGCATCTCGATCACAGCTTGTACACATCGGACGATAGATCAGCTCAACCGTGACCACCTCGTTACCGCATCGGTGTGTCGGATCCGATAGAAGAAGCGCGTTTCAGCACGAGCCTCATCCGGGTGCCGCCGCCGGGCCCCGGATGGGCGCTGACCTCGCCGCCCTGGGCCCTGGCCAGGCTCCGGACGATGTAGAGCCCCAGGCCGACGCCGCCGAACCGCCTGCGGTCGCCGCTGTCGACCTGGACGAACCGTTCGAAGACCCGCTCCCGGTCGGCCGGCGCGATCCCCACGCCCTCGTCGTCGACCACCACGACCAGCGCGTCGTTCTCGGGCCGCGCCGAGACGCTGATCAGGCCGCCTTTCGGCGAGTACTTGAAGGCGTTCTCCAGCAACTGCGCCAGCACGATGTCGGTGGCCAGCGCGTCGCCCATCGCGAGCGGCAGCCCGTCGGCGATGCTCACCTCGACCCGGTGCCTGTCGGACAGCACGGGTAAGCCAAGTGTGGCCGCGCGCACCCGCTCGGCCAGGTCGAACGGCTCGTCCCTGACCACCTGCTCCTCCGCGCCCGCCCGGGCGCCCAGCAGCAAGTGGTCCATCAGCTGCCCGAGCGACCTGGACCGCTCGGCGATCGTGTGCACCGCCGAGCGCCGTTCGGCATCGCTCAGCTTGTCCCAGCGCGCGTCCAGCGTGCTGGCGAAGCCGCGCACGATCGTGATCGGGGTGCGCAGCTCGTGGCTGGTCGTGGCCAGGAACAGGTCCTTGGCCTCCTCCAGCTCCTTGGCCGCGGTCACGTCGCGGAAGTCGACGACCAGTTCCCCGGTCTCCTCGATGCGCGCGCCCACCACGTCCAGCCAGCGCCCGTTGGCCAGCTGGACCGTCAGCTTCTCGCCCGGGGCGGGCTGCGGGAAGGGCGGCGGCCGCCCCACGGCGTCCTCGGCCGGGACTGCGGTGAGCCGGGCCGCCGCCGGGTTCCAGCGCAGCACCCGCCCGGCGCCGTCGAGCACGGCGATGCCGTCGGCACTGGCGTCGAACACCGCCCGCTCGTGCGCCCGCTGCCGCACCGCCTCCTGATAGGCCACGGCGTTGCCGACCGCGATGCCGGCGTGCCCGGCGAGCAGTTCCAGCAGCTCCAGCTCCAGGTGGCCGGGCTTGCGCCTGGCGAACATCGCGTAGAGCGCCCCGTACGGTCTGCCGCCGACCGCCGCCAGGCCGAGCGCGACCGTGTGCAGCCCTTTGAGCCTGGCCCACACCAGGTCGTCCAGCCCCTCGGACTCCAGCAGCACCGTCCTGCCGGTGCGCAGCAGCTTGCCGACGAGGCTGTTGTGCAGGTCGGTGGTGGTGCCCTTGGGCACGTCGGGCAGCTGGTAGGTGCTGACCAGCCGCAGCCGGTCGCCCTCGATGAGCACGAACCCGCCCGCGTCGGCCCCGGTGAGCTCGGTGAGGCTGGCCGCGATCCGGTCGAGCACGGCGGGCAGCTCCAGCTCGGCGTTGATGTCGCCGACCACGTCGGTCAGCCGCCGCACCAGCCGGGCCCGGCGGGCCATCCGGTTCTTGGCCGCGTCGTCGGCCTGGACCAGGTGGTGGACGCACACGTAACCGGCGACCGCGCTGCCGATGCGCAGCGCGCTGATGTCGACCCGGACGTCCAGCACCTCGCCGTCGCCGCGGACACGCTTGGTGCGCAGCGAGACCTGCCCGCCGGTGCGCACCCGCTCCAGCACCGCGTGGTGCTCGGCGGTCAGCTCGTCCGGCACGATCGGCGCCCTGCGGCCCAGCATCGCGGCCGCCGTCAGGCCGAAGAGCCGCTCCGCGGCCGCGTTCCAGACCAGCACGGTCTGGTCCCGGTCGAGGACCACGACGGCGTTGGGCGAGCTGTCGAGCACGGCACGGGCTATGTCATCGTCACTCCCAGCCCATTCGTCCCCCACGACTCCATAGTGCCCCCGGCGTGGCGGCCTTGTCGGGCGATCCGTCCGATACGCTGCGGTCACGGCGTTTCCAACAGGGGGTGAAGGCATGTCGGACGACATCGACGCCCTGTTGCGGGTGACCTCCGCCAGCTATCGGGGCGAAGGGCCGCCCGAGGTCGCGTTCGGCACCTACGACGGCGCCGTCGGCAGGCTGGTGATCGCCGTGACGGGCCGGGGCGTCATCTCGTGCAGCTTCGAGGACGAGCACGACGTGTACGAGCGCGTCTCCAACCACGTGGGCCGCTACATCGGCCCCAACGCCCGGCGGCTCGACCCGGTGCGCCGCGAGCTCGACGCCTACTTCTCGGGGCGGCTGCGGGCCTTCGCCACGCCGGTCGACCTGTCCCTCGCCACCCCCTTCGCGCGCACGGTGCTGCAGAAGACGATGGCGGTGCCGTACGGGACGACCACGACGCTGGAGAGCATCGGCGAGCTCATCGGCAGGCCGCGCGCGCTGCGCGCGGTCGGCAACGCGCTCAGCGCCAACCCGGTGTGCGTGGTGGTGCCGTGCCACCGGGTGGTGCGTGACGACGGCGGGCTCGGCGACTACGCGGGAGGCGAGGCCGCCAAGCGCCACCTGCTCAACGTCGAGCGCCGCGCCGCCTGAGCGCGCCGATCGCCAGCGTCACCACGGCGGCCACGAGGGCGCCGCCGAGCGCGCCGTTCATCCACGGCTGCCGCTCGAAGCCGATCGCCTCGCGCACCGTGGTCCAGATCCCGTCCCACGGGGCGACGGTGGGCGTGGACGTGGTCAGCCAGTAGGCGGCGAAGCCGAGGGCCCACGGCACCAGCATCGACCAGCGGGCGGGCGCGTCCTCGGCGGTGTTCCACCGGGTGGCGCCGCCGAGCAGGAAGTAGTCGACGGCCAGCACCGCGAACATCGGCACGAACACCGCGCCGATCACACCCAGGAACGCGCCGTACGAGGTCACGTCGACCACCAGCGCGATGGCGACGGTCAGCACGCCGATCACGACGCTGAGGATCCGCCGGTCCACCCGGGGCATGAGGTTCTGCAGGGAGACCGTGGTCGAGTACACGTTGGCGAACGACTGGTCGGCCTCGCGCAGCACCAGGATGGCGAAGAACACCGCGCCCAGCGGCACGGCCACGAACGGCCCGAAGACCGCGGTGCTGTCGTCCAGCACGGCGGCGGACCCGGCGATGGCCACCGCGTAGACGCCCAGCCCCAGGCAGGCGACCTGGGCCAGCGTGTAGCCGCCGACGACGCCGGTGAACGCGGCCCGGCTGGAGCGGGAGTGCCGGGCGAAGTCGGCGGCCAGCGGCACCCACGAAACCGACAGCGCGATCACGTAGTCGACCGCCGGCGCGAACGCCGTCCAGGATCCGCCGCTCTGCGCGGGCGCGTCGCCCAGGAACTGGAAGGTGAACCAGATCAGCGACACGATCACCGCCGCCGTGATGTAGCGCCGCAGCAGCCTGATGGAGCCGAGCGGCCAGATCGTCAGCGCCGTGGTCAGCAGCCCGGCGGCGACCACCCACACCGCGTACGGCACCGCGTCGCCGAAGATGGCCATCGCGCCCTGGGAGATGACCCAGAGCTCGAACGACCCCCAGCCGATCATCTGCACGATGTTGAGGACGGTGGGCACGTACGACAGGCGGGCCCCGAACAGGCCGCGCAGCAGCACCATGGCGGGCTGCCCGGTCTGGGTGCCGGGGATGGCCGACAGCCCGACCATCGCGGTGCCGATCAGGCTGCCGACGACGGCGGCGGCCAGCGCGGCGGTCAGGCTGAGCGGGGCGTTGCCCAGCGGGTCGAGCAGGAACAGGGCGCCGGAGAAGCCCAGGAGGCTGACGGCCAGGTTGGCCCAGAGCGCCCCCTGGTCGAGCACGCCCAGGGTCTTGGGGGCGACCCCTTCGAGGGTGAGAGGAACTTCGTCGTCACGGACGTCATGCGCCATCGCACACTCCCTACGCCGGCATTACCCGGACAGGTTCATGCGGTCGGCAGCAGCAGTAGCTGCCCTCTCAGCCTGGTTGCCCCAAGCTCCCGCGTCGGTTCGTCTGCACAGCCGGGATCAACCCCGGCCGGCGCCCCCATGATGCACTATTCGCCCGGTTTGAGCTACCACCGGGGGCGGATCATGAGGCTGGGCCTGAACTGGGAGAGGACCAGGAGGACGGCCCGAATACAGCGGTCGAAAACCTGGCCCTCTCCCTCACATGCGGCTAACCTACTGTCATCTTGTAGACCGCCAGGATTAGCGATACCGCTATCGAGACGGCGATCAGCAGGATGCAGAGGTGGACGGTGCGGTTACGGCATCCAATCGCTACCCGCACCGTCCTCCCCATTTCTTTCGCCAGCAGCTGCCGCAAGCCGGGCTCGCCATCTGACATATGAGTTCTCCTCCCTTTTACGGGTTTATGCGCCACCTGATGGGGTGCCGGGCTAAACCGTATGGGTGGATCGCGATCGGCGCCAGTCCGGGATCTCGTGCCCTAGTTACAGGTCTTTTATTCCCGGACGGAAACCAGCGCTCCCGGGGGAGAAGTAAAGACACCCGGGCCACCAAGAGTGACTCGTCTTGCCATGTCCAATCGTGGACACTTGCTTCCCGCGACCAGCCAAGCCCCTCGGGAAAGTGAGTCATGTTAACCGACGATGACATCGAATTCTCTCGCGCACGGATCCTCGCCGCCCGGAATGCGGCTGAACTATCCACCAAGTCCAGGGATGCCCTCGATCACGCAGATGAGGTCAGGGTCGGCTCCCTGGAGGTACATCGCGGTAAATTTCCGGTACTTCTGCGACATTACGTGATTGTCCAGTTCAGCGAAGAGTACCAGGTAGTGGAATACGACTATCAGGACGAGCAAGGCATCGAAAGAGTCGGCCGTCGCACGACATCCCGAACCATCGAAAACGCAGCCAAAGTCTGGGAGGTCCAGGGATTTCTCCCGGAAGTGGCGGAGATGTCAGGCTCGTGGGTCTACGAAGAAGCCACGCAGGCGGCTTCCTGTCTGGCCTATCTGCTCATGGCGTTGCTGGACAAGAAGCCCGAACTCGAACACGCCCAGGAGACAGACCTCCGGGACCTCCTGGCCTCGGTCCTGGCGACTCAGGCGTTGAACATCGAAACGACCACGGTGATCCCCAGGGCGCCCCGGGACGAGCTTGACGAAACGGCGGCCAATCGCAACGCTTTGGAGGCCAGAGCGCTGGAGGCGAAGAATTCCGGGGCGTCCACCGGGCTGCGCAAACAGATAGCACTCGACCTGTACTACGCGGGCGACACGAACATCCGCCGCCTGGCGATGCTCACCGGGCTCGCCCGGCAGACAGTTTATCGAGCACTGGAAGAAAACGGCGTGAAGCGCGGGAAGAACCGCTACGGCATCCTCTCCGCGCCGAACGACCGTTCATGAGTTTCAGGCCACGAAGGGAGCCTGCCCCGTCTCGCTGACCATCGGGCGCTTGCCGTGGGCCCACGCCTGCATGCCGCCGTCGACGTTGACCGCGTCGCGGCCGAGCTGGTTGAGCCAGGCGGCGACCTGGAACGACCGGCCGCCGACCCGGCAGACGACGTAGACCTGACGGTCGGCGGGCACCTCCTCGACGCGGGCCTGGATCTGCGTCATCGGGATGTGGACCGCCTCGGGGGCGTGGCCCGCCCGCCATTCGTCCTGCTCGCGCACGTCGAGCAGGTAAGCGCCTTCAGGGACGTCGCGCGCCTCGACTTCGGGAACCGTCATGAGTCCATCATCTCGTGCCGGGCGTCGTAGGCGGCACGAGCCTCGGCGATCTCCCGCTGGTGTGTCTCGGTCCAGGTCACCAGCGACTTGATGGTCTCGTGCAGGGTGCGGCCAAGCGGCGTGAGCGCGTAGTCCACCCGGGGCGGCACCACCGGGTGGACGGTGCGGCTCACCAGTCCGTCGCGTTCGAGCTGGCGCAGGGTCACGCTCAGCATGCGCTGGCTGACGCCGTCGATCTCGCGCCGGAGCTGGGAGAAGCGCAGGCTCTCACAGTCGAGCAGGGCGATGACCAGCAGCGACCACTTGTCGGCCACGCGGTCGAGTATCTGCCTGACCTCGCAGCCCTCCCTGACGTCCCACTGGCGGACGTCGAAGTCGGGGGCGGTTTCGCAGCAGTAACCAGGTGACTTCGAAGTGCCGTCTTCCATGCCGATCCATGCTGCCGCATGATTCTGACGGTTACAAGAGATAACCGACATGCAGAAATGTAACCGGCTGGAGTGGACTCATGCACGCATCCGAACGGCTGACCGGCCGCCCCCTGGGCGTCCTGCTGGTGCTGTGCGGGACGATCTTCCTTGAGGGCATCGACGTGGCCATGCTGAACGTCGCGCTGCCCGCCATCCGCGCCGACCTCGGCGTGTCCACCAGCATGCTGAGCGGCGTGGTCACCGCGTACGTGCTGGGCTACGGCGGGTTCACGCTGCTCGGCGGCCGGGCGGCCGACCTGCTGGGCAGGCGGCGGATGTTCCTGTTCTGGCTGGCGGTGTTCCTGGTCTTCTCGGGGCTCGGCGGGTTCGCGAACGAGGGGTGGGTCCTGCTGGTCGCCAGGTTCGTGACCGGGGTGGCCGCCGGGTTCATGACGCCGGCCGGGCTCTCGTTGATCACCACGTCGTTCGCCGAGGGCAGGCAGCGCAACAAGGCGCTGCTGATCTACGCCGGGACGGGCGCCGCCGGGTTCGCGCTCGGCCTGGTCATCGGCGGGCTGCTGACGGCGGTCGGCTGGCGGTGGGTGTTCTTCGCGCCGGTGATCCTGGCCGCGATCATCCTGCTCGTGGCGTTCCCGCTGATCGAGGAGCCCGCCGCGCCGCGTCCGGCCGGCGGCCGCTTCGACGTGCCGGGTGCGGTGACCATGACCGGCGGCATGATGCTGCTCGTCTACGGCGTCATACGGCTGGAGCACCCCGGCGAGGGCTGGGGCTGGACCCTCGGGGCGTTCGCCGGCGCGCTGGCCCTGCTGGCGGCGTTCACGGCCATCGAACGGCGCTCGGCCGACCCGCTGATCCGCCTGGGCGTGCTCAGGTCGGCCCCGCTGGTGCGCGCGAACGTGGTCGCCGCCCTGCTCACCGCCTCGTTCATGGGCTTCCAGTTCCTCGTCACCCTCTACCTGCAGGAGCTGCGCGGCTGGACGCCCATCCAGACCGGACTCGCGCTGCTGATCGCCGCCGCCGACGTGCTGCTCGCGCCGACGCTCACCCCCGTGCTGGTCAACCGGTACGGCAACGCCCGGGTGATCTTCGGCGGCCTGCTGGCCGGGCTGACGGCGTTCGCGCTGTTCCTCGGCGTCGGGATGGACTGGACCTACGCCGCGATGCTGCCGTCGATGCTGCTCATCGGGCTGATGTTCGCCTTCGTGTACGGGCCCGTGACCATCGTGGCGACGGAGGGCATCGCCGAGCACGAGCAGGGGTTGGCCGGCGGGCTGATCAACTCCTCGTTCCAGTTCGGCGCGGCGCTCGGGCTGTCGATGGTGACGGTGGTCAACGTGGCGGCGCTCGACGGCGGCGCGAGCGGCATCGACGCCATCCGCGCGGCCCTGGTGGTGCCGGTGACGGCCACGCTGGTCTCGGCGGTCGTGGTCGCCTCCGGGCTGCGCCGCCGGACGCCCGTGCCCGTGGAGGTCTGACTCACTTCAGCAGCTTGGACAGGCGGCGGTCGGCCAGCGGCTTGCCGCCCGTCTGGCAGGTCGGACAGTATTGCAGCGAGGAGTCGGCGAAGGACACCTCGCGGATCGTGTCGCCGCACACGTCGCAGGGCTGGCCGGCCCGGTTGTGCACGCGCAGGCCGGACTTCTTCTCGGCCTTGAGGTCCTTGGCCGCCAGCCCGCGCGCCCGCTCGACGGCCTCGCGCAGCGTGGTGACGATGGCCTCGTGCAGGTCGGCGATCTGGGCGTCGGTCAGCGACGAAGCGATCTTGAACGGGGACATCCTGGCGGCGTGCAGCACCTCGTCGGAGTAGGCGTTGCCGATGCCGGCGATCACCTTCTGGTCGCGGAGCAGGCCCTTGATCTGGGTACGGTTGCCGCCCACGATGGCCTTGAGCGCGTCGACGGTGAAGGTGTCGGCGAGCGGATCGGGGCCGAGGGCGGCGACGCCGGGCACGTCGTCCGGATTTTTCGTGACATAGACGGCCAGGCGCTTCTGCGTCCCCGCCTCGGTCAACTCGAACCCGGGCGCCAGGCCCAGTTCGTCGGGCGCCAGCCGCACCCGGACCGCCAGCGGCCCCTTGCCCGGCCGCACCGGCTTGGCGCCCGACAGGTCGTCCCGCCAGCGCAGCCAGCCCGCCCGGGCCAGGTGGATGACCAGGTGCAGCCCGTCACAGTCGAAGTCGAGGAACTTGCCGTGCCTCGACACGCTGGTGATGGTCAGCCCGCCGAGCGCGGTGACCGGCGGATCGAACGTCTTGAGCGCCTGGATGGCCACCACGTCGACGCCCAGCACGGCGCGGCCCACCGCCCGCTCCCGCAGGAAGGCGGCGAGCGATTCGACTTCGGGAAGTTCCGGCATGTCACCAGAGTACGATTCCCGTCCACAGGCTGTGGACGGTTACGGCACGTCCCAGAACGCCAGCTCGTGCGCCATGCCCTCGGTGAACATCGCCTCTGCCCGATCCGGGTCGGGATCGGCCTCGTCGATCATCTCCGCGATCCTGGCCGCCAGCGCCGCGAACCCAGGATCGGCGTAGGTGTCGACCCACGCCCGGTAGCGCGGCTCCGCGGGCGGGTTCGCGGCCAGGATCCGGCCCAGCGTCGAATACCCCCACATACACGGATACAGGGCGGCGAGTCCTTCCCCGTACGAACGCGCGGACTCCAGCAGGAACGCCGTGTAGGCTGCGCACGCCGGCCCCTTGCGCGCCCCGTCGAGGTCCGCGCCGAACCCGGCCGACAGCGACCGGTGCAGGTCGAGCTCCTCGTGGAAGGTCGCGTGCGCCAGGTCCACCAGATCGCCCAGATGCCCGTCGGGCGCCTGCCACGCCAGCCGGGCGAACACCCGCACGTAGTCCATCAGGAACAGGTAGTCCTGCTCCAGCCACGACCTGAACACCGGCTCGGGCAGGTCGCCGCGCCCGATGCCCACCACCGTGGGATGGGCGAGCTGGGCCTCCAGCAGCGGCCGGCCGATCGCGTGCAACTTCTCGGAGATAGCCATGGCCGGAACGTTAGTGTCGAAGGATGGCAATGACGATCGCGGAAGAGATCCTCCTTCTCGCCCACAGCGAGGACGACGGCAAACAGATCATCACCTCCATGCAGCTCGACCCCGCGCTCGGCGGCGCCCTCCTGGCCGAGCTGGCGATCAGCGAACGCGTCCGGCTGACCGACAAGAAGGTCCAGGTGATCGACACCACACCGCTCGGCGACAAGGAGCTCGACGCCGCACTCACCACGATCGCCGAGGGCAAGCAGCGCAAGGCCGCCTCGTGGGTGCAGCAGCTGCAGTCGGGCAAGCTCCGCACCCGCCTGCTCACCCGGCTCGCCCGGGCCGGGGTGCTGGCCGAGGAGCGCGCCAAGGTGCTCGGGCTGTTCCCCACGACGCGCTGGCCGGAGGCCGACGGCCGGGCCGAGGCGGAGATCCGCGAACGCGTCGCCGCCGCGCTGGGCGGGGCCGAACCGTCGGCGCGCACCGCCGTGCTCGTCGCCGTCATGCACGCCGCCAAGCTCGACCGCAAGGCGTTCCCCGGAGCCGACAGGGCGCGCGTCAAGGAGATCTCCGAAGGCGCCTGGGCGGCCGAGGCCGTGGCTCAGACGATCGCGGCCGTCAACGCGGCCGTGGCGGTCGCCGTCACCGCGGCCACCGTCACGGCCACGAGCTGACCCGTCAGTTCGCGTCGATGATGTCCTTGGGCACCGGCTTGTCCGCCTTGAGGGCGTCGAACAGCGCCAGCGCCTTGGTCCGGTCCCACTTGACGGCGGTGCCGCCGCCCGCGATCTCGTTGCCGCCGAACGGCACGACCGTCGTCACCGGGCTGTCCCCCATCGCGAGCCCCAGCGACAGCATGTCGAACACGCCGGTGCCGGTGTCGACCGCTACGGCGTCGGTGGCGCTCATGGCCAGCGGGATCGAGGTGAACGGGTTGATCAGGACACCCGGGCTGGCGGCCTTCTTGACCACCGCGCCGAGGAACTGGCGCTGCCGCTTGGTCCGCTCGAAGTCGGGCAGCGCGCCGCCCTTGCGGGTGCGGACGTAGCCGAGCGCCTGCCCGCCGGTGAGCGTCTGGGGACCCTTCTTGAGCTTCAGGCCCGCCTTGGGGTCGTTGACGGCGGCACGCACGTTGATCTCCACGCCGCCGACCGCGTCGACGATGTCCACGAAACCGGCGAACCCGATCTCCATGTAGTTGTCGATGCGCAGGCCGGTGACGTTCTCGACGGTCCGCACCAGCAGCTTGGGCCCGCCGATCGCGTAGGCGGCGTTGAGCTTGTTGCGGCCCTGGCCGGGGATGGTGACGGCGGAGTCGCGCGGCAGGCTGACCAGCGTGGGCCGGTCGCTGCCCTCGGGCAGGTGCAGCAGCATCATGGAGTCGGTGCGCTGGCCCGCGCTGCGGCCGGTGGCGAGCTTGCGGCGCTGGGCCGCCGTCAGGCCCTTGCGGCTGTCGGAGCCGACCAGCAGCCAGTTGGTGCCCGGCGTGTCGGCGGGGCGGCCCTCGTACTCGTCGAGCACGCCGTCGATGCCGGACAGCCTGCCGTCGATCCAGAAGAGCATCCCGACGGCCGTGACGAGCAGCACCACCAGGACCGACGCGATGATCGTGATGATCAGGCGCCGGCGCGGCTTCCTGGGGCGCGAGGGGCCCGAGGACCCCGAGCGCCCCGATGGTCCCGACGGCCCCGAAGGTCCGGAGGGCGCGGCGTCCGCGGAACGCCCGCGCAGCGGCCTGATCGGGCTGTTGCCCGGCCGCTGCTTGCCATACACCCGCGAGGAGCCCTTGCGGGGCTCTCCCTGCGGCGGCTGGTTGACCCTGGTCGCCTCGTCGGCGCCCGGGATCGGCCGCCCCTGCGGGAACTGGTGCGCCGGTGCTCCCGCCGCGCGCAACCCGTCGTCATGCCGGGGAGGCAGCGGGCGGCCGTCACCTGGCGAGCGCATGGCCCGCGTCCGGTCGTCCTCAGACACGTGGTTTCTTCTTCCCTTCGCTTGACATAGACGCTACGTCGATCGCCCCACCAGTGCAGACTTCTCGCCAAGGAATTCCTACGGAAAAGTACGCGTAACGCGCTCCTGGCCCCCCTCCGGAAACACAGACGCCATCAGCGTCGTTAGGTTTATGGACGACCTCTATCGAAGGGAAGATCGTGTCCGCTCCGGACTCATGGAGTATTCGCCCGTGCTTGAGCACGGGTACCCCTGAGAGCTCGCAACGGTGAGCGCCTATCTGGGCCTCCTGGCCCTCTTCCTGCTCACGGCCGCGACCGGCTACTTCGTCGCCCAGGAGTTCGCCTTCGTCGCCGCCGACCGGGGTGTCCTGCGCGAGCAGGCCGCCGCCGGCGATCCGGCCGCCGAGAAGGCGCTCCGGGTCACCTCACGCCTGTCGTTCATGTTGTCGGGCGCTCAGCTCGGCATCACCGTCACCGCGCTGCTGGTCGGCTTCCTGGCCGAGCCCGCCATCGCGGTGCTCGTACGCCCCTGGCTGACCGAGGCCGGGCTGTCCGAGACGCTGATCACCGGCCTGTCCGTGGCCATCGGCGTGTTCGTGGCGACCATCGTGCAGATGGTGCTCGGCGAGCTGGCTCCCAAGAACCTGGGCATCGCCAGGCCCGAGCCGGTGGCCAAGTTCCTGGCCGGTTCCACGCTGGCCTACCTGGCCGTCGTCGGCCCCGTCATCCGCCTGTTCGACTCGGCGGCCACCGGGCTGCTCAGGAAGGTCGGCATCGAGCCCGTCGAGGAGGTGGAGCATGGCGCCACGCCCGAGGAGCTCTCGCGCATCATCGAGGAGTCGACCGAGGCCGGCGAGCTGCCGCCGCGCCTGTCGGAGCTGCTGGAGCGGGCACTGGAGTTCGGCGACCACACGGCCGAGGAGATCATGGTGCCGCGCCCCCGGGTGGTCGCGTTGCGCTCCTCGCAGCCCATCTCCGAGCTCGTGGAGACCATGCGCGAATGCGGCCACTCCCGTTACCCGGTGCTCGGCGCCGACGGCGACGTGCTGGGCGTGACCGGCGTGCGCGAACTGCTCGCCTCCGGGCTCGACGAGGGCCGCGTCGCGGCCATCACCCGGCCGCCGGTGCTGGTCCCCGACTCGCTGCCGCTGCCCGCGGTGCTCGACCGGATGCGGGTGGCCAAGGACGACATCGCGTGCGTCATCGACGAGTACGGCGGCCTCGCGGGCGTCGTCACCGTCGAGGACCTGGCCGAGGAACTGGTCGGCGAGCTCGTCGACGAGAACGACCCCGACCCGGTCGGCGCGGTCGAGCAGGCCGGCGGCGTCTGGGAGGTGCCCGGACGGCTCCGGCTGGACGAGGTCGAGCGCGCCACCGGCGTCGCGCTGCCCGAGAGCGACGACTACGACACGCTCGGCGGGCTCATCCTGGCCAAGCTCGGCCGGATGCCGGAGGCGGGTGACACGGTGACGGTCGAGACCATCCCCGAGGCCGACCCGTTCGCCGAGGACGCCGAGCCGCCCCTGGCGGAGCTGACCGTGATGTCGCTCAACCGCCGCGTGCCCGAATGGGTACGGCTGGCCCCGGTCCGGCACGCGGAGGCGGCCCGATGACGATGATCCTCATCAGCCTCGCGCTGCTGGCCTTCAACGCGCTGTTCGTGGCGGCCGAGTTCGCCTTCGTCTCCTCGCGCCGGCACCGGCTGGAGGAGATGGCGGGCGGCGGCAACCGTTTGGTCAGGGTCGCCGCCAGGTCCGCCGTGGGCGGCAGCCGCCAGCTCTCGCTCATGCTGGCCGGCGCCCAGCTCGGCATCACGCTGTGCACGCTGGGCCTCGGACAGGTCACCGAACCGGCCATCGAGCACTACCTTGAGCCGGTCTTCGCCGCCATCGGCGTGCCGGAGGCGCTGCGGATGCCGATCGCGCTGACGCTGGCGCTGGCGCTGGTCACGTTCCTGCACATGGTGGTGGGCGAGATGGCGCCCAAGTCGTGGGCGCTCACCCACCCCGAGCGGGCGGCGCTGCTGCTCACGCTGCCGTTCCGGGCCTTCACCTGGGTGATGCGGCCGCTGCTGTCGTCGCTCAACGGCCTGACGAACCTGCTGCTGCGCCTGTTCGGCGTGCGGCCGCGCGACGAGCTGGCCACCACCAGGACGCCCCGCCAGCTCGCCATGCTGGTCGGCGAGTCGGGCCGGATGGGCCTGCTCGACCGCGAGGAGCACGACCTGCTGACCAGGGCGCTGCGGTTCGAGGCCGAGGGCATCGAGCGGCTGATGGTGCCGATCGACCAGGTCGTCAGCGTGGCGCCGTCGGCGGGCACCGCCGAGATCCGGGAGGCGGCCGCGCGCAGCGGGCACCTGAGGCTGCTCGTGAGCACGCCCGGCGGCGTCGAGGGCGTCCTGCACGCCCGTGACGCCCTCCTGGAGCCCGGCCGCACCGCCGGGGAGCTCGCCCGGCCGGTGCCGCGCCTGGAGTGCGTCACGCAGGTGCCCGAGGCCGTCACGGCGCTCCAGGAGGCCCGCGCGCACCTGGCGCTGGTCACCGGGGCGGGTGGCGCCGTCATCGGCATGGTGAGCCTGACCGACCTGCTCGGCCAGCTCCTCGACACGAGGGCCCTGGCCGCCTGACCGACGATGCCCGGCCGGTTCCGACCGGCCGGGCGTCATTGGTCGTTGACGAGTTGTCCGCGTATGTCAAGCTGACAACCGTGGGAGTGAACGAGCTCGAACGCGAGCAGGCGATCCTGGACGCGGCGGCCGGCCTGCTGCTGCGCCTGGGCTACAACAAACTGACGATGGGCGACGTCGCCGAGGCCGTGGATCTGCACCGGGGCCTGGTCTACCTGTGTTTCAAGTCCAAGGACGAGCTGGTCGAGGCGGTCCTGGTCCGCGAGCTGGACCGTTACGCCGAGACCTGGCGCGCGCGGGTCGAGGCCGATCCGCGCGGCGGCGACGTGGCCGGCGTCTACCGGGCGATGGTCCACGTGCTCAAGACCCTGCCGCTGGCATCCGCGATCAGCGCCAGGGACCCGGAGGTCTTCGGCAAATACCTCCGCAAGCCCGGCAGCCTGTTCGCCACCCGGCCCAACACCTTCGGCATGCGCGAGTTCCTCCTGCTGATGCGGGAGGCGGGCACTCTGCGTCCCGAGGTCGACATCAGGGCGCTGGCGTTCATCCTGGACGCGCTCACGCCCGCCCTGCGCCACGTCTTCCTGACGCGGGGCGAGCCTGACCAGCCGTCGGCCGAGGAGGTGCTGGAGACGCTGGCGGACCTGCTCGGCCGCGCCCTGACGCCGCCCGACGCCACTCTCGCCACCGGCAAGGCGGCCCTGCTGGACGGCCTGGACCAGATACACGCCGCGGGCTCTCGTGAGGGAGCCGGATCGTGACCGGCCCTCTCGTCGCGGCCGGCCCCCCGGCGCCCCCCGGGCTTCCGCGCCGCCTGGTCCGCCTGACCGACGCCGCGACGCGCCCGGCGTCCGCCTGCGCGGCCCGTACTCGGTGGGCACTTCGATTGGCTCGGCTCTATCGGACTGAATGTGCGTTAAATCACGCAAGCCACCCGAAAGTGATCTGAAAGTGGGGAGATCTAGCGTCATCCCTGCGGAAAGCGGCCGCTTCTACCAGCCTGTGAGAAAGAAGTAGCCCCGGCTCTTGCCAACCGGGGCTATCTTTCGCCAGTGTGGGTCTGCCGATTTCATCGGTAAGACCGAGGTGGGCGAGGAGGGATTTGAACCCTCACGTCCTTTCGGACACACGGACCTGAACCGTGCGCGTCTGCCGTTCCGCCACCCGCCCTTGTGGGTGCGGAGAAACAGTAGCACGGAACAGCCACTGGTACTGAACCCGGATACGATCGCATAAGACACGGGAGCGGAGGAGCTGGGCGCGACAGCCGACGAGCGCCAGGATCGCCGTGACCGTGGGACGAGCGGAGACCGGGCGCCACGAGCGTCTGGGGGCCGCGATCATATGCACGGAGGAAGGGAGGTACCCGGTGGGAGTCCTTCAGCGCTTCGAGCGACGGCTCGAAGGCTTGGTTGAGGGGGCCTTTGCGCGGGCGTTCAAATCTGACCTTCAGCCGGTCGAGGTCGCCAGCGCGGTGCAGCGGGAGATGGACGAGCGGGCGGCGATCGTCGCCCAGGGTCGCACCCTCGTGCCCAACGACTTCGTGGTTGAGCTGTCGACGACCGACAGCGAGCGGCTTGAGGTCTACGCCGACAGCATCAGCCACGAGCTGGCCAACCTCGCCAGGGAGTATGCCAAGGAGCAGGGTTACTCCTTCGTGGGACCGGTCCGGGTCCGTTTCGAGACCGCCGGCGACCTGGCCGTGGGATTGTTCCGCATCAGGTCCGGCGTCATCCGTGGCGCGACGGTCGAGCAGGACGAGATCCGCCAACCGGCGAGCGACCTGCCCCCGTCCAGGCCCAACGCGTTCGGCGGGCGGCCCCGGCTGCTCGTCTCCACTCAGGACGACCCGCAGGGCGACCGCTCCTACGAGCTCACCACTCCGGTGACCTTGCTCGGGCGCGGCACCGACTGCGATCTTCGTCTCGTCGACCCCGGCGTGTCGCGTCACCACGCGGAGTTGCGCGTCGAGGGTCAGCAGGTCGCGCTCGTCGATCTCGGATCGACGAACGGCACTTTCGTCAATGGCCAGCCGGTACGCAGAATCGAGCTCCAGAACGGCACGCGAGTGACCTTGGGGCGTACGACTCTGGTGTTCCGGCGCGATTAGGGGTAGACAAACGGTCCATGTCCGAGCTCACGCTGCTGCTGATCCGGCTCGCTTTCCTGGCGGTGCTGTGGTTCTTCGTCATTGCCGCAGTCGGCGTGATCCGGACGGACTTGTTCGGGTCACGCACTGCTCCCGCCAGCCCGCGCAAGGGGGTCAAACCCGCCAAACCCATGGCGAAGCCCAAGAACAAGAAGGGCGAGCCACGCCAGCTCATCGTGACAGGTGGCCCACTGCAAGGCACCACCATTAACCTCACGGAGACGCCCATCACCATTGGCCGGGCCAACGACGCGACGCTGGTCGTCAGCGATGACTACGCATCCAGCCGCCATGCCCGGCTCTTCCCTCAGGACGGTCAGTGGATCGTGGAAGATCTCGGCTCTACCAACGGCACGTATCTCGACCGCTCGAAAGTCACCCGTCCGACCCCGGTGCCGCTCGGTGTTCCGATCCGCGTCGGCAAGACAGTCATTGAATTGCGCAAATGACCATCGCACTCCGCTACGCCGCCCGCTCGGACGTCGGCCTCCTCCGCGAAGGGAACGAGGACTCGGCGTACGCCAGCGGCCGCCTGCTCGCCGTCGCCGACGGCATGGGCGGGCACGCACACGGCGAGGTGGCGAGCTCCGTCGCCATCGCCGCCATGGCCTCCCTGGACGAGGCCCAGCAGGGGGGTGACCTGCTCAACGCCATCGAGGCGGCCGTTCGCGACGCCAATCGCAAGCTCCACGAGATGGTGGGTCGCGATCCCAGCCTCAAGGGCATGGGCACCACGCTCACGGCCATGCTGTGGAGCGGCGCCCAGGTCGCGCTGGTGCACGTCGGCGACTCGCGCGCCTACCTGCTCAGACGTGGGGAGCTCTACCAGATCACCCACGACCACACCCTGGTGCAGCAGCTCGTCGACGACGGCCGCATCACGCCCGAGGAGGCCGCGACGCATCCGCAGCGCTCGATCCTGCTGCGCGCGCTCGACGGCAGCGGCGAGGTCGACCCCGACCTCACGCTGCGCGAGGCCCAGGTGGGCGACCGCTACCTGCTCTGCTCCGACGGGCTGTCCGGCGTGGTGAGCGCGGAGACGCTGCACGCGACCCTCACCAACCTCGACGACCCCGAAGAGGTCGTCCGCCAGCTCATCGACCTGGCCAACCGTGGGGGCGGGCCCGACAACATCACCTGCGTGCTCGCCGACGTGCTGGAGATCGGCGACGAGCATCAGCCTCCGATGGAGGCGGCGGTCGTCGGCGCGGCGGGCATGAGCCGCATCAGATCGGAAGACACCTCTCCGGGGCGGGCCGGCGCGGTGACCGCCCCGCAGCCGGTGATCGGCGACGACGAGGACTTCGAGGAGCCGATCGCCCAGGCGGCCGGCCGGCCGGCGCGCCGCCGCCGCATGTGGCCCGTGCTGGCCTCGGCGTTCTCCGTGGCCGCCATCGTGGGCGTCGGCGGCTACTTCGGCTGGCAGTACACCCAGGAGCAGTTCTTCGTCGGCACCCTGAACGACGAGGTGGTCGTGTTCCAGGGAATCCAGCAGGAGGTCGGCCCGCTGCAGTTCTTCAAGGTCGCCGAGCGCACCGGCCGTTCCGTGTCCGAGCTGTCTCCCCCCGACCAGGCCCTCATCAAGGACGGCATCGAGGTCACCAACGTCGCCGAGGGGCTCACCAGGATCAACAGCCTGAACTTCGCCGACCAGAAGGCCACCAGCACCCCTGACGCGACCGCGAGCCCGACGCCATCCACCACGCCGACGAAGACGAAACCTCAATAAATGAGCGAAGTGGCCGCTTCCCCCGTGCCCATGCCCGCCAAGCGACGCGTGGCCCAGCTCGTCATGCTCGCGTTCGCGGTCGTCATCACCATGGGCGCCTACGCCAACGTCGGCCTGGCGATGAACGGGGAGATCCCGTCGGGCATGCTGACGTACGGCCTGAGCCTGGGCGGGCTGATGCTGGCCGCCTACCTGGTGCTCGCCAAGTTCGCCCCGTGGGCCGATCCGCTGATCCTGCCGCTGGTCACGGTCGTCAACGGGCTCGGACTGGTCATGATCTTCCGGTTGTCCGAGTCTCCCTCGAAGCTGCCGTCGGCCACGCTGGCCTCACCCAGCTCGCAGATCCTGTGGACACTCGTGGGCGTCGTGCTCTTCAGCGTCACCCTGATCTTCATGCGCGACCACCGCGCGCTCCAGCGGCTCACCTACACGGCGGGCGCGCTCGGGCTGGTGCTGCTCATCTCGCCGCTGACGCCGTTCCTCGGCCAGGAGATCAACGGCGCCCGGATCTGGATCGGCGTCCCCGGTCTCGGGCAGCTCCAGCCCGCCGAGTTCGCCAAGCTCGCCCTGGTCGTCTTCTTCGCCGGCTACCTGGTGGCCAAGCGCGACGTGCTCGCCCTCGCCGGGCGCCGGCTGCTGTTCATCGACCTGCCGCGCGCCCGCGACCTCGGCCCGGTGCTCATCACCTGGGGCGTCAGCCTGGGCATCCTGGTCATGCAGAAGGACCTGGGCTCGTCGCTGCTGCTGTTCGGCACCTTCATCGTGATGCTCTACATCGCCACGCAGCGCAGCTCCTGGGTGATCATCGGCATCCTGCTCTTCGTCGGCGGCGCCATGCTGGCCGGCATGCTCTTCGACCACGTCCAGGCCCGTTTCGAGGTCTTCCTCAACCCCGCGGACGCCGAGCTATACGAGAAGATCGGCGGCAGCGGGCAGCTCATGCAGGGCCTGTTCGCCATGGGGTCGGGCGGCATCCTCGGCACCGGGCTCGGCCAGGGCCACCCGGAGCTGATCCCGCTGGCCTTCTCCGACTTCATCTTCGCCGCCACCGGCGAGGAGCTGGGCCTGACCGGCCTGATGGCGCTGCTGATGATCTACGCGCTGCTGGTGGAGCGCGGCCTGCGCACCTCGCTCGCGGCCCGCGACCCGTTCTCCAAGCTGCTCGCCGGCGGCCTGTCGTTCCTGCTGGCCTGGCAGGTCTTCATCATCGTCGGCGGCGTGACCAATCTCATCCCGCTGACCGGCCTGGTCACCCCGTTCATGTCACAGGGTGGCTCGGCGTTGCTGGCTAACTGGATCCTTATCGCGCTCCTGGTACGCATGTCTGATGCCGCTCGGCGCCCCCCGCCCCAGGCGATCCAGAACGAGGGAATGACGCAGGTGTTCCAGCGATGAACGGAACGATCAAGCGTGCGGCCGTGGCCTGTCTGGCCATGTTCGCGCTGCTGATGATCAACGTCAACGTGCTCCAGACGGTCCGCGCCGAGAAGCTGAGCGACGACGCCCGCAACACCCGCAACTTCTACGACCGCTACGCCGTTCAGCGCGGGCGCATCACGGCGGGTGGCAAGGTGATCCTCGCGCAGTCGAAGGAGACCGACAGCAACGACTTCAAGTTCGTCAGGCAGTACCCGGAGGGCAAGCTCTACGCGCACCTGACCGGCTTCTTCTCGCCCGAGAGCGAGGCCGGCATCGAGCACTACCGCAACGACCTGCTCGACGGCTCCAGCGCCGACCTGCTGCTGCAGCGCGGCATCGACCTGTTCACGGGCGAGCCGACCAGGGGCGCCAACGTCGACCTGACGATCGACCCGAGGGCGCAGAAGGCCGCCTACGACGCGCTGCGGCAGAGCGGCAAGCGCGGCGCCGTGGTCGCGATCAACCCGAAGACCGGCGCCATCCTGGCGATGGTCTCGCTGCCCACCTACGACCCGGTCGAGCTGTCGGGCACCGACAAGGGCTCGGTGTTCAGCCGCTATGACGAGCTGGCCAAGGACAAGAGCCAGCCGCTGCTCAACCGCAACATCGACCGCACCTACCCGCCGGGCTCGACGTTCAAGGTGGTCACGGCGGCGGCGTTCCTGGAGGACGACCCCAGCCGCACGCCGCAGACCGTGGTCGACGCGCCGCAGGTGCTCAAGCTGCCCAACACCACCGTGGGCCTGCCCAACTACGGCGGCGCGGCCTGCGGCTCCGGCCAGGTCACGCTCGTGTACGCGCTGGAGAGGTCCTGCAACACGCCGTTCGGCTCGATCGGCATGGACCTCGGCTACGACAAGATGCGCGAGCAGACGGAGCGGTTCGGCATGGGCGTGCCGTTGGCCGTTCCCATGCCGGCGGCCAAGAGCGACTTCGGCCCCCGCGAGGACCAGTCGGCCGTCGCCATGGCCTCGATCGGCCAGCGCAGCAACCAGATGACGCCGCTGCAGATGGCCATGATCGCGGCGGGCATCGCCAACGATGGCACGGTGATGAAGCCGTACCTGGTGAACAAGATCACCGACTCCAAGGGTGACACGATCGACGAGGCCGAGCCCGACGAGCTGACCGAGGCGGTCAGCCCGGAGACGGCGGGCAAGCTGCGCGACATGATGGTCAGCGTCGTCCAGAACGGAACCGCGAACCAAGCTCAGGTCGCGGGCGTCCAAGTAGCGGGCAAGACCGGCACCGCCGAGACGGCGGAGGGGCAGGCGCCGCACGCGTGGTTCATCTCCTTCGCGCCGGCGAACGACCCGCAGATCGCGATGGCGGTGCTGGTGGAGTCCGGCGCCGCCCGGGTCGGCGCCGAGGCGACGGGCGGCGGCACCGCCGCCCCGATCGCGCGGACCGTGATGGAGGCGGTGCTGAAGTAGTGAGGGACTGTAACGTGCAGGACCATGCGGCTCGGTAACCGCTACCTGCTGATCTCCCGCATCGCCGCCGGTGGCATGGGGGAGGTCTGGCGTGCCCGCGATGAGCTGCTGGGCCGCGAGGTGGCCGTCAAGGTGCTGCGCAGCCACGTCTACGCCGACCACACCTTCCGTGAGCGCTTCCGCAACGAGGCCCGCATCACGGCGGGGCTGGCCGACACCGGCATCGCCCAGATCTTCGACTACGGCGAGCACAGCGACCTTGCCTACCTGGTGATGGAGCTGGTGCACGGTGAGCCGCTGTCGGCCATCCTGGCGCGCAACGGCTCGCTCGGCCCCGAGGTGACGCTCGACGTGCTGCACCAGACGGCCAGGGCGCTGCACGTGGCGCACGCGTCGGGGATCATCCACCGCGACGTGAAGCCGGGCAACCTGCTCGTCACGCCCGAGGGCGCCATCAAGGTGACCGACTTCGGCATCGCCCGCGCGCTGGAGGCCGCGCCGGTCACGCAGACCGGCACCGTGCTCGGCACCGCCCAGTACGTCAGCCCCGAGCAGGCGCAGGGCCTGCCGCTGACGCCCGCGACCGACCTCTACTCGCTGGGCGTGGTGGCCTACGAGTGCCTGTCCGGGCGCACCCCGTTCCGGGCCGACAGCGCGGTCGCGATCGCGCTGCTGCACCTGAACGAGACGCCGCCGCCGCTCGGCGTCGACGTGCCGGCCCCGGTGCGCGAGCTGGTCATGGCCCTGCTGGCCAAGGACCCCGCGCAGCGGCCCGGCTCGGCGCTGGAGATCGCGGACCGGGCGTACGTGCTGCGGGAGTCGCTGGCGGGCGGCGGCGACGGGGGCGCCGAGCTGAGCATGTTCACCGACCCGTCCGGCTTCAAGGTGCGCCCGCCCGACCCTGAGGACGAGCGGACCACCGACAGCCTGGGCGACGGCCCCTCGACGGTGCTGCACCAGCCCGTCCCCGCGGCGCGACGGCGGCGGCGTGGCCGCGCGCTGGCGCTGGTCGCGGGGGCCGGATGCGCGGCGGCGGTCGGGATCGGGGCGTTCGCGTTCGCGCCGGCCCGGGCCCCGGTCCAGGCGCCGCCCCCGGTCACCGAGCCCGCCTCCCGGACCGCTGGGCCCGTGAAGCCCAAACCGTCGCCCGGCAAGAAGGAGACCCGTCGGCCCCCGGTTGTTACGGTGAAGTCGACTAAGCCGGTACCCTCGCGGTCGGCTACGGTAAGCAAGTCAGCAACACCGACGAAATCGCCGACGCCGAAACCCACCCCGACCACCACCCGTACCCCGACCCCCACACCGACCCCGACGCCGACGCCCACGCCGACACCGACGA
The DNA here is from genome assembly GCF_001083785.1 of Nonomuraea sp. SBT364. GTDB lineage: Bacteria > Actinomycetota > Actinomycetes > Streptosporangiales > Streptosporangiaceae > Nonomuraea. The sequence goes on from NZ_LAVL01000005.1 coordinate 152,600, forward strand.
CGTCGGCCACACCGGACCCGGGTGAGACGAGCCCGACGAAGGAGCAGACGTGACGTGCCAACGGGTCGATGATGGACACCGGCGGCCGCCCCCCGCGCAGGCCGGCACCAAGATGAACGGTAAGGGACAGTGCAGGAAATGACTCAGCCTCGGCAACTCGGAGGTCGTTACGAGCTCGACGGTGTCGTCGGACGCGGCGGCATGGCCGAGGTGTATCGCGCCCGGGACATCCGGCTTGACCGGGTCGTCGCGATCAAAACCCTCCGGTCGGATCTGGCTCGTGACCACACCTTCCAAGCCCGTTTCCGCCGTGAGGCGCAGTCGGCGGCGTCGCTGAACCACCCCGCGGTCGTCGCCGTCTACGACACCGGCGAGGACGTCACCGACGGCACTCCCGTGCCCTACATCGTCATGGAGTACGTCGACGGGCGGACGCTGCGCGACCTACTGCGCGCCGATCGCCGGCTGCTCCCGGAGCGCGCGGTCGAGCTGGTCGACGGCATCCTGCGCGCCCTCGACTACAGCCACCGCGGCGGCATCGTGCACCGCGACATCAAGCCGGCCAACGTGATGATCACGCGGGCGGGCGACGTCAAGGTGATGGACTTCGGCATCGCCCGCGCGATGGCCGACTCCGCCGCGACGATGACGCAGACCGCGCAGGTGATAGGGACCGCCCAGTACCTGTCGCCGGAGCAGGCCCGCGGCGAGCGGGTCGACGCGCGCAGCGACATCTACTCCACCGGGTGCCTGCTCTACGAGCTGCTGACCGGTCAGCCGCCGTTCACCGGTGACTCGCCCGTCGCGATCGCCTACCAGCACGTGCGCGAGGAGCCGATCCCGCCGTCGCAGATCGACCCGGAGATCCCGGCGTGGGCCGACGCCATCGTGCTCAAGGCCATGGCCAAGGACCCCGCCCACCGCTACCAGAGCGCGGGCGAGATGCGGGCCGACATCCAGCGCGCCATGTCGGGCATGCCCGTCGACGCGCAGACGATGACGGTGACCGGCAACTACGGCCAGGGCACCCGCATGATGACGGCCACCCAGGCCGCGCAGGGCCCGGCCACCCAGCGGTCCAGCACGATCCCGCCCTACGACTACGAAGAGGGTGGCGGCGGCGGAGGCCGGGGGCGGCGCCGGGCGAGCAACGGCGGCGGCAACAACGCGGTCAAGACGGCTCTGTGGATCGTCATTCCGTTGCTGATCATCGGCGCCTTCATCACCATCGGCTACGTGGTGCTCAGCGGCGGCGGCGGCCAGACCCCCACCGACGCCCAGATCACCGTGCCCGAGTTGGTCTCCACCGAGCAGGACTACGCCGAGACCCAGCTGAAGAACGCCGGGCTCACCCCCAAGGTGGTCGAGGAGTTCAGCGCCGAGTTCGACAAGGGCACGGTCATCAAGACCGACCCGGCCGCCAACGCCAAGGTCGACGAGGGCGCCACGGTCACGCTGTTCGTGTCCAAGGGTACGGAGAAGGTCGCGGTGCCGGACGGGCTCGTCGGCCTGGGTGTCGACGAGGCCAACCAGTTGCTCGGCGAGCTCGGGCTCAAGGGCGTGGTCGAGACCAAGTCGTCCGCCAAGGCCCAGGGCAAGATCTTCCAGACCGACCCGAAGGCCGGCGCCGAGGTGGAGAAGGGCGGCACGGTCAAGCTCTTCATCCCCAGGGCCCTGGCCACCGTGCCCAGCGTGCTCGGCATGACCGAGCAGGAGGCCAAGGGCCTGCTGGAGTCCGAGGGCTTCAAGGTCAAGAGCGTCCCGCAGCCCAGTGAGCAGGCCGCGGGCACCGTCATCCAGCAGAACCCGGGTGAGGGCGCCAAGCTCGCACCGAAGATGACGGTCACCATCGTGGTCTCGGAGGGCCCGGCCGCGACGCCCACCGACACACCGACGGACGACTTCCCGACCGACGACTTCCCGACCGACACGCCGACGGACGACTTCCCGACCGAGGACGAGCCGCCGGGCGACGACGGTCCGCTCGACGGCGGCCTCAACGGCTGACCAGGCGTGAAAGGGCCGCCATCCCCCGCGGGGTGGCGGCCTTCGCATGAAGAAGCGCCCCCGCCGCTCGGGGGCAACGGCGGGGACGCTCATCTAGGAGTCGCTCGCTGGCCGGCGTTTGTTACACGAATCCACGCAACCAGTTCATAAGGAGCTGGTGGCCGTACTCCGAAAGCACCGATTCGGGGTGGAACTGGATGCCCTCGATGGGCGCCTCACGGTGCCGCAGGCCCATGATCACGCCGTCGCCGGTGCGAGAGGTCACCTCCAGCACGTCCGGGACCGTGCCGGGCAGCACGGCCAGGGAGTGGTAGCGGGTCATCCGCACGGGCGTGGGCAGCCCCTCGAAGACCCCCCGGCCGTCGTGCTCGACGGCGCTGGTCCTGCCGTGCACCGGCTCGGGAGCACGGCCGACGGCGGCGCCGAACGCGCGGGCGATGGCCTGGTGGCCGAGGCAGACGCCGAGCAGCGGCCGCCCGGTCAGCCTCGCGTGGTGAACGAGCGGGACGCTCACCCCGGCCGCCTCCGGCGTGCCGGGCCCCGGGCTGATCAGGACGCCGTCGAACCCGTCGGCGTCGTCCACCCGCACCTCGTCGCGCGGGCGCACGTCACACTCGGCGCCCAGTTCCTTGAGGTACTGGACGATGTTGTGGACGAAGCTGTCGTGGTTGTCCACCACGAGGACACGGGTCATCGGCGTACGGTCACCTCGTCGAGCGTCACCGCCGGCTCCAGGAGCGGGAACACGGCATACCAGAGTACGGCCACCGCGACCGCCGCCAGCACCACGGCCCCCGCCAGCTTGGCGCCTCGACTGCCGGGGAGCTTGCGCCAGATCCAGCCGTACATGTCATTCCTTCCTGGGCTCGGTCTCCTTGAGCACCCCGTACACGATGAGACGCTGGGCGGCGGAGTATTCGGGGTGGCAGGTCGACAGGGTGATGAAGGCACGGATGGGCCGGATGTCGGGCTTGCCGGGCACTGGGGCGAGCACCTCGACCTCGTCGGGCTCCACGATGTCCTGCGAGGTCACCCGGTAGGTATAGCGGGCCTCGCGGGCCTCCACGACGATCTCGTCGTCGCGTTCGAGCTCGTCCAGACGGTTGAACGGGGCCGCGTACGTGGTGCGGTGACCCGAGACCACGAAATTTCCCACTTTGCCGGGCATGGCGCTGTCCGGGTAGTGGCCCGGCCCCTTCTTGAGGTGCTCGGCGTCCACCCCCTCCACCACCGCGTAGCGGTAGCCGCGACCCAGCTTCGGGATGCGCAGCAGCGCCACGGCCTCGCCCAGCTCGATTCTCGCCAGCCGGCCGGTGCTCCTGTCAGCCAGCTCGCGCTGGAGCGCCAGTTGCTGGCTCTGGGTGTACGCGCCCGTACCCCAGAGCAGGTAGGCGCAGAACAGCATCAGGATCAGGCCCGCGGTGACGCTCAGCTCCCCCACGGCCCGCAGCATGGCCCGCACCGCCCCAGAGTAAGCAGGTACGAACCGTGACCCGGGGGATCGCCATGTCGTGCGCGTGGCGACTATCCTGGGGCACTAACCTAAACGAAGAGCCTGCGGACGATCCGGAAGCCCAGGCCCTCAGCAGGAGTTAACCCAGTGCCCAAGTCGAAGGCCCGCAAGAAGGCGGTTTACACCCCGCCGCAGAAGTCTCAGCAGGTGAAGGTCAGCCCGCGCTGGCTCGCGCCGACGATGGTCGCCGCCTGGCTCATCGGCATCCTGTGGATCGCCACCTACTACGTGGCCCCCCGGGCGCCCTTCATCGGCGATCTGCAGAACTGGAATCTGCTGATCGGGTTTGTTTTCATCATCTTCGGTGTGGTGCTTTCCACTCGCTGGCGTTAGTTCTTTCCACAGTCTTTTCCACACCTGGGGACGACGTCAGTTCAGCGCGCTGAGCACGGTGACCGTTCTGGTCACCACGAGCGCCACGAGCAGCACCACCATTGCCGCGATCGCCAGCACCTGCCACAGGGTCCGGTTGTTCTTGGGGGCGTAGGCCAGCGCGGCAGCCAGCGCCGCCCCCGTGATCAGCCCGCCGATGTGCCCTGTCCAGCTGATGTTGGGCACGATGAACGTGATGGCCAGGTTGATCACGAGCAGCACGGCGATGCCGCGCACGTCCAGGTTCAGCCTGCGCCCCACCACGAACACGGCGCCGAACAGCCCGAAGATCGCTCCGGACGCGCCCACGGTGAAGGTGTCGAGCGGATCGAACCAGAACCCCAGCACCGACCCGCCGAACGCGCTGACCAGATAGAGCGCCACGAACCGGACATGCCCGAACGCCCGCTCCAGATACGGGCCGACCGCGTACAGGGCCCAGCAGTTGAACAGGATGTGGAACGGCCCGTCGTGCACGAACGCCGCGGACAGCAGCCTGTAGTAGTCGCCGTTCACGATCACCACACCGGGATGCATGCCCAGCATGCTCGTGACGGTCGTCCCGGTCAGGAACTGCGCCCCGAACACCAGCACGTTGACGGCCAGCAGGGTCCACGTCACGTACGGCGTGCGCACCACCGCCCCGCCGAAGGCCGACCTGGCCTGCCGGATCCCCCGGTTTCCCTCGGCCACGCATTCGGGACACTGGAACCCGACGGCGGCATCCCTCATGCAGTCAGGGCAGATGGGCCGCTCGCAGCGCTGGCAGCGCACCCACGTCTCACGGTCGGGATGCCGGTAACACGTCGGCACCGCCTCGGCGGGCTGCTCGGGCTGCGGAGGCGTGCTGGGCGGCTGGGCGGTCATGACCGCAGCCTATGACCTCCCCGCCCCCACCGCGCCCCCCAGCTCACGCCCGTGGGCCGTCGTCCCGGCGCCGTAACTACCGCAACCCCCCGAAGGGCCTACGCCTGGATGCTCTCGATGGTGACGCTCTCCAGGACGACGTCCTCGACCGGCCGGTTGTTGCGCCCGGTGCGGACCTTGGAGATCGCGTCGACCACGTCCTGCCCCTCCACGACCTCGCCGAAGATCGTGTGCTTGCCGTTGAGGTGCGGCGTCACGACCGAGGTGATGAAGAACTGCGACCCGTTGGTCCCCTTGCCGAACCGGATGCCCGCGTTGGCCATCGCCAGCAGGTACGGCCGGTTGAAGTAGAGGTCCGGGTGGATCTCGTCGTCGAACTCGTAGCCGGGGCCGCCGATGCCCTGGCCCAGCGGGTCACCGCCCTGGATCATGAAGTCCGGGATGATGCGGTGGAAGATCGTGCCGTCGTAGTAGCGGTTGGTGCTCTTCTCACCGGTGCCCGGGTGGGTCCACTCGCGGCTGCCCTCGGCGAGCTCGACGAAGTTTCGGACCGTTTTGGGAGCCTTGTTGGGGAAGAGCTCTACTTTGATATTGCCGTGATTGGTCTGCAGGTTAGCGATCAGCTTCTCAGCCACGAGACAGCTGCCTTCCTCTATGCACCGGGTTGGTTTGTGGTGTTTGTTGACTATGGCCGTACGGCCTCCGGTGCCATCCTCCCACGGCTCGTCATGATTGAGCCGCCTTGTACCGGGAAGGTCAGGCGCGGGGCCCCAACGACAGGGGAGGTAGTCGTGTCCCTGACACTAGGAAGACGCCGCGTGGCCATAGAAGTTCCCACCACGTGGATGGGCCGGATGAAGGCCCAGGCCGTGAAGACCGGCCGCAGTATGGCGCCGATGGCCGACCAGGCAAAACTGGTCGCCAACCGGCGAGTCGAAGACGCCCGCTATTGGGCTGCTCCAAGACTAGAGAACGCCGCGCACCGGGTCGAGGACCAACTCGCCCCGGCCGTGAGCTCGATGCTCAACTCGGCCGCCTACAAGGTGAATCCCGCGCAGCCGAAGTCGCGGCGCTGGCCGATGCTCGTCCTGATGACCGGTCTGGCTGTGGGGGCGGTGGGCTACATGGTCTATCGCCGCAACGCCCAGCAGTGGACCGAGCACATGAAGGACTCCGCCTCCGACGCGTCGCGTTGGGTCGGCGAGAAGTCCGACAGGGCTGCGGACACCGTGCACCACACGGGCGCGAAGGTGTCCGACAAGGCGGACGAGGTCTCTCGCAAGAGGCCGTGATCGGCGCCGAAAGCGCGCCCCCGACATCCGGGGGCGCGCTTTCGCGTTCCCGCCCACCCGCGTACGGCGGAGCGCTCGCCGGGGTCAGGGTGGGTGGGTTTCGGGTGGTTGAGGGCCCTATATGGTCACGAGCATGCTGTACGGCAGAGCCGCGGAGACTGCCGCGATCGACGAACTGATCGGATCGACGCTGGCCGGTGACGGGCGGGCACTGGTGTTGCGCGGTGTGGCGGGGGTGGGCAAGTCCGCCCTGCTGGACCAGGCGGCGTCCCGCGCCGGGGACGCGACGGTGTTGCGTGCCGGGGGTGTCGAGGGCGAGGCGGATCTGGCGTACGCGGCTTTGCACCAGCTCGTGTGGCCGGTGATCGGGCTGCTGGACGCGTTGCCGGGGCCGCAGCGTGACGCCGTGGCGGGCGCGTTCGGGATGGCGGCGCCCAGCGAGGACCGGTTCCTGGTGTCGGCCGGGGTGCTCTCGCTGCTCGTGGAGGCGGCGGCGGAGGGCGGGCTGGTCTGCCTGGTGGACGACTTCCAGTGGGTGGATCGGGCGTCGGCCGACGCGCTGCTGTTCGCGGCCAGGCGGCTGCGTACCGAGCGGGTCGGGATGGTGCTGGCGGTACGCGGGGACGCGGCGGTCAAGGGACTGCCCGAGCTGCCGGTGGGCGGGCTGGACGCCGACAGCGCGGACGCGCTGCTGGACGCCCGGGCCGTGGTGGCGCCCGGGGTACGGTCGCGGCTCGTGTCGCTCACCGGCGGGAACCCGCTCGTGCTCGGTGAGGCCGTGGCGGTGCTCACGGCGGACCAGCTCGCCGGGCGGGCGCCGCTGCCCGACCCGCTGCCCGGGGGTGAGCAGCTTTTCGGTGACCAGGTGGCGCGTCTCTCGGCGGCGGCCCGGCGGGTCCTGCTCGTGGCCGCCCTGGAGAGCGACCTTTCGCTCATCCTGAACGCCGCCGAGGCCCTCGCCACACCGGTCGCCGAAGACCGCGGAGCGCACGCCAGGGCAGCGCACGAGGCGGGGCTGCACGAGGCGGAGGCGGCCGGGCTGGTGGTGGCGTCCGGAGGTGTCGTCCGGTTCCGGCACCCGCTGGTCCGGTCGGCGGTGCACGCCGCCGCCGGGCCCGCCGAATCGCGACGGGCGCACGGCGTACTGGCAGGGCTGGTGGACGCGGATCGCCGGGCATGGCACCTGGCCGCCGCAGCCGTGGGGCGGGACGAGTCGGTGGCCGGCGCGCTGGCGGCGGCGGCCGCCCGGGCGCAGGCCAGGGGCGGGTACGGGGACGCGGCCACCGCTCTGGCGAGGGCGGCGGAGCTCACCCCCGAGTCGCTCACCCGCGCGCTCCGCTACAAGGAAGCGGCCGAGGCGGCCTGGCTCGGCGGCCGCCCGGGCCAGGCGCAGACCTACCTGGCAGAGGCCCGCACGCTGGCAGAAGCGCACGCCCCCACCGAGGAAAGCCTCCTACCGACCACACCCACCGAATCGGACACCCCGCGCGCCTCCGAGGCGCCGCGTCCCCCTGAAGCGCGGCACCCCCCTGCAGGCCCGCGCGCCTCCGAGGGGCGACTTACCTCGGGGGGTTCGCGGGGCGCAGAGGGGCCGCATCTCCCGCAAGGGCCGGGCGCTGCTGAAGGGCCGCGCGTCCCGGAGGGGGCGTGGACCCCGGAAGGGGGCGCTGGCGGGGGGTTGGTCTGGCTCTTA
>NZ_LAVL01000060.1 GCF_001083785.1 Nonomuraea sp. SBT364
CACCAGCAGATCGTCATCCCCGCACGCCTCACGCACCTGCGCCAGGGACACCAGCTCCCGCACACCCCCCGCCCCACGCAGAGCAGCGGGCGCCGGCAGCCCCGACGTCACAGGATCGCGCCCGGCCGGTAAGCCGCCGCCTCCGGATGAGCCGCCACCACCTCACCCACCTGCCGCACCACCGACGCCACCTGACCCGCCGCCGCACCCGTGAACGACACCCGGTCCGCCAGCAACCCCTCCAGCTCCGCCCGATCCAGCGGGAACCGCTCATCGGCCGCCAGCCGCGCCAGCAACTCGTTGGCCGCCCCCCGCGACCGCATCGCCAGCGCCGACGCCACCGCATGCTCCTTGATCAGCTCATGCGCCTGCTCACGCCCCACCCCGGCACGCACCGCCGCCATCAGCATCTTCGTCGTCGCCAGGAACGGCAGATACCGGTCCAGCTCCGCCGACACCACCGCCGGGAACGCCCCGAACTCCTCCAGCACCGTCAGCATCGTCTCCACCAGCCCGTCGAAGGCGAAGAACGCGTCCGGCAACGCCACCCGCCGCACCACCGAACACGACACGTCACCCTCGTTCCACTGGTCCCCCGCCAGCTCCCCCACCATCGACGCGTAACCGCGCAACACCACCGTCAGCCCGTTCACCCGCTCACACGAGCGCGTGTTCATCTTGTGCGGCATCGCCGAGGAGCCCACCTGCCCCTCCTTGAACCCCTCCGTCACCAGCTCGTGCCCCGCCATCAGCCGGATCGTCCTCGCCAGCGACGACGGCGCCGCCGCCAGCTGCACCAGCGCCGTCACCACCTCGAAATCCAGCGACCGCGGATAGACCTGCCCCACACTGGTGAACCGGTCGGCGAACCCCAGATGAGCCGCCACCCGCCCCTCCAGCTCCGCCAGCGCCCCCTCATCACCGCCCAGCAGATCCAGCATGTCCTGAGCCGTCCCCACCGGCCCCTTGATCCCCCGCAGCGGATAACGCGCCAGCAGCTCCTCCAACCGCCGATACGCCACCAGCAACTCATCGGCCGCCGACGCGAACCGCTTGCCCAGCGTCGTCGCCTGCGCCGCCACATTGTGCGAACGGCCCGCCATCACCGTCTCGTCATAGCGCGCCGCCAGCTCCGCCAGCCGCGCCAGCAACGCCACCACCCGGTCACGCACCAGCAGCAGGCTGTCACGCACCTGCAACTGCTCCACGTTCTCCGTCAGGTCACGCGAGGTCATCCCCTTGTGCACCTGCTCATGCCCCGCCAGCGCGTTGAACTCCTCGATCCGCGCCTTCACATCGTGCCGCGTCACCCGCTCACGCGCCGCGATCGAATCCAGATCCACCCGCTCGACGACCTTCTCGTAATCGGCCGCCGCCCCCTCCGGCACCGCCACGCCCAGCTCCGCCTGGGCCCGCAGCACCGCCAGCCACAGCCGGCGCTCCGCCACCACCTTGTACTCGGGAGACCACAGGCGCGTCAGCTCCGCGGAGGCGTAACGAGCGGCCAGAACGTCAGGGATGCGAGGCTTCGAAGTCACGTTGGACAAGTGTATTCACCCCGCTCAGCCCGCACCGCACCGAGGAGACCCACCACCCCGCAACGCCCGCGGGCGCCTCCCCGAGAAGGGAAGACGCCCGCCACGACCACACCGGAAGATCAGGCCGGCTCCAGCACCTTGCCCGCCTTCGGCTCCTGCGGCGTCCCCCGCAGCCGCTCCTTGGCCCGCTCCACCATCGTGTACAGCGTCGGCACCAGCACCAGCGTCAGCAACGTCGACGTGATCAACCCGCCGATCACCACGATCGCCAGCGGCTGCGAGATGAACCCGCCCGACCCCGTCACGCCCAGCGCCATCGGCGTCAGCGCGCAGATCGTCGCCACCGCCGTCATCAGGATCGGACGCAACCGCCGCCGGCCACCCTCGATGACCGCCTCCACCACACCCATCCCCTGATCCCGATACTGATTGATCAGGTCGATGAGCACGATCGCGTTCGTCACCACGATGCCGATCAGCATCAGCATGCCGATCAACGCCGGCACACCCATCGCCGTGTCCGTCGCCACCAGCAACCCCACCGCGCCCGTCGCCGCGAACGGCACCGACACCAGCAGGATCAACGGCTGCACGAAACTCCGGAACGTCGCCACCATGATCATGAACACGATCGCGATTGCCGCCAGCATCGCCAGCCCCAGATCCGCGAACGCCTCCTGCTGATCCGCCGACGCGCCCCCGATCTCGTACGACGCACCCGCCGACAACCCCAGACCGTCCAGCTTCTCCGTCAACGCCTGCGTCACACTGCCCAGATCCGCGGCAGTCGCCTTCGCCGACACCGTCGCCGACCGCTCCCCGTCGATCCGCGTCACCTGCGTCGGACCCGCGACCCGCTCCACCTCCGCCACCGACGACAACTTCACCAGCCCCGCCGCCGTCGGCAGCCGCAGACCCTCCACCGCCTTGACATCCTCCGGCGCGTCACCACCCCGCAGCACCAGATCACTCGCCCGGCCGTCCAGCGTCAGCTGACCCAGCGGCGCACCACGGAACGCCTGCGCCACCGCCTGACCCACCTGCGCCTCCGACAGGCCACGCTCGGCAGCCTCCTCCCGGTCGACCCGCACCTCGATCCGCGGCGCGCTCGACTCCAGGTTCGACGCCACATCACGCAACCCCGGAACCTGACCCATCGCCGACGCCACCGCGTCCGCCGCCGACCGCAACGCCTGCGAGTCCGGCGCCCGTACGATCACCTCGACCGAATCGGAGGAGAACCCGCCCGCGCCCGCGCCGCCGACCGTCACCTCACCGATCCCCGACAGATCCGCCAGCCGGTCACGCAACGCCCGCTCCACAGCCGGCGTGTCCGCACCCTCCGCCAGCGTCACCGAGTACGACGCCCGATCCGCGCCACCCCCGGCCCCGCCCATCATCGCGTTCCCGCCACCCACCGTCACCTGGTACGACTCCACGCCCTCCACACCGGAAAGCACGTCCTCCACCTTGGCCGCGGCCTCGTCCGTCGTCTCCAGATCCGTCCCGACCGGCATCCGCTGACTCAACGAGATCGAATTCTGCCCCGACGAATCCAGGAAGTTCGTCTGCAGACCGCCCGCCAGCCCCATCGTGCCGACGAACACCGCCACCCCGATCAGCACCGTCACCAGCTTGAAGCGGGTAGCGAACCGCAGAACCGGCAGATAAGCCCGCTGCAACGGACTGCGCAGCTCCTTGGCCTCCGCCTCCTCACGCTGCTTACGCGCCTCCTCCGGCGACAGCGCCGGCGCCTTCAGGAACCAGTACGCCATCACCGGCACCACCGTCAGCGACACCACCAGCGACGCCAGCAACGCCACCGACACCGTGATCGCGAACGGGCTGAACAACTCACCCACCATGCCGCCCACGACCGCGATCGGCACGAACACCGCCACCGTCGTCAACGTCGACGCCGTCACCGCCCCCGCCACCTCACGCACACCCGCGAGGATCGCCGACAGCTTCGCCTCCCCGTAGCCGAGATGACGCTTGATGTTCTCCAGCACCACGATCGAGTCGTCGACCACCCGCCCGACCGCGATCGTCAACGCGCCCAGCGTCAGCATGTTCAGCGAATAGTCGCCCGCCCACAGCACCAGCAGCGCGATCACCACCGACAGCGGGATCGACACCGCCGTCACGATCGTCGACCGCACCGACAGCAGGAACACCAGGATGACCAGCACCGCGAACGCCAGACCCAGCAGGCCCTCCGTCGTCAGGTTCTCGATCGACTCCTCCACGTAGGGAGCCTGGTCGAAGACCACCTCCACCGCCGTGTCCGAACTGTCGCCCAGCGCCCGCGTCAGCTCCGGCAGCTTGTCGCGCACCGCGTGCGAGATCGTCACCGCGTTGCCGTCCGGCGTCATCGTCACCGACACGCCCAGGCTCGTCCTGCCGTCCGTCCGCGTGATCGTCGTCGCGGCCGCCAGGCCACGCTCCACCGTCGCCACATCACCCAGCTGCACCGGCTTCAACGGCCGAGGCTGCACCACCGCCTGCGGCTGCCCCTGCGGCTGCTGCCCCTGAGGCCGGCCCTGCGGCTGAGCCTGGGCCTGGCCCGGACGCGCCTGACCGGACTGCGGCTGGCCCGGCTGCGCCTGCGGCTGAGCCGGCGTCAGATACAGGGCCTTCAACTCCGCCAGCGAATCGACCCGCGCACCCACCTGCACCGTCAGCGACTTACCGTCATCCACCAGCGTGCCCGCCGGGATCGGCGTCCCGTTCGCCTTCAGCACCTCGGGAATCTGCGCCGCCGACACCCCCGCCAGCGCCATCTTCTTCGCGTCCGGCGTGATCGTCACGACCTCGTCACGAGTGCCGGTGACCTCCGCCTCCCGCACCCCCTCGACCGACTGGATCTCCGGCACCATGATCTGACTCAGCTTGTCCGCCATCGCCCGCGGATCGCCGCCGTCACCCACCGCCAGCACCAGCACCGGCAGGTCATCGGTGTTACCCGCCACCACCTGCGGCTCCACGTCAGCCGGCAGCCGGCTCTGCACCCGGCTCACCGCCTGCTGCATCTTGCTCACCGACTGCTCGATGTCCGTCCCGAACGTGAAGGCCACCTGGATCTGCGCCAGGCCCTCCTTCGACGTCGACGTCATCGACTCCATCCCGGCCAGCCCCTGGAACGCATCCTCCAGCGGCTCGGTGACCTGCTCCTCCACGATCTCCGGCGAAGCCCCCGGATAAGGCGCCACCACGAACGCGCCGGGGAAGGACAAGGACGGCAGCAACTGCTGCTTCAGCTGCGGGATCGTGAACGCGCCGAAGGCGCTGAGCACGACCGCGATCAGTATCACAAGGCTGCGGTTGGCAAGGCTCAACCGGGCGAGTGCGGTCATGGAGGTCCCCTTCAAGAGTTCGCCCCGAGACTAACACTTCGCCTGATACGAATATTTAGCCCTACATGACTTTCCTGATAACCTTCTCAGGAACCGAGAGGTGCATGTGAACGACGAACGCGAAGACCTGATCCAACGGATCACCGAAACCCAGCGCGGCCTCGGCAGAGTCTTCGCCCAGCACAAATCCCCCCTCTTCACCTCCAACCTCACGATGCGCCAGCTCAAAGTCATCATGCTGGTCGCCGTCAACGGCTCCGCCACCGGCCAGGACCTCGCCCACCACCTCGGCGTCGCCCTCGCCACCGTCACCGGGCTCGTCGACCGCCTCGTCGCCCACGGCCTCGTCAGCCGCCACGAGGACCCCCACGACCGCCGCGTACGCCGCGTCGAACTCACCGATGCCGGCGCCAAGCTCGTCGAAGAGATCAACAACACCGGCCTGCAGCAGTACCGGCGCATCATGGAGCACCTCGACACCGAGACGCTGCGCTGCCTCGACCACGTCACCACCCGCCTGCGCCAGGTCGCCGACAAGCTGTACGGCGACTGAGGCTCTCCCGTCGGCGCTGGTTTTTCGGGCCGGGGCGATTCGATTGAATCGCCCCGGCCCGCCTCCTTTACTTTGTAGATTCATACGTGAGGGCGGACAGCACCTCGGGCAGGTCGCCCTCGTGGGCCACCGTGAGCCGCCGCGTCGCCCGCGTCATCGCCACGTACAGATCCCGCAGCCCCATCGGCGACTGCGCCGCGATGCCCGCCGGATCCACCACCACGACCGCGTCGAACTCCAGCCCCTTGGCCTCCGTCACCGTCAGCACCACCACCGGCGCGTCCAGGTCACCGCCCGGGAACAGCTCCCCGGCCCGCCCCCGCAGCCCGTCCGGCACCAGCACCCCGGCGCGGCCCTCGCCGATCGCCGCCAGCTCCTCCGCCACCAGCGCCGGCAGCTCCGCCAGGCCGCACCGCACCGCCCTCGGCGGCGCGTCGCCCTCACGCACCGACTCCGGCGGCGTCAGCCCCGGGTCGATCGCGCGCAGCACCCCGGCCGCCACCCGCATGATCTGCGCCGGCGTCCGGTAGTTCACCTCCAGCCGCTCCACCCGCCAGCGGCCCCGCAGATGCGGATCCAGCACCTCACCCCACGAACGCGCGCCCGCCGCCGACCCCGTCTGCGCGATGTCGCCCACCACCGTCAGCGACTTGGCCGGCACCCGCCGCATCACCAGCCGCCACGCCATCGCCGACAGCTCCTGCGCCTCGTCGACGATCACATGCCCGTACGCCCACGTCCGGTCCGCCGCCGCCCGATCCGCGGTCGTCAGGTCGTCACCGCCGCCGTCGTGCCGCTCGGCCAGCATCCCGGCCTCCTTGAAGACGCCCTCCTCCAGCAGGCCGGTCGTCGCCAGCACCTCGTAGGCGTACAGCTCCCGCTCACGCCGCTCCCGCTCGGCCAGGCGGCCCGCCGTCCGCTCGGCGGAGTCGTCGTGGCCCAGCAGCGCGGCCGCCCCGTCCAGCAACGGCACGTCGCCCACCGTCCACTCCGCGTCCCGAGCGCGCACCAGCGGCCGCCAGTCCAGCCCCGCCGGCGCCACCGCCTTCAGCGTCCGCGGCGAGGCCAGCAGCTCCGACACCAGCCGCTGCGGCGTCAGCTCCGGCCACAGCCCGTCGACCGCCCGCCGCACCGCAGGCTCGGCCCACAGCCGCTGCGACGCCAGCGCCACGTCGACCTCGTCCAGCTCGTCCTCCAGATCCAGCGGCTCACGCAGCTCCGGATCCTCCAGCTCCATCTCCGCCAGACGCAGCGCCGCCTCCAGCGCCCGCGCCTCCGCCAGGGCCAGCTCCTTCAGCAGCTCGGTCACGTACAGCTTGCGCGCCATGTTGTGCGGCAGCCGGACCGCGCGCGCCCGCTCGCGCAGCCGCTCGCACACCTCGCCCGGCACCCGCAGCGTCAGCCCGTCCGACACCACCTCCAGGTCGCCGCCCGGCACCCGCTGACGTTCGCGCACCGCCGCCGCGACCAGCTCCGCCATCCGCGCGTCACCCTTGACCATCGCGGTGCGCGGCGGGTCGGCCGCCGTCGCCACCACCCCGGGGAACAGCTCGCCGAGCGTCGCCATCACCACCTGCGTCTCGCCCAGCGCCGGCAGCACCTGGCCGATGTAGCGCAGGAACATCGCGTTCGGGCCCACCACCAGCACACCACGCCGCTCCAACGTGTCACGGTGGGTGTAGAGCAGGTAGGCGGCCCGGTGCAGCGCCGCGACCGTCTTGCCGGTGCCCGGGCCGCCCTGCACCACCAGCGCCCCCTGCAGCGAGGCGCGGATCACCCGGTCCTGCTCGGTCTGGATGGTCGCCACCACGTCACCCATCCGGCCCGTACGGCCGCGCCGGAGCGCCGCCAGCAGCGCCGCCTCGCCCACCAGCGAACGCCGGTCGCCGTCGCTCATCCCCTCCAGGTCGAACACCTCGTCGTCCAGCCCCACGACGGTACGCTCACGCGTGTGCAGATGACGGCGCCGCACCACAGCGCCCGGATCGGTCGCGGTCGCCACGTAGAACGGGCGGGCCGCCGGCGCCCGCCAGTCGATCAGCACCGACTCGTGCTCCTCGTCGCGCAGGCCGATCCGCCCCACGTACGTCGCGCGGCCCGCCCGGTCGTCGATCCGGCCGAAGCACAGGCCACGCTCGACCGCGTTCAGCTGCGCCAATCGGCGCGCCTGCTCGGCCGCCAGCACCTCCCGCTCCACCCGCGCCTGCCGCGAGCCGCCGGCGCCACCGGCGTGCAGGTCGCGCAACGTCCGCGCCGCCCGCTGCCGCGTTTCGTCCAGCCTGCCGTACAGCGCCGAGACGACACCCTGCTCGGTGTCAAGGGCCTCGGCAAGAGCATCTTGACGATTAGCCATTCTCTGATATACTCCTAATAGGAGGCTCTGTGGACTGCCGCTGATCTGCTGAGCAGTCGAGCCTACCTGTTCCCGCATCTGCCGCGCAACCGGCCTATGGGCAGCGCCGCGAACACCGGCCCGCTACAGCAGCGTTCCCCCAGAGGCGCCCAGCCAGTGGCCCGTCACCCAGCGGCTGTCGTCGGAAACCGGGTCGGCGGGCGACGGCCCACCTTCCCCCGGTCAACGCCACGGCGAAGGTGTCGTGCTAGCTTCATCGGCCATGTCCGACTACTTGCGTGAGCTGTTCTCCCTCGACGGCCGCCGGGCGCTGGTGACCGGCGGCAGCTCCGGCATCGGCTACGAGATGGCCGAAGCGCTCGGCCGGGCCGGCGCCGAGGTCGTCATCGTCGCCCGCAGGCAGGCCGAGCTGGACAAGGCCGTCGACCGGCTCACCGGGCACGGCGTCGGCGCCACCGCCATCAGCGCCGACCTCGGCGACCGCGCCGCCGTCAGGCGGGTGTGCGAGCAGGCCGGGCGGATCGACATCCTCGTCAACGACGCCGCCAACAACATCCGCAAGCCCATGGCCGAGCTCACCGAGGACGACTACGACCAGACCATCGCCGTCAACCTGACCGCCCCCTATCTGCTCGGCCAGCACTTCGGCCCCCGCATGGCCGAACGCGGCTGGGGCCGCGTCATCAACGTCGGCTCCCAGCAGACCATCAGCGCCTTCGGCGACAGCGGCGTGTACGGCGCGGCCAAGGCCGCCATCGGCGGGCTCACCCGCTCCCAGGCCGAAGCGTGGTCGGCGCGCGGCGTGTGCGTCAACACGATCATCCCCGGGTTCGTGCTCACCCCGCTCACCGAGCCGGTGAAGGCCGTCCCCGGCCGTGTCGAACAACTGGCCGCCCGCCACATGGCCGGCCGCAACGGCGTCCCGGCCGACTTCGCCGGTGCCGCCGTGTTTCTGGCCGGCGATGCCTCGGCGTTCGTCACCGGCCAGATGCTGTACGTGGACGGCGGATTCTCCGTCCACTGAGCGCCTTTACAATGTAGATCACTTACGCCGGACCTGGCGGACGCCCTTGCCCCGGTGCCACATGTCGATGACGAGCTCGTCGCCCTCCACCCGGGTCAGCACCACCTCCGCCACCTCGATCCTGAACAGGTGCGAATCGGTGCCGGGCAGCTCGAACGCGGCCAGCGTCGCCTCGTCGGTGACCTCGACCGCCCGCCCGGCCAGCTTCGCGTCACCCTCCCAGGCCCCGCCGCCCGGCGGCTCGGCAGGCGTGGTCACGTGCAGCGCCATGCGCGGGTCGCGGCGCAGGTCGAGCGCCTTGACGGCGCCCGCCATCGATCCCATCCACAGCTCGCCGTCGCGGAACTGCGACTCCGTGCCGCTCACCCTCGGCGACCCGTCCGCGCGCAGGGTCGCCAGCACCTTGTGCCGCTGCCCTTCCAGCAGCCGGCGCACGGTCGCGGCCAGCCCGGGGGCCTCGGCTTCGACGTCTTTCCATGAAGTCATGGACCACACATTAGTAAATGTATGCTCGTTTATAAACAGGGCGCGAAGGAGACGCATGGCCAGACCCCGTACGACCAGCGACGAAGCGATCCTCCGGGCCTCGGCGCGGGCGATCAGCCTGCACGGGCCGCAGGGTTTCACCCTGGCCGCCGCCGCCCGCGAGGCCGGGCTCGCCGCGGCCACGCTCGTGCAGCGGTTCGGCTCCAAACGCGGGCTGCTGCTCGCCGTCGCCGCCCACTCCGCCCGCACCGCCGGCGCCCCCTTCGAACAGGCCCGGTGCGAGCACGCCTCACCGCTGGCCGCCCTGCACGCGGCCCTCGCCTCGCTCGCCTCCGGCGTCTCCACCCCCCGCGAGCTGGCCGGCAGCCTCGGCTTCCTGCAGCTCGACCTGACTGATCCCGACTTCCGCGAGCACGCCGCCGAGCACACCCGCCGGATGCGGCAGGAGATCGCCGAACTGCTCGCCGACGGCGTCGCGGCAGG
This sequence comes from Nonomuraea sp. SBT364, assembly GCF_001083785.1. Classification (GTDB taxonomy): domain Bacteria; phylum Actinomycetota; class Actinomycetes; order Streptosporangiales; family Streptosporangiaceae; genus Nonomuraea. Next base: position 9,794 of record NZ_LAVL01000060.1, read on the forward strand.
CGAGCTCGCGCCCGGCGCCGACGTGACGGCGCTGGCCCGCGCCGTGCAGATCACCTACAACGGGACGCTCATCGTGTGGGCCCTCAGCGGCGACGACACCCTGACGGCCGCCCTTCGCCACGACCTCGCCGAGACCCTGCGGCCCCACCTGGCGGCCGGCCGCACCGGGTCCCGGTCGTGACACGCGGTCAGGAGTGGCCGCAGGTCGCCCGGTAGGCGAGCTCCGGGATGTGCTGCCGCCACTCGGCGGGCGACAGGCCGCCGTCGCGGCGGCAGATCGTGGCCGTGGCCGCGCCCGGATCGACGGTGATCTCGCGCAGGGACCCGTCGGCGGAGGAGATGAGCAGCGCCGTCCGGTTGAAGGCCACGGCGGGCACGGACCGGGAGCCGTAGCTGATCGGCGCGGCGATCCGCTGGAACTCCCGCCAGTCCCACAGCTGGATGCCGTACTCGCCCTCGGCGGCGACGGTGGCGAGGAGTTCACCCCCGAGGTAGGGGACCAGAGCCTCGACCGAAGCCGCGTACGCGGTCTGCGGCGGGGCCAGCGGGCGGCGCAACATCCTGTCCCAGAAGGTCAGGCGCCCGTCCGTGCCGCCGATCGCGGCAGTGCCTCCCGTGACCCCCTCCCCGCTGTCCCCGCTGTCCCCCCTGAACAGGATCCGCCCCTTGGCGCGGGCGTCGGACGGGTGCGGGACCATCTCCCCGGTGGCCGTGTCGACCAGGACCCGTCCCTTGCCGGATCCGTCCACCAGCAGCCGGCGCCCGTCCGGCTCGAAGATCAGCACGCCCGATCCCACGCCGGGGACGGTCCGCATCCATCGCCCGCCTCCGGCGTCCCACAGCTCCAGGTCGTCGACGTGCAGGCCGCCGGTCGCCCGTCCGCCGCCCGGGCCCGCGCCGAGAGGGACGATCGCGATCGTCCGGCCGTCGGGGGAGAAGGCCGCGGTCAGGACCCCGGCGGCCCCCTGCCGCCGGGCACGCAGCGCGCCGAGGCCACGGCCGCTCGCGGCGTCCCACAGGGTCACCACGGGCGACGCGGAATGGGTCAGCGCCAGCGTGCGCCCGTCCGGGCTGAACACCGGGGAGTACGCCGTCTGCGCGGGATCGCTCCCGGGCGGGTCGCCGACGGGCAGCGGCCCGCCCACGGGCGCACGCGCGGCGACGTCCCAGATCCGCACCTCCGGCTCGCCCGCGCGCCGGCGCTCCGTCACCAGGAAACGGCCGTCCGGGCTGAGCAGCCGCCGGCCGCCGGCCGGGCCGAGCACCTCGGCGTGGGTGAAGGGGGAGATGTCCAGCACGTTCACCGTGCCGAACTGGCCGGCCACCCGCAGCGTCCGGGCGTCCGGCGAGAACCGGGGCCCGCCTTTCCCGCCGTCGGAAAGCAGCGAGAAGCCCAGCATCGGCGTGCCGTCGTCCACCCGCCACAGCGCCACCCAGCCTCCGGGCCGCACCCCGGCCAGGAACCGGCCGTCGGCGCTGAACTCCAGCCGCCGCGCGGGCGGGAGCAGCGGAGGCAGGACCTCCTCGCCCGAGGAGATCTCCCACAGCCGGATGCCCTCGCCGGTGGAGAGGGCCAGATGCCTCCCGTCCGGGCTGAACACGCCTTCCGTCGCGGTCCGCGGCAGCCAGGCAGCCCGGAGCGGCGCGCGCCGGCCGAGGTCCCAGAGCTCCACCCTGCCGCCGGAAGCCGGCGAGGCGGCCGCTCCCCCGGGCCTCGCCGTGATCACCAGGGCCAGCCGGCCGTCGGGACTGACGGCGCCGACCGGCTCGTCGAGCACGCGGGCCCGGTCCGCGATGCTCCACGCTTCACTCCTGCCCCCGCGAACCCCGATGAGCAGGCGGCCGTCCGGGCTGAACTCCGCCGGGGCGAGGCCGGGGAACGCCACGCCGAGCTCCGTCAGGCCCGCGGCGCCGACGGCCCACAGCTGGGCGTTGGCGCCGTCGTCCACCGCCAGCGTGCGGCCGTCGGGGCTCCACACCACGTTCGAGACCCGCTGCCCGCTCCAGGCCGCCCGGGCGACCTCCCTGTTCGTGGCCAGGTCGAGCACGCGCAGCGCACCCGGCCCGGCCCCCGTGCCGGGCGTGTGCGCGGCCAGCCGGGCGCCGTCCACGCTGAGCCAGTGCGCCAGATCGGTCCCGCCGTACGGGACGGTGACCACGTCCACCAGCGGAAACGTCATCGAGTCGATCAGCTCGCCCCTGGTCTCGGCAACCGGCGCGATGCGCCAGGCCGCGGCGCTCAGCCGGCGGGCCAGCTTCGGGTCGCTCATCCGCAGGGCGGCGGCACGCCTGGCGGCCAGCCGGGCCGTCGCCTCGGCCAGCCGGTCGTCGGCGAGGCCGGCCTGCCGGACGGCGACTCCCGCCGCGGCCATGGAGGCCACCAGCAGCACCACCAGGACGGCCGAGACGGCGACCCGCGCGCGGGAGGTGCGCCGGGCCAGCGCGGCGCTCGCGTCGGCGAAGTCGCGTTCCAGGGGCGTGAGGTCGGCCCGGTGCCCCGGCTCGGCGAACAGCCTGTCGGCGACGGTCAGGCGGACGCCCCGGTAGAGAAGCCCGGAGTCGCGGCCGTGCGCCTGCCACGCCTGGGCCGCCTCGGTCAGCTGCCGGTGGGCGCGCAGGCGGTCGCGGCCTTCGTCCACCCAGCCGCGCAGCCGTGGCCACGACTCGATCAGGGCCTCGTGCGTGAGCTCCACCGTGTCCCGGTGCAGCGTGACAAGCCTGGCCGCGGCCAGCCGCTCGATGACCGGCGCGGTGTCCGTCCCGCCGTACGGGTCCAGCTCCGCCCGGGCGGCGGGACGGCGCGTGTCCTGGGCCTGCTCGCCCGGGCTGATCAGCCTGAGCAGGATGCGCCGGGCGATCACCGCCTGCGCCGGTGACAGCCCGGCGTACAGCTGCTCCGCCGTGTGGCTGATCGCCCCGTGGACCCTGCCCACGCTCTCGTAGGCGGCCAGGGTCAGGGTCTTCCCGGTACGGCGGCGCCAGACCTCCCGCAGGGCGTGCGACATCAGCGGGAGCGCCGCGGGCTCGTCGGCGACGTCGGCGACGATCGCGGCCGTCAGCGCCCGCTCCACCGTCAGCCCCTCGGCCATGGCGGGCCGGACGATCGCCTCCCTGAGCTCCTCCTGGTGCATCGGCCCCACCAGCAGGTTGGCCCGGCGCAGGGCCGCGGTCAGCTCGCGGTGTTCGGCGCACCGCCCGTAGAAATCGGCGCGAACCGCTATGACCACCCGCGTCAGGCTGCCCGCCTGGCGCGCGGCGAGCAGCAGGTCGATGAACTGCGCGCGCTCGCGCGGGTCCCGGCAGAGCGTGAAGACCTCCTCGAACTGGTCGACCACGATCAGCGTGCCGGAGCCGCCCTCGCCGCCGGTGAGCCGGCCGGCGTGCCGCATCGGGTGAGCGCCGGGGGTGAGGACGCGGCTCTCCCCCAGGGGTTCGCCCGTTTCGCCGTCCGCCGCGGGCACCAGCCCGGCACGCAGCAGCGACGACTTGCCGCTGCCCGACGGGCCGAACACCGCGGCGAAACGATGCCGCCGGAGCAACTCGTACAACTCCCCGACGAGCCGGTCACGTCCGAAGAAGCGACCGCGGTCGTGGATGTCGTACGGGGCCAGGCCGAGGTACGGTCCGGCGGCGGCGTCCTCGTCCTGTCTCGCGCCGGCCAGTTCGTGGGCGATCTGATGCCATCGGCGCTCCCATGTTCCGGCGTCTCCGCCGCACGTCTCCACGAAGGCGAGGACGACGGGCAGCGATGCCAGCCGCTCACCGGCCGCCGCCTGAGACAGCGTGGTGACCGAGTAGCCCGCGCGCGCCGCCATGGCCCGGTAGGTGAGGCCGCCCGCCTCCTTGCGCAGCTGACGCAACTCGGAGGCGAAGCGGGCGACCGGCCCCGCCGCCGGATCCACCGGATTCTCACGACGACCCACCGCAGCGGCACTCCTTCCCCTGGACGACCAAGACCCTTCAGCCGCAAACCCGGTCCATTTTGCCGATAAATGCGTTGTTTGCCTGCTGGATGGGGGCTGCCGAACAATCGCGCCGCCCCGATCCTGGTGGCGCGGACCCGGCGGACGACGCGAAAGGACATCCATGCGCGCGGTTCCTCTGGCGGACCACCTGGCCGAGTGGTCGGCGCGGACCGGGATCACGGTGCGGGTCTGGGCCCTGCCGCGGGAGCCCCTTCCGGCCATGGCGGCCGGGCTCGCGCACGGCATGCTCCGTGACGTCCTGGAGGAGGTGGAGCGGCAGGGCTCGGCCCGTACCGTCTCCGTCGCCCTCACCCTGACGGCCGGCAGGCTTCGCCTGACCGTCAGCGACGACGGCTCGGGCACGTCGGCGGACGCCTTCGAGGCCGTGCTGCGCGACCGGCGGGCCACGATCGCGGGCCTGGGCGGCCGCCTGGCCGTCAACGGGGTACGCGGAGAAGGCACCACGATCAGCGCTGCCGTGCCCCTGACGTGAGACCCGACCGGCGTAGCCGGGTCAGGTGGCCGCCGGTCCGAACAGGCGGTCCAGGTAGTAGTCGATGATCTCGGTGGCGGCCGCGTGGCTGCGCTGACGGCTGAGGACACTGGAGGTCAGGCCGTTGGCGAGAGCCAGCAGACCGGCGACCTCGGTACGCGGGTCACGATCGGGGGCGATGTCCCCGGCCTGCCGCGCTGCGGCGAGCCGGGCGGTGAGGAAGTCCTCCAGCGCGTTGGGCAGGGTGACCCCGACCGCGGCGAGGGCCGGATCGGTGAGCGCGGCGCTGTAGTAGGCGGTCCAGGCCATGGAGTCCAGTTCGCTCTGCTCGTCGAAGGGCAGGATCGCGCCGAGCACGGCGGCGAGCACGCCCCGCGGCGTCAGCTCCCCCGAGGCGGCGGCCCGCTGCTTGACCCGGCGGTCCATGCGGGCGCCCAGTTCGGTGAGGCCGGATTCGAGCAGGGCCTGCTTGTTCGTGAAGTAGTACTGGACCACGCGCAGCGAGACCCCCGCCTCGGCGGCGATCTCCCGCATCGACACCGCCCGCAGACCGCGGGTACTGGCGATCCGCAGCAGCGCCTCGGTCAGCCGGCGTCGCCGCTCATCATGATCCACCTGTCGGGGCATGCCGCTTCCTATCCGTTCGTGCTGTGCTCAGGCGTCGCGGTCTCGGGCCGCGCCTGGCCGGGAAAGGTGAGGATACGGTCGACGACCAGGTCCGGAGCCTCGACGGGCAGCGAGTGCCCGGTCCCGGGCACGATCTCCACGCGCCACGACGGCACGACGGCGGCCAGCCGGGCGGCCAGCGTCTGAGCGTCGAGCAGCGCGCTGCGGGCGCCCAGCAGCACCTGCACGGGGACGGACGCCGCGCGTATCTGATCGTCGGTGTAGGTGGGCGGGATGGGCACCCGCCGCCGGAAGGACCAGCCGGCCCGCATCAGCTCCACCAGCGCGTCCTCGCGCAGCACCCCGTTGCTCACCACGCCGGCCATGCGGTGCCGCAACGTGCGGGGAAGCGTGGAGGCGAGGGCGCCGGCGAGGGCCCACCGGATGAACCGCCTGGGCAGCGGTGCGAAGCCGCCCGGGTCCACCAGCGTCAGCGCCGCGACCCGGCCGCCCCCGCCGAGGTGCTGCTCCATCGCGGCCCAGCCGCCGGCGGAGAACCCCGTCACGTGCGCACGCTCGGCTCCGGCCTCGGCCAGGACGTCGGTGATCCAGCCACCGACGTCGGCGCCGGTCGCGAGCGGCCGCCTCTGCACCGAACGGCCCGGCTCGCCGAGAGGGTCGACGACGAGGACCGGGCGCGTGCGCGCCAGCGGCTCGATGTAGCGGTACCAGGCCAGCGCGTTCGCGCCGGCACCGGCCACGAGGACCACCGGATCCCCCTCGGCGGGCCCGGCCCGGTGGACCCGCACCGTGCCCGCGCGGGTCTCCACGTCGACGGCGTCCACCGGCACCGGCCACAGCTCGCCGAGCACCCGGTCATAGACGGCGTAGTACTTGTCACGGGCGGAGTCACTGGTGAACGCCGACGGCTGGTCGGGTGTGCGCATGAGGGGCCCCTTCACCGGAATGGATACAGTCGTATCCTAACAGCGCCTTCGTCCTGCCGCGTCGCCCACGGAGAGCGTGCGGGCGTGGCCGTGATCATGCGCTGCGGGGCGCCGGCGCGCCGGCTTCGCGCGAACCGGAGAAAGGGCGATTGGCATTTCATGCTGTTTGCCGATAAAGCGGGATTTGCCGTGGCTGTCGATGATCCGGGAAGTAGGTGATTGTTACCTCCGGAACACTGTCGGTATGCCAATCCCGGGCTGGAAGCTTATCGCGCTTGCCGTAAAAGGGAGTGCATATGTCCCATAATGACGCTACCCGTCCTTGCCTGGTGGTCACCAGCCGCAGGATGGCGGGCGCGAGTTTTGAGATCTTCTCCGGGCGTACGGAAATCGGCAGCGCGCAAGGAGCCGGAATTCGGCTCGACATGGACGGGGTCAGCCGCCGCCACGCCTCCATCGACAGCGACGGCCGCCGCACCGTCATCAGCGATCTCGGGTCGCTCAACGGCACCTGGGTCAACGGCCGCAAACTCATCTCCGGCCATGTGCTGCGCGACGGCGACCAGGTGCGCATCGGCTTCGCCACGCTGCGGTTCATGCAGGCCGAGGAGCCCGAGCAGGAGTTCGGCTACCGGGTCGGCGACGTGGCCGGGCCGGTCAACGCCGGGCGCGGGCACATGAACGTCGGCGGCCACCAGCAGATCGCCGGGGGCGACATCTACGGCGACGAGATCCGCCTCACCGACGACTACGACCCGTGGGACGAGGTGTTCCAGGGGCGAGGACCCGGACGCGGCATCGCCGTACTCGGCGCGTGCGTCTCGCTCCTGGGGTTCGCCCTGTTCGCCAGCGTCATCTTCGGCGTGTTCTCGGGCGACCTCTCATCTGATCCGTTCCAGCGGGAATTGCTGGCCGGCATCCCGGCGGCGCCGGCCGGGTTCGCGCTTTTCCTGGGCGGCGGACTGCTCGCCGCCCTCGGCTTGTCCATGGCCAAAGCCGCTCGCAAAAGAGCGGAGACACGCAAAAGACGACGGAGATAGAAAGGCGGCGTTCCATGGCCGGGGAGAGTTTTCGTTTCGGCAACGTCAGCGGGCCGGTCAACGCCGGCAGCGGCAACCTCAACATGCACGGCCACCAGCAGGTGGCCGGGCGCGACCTGCACGCCGGCGCCGCCGACCCGGGCGTGCGAGCCGATCTCGACGTGCTCCGCCGGGCGCTGGGCGAGCTCCGGCTGACCTCGTCCGAACGCCACGGCGCCGAGAGCGAGCTGGCCGCCCTGGAGCAGGAGGCCGGGCAGCCCGAGCCCGACCGCGAACGGATGGGGCAGCACCTCGGCGCGTTCACCTCGGCGCTGGAGCGGGCCGGGGCCCTGGCCGGGGCGGGCGTCACGGTGATCCAGGCCATCGGCGGCATCGCCACCTGGCTCGGCCCGGCCGGTCGCCAGGTGCTCTCCTTCCTCGGCCTCTGACCACCCGGCCTGCCCATCCTGTTCGTGGGTGGGTCAGTGGCTGGACCCGGCTGGGGGCGCCGCGCGATCAGGTGTGGCACACGAACCGGATGTCGTGGCTCCCCTCCCCCGCGGCGGCGAAGCTCAGCAGACGGCCGCCCTCCGCAGTGACGGCGTCCTCGTCGGCCGGCCGCAGCGGCGCGAACAGCTTGATCGTCAGCGTGCCGCCGCGCAGGGACCAGAGCCCCCGGACGAAGCCGTCCACCGTCAGCGCCGCCTCGACGATCGTGTACGGCCGCTGCTCGGGGGTCATCAGCCGGGTACGGTCCGCGTACCCGAGAACGACGTTGTCCAGCGCGGCCAGGAACCGTGCGGGCGCGGGGACGGCGGGGTCCGGGCGCGGCGCGTCCGGCAGGTCGAACAGCTCCTGCCCGTCCTCGCCCCGGAACACCGCCGGCCCCGGCCGCAGCCCCGCCACGACCTCACGCAACCGCGTCAGCCCGCTCCACGCCTGCGCGTCCTTCACCGTGGCCGGTCCGAACGCCGCCAGATACCGCAGCACCAGCGCCTCGGCCGCCGTCCGCCCGGCGGCCGCGATGGCGGTCCCGCCGTTCTCCCCGGAGGGCGGCCCGAGGTCGCCGGGCGGAGTGGCTCCGGGTGGGAGTGACCAGGCGTCGGGGGCGAGGGGCTGGTCGAGGTAGTGGGCGGCGAGGGCGAAGGCCGCGACGCCGCCAGGTGCCGTCGGGCGGCGGGTGGACGATCGGGAGCAGCCCCTGCACCGAGCGGGCGAGCGCCACCGCGTCGTGTCCCGGCCAGCGGGCGGCCAGGGCTCTGCCGAGGTCGGGCCGGTTCAGCGGCCCCCGGCTCAGCAGGTCGTGGGCGGCGGCGGCCAGCTCGGCGGGGTCGATCCCGGCGGTGAGCCTGCCGAAGGAGGCCCGCTGCCACCGGGCGAGCATCGGCTCCAGCAGCGGGCGCAGCCACAGGTAGTCGCGGGCCGGCACGAGATGCTGCGTCCCCCGGAACAGGGTCGCGCGCACCATCTCGCGCCGCTCCAGCAACTCGGTGAGGTCGCCGAGCCGGAAACCATCGATCCTGCTCCACAGGCCGACGTAGGGCGGGTCCGGGTCCTGCGCCTGCAGTCCGACGAGGTGCCCGGCCAGGTCCAGCGCCGGCAGCCGGGTCCGGGTGAGGAGGTGCTGGCGGGCCAGGGTGGCGCGGTTGAGGTGGCGGGAGGTGAGAAGCGGCGCGGGCATCACAGGGTGCCGACGAAGGCGCGCAGGTCGCCGGCCACCAGGTCGGGCACCTCCAGGGCGGCGAAGTGGCCGCCCTGGTCCATCACGGTGTAGCGGGTGACGTCGAAGAAGCGCTCGGCGAACTCGCGGGGCGGGCACCCGATGTCCTTGGGGAACAGCGCCAGCCCGGTGGGCGCCGCGACGCGGCCGGGCGGATCGGCCTGCATGCCCTCGGCGTAGTAGCGGATCGACGACCGGATGGAGTTGCCGATCCAGTACAGCATCACGTTGGTGATCAGGTCGTCGTCGGCGGGCATCGTCTCCGACAGGGCGTGGAAGTGCTGGATGAGCCATGCGGCCAGCCCCGCGGGCGAGTCGGCGAGCCCGTAGGAGAGCGTCTGCGGTTTGGTGGACTGGATGGCGACATATCCGGTCTCGGTGGCCGCCCAGGTGTGCACGCCCTCCAGGAAGCGGCGCTCCGCCGGGGTCGCGGACTCCTCGTCCACCAGGAAGATGCTGGGGAACGGGACGTCCGTCAGGTGCAGTCCCATGACCCGCCCGGGGTGGAGCCGGGCGAGTTCCTGCGCCGTGGTGCTGCCCCAGTCGCCGCCGTGCACCACGTACCGGTCGTACCCGAGCGTCTCCATGACGCCCGCCACGGCTTCGGCCGCGAGCCCGGCCGTCATCGGCACGTCGTGCGGCTGCGCGGAGAACGCGAACCCGGGCAGCGAGGGCACCACCACGTCGAAGTCGCCGAGCCTGCCGATCAGGTGCGTGTACCGGTGGAAGGAGTCGGCCCACCCGTGCAGCAGCACCACGGGCACGCCCGCCCCGCCGGAAGCCCGTTCGTTCACGAAGTGAACGTCCATCCCGCGTACGGGAGTCGTGAAGTGGTTCAACCGGTTGAGGTCGGCTTCGACGGCGCGCCAGTCGTAGCCGTCGAGCCAGTGGCCGACCAGGCGGCGCATGAAGGAGGCCGGCGGCCCGGCGTCCCAGCCGGCCGGAGTGACGGTGTCCGGGATGACGGTGTCCGGGGTGACGGTGTCCGGGGTGACGGTGTCCGGCCAGCGGGTGTCGCGCAGGCGGCGGCGCAGGTCGTCGAGGTCGCGCTGAGGGAAGTCGATCGTGAACGGTCGCACGTTTCCTCCAAAGGTGAAGCGATGTCACGCGCCACCGTAGGGAGGTTCGCGGTCACCTTCCGTCCGCGAATGAACCGATCAGATGGTGTTCGAGCCAGCCGGTGACCTTGGTGATGTAGGCGACCCGGTTGGCGACCTGGCGGATCGTGTGGCCCTCGTCGTCGAACAGCAGGGCGTCGCAGGGCAGGCCGAGCGCGGCGGCGGCCTCCAGCATCTGCTCGGCCTGGTGGAAGGGGACGTTGGTGTCGTGGCGGCCGTGCACGACCAGGAGCGGGGCGCGGAGCCGGTCGAAGGAGCGCAGCGGCGACAGGGCGCGCAGCAGGTCCCGGTCGGTGTCCGGGTGGCCGTACTCGCGGACGGCCGCGGCCGCGACCCACGGGTCCGTACGGGCGTAGAAGGTGCCGAAGTCCGCCATGCCGCACACGTTGACGCCCGCCCGGAACAGGGCGGGATGGGTGACGAGCGCGGCGAGCGTGAGGTAGCCGCCGTACGACCAGCCCATGCAGGCGATCCGCGACGGGTCGGCGGCGCCCAGCCTGACGAGTTCGGCGACGCAGTCGGCCACGTCGTCGATGGCGCGGAAGCGGCGCTCGCGGTCGTCCGCCTCCCGGAAGGCGCGCCCGTAGCCGGCCGACCCGCGCACGTTCGGGGCGAACACGCCGATGCCGCAGGCGAGGAGATGCTGGTAGAGCGGGTTGAAGGTGGGGCGTTCCTGATCCTCGGGGCCGCCGTGCAGATGGACGAGGAACGGCGCGGGCCCCTGCGCCCGGGGCGGCCGGTAGAGCCAGGCGGCCAGTTCGAGGCCGTCGCGCGCCGCGAAGCGCACCGGCTCGGCCTCGACCGCCCCGGGCAGCCGGCCGGCGCCCGCGACGTGCTCGTAGGCGCCGCTCGCCAGGTTGCACACGTACACCTGGGACGGCTGGGCGGCGCCTTCGGCCGCCAGCACGGCGCGGGTGCCGTCCAGCGACACGCGGATGGAGGTCACGACGTCGGCCGGCAGGTGGGACAGCGGGGCCGTGACGCCGGTGCGCGGGTCGAGGAGCTCCAGGCGGGAGCGGCCCCGCTCGTTCCACACCAGGACGGCCCGCCGCCCGTCGGCGCTGAGCGCGAACTGGTCCAGCTCCGCCCCCTCCCGCTCGGCGAGCACCACCGGACCACCGCCGTGCGGCCCCCCGCGCCGGGCATGGGCCTCCAGAGGACCGCCTTCGCCCAGGTGGTTCGCCCCCGGGCCGTCGCCGGGCGGGCCGGGGCCGTCCCGGGGGCCGCCGCCGTACGCGGCCGGGCGGTCCGCCCACAGCTCGTCGCCGTGGACGGCCAGGAGGGCGGTGCGGTCGCGGCCGGCGTCGGTGACCAGGTAGGCGATGCGCCCGTCCGGGGACAGGATGCCGTAGTCGGTCGTCCCCGGCAGCCCCGGCAGCAGCTCGTGCTCGCCGCCCCCCACCCGGCGCACCGACATGCGGCGCGCGCCCCGGGGCCCGTGCCGCACGAGCACGGTGGCGTGGTCGCGGCTCACCGCCGCGGGCCGCAGCAGCGTCCCGGACGCGACGACCTGCCGGCCGCCGGTGGCGGCGTCCACCAGCACCGCGTCGGTGCGGCCACCGGCGTGGGTCTCGGCCACCAGGAGGTCCTCGCCGCGTTCGGTCCACCGGATGAACACCGCCGACCCGCCCGAGGGCGCCGCCAGGGGCCGCAGGTCGCCGCCGTCCGGCCGTACCGTCCAGACCTCGGTGTGCTCGCCGCCGCCGGGGGCGAGCAGGACGGCCAGCCGGGCGCCGGTCGGCGCCCAGTGCACGTCGACGACGGGATGCGGGCCGGTGGGGACGGGCCGGGACGCGCCGCGCGCCGGCTGGATCCAGGCGCGCGGCGTGCCGTCGTGGTCACTGCCGTGGACGACCGCCGAGCAGTCCGGCGCCAGAGCTGGCGCCCAGCACGACCACGGAAGGTGCGTCACATGCCGTGCGCTTGCAGCCATAGCTCCAGCAGCCCGACCTGCCACAGCGCGCTGACGCCGGTGGCGGCCCGGTCACGTTCGGGGCCGGCGAGCAGCCCGGCCACGTACTCCTGCCGGAACAGCCCGCGCGAGCGCGCCGCCGGGCTCGTCAGCGCGTCGCGTACGAGATCGAGGAGCGGCCCGTCCGGGTGCCGGACGGCGGGCACCGGGAAGTAGCCCTTGGGCCGGTCCACCACCTCGGCGGGCAGCAGCTTGCGGGCGGCGTCCTTGAGCACCCCCTTGCCGCCGCCGGCCAGCTTGAGCTCGGCGGGGCAGGCGGCGGCGAGCTCGACCAGCTCGTGGTCGAGGAACGGCGTGCGCGCCTCCAGCCCGTGCGCCATCGTCATGTTGTCGACGCGTTTGACCGGGTCGTCGACGAGCATCGCGGTGGTCTCCAGGCGCAGCACCGCGTCCAGCGCGGTCGCCGCGCCGGGCGCGGCCAGGTGCCGGCGCACGAACTCGCCGCTGACGTCGCGCTCCACCAGGTGCTCGGGCGCGAGGATGCGCGCCAGGTCGTCGTGCGGGCGGTCCCTGAACGCCGCGAGGTACGTGTCGGCCGCCCGGTCCCGCGCCACCCCGGCCAGCGGCGGGAACCAGTCGTAGCCGGCGAACACCTCGTCGGCGCCCTGCCCGGACTGCACGACCTTGACGTGCCCGGACACCTCGCCGGCCAGCAGGTGGAAGGCGACGCAGTCGTGGCTGACCATGGGCTCGCTCATCGCCAGCACCGCCTGCTCCACCCCGGACAGCAGCCGCGAGTCCGGCACGCGGATGCGGTGGTGGTCGGTGCCGAACCGCTGCGCGACCAGGTCGGAGTAGGCGAACTCGTCGCCGCGCTCGCCCCCGGCGGACTCGAAGCCGATGCTGAACGTGGCCAGCCCCGCCTGCCCCTCCTCGGCCAGCAGCGCGACGATGAGGCTGGAGTCCAGCCCGCCGGACAGCAACACGCCCACGGGCACGTCGGCGACCATCCGCCGGCGCACGGCGGTGCGCAGCGACTCCAGGACGGCCTCCCGCCACTCCCCCGCGTGCGCCGGGCGTTCGGCCGGCGTGTGCTCGGGCTCCCAGTAGCGCCGGTCGGTGGCGGTCCCGTCCGGTTCATAGGTCCGTACGGTGGCCGCCGGCAGCTTGCGGACCCCGGCCAGGATCGTGCGCTCGCCGGGCACCAGCGAGTGGAAGGTCATGTAGTGATGCAGCGCGGCCCGGTCGATGGCGGTGTCCACGCCGCCCGCGGCGAGCAGGGCGGGCAGCGTGGAGGCGAAGCGCAGCCGCCGGCCGTCGGCGGCCAGGTAGAGGGGCTTGACGCCGAGCCGGTCGCGGCCCAGAGTGAGCCGGCCGCCGGCGCGTTCGGAGACGGCGAAGGCGAACATGCCGGCGAAGTGGTCCACGCAGGCGGGACCCCACCGGTGGTAGGCCTTGACCAGGACCTCGGTGTCGGAGTCGGAGAAGAAGCGGTAACCGGCGCGGCGCAGCTCGTCGCGCAGCTCGCGGTAGTTGTACAGGCAGCCGTTGAAGACCGCCTCGAGGCCGAGTTCGGCGTCGACCATGGGCTGGGCGGCCTTCTCCGACAGGTCGATGATCTTCAGGCGGCGGTGGCCGAGCGCGATCGGGCCGCGCGACCACAGGCCGGAGCCGTCGGGGCCGCGCTCGTGCATGGCCTCGGTCATACGGCCCACGGCGCCGAGGTCGGCCTTGTGCCCGTCGAAGCGGATCTCGCCGCTCAGTCCGCACACCTCAGGCCGCCGACGGGTAGCCGCTGCCGGTGGTCAGGCCGCCCGGTCTGGTCTCGTCCAGGAGCAGGTCGACCACGTCGGCCAGGGAGCCTCGGCGGGCGAACGCGCGGCGCTGGCGCTCGGCCGAGCCGCCGCGGCCGAGCGCGTCCTCGGCCAGGGCGGAGACGAGCTCCCAGTCGCCGGCCTCCTCCAGGTGCGGGCGCAGCGCGCCGACCAGGCGGGCGACGACGTCGGCGGCCGGCGCGGGCGTGCCTTCGACGGGGTCGACGAGCTCGCCTTCCAGGCCGGAGCGGGCCGCCTGCCAGCGCGCGGCGCGTACCGGGTCGAGCGGCACCTCGCGGCCGGGGTCGTCGCGCAGCTCGGCCAGCTCCCTGGCCACCAGTGCCCGGAACAGGCCGGCGATCAGCACGATGTCGTCCACGCGCGGGCACGAGTCGCAGATGCGCAGCTCGACCGTGGGCACGTGGGCGGACGGGCGGATGTCGTAGTAGATCATGCCGGCGTCGCTGATCACCCCGGACCTGATGAGTTCCGCGATCATCTCCTCGTACTCGGCGGCCGAGCCGAAGCGGGCCATCGGACCGGTGGTGGGCCAGCGCTCCCACACCAGCGTCCGGTAGCTGGCGTAGCCGGTGTCGGCGCCGAGCCAGTACGGGGAGCTGGCGCTGAGCGCGAGCAGCGGCGGCAGCCAGGGCGCCAGCCGGTGCGCGACGGCGATCGCCAGGTCGCGGTCGGCGAGCTCGGCGTGCACCTGGGTGCCGCAGATGAGCTGCTCGCGGGTGAGCACCTGGTAGTCGTCGAGCATGCGCTCGTAGCGGGCCTCGGGTGAGATCTTCATCTGCTCCAGGTCGGCCAGCGGCACGCTGCCGGCGGCGACGATGCCCAGGCCGACCTCCTCGGCGGCGGTGATCGCGGTGCGGCGCATCGCGTTCAGGTCGCGGGCCAGGTCCGCCAGGTTGTGGCAGGGCCGGCTGTTGGCCTCCACGGTGGAGCGTTGCAACTCCTCGGTGAAGCGGTCGTCGGGCAGCATGTCGAGCAGGAGCACGGAGCGGGAGACGAGCTGCCGCGTGCGTGTGTCGACGATGTGGAACTCCTCCTCGACCCCGACCGCGATCCGCGCCTCCGGCATGGCCATCACTCCCTTGTCTCAATTCGCCTGACGGTCATCTCCCCAGAAATCGGGCTTTCGCACGTCAGGCGCCCATCCAGCCCTCCCGCTGCCGGTCGGTGGACGTTCCGGACATGAAGGCGCCGCCCTGCGTGCCGTCCTCGGTGGAGCCGGGGGTGTAGTAGCGGCGCAACCAGGCCGCCAGGCCGTCGAGGCCGGGCAGCAGCACCCGCTCGGTGACGCCGGCCTGGTCGAGGCGTTCGCGGACCTCCGCCTTGACCGGCGCCGGGATCGACCAGGCCCGCCACAGCCCGGGATGCTCGCCGAGCCACTCCTGCACCTGGTGGGTGGGCCGGGACATCGCCGACAGCACCGAGGACTGGTTGACCACGCGCTCGTCCAGCGACGGCGGCTCGAAGAAGACCAGGAACGGCTCCTCCGAAAGCCGGTCGAAGCTGGGCAGGTCCCCCGCGACCGCGGCCAGCATCTCGGTGGTGAACAGCAGCGCGCCCTCCCTGTCGAGCTCGGCGCGCATCGGCTCGGGCAGCAGCCGGTGCGCCGCGTGGCAGTCCACCCCCAGCAGCACCGCGTCGTCCTCCGGCCAGGACGCGGTGGCGAAGTGCAGCGCGACCAGCGGCGAGAACGTCCAGTCGAGCAGCCGGGTGGGCAGCCCGTGATGCTGGCCGAGCGCCAGCCAGTCCCACACGGTGGAGCCGGGCCGCCGGCAGTGGGCGTACTTGCGGAAGTTGCGCACCAGGTGCCGTTCCAGGGCGGCGTAGTCGCCGCGCAGCCGCGACAGGCTCGACACGTGCGTGTACGAGGCCCGCGCCAGGCCGCGGAAGACCATGGCGGAGTGCGCGTGCCCGGTGCCGCGCGGCTCGCTGGCCCGCGCGACCGCGTCGTCGAGGTCGCGCCAGGACGACACCTCATCGATCTTCATTCCCGCTCCGCTGCCCGCGCCCGCCCGGCCCACACCCGCCTACGGCTCGCCCTTGACCGGGCAGGTGCCCACCCGGCCGTGCCACTCGGTGAGCAGCACGGTCGCGTCGTCCTGCAACCGGCCGTCGTGGTGGTCCAGGACGTCCTTGATGAGGCGGCGCAGCGTCTCGGGCACCGGCAGGCGGGCGGCGCAGTGGCGCAGGATGAAGTCCACGAAGCGGGCGACGCCGAACTCCTGGCCCTGGGTGCTGCCCGCCTCGACGATGCCGTCGGTGTAGAGGAGCAGGCGGTCGCCGGGTTCGAGCTGCTCACGGCAGACGGTCACGGGCAGGCCGAGGCCCAGGCCGAGCGGCGGCGTGGGCGCGCACTCCAGGGAGGTGACCCAGCGCCCGCCCCGGATGAGCACGGGCGGGTGGTGGCCGCGGTTGACCCAGGTGAGCATGCCGGTGCGCAGGTCGAATTCGGCCATGATGGCGGTGACGAACCGGGCGGCCTCCCCGAACTCGCGCAGCAGCAGGTTCTCGATGCCCTCGCCGTTGCTCGCCAGGTCGGCGCCGTGGCGGCGCAGGTTGCGGCAGGTGGCCAGCGCCAGGTTGGCGGCCAGCCCGGCGGCCACGTCGTGGCCCATGGCGTCGAAGATGGCCAGGTGCACGATGTCGTCGGCGACCGCGTAGTCGAAGGCGTCGCCGCCGATCTCGTAGGCGGGCTCCAGCACCCCGGCGACCGTGACCTCGGCGTTGGCGAACGTCAGCGGCGGCATCAGGTGCCACAGCATCTCCGCGGCCACGTTCATCGGCCGCGAGCGCACCAGCCTCGGGTAGCAGTCGCTGTAGGTGCGCTTGCTGACCATCAGCAGCGCCACCATCGACGACAGCGCCGTGACGTCCGCCTCGTCGGCGGGGGTTCCGCCCATCAGGACGCGGAGCACGCCCAGGCGCTCGGCGCCGTTCAGCAGCGGCACCCACCAGCAGTCCAGCCCGCCCTCGCCGGGCTTGCGCAGGATGCGGACCTCCTGGAACGCCCGCCCGCCGTAGGTGGCGTCGATGCGCAGCTCGGCGGGCGGCTTGCCGTCGGGGCCTGGCCCGGCCACGCCGCCGTTCTCGGCGAGCAGGCGCAGCGTGCTCTGCTGCAAATCGGCCACGTAGATCAGGCACTGCCTGATGCCGGCCCGGCGGGCGTAGCGGTCCACCAGGCCGGGCAGGCGCTCCAGCGTCGCTTCCTGCCCGGCCTCCAGGAGACCGGCGAGCATGTCCCCGCGAGGGCTGTTCACAACATGTCATTATCGACGGCCAGGCCGTTCGAGCAGCTCAAGGCCGTACAAAACATTTCTTTACAGCACGGCCCCGGTCCCCTCGCGCGGGCGGGACCTGCGCGGTCCGGCCGGCTGGGGCGGCGGCTTGCGGTCGAACCGGCCCAGCGCGATCGCCAGCGGCCCGGCCACGAACGACGACGACAGCGTGCCCACGACGACGCCCGTCACCAGCGCGATCGCGAAGTCGCGCAGCGAGTCGCCGCCGAACACGGCCAGCGCCACCAGGATGAACAGCGCGCCGATGCCGGTGTTGACGGTACGTGGCATCGTCTGCAGGATCGCGCCGTTGACCGACTCGGCCAGCGGCGCCTTGCGGCTGGCCGCCCACAGCTCCCTGACCCGGTCGAAGACCACCACCTTGTCGTTGACGGAGTAGCCGACGACGGTGAGCATCGCGGCCAGGAACACGCCGTCGATCGGCTTGCCCATCCACGCGAACAGGCCGATCACCAGCGACACGTCCACCAGCAGCGCCAGCACCGCGGCGGTGCCGAACGTCCACCGGAAGCGGAACGCCAGGTAGGCGAGCTGCGCGGCCACGGCCACGGCCAGCGCGATGAGGGCGTTGCGGCGCAGCTCGTCGCCGAGGCTGGGCCCGATGAACTCGTCGCGCCGCTTGGTCACCTCGCCCGCCTGGCCCTCCAGCGCCGCCTCGATCCTGGCCACGTCGGAGATGCCCATCTGCCCGGCGCGGACGAGGACGCCGTCGCCGGACGACTGCACCACCGCCGACGGGAACCCGGCCCGCGCGACGGCCTCGCGCGCGGCGTCGGCGCCGATCTGCTTGGCAGTGGCGAACTCCACGACCCGGCCGCCGGTGAACTCCACGCCGAAGTTCAGCCCGCGCGCGAACAGCCCGGCCAGCGCCACCACGGCGAGCCCGCCCGCGATGGCCAGCCACAGCCTCCTGGCCGACATGAGCTGCGGATCGCGCTCGGTGAGCCAGGTGCGCACGCGGCCGATGGAGCCCAGGCCCGACACGCGCGGCCCCACCCGGCCGATGACCAGCTGGGTCAGCACCCGGGTGATGAGCATGGCCGACACCAGCGAGGCGAGCACGCCGACGCCGAGCGTCACGCCGAACCCCTTCACCGGCCCCGACGCCAGCCAGAACAGCAGCCCGGCGGCGATCAGCGTGGTGATGTTGGAGTCGGCGATCGCGCTCCAGGCGTTCTTGAAGCCCAGGGCGAGCGCCGGTTTCAGGCCACGCTGCGGCGCCTGCCCGTACTCCTCCCTGGCCCGCTCGAACACGAGCACGTTGGCGTCGACCGCCATGCCGATCGCCAGCACGAACCCGGCCAGCCCCGGCAGCGTGAACGTGGCGCCCATCGCCACCAGCGCCGCGTACGCGATCAGCCCGTAACAGGCCAGCGCGACGGCGGCGAGCAGCCCGACGAGCCGGTAGACGATGACGATGAACAGCGTCGTCATGATCAGGCCGGCGATCGCGGCCTTGGCGCTGGCCTCGATCGCGTCGGCGCCGAGCGTCGGGCCGACCGTGCGCTGCTCGACCAGCTCCAGCGGCACCGGCAGCGCGCCGCCCTTGATGAGCACCGACAGCTCGCGGGCCTCCTCGTGCGTGAACGAGCCGGTGATCTGGGTGGATCCGCCCGGGATGCCGATGTTGCACGGCACCGAGGGGTCGAGCTGCGGCGAGGAGATGATCTCCTTGTCGAGCACGATCGCGACCCGGCGCTTCGGGTCGCCCGCCGGGCTGCAGGCCGCCTGCCCGGTCAGCTTCTGCCAGGCGGCGGCGTCACGGAAGTCGACGGTGACGAACCAGCCGGGGCCGGTCTGCGGGTCGCTGCGCGCGGCCGCGTCGGTGACGCCGTCGCCGCTGATGGCGACGGGTCCGAGCTTGAGCAACTGCCCGCCCTCGTCGGGCAGCGCGTCCTTGTCGCCCTGCTCGGCGATCCCCTCCACCGGGTGGAAGGCGAGCTGGGCGGTGCGGCCGATGACGTCGGCCGCCTGCTGCGGGTCGAGCACGCCGGGCAGCTCGACGATGATCCGCTTCTCGCCGGAGCGGACCAGGGTGGGATCGACGACGCCGAGCGCGTCAGCGCGGCGGCGCAGCACGTCGAGCGCGCGGTCGGTGGCGTCGGAGTCGGCCTTGACGGTGGGCGAGTCCTTCGTCTCGAAGACGAGCTGGGTACCGCCGCGCAGGTCGAGCCCCAGGCGCGGCGCCGAGGTGATGGCCAGGACCATCGAGGTCGCGATGACGGCGAGCGCCGCCAGCGCACGCCACAAGGGCGCACGTGACATAGAAGCCTCCACAGGCTGGGAAAACGGGAAAGAGCCTTCTACAGCCGTGTGGAGGGAGGAGCCCGCGCGGGCGTGGCGGCCGGCCGGCGCGCCACGGGATCGGCGCCGCCGTGCCGGCGCACGGCACCGGCCCGCGCCTGCCCCGGCGCGTGCGCGCCCGAGGGCAGCACCGCCGGCCCGTTGCCGCCGGTCGCGTCGTACGAGGCCGTCCAGGAATGGGCGGTGGGCGGCAGGTAGGGGGAGCGCCGGGCACCCGGATGCCCTGCGGCACGCCAAGCCTCGGCGCGCCCCGCCGCGGGACCCTCGCCCGCGACGTGCCCGGCCGCGGGGTGCCCGCCCTCGGAGTCCTCGCCCGCGGCGTGCCCGGCCGCGGCGGTGGGCTGGAGGGCTGCTTGCGCGACACCGGCCGTGAGCTGCGCGTGGCCAGCCGTGGGCAGGAACCACGACAGCAGCAGGAGCAGCGCTGCGGGCAGTCTGGTCCGCACGGCACCCTCCTCTCCTGTGGTGGTGGCCCCCTCACCGTAGCCTGATCCGGCGCCCGGGGAGGGGAGGCGCGGTCGGGCCGGTGCCCTCCGCCGGAAAGTGGGCTATGGTCGGCCTCATGGCGACCTGGAGCACCACCCGTGGCTCCGCCGCGTTCAAGGCGGCGGTGGGCCTGGTGCTGCTCGCCATCCTCGTCGTCGCCGCGACCCCCACGTGGGCCTTCGCCTCACCGTCCCAGCACGACACCGTCACCGGCGTCGTGCCCCCGGGCGCGGAGGTGTCGGAGCTGGCCACGCCGCCGCAACCGCCCGTCCGGGCCGAACACCTGCCGCGCCCGTGGCCCGACCGCCACCGCGCCGAGGCGCCCGAGCCCCCGGCCCTGGTGTGGCCGCAGGCGGGGGCGGCCGCCATCCGGGGCCCCCAGCAGCCGGGCCACCGCGCCGCGGGCTCGCGCAGCCCGCCCTTCGCCTAGAGGTCCTCCCCCTCCCCTCGCCATGCCCGTGAGCCGGGCGGCACAGGGGAGCCGTCGGCATATCTCTGGCTAGGAGCGCCGCCTCATGGCTTCATTGCAGACACTCATGCAGGACTACACCCAGCACCTGGCTCGTCTCGAAGAGCTGCGCGAACTGCTGGAGGAACGGCTCGCCACCGCCCGCACGACCGAAGGGCCGCGTGCCCGGACGGTCGCCGCCCTCGAGGCCGCGATCGAACGGATGGACCGCGGCCTGTACGGCACCTGCCGGCGGTGCAGCGCCTTCATCCCGTTCGAGACTCTGCTGCGGTCGCCTCAGGAGCCGTACTGCGCGACCTGCGGCGGCGACTTCCACATACTCGAGGATCACCCATGACAGACAACACCATGCTCAGCGACGTCCAGGTCCAGGCCATCGCCCAGGACCTGCGGGCGCAGCTGATGTGGCGCACCTCCCGGCTGGACGAACTGCGGGAGCTGGTGGAGAGCACCGGCACCGACGACGGCTCCCGCCAGAGCGTGCTCGCCGACCTGGCCGCCACCGAGCGGACCATCGCCGGCATCCACGCCACGCTGGACCGGCTCGCCGACCACTCCTACGGCCGGTGCGACGGCTGCGGCACGGCGATCCCGTTCGAGCGGCTGAAGATCCGGCCGCTCACCCGGCACTGCGTGCCGTGCCGCCAGACACGCGAAACCCGCTGAATCAGCGCCGAATCAGCGCTGAACCAGCGCTGACCCGCGCTGATTCCGTGCACCGCTGAGGGCCGCGTGCCGGGCCTCCCGGCACGCGGCGCCCGTTTCCCGGCACGCGGCGCGCCCGGAAATGCTTGAATCTTGTTAACTATTGATGTTTCTATGGCCGATATCCCGGAGCGGCGGTGGGAGGGCTGTGCAGCGAGAGCGTAACGAGACCTCGCAGCGGGTGCTGCGCCGGCTGCCGTTCGCGGCGATGCTGGCCGTCGCCGTGATCGACGTGCTCGCCGGCCCGTCGCTGGGCTTCCTGCCGCTGCTCACCCTCGGCCCGACGTTCGCCTCCGTGTCGGGCAGCGTGCGCCGCACCGCGATGGTCGGCGTGGTCGCGCTCGTCATCTGCGTGCTGCTGTCGCTCTACAACGGCCTGCTGTTCAAACGCCAGAACCCGGTCACCGTCGCCACCATCGTCGGCGTCACCGCGGCCAGCATGCTCGCCAGCCACCTGCGGCTCGCCCGCGAGCGGGAACTGGCCAACGTGCGCATGGTGGCCGAGGCGGCGCAGCGGGTGCTGCTGCGCCCGGTGCCGCGCCGCGCCGCCGACCTGCGGGTGGCGCTGTCCTACACGTCGGCGGCGGCCGAGGCGCGCATCGGCGGCGACCTGTACGAGGTGGTGACGACGCCGCACGGGGTGCGGCTGCTGATCGGCGACGTCCAGGGCAAGGGGCTGGCCGCCGTGGAGACGGCCGCCTGGGTACTGGGCGCCTTCCGCGAGGCCGCCTACGACGAGGCCGAATTGGCCGGCGTCGGCGAGCGGCTGGAGGCGAGCCTGGCCCGGCATCTGAGCGGCGAGATGTTCGTGACCGCGATCCTGGCCGAGGTGCACGAGGCGGAGATCTCGCTGCTCAACTGCGGCCACCCGGCGCCGCTGCTGCTGGGCCGCGGCGGCCGCGTCACCGTGGCGGAGCCGCCGCAGGACGGGCTGCCGCTCGGGCTGGGCTCGCTGGCGGCCGACCGGCCCAAGCCGTACCGGGTGGAGTTCGGCGAGGGTGACCAGATCCTGCTGTTCACCGACGGGGTCGTGGAGGCGCGCAACGCCGCCGGCGAGTTCTACCCGCTGACCGAGCGGGCCGGGCTGCTGGCCGACGACGACCCGCAGGCCGCGCTCGACGCGCTGCGCGGCGACCTCATCGGGCACACCGGCGGGCCGTTGCTCGACGACGCCGCGATGCTGCTCATCCGGCGTCATCCCGGCTGACCGGTTCTGGAGTGTGCGCCGGGCCAGGATGCCCCGGCCCGGCGCCTTTACAAAGTAGATTCGTTAGCGGGAGAGCCGCAGCACGCCCCAGTGGCTGGTGTCCAGGTAGCTCCGGCCGGTGGCGTCGTGCCAGGTCGCGGCGCCGGTCCTGGCGGCGCCGGTGGCGTCGTTGACCTGCACGTCGAAGCCCAGCAGCGTGCCCTTGCGCAGCGGCACCGTGGGCAGCTTGATCGCGGCCTCCACGACGTAGCCGCCGGGCACGGCCCGGGCCGCGCCGGTCAGGTTGTCCTTGACGGCGAAGGCGTCGAACGTGCCGCCGACCGTCCGCGTGCCGGTGAAGCTGATCCGGTACTGGCCGTCGTCATCGTCGTAGCCCTTGGTCTTGTTGTTGCCGGGGTCGACGAAGATCTCGACGGAGTCCTGCTCCCACGGGTTCGGCGACTCCTCGCTCAGCTGGGCGTCGCTCACCTCGGCGAGCACGTACAGGGTGTCGCCGCGCCACAGCGAGCGGACCGTGGCGCTCGCGCCGGAGGCGCCCTCGATCCGGGTGCCGGTGCGCACGCGCGGCGCCCGCGCCCAGGCGGCGTCCACGACGCCGTCGAGCACGGGCTCGCCGCGGGCGGCGGTGGTGTGCTCGACCGCTGGGGTGAACGTCAGCCGGCCCGCCCACCTGGCCTCCCCCACCGCGACCTCGATGTCGCTCGCGCGCGAGGGCAGCAGCGCCTCGACGCGGTAGCCGTCGCGGGTGCGCCGGACGGCCGCGCGGAAGCCGTCGCCGGGCCGGCCGTCCCGCCACACGGTGTACGGGGTGCCGCCGAGCGTGAACGTCACCCGGTCGGCCCGGTCGCGGGTGGCGTCCTCGACCTCGGCCAACACGTACAGGCCGCGTTCCGACGAGCGGGCCTGCCAGCCGGCGGAGACGTCGCCGACGCGGGCGACGGGCGTGTCGGGCAGCAGGTCCCAGGCGAGCTCCCGTTCACCGTCGACCCTGGGCGAGGCGGCGGGCGCCTCCAGGCTCCGGACCAGGGCGGGCAGCTTCGACGGGTCGGCGATCCCCCAGTAGGCGGGCTTGGCCTGGAGGTCGTCGTCGAAGGGCAGCGGCGCGTTGAGCCGCGTGATGGGGAAGGAGCGCAACCAGCTCACGTCGTCGGACTTGCCCCAGATCGTCACCGAGCTGAGCCGGTCCGCCTGCCGCCGGAAGACGTCGAACAGCTCCTTGTAGCGGTGCCCCTGCGCGGCCAGCAGTTCCGGCGGGATCGTGTCGTAGGAGGAGACGAAGTCGGTGTAGACGCTCACGTCGAGCTCGGTGACATGCTGGTCGACGCCGAGGGCGGCGAAGCGCTCGACGGTGTCCTCGACCCAGGAGGCGGGCGGCTGCTCGACGTTGAGGTGCAGTTGGTGGCCGACTCCGTCGATCGGCACCCCCTCGGCGCGCAGCCGCTCGACCAGGTCGTACAGGGCTTCGCGCTTGCGGGGGAATTCGGTGTTGTAGTCGTTGATGAACAGTTCGGCGTCCGGGTCGGTCTCGCGGGCGACGCGGAAGGCCGTCCTGATGAAGTCCAGCCCGGCGATCTCGAACCACGGCGAGCGGCGCATCCCGTCCGGCTGGTTCTCGTCGATGACCTCGTTGACGACGTCCCAGGCGGCGATCCTGCCCTTGTAGCGGCCGACGACGGTGCGCACGTGGGTCTCCAGGCGGGCCAGCAGCGTCTGCTTGTCGGCGCCCTCGAACACCCAGGCGGGCGTCTGGCTGTGCCAGGCCAGCGTGTGACCGCGGACCGTCATGCCGTGCTCGGCCGCGAAGCCGACCAGGGCGTCGGCCTGCGCGAAGGCGAACTGCCCCTCGGCGGGCTGGACGGCGTCCCACTTGAGGTCGTTGCCGGGGGTGACGCCGTCGAAGTGCCTGGCCAGGAGCTTGGCGTGCTCGCCGAACGTCTCGGCGGGGGTGAAGGCGGTGCCCATGGTGAAGGGGACCACGTCCTTCAGCGCGGGGATGCCGGTCTCGATCGGCTTGGGCTCGACGTAGGCCAGCGTGAAGTCGTCGAGGTCGAAGGGCTCGGTGCCGGTCTCGGACTCGACGTACACGCTGAGGAAGTCGGCGTCGTGCGCGAGCGTGTAGGAGCCCTGGAGGCGCACCCACTCGCCCGCCTCGGCGGGGGCGACGACCCGCTCGTAGCTGATGGCGTCGCCGGCGCGCCGCTCGATCGACAGGCCGAGCTTGCCGGTGCCGCGCACCCAGACGGACAGGGCGTACTTGTCGCCCTTGGCCATCCGGCCGAGCACGTTGAGCGCGGGGCCGTCCCAGGAGGCGGACCTGCCGGTCACGGCCAGGCCGTGGGCGCCCGCGTGGGCGGACCCGGCGGTGGCGGTCAGCGTGGCGGCGCCGCGTGCGGCCCAGTCCTGGGCGGTGCCGTCCTCGAAGTCCGTGCTGATGGGCGTGCGCGCCGGGTCCGTCAGGGCGGTGAGTGCGATGTCGTCGAGGTAGAAGGCGGCGCTCTCGTCGGCGCTCTCGGCGTAGAGCTGCACGTCCGTGGAGGAGGGGGCGAGGGTGTAGGTGCCCGACAGCCGCGTCCAGCCGGTGTCGGTGACGGTGGCGGAGGCCACCCGCTCGTACGTGGCCTCGCCGCCCGCGGGAGTGCGCTGGACGGTGAGCGCCACGGTGGCGGGCCCGCCGCTCACCAGCCGGGCGTAGGCGGTCACCGTGTACTGGACGCCGGGCTCGAACGGGCCTGGCAGCGAGGCGCCGTGCCAGTTCGCCGTCCGGCCGGCGACGTGCAGCGCGGCGGCGCCCGTGTGCGCGGCGGCGGCGGTCGCGGTGACGGTGACGCCGTCGCCGCGCGGCTGCCAGCCCTGGGCGGTGCCGTCCTCGAAGCCGTAGGCGGCGTCCGCCGCGAGGGCGGGGACCGGTGTCAGGGCGACGAGCAGGCATAAGAGTGCGGCGATGACGCTGCGCATGGGGGCTCCTCGATCCCGTCCCCCGACGAAAGTTTCGGCATTGTGCCGATAGTGTCACCGGGACTATAGAGGGACCCGGGCGGCGGTTCAACCCTTGCGATCTTCGCCCAGGTTCATGCGGAGCCGCAGCCGCGAGCGCCCCTGCGGATGGTCGAGGGTGACGCCGTCGCACAGCCGCTGGATCAGCCACAGACCGATGCCGCGCGAGCGCGTCGGGATCCCGGACCGGGCGGCGGACAGGTGCCGCGGCGCCAGCACGCCGGCCGTGTCGACGATCTCGACGATGATGCCGGAGCCTTCGCGGGCGGCGGTCACCACACCCGCGCCGCCGCCGTGGTCGAGCACGTTGGTGACGGCCTCGTTCACCGCCAGGACCAGGTCGTTGAGCCGGTCGCCGTCGAGCCCGGCCCGCCGGGCGTAGCCTCGGACGCGCTCGCGGATCCCGCCCAGGTCGTAGCTGATGGCGCAGTGCAGGCGCGACCCCACGCTCATGGCTCTCCCCCATCGACAACGGGCGGTGTTCTGCGCCAGATCGTAGACCCTGCTCACCCGGCCGCTCCCCCTCGGCCTTGCGCGTGCGCCAGGTCCGCCTCCATCCTGGCGGCGGTCTCGGTGAGAGCGGGCAGCAGGTCGCGTACCAGGTCGGCGGGGGTGGCGCGGCTGGCGTGGGTGGCGACGTTGACCGCCGCGACGACCCGGCCGTCCCGGCCGCGCACCGGCACCGCGATCGACCTCACCCCCTCCTCCAGCTCCTGGTCGACGAGGGCGTAGCCGTCCTTGGCCGCCCGGCGCACGGCCTCCGCCAGTTCCTCCGGGGAGCCGACGGTGTGCCGGGTCAGCGGCCTCGGCGCGATCCCGGCCAGCCGCTCCTCCGGCAACCCGGCCAGCAGCACCCGGCCCATCGAGGTCGCGTACGCCGGGAAGCGGGTGCCGACGGTGATGTCCACGCTCATGATGCTCACCGTGGGCACCCGCGCCACGTACAGGACGTCGTCGCCCGACAGCACCGCGACGGACGCCGACTGGCGCACGCGCGCCACCAGGTCGGCCAGGTGCGGCTGGACGATCTCGCCGAACGTGCGCCCGGACAGCTGCGCGTACCCCAGCTCCAGCACCTTCGGCAGCGGCGCGAACCGGCCCTCGCGCTCGGCGGCGTAGCCGAGGCGTTGCAGCGTCAGCAGCGCCCGGCGGGCGGTGGCGCGGGGCAGCCCGGTGATCCTGGCGACGGCGGCCAGGCTCAGCCCGCCGGGCCCCGACCCGAACGCCGCCAGCACGGCCAGCCCGCGCGCCAGCGACTGCAGGTAGCCCGCGCCCAGCTCGCCCTTGACCGCCCGCGTCGGATCGGCCCCGCCCACCGGCGGGCCGGCCGCCAGCGACCCACCCGGCAGCGGCCGCCCCGGCGCCGTGTCGATCGGCGCGCGCATCGGCGCCTCCGACCGCGCCTCCATCCGCGCCTCCATCCGCGCCACGGTCGCCCGCATGCTCGGCAGGGCGTGTTCGGCCAGCCCGGCGGCGGTGTGCCTGCTGGTGTGGCTGACCACGCTGAGCGCGCACGCCACCGCGCCGTCCGGGCCGCGCACGGGCATCGCGACCGCGATCAGCCCCGGCTCGATGAGCTGGTCGTCCACCGTGTACGGCGCGGCCGGGTCGAGGAAGACCAGCCCGGCGGCGCAGCGGCCGGCGGGCAGCAGGTCGCCGACGCGGAAGGCGACCGACATCGTGCGCCGCCGGGTGTACTGCCCGACGAAGCGCACCCCGTCGCCGTCCGGCACCGACAGCGACACCGACTCCTCCAGCTCACCGGCCAGCCGTTCGGCGTGCGGGCCGAGCGCGGCCGGCAGCCCGCTCGCGGTCAGGTACGCCTCACCCAGCTCCATCAGCGGCGGGGCGAGCAGCACGTCACGCTCCTCCATCCGCACGTAGCCGAGGCGGGCCAGCGTGGACAGCACGCGGTCGACCGTGGAGCGGGCCAGGCCGGTGGCGCGCACCAGGTCCGTGGCGCGCAGCCGGCGCCCCGGCTCGGCGGCCAGCGCGCGCAGCACGGCGAGCCCGCGTTCCAGGGTTCCAGCCGGTTCCATCCGCTTCTCCTCGGTCGTTGGAGGCACTTTGACAGGAGCGCCCCCGGATGCGCATACTCGTCCACGATAGTGAACTAAAGTTCACCTAGCGAACACCCCCGAACGGAGTCCCGTGCGGAGAGACAAGGTGATCGCCACGGCCGGGGAGGCGCTGGCCGGCGCGCGCGACGGCGCGTCGTTCGCGGTCGGCGGCTTCGGCCTCAGCGGCATCCCCAACGTGCTGATCCAGGCCCTCTACGATTCCGGTGTGACCGGCGTCAGCGTGGTGTCGAACAACTGCGGCGTCGACGGCGGCGGCCTGGGCCTGCTGCTCGCGGCCCGGCGCATCGCCCGCGTCACCGCCTCCTACATCGGCGACAACAAGGAGTTCGCCCGCCAGTACCTGGCCGGCGAGCTGGAGGTGGAGCTGACCCCGCAGGGCAGCCTGGCCGAGCGGTTGCGCGCCGGCGGTGCCGGCATCCCCGCCTTCTACACCCCGGCCGGCGTCGGCACGCCGATCGCCGACGGCGGGCTGCCGCTGCGCCACGCCCCCGACGGGTCGGTGGCGCTCGCCTCGCCGCCCAAGGAGGTCCGCGACTTCGACGGCGTCCCGTACGTTCTGGAACGCGCGATCACCACCGACTACGCGCTGGTGCGCGCCGCCAAGGGCGACCGCTACGGCAACCTGGTGTTCGCCAAGGCCGCGCGCAACTTCAACCCGCTGGCCGCGATGGCCGGCCGGATCACGATCGCCGAGGTCGAGGAGCTGACCGACCTCGACCCCGACGAGGTGCACCTGCCGGGCGTCTTCGTCCAGCGGGTCGTGCCGCTCACCCGCGAGCAGGCCGCCGACAAGGCCATCGAGAGGCGGACGATCACCCCATGAGCTGGAGCCGCGACGAGATGGTCGCCCGGGCGGCGGCCGAGCTGCGCGACGGCGACTACGTCAACCTCGGCATCGGGCTGCCCACCCGCATCCCCTCGTTCCTGCCGCCCGACGTGGACGTGGTCCTGCATTCGGAGAACGGCGTCCTCGGCGTCGGCCCCTATCCGGCCGCCGACGCCGTCGACCCCGACCTGATCAACGCGGGCAAGGAGACGGTGACCGTGCTGCCCGGCGCGTCGTTCTTCGACTCCGCGCTGTCGTTCGGCATGATCCGCGGCGGCCACATCGACGTGGCGGTGCTCGGCGCCATGCAGGTGTCGGCCCGCGGCGACCTGGCCAACTGGATGGTGCCCGGCAAGCTCGTCAAGGGCATGGGCGGGGCGATGGACCTGGTGCACGGCGCCCGCAAGGTCATCGTCATCATGGACCACACGGCCAAGGACGGCTCGCCGAAGATCGTCGCCGAGTGCTCGCTGCCGCTCACCGGCAGCCGCTGCGTGCACCGGATCATCACCGACCTGGGCGTCCTCGACGTGACCGCGGACGGGCTGGCGCTGGTGGAGACCGCGCCCGGCGTGAGCGTGGCCGGCCTGCTGGAACGTACGGACGCGGAGGTGCGCGTATGAGGACCGTCTACGTCGTGGACGCCGTCCGCACGCCGTTCGGGCGCTACGGCGGCGCGCTGGCCGGGGTGCGCCCCGACGACCTGGCCGCGCACGCCGTCAGGGCGCTGGCCGAACGGACCGGGCAGGACAGCGCCGACGAGGTGGTGCTCGGCAACGCCAACGGCGCCGGCGAGGAGAACCGCAACGTCGCCCGGATGGCCGCGCTGCTGGCCGGGCTGCCGGTGACCACGCCCGGCGTGACGGTGAACCGGCTGTGCGGCTCCGGCATGGAGGCGATCGTCCAGGCGTACCGGATGATCGCACTCGGCGACGCGTCCGCGGTGATCGCGGGCGGCGTCGAGTCGATGACCCGCGCCCCGTGGGTGCTGCCCAAGCCGGAACGGGCGTTCCCGGCCGGCCCGCAGGAGCTGGTGTCGACCACGCTCGGCTGGCGGCTGGTCAACCCGGCCATGCCCGCCGAGCACACCGCCCCGCTCGGCGAGGGCGCCGAGCTCATCGCCGCCGAGCACGGCATCGGCCGCGCCGAGCAGGACGCGTTCGCGCTGGCCAGCCACCAGAAGGCGGCCAAGGCGTCGTTCGAGCGCGAGATCGTGCCCATCGCCGGGCTGGAACGCGACGAGGGCATCCGGGAGGACACCTCGCCCGAGGCGCTCGCCCGGCTCAAGCCCGCCTTCCGCGCGGGCGGCACCGTCACCGCCGGCAACTCCTCCCCGCTCAGCGACGGCGCGGCGGCGCTGCTGCTCACCGACGAGACCGGGCTGCGCGGGCGGGAACCGCTCGCCCGCATCACCGCCACCGCCGCCAGCGCGCTCGAACCCCGCTACTTCGGCCTCGGCCCCGTCGAAGCCACCCGCCGGGCGCTGGCCAAGGCCGGCAAGGACGCCGCCGAGCTGGCCACCGCCGAGCTGAACGAGGCGTTCGCCGCCCAGGCGCTCGGCTGCCTGGCGCTCCTGCCGGACCTCGACCCGGACATCGTCAACCCGTCCGGCGGCGCCATCGCCCTCGGTCACCCCCTCGGCGCCTCCGGCGCCCGCGTCACCGGCGCCGTCGCCCACCGGCTGGCCGCCGCCGGGTCCGGCACCGGCCTGGCCACCCTCTGCATCGGCGTCGGCCAGGGCCTGGCCGTCGTCCTCGAAAGGTGAGCGACATGTCCCGACCCCCCACACAGGCCGACATCGACCGCGAGCTCCGCGAGCTCCGGGAGGCCGCCGCCGGGACGGCCGGCGGGCACCCCTCCCGCGACTTCCCCCCCTACCGCAGCAGCGTGCTGCGCCACCCCAAGCAGCCGCTGATCTCCGTCAAGGACCCGGAGGCGGCCGAGCTGACCGGGCCGGTGTTCGGCGTCACCGACATCACCGCCCACGACGCCGACCTGACCAGGCAGCACCCGGGCGAGCCGCTCGGCGAACGCATCACCGTCGAGGGCCGGGTACTCGACCGCGACGACCGGCCCGTGCGCGGCCAGCTCGTCGAGGTGTGGCAGGCCAACGCCTCCGGCCGCTACCCGCACCAGCGCGACGACCACCCCGCGCCGCTCGACCCCAACTTCACCGGCGTCGGCCGCTGCCTGACCGACGACGAGGGCCGCTACAGGTTCACCACGATCAAGCCCGGCGCCTACCCGTGGCGCAACCACGTCAACGCCTGGCGGCCGGCGCACATCCACTTCTCGCTGTTCGGCGCCGCGTTCACGCAGCGGCTGGTCACGCAGATGTACTTCCCCGGCGACCCGCTGTTCCCGTACGACCCGATCCTGAACTCGGTGACCGACGAACGCGCCCGGCAGCGGCTCGTCGCGGCCTACGCGCACGAGCTGTCCCAGCCGGAGTGGTCACTCGGCTACCGGTGGGACATCGTGCTCGACGGGCCCGCCGCCACCTGGACGGAGGAAGGCCGATGAACCCCACCCCCTCGCAGACGGTCGGCCCGTTCTACGGCTACGCGCTGCCCTTCGCCGGCGGCGGCGACCTCGCCGCCGCGTCCGATCCGGCCGCGATCACCGTCCACGGGTACGTCCACGACGGCGCCGGAGACCCGGTGCCCGACGCGCTGCTGGAGTTCTGGCAGGCCGACGCGACCGGCGGACTGCGCGGCGCGCCCGGCACGCTGCGGCGCGACCCGGTCGACGGGACCGTCATCGGCAGGCACGGCGTCGACTTCACCGGCTTCGGCCGCGTCCCCACCGACGCCGACGGCCGCTGGACGCTGCGCACCGTCATGCCCGGCAACGGCTACATCAGCGTGTGCGTGTTCGCCCGCGGGCTGATGCACCACCTGTTCACCAGGATCTATTTCGGGCAGGACCCGTTCCTGGACACGCTGCCCCCGCAGCGGCGGCAGACGCTGGTGGCGGCCCGGGAGCGCGAGGGCGTCCACCGGTTCGACATCCACCTGCAGGGCGAGAAGGAGACGGTCTTCCTTGACTTCGGGTGACGGGGGGACTTCGGGCGCCGACCTCGGGCTGCTGGCGCCCATGCGGGCGGCGGCCGAGGCCACCGGCGACGTGGCGCTGCTGCAGGCCATGCTCGACGCCGAGGCCGCGCTGACCCGGGCGCAGGCCGCGCTCGGGCTGGCTCCCGCCCCGGCGGCCGCCGCCATCACCGCCGCCGCCCGCGCCGCCGCGTTCGACCTGCCCGCACTGGTCGTACGCGCCCGGTCCGGCGGCAACCCCGTCATCCCGCTCGTCGAGGACCTGCGCCGGGCCGCGCACCCGTACGGCGAGCACGTCCACCGGGGCGCCACCAGCCAGGACATCCTCGACACCGCCCTCATGCTGACCGCCCACCGCGCGCTCGGGCCGGCGCTGGCCGACGTCGAGCGGGTGATCGCCGGGCTCGGCGGGCTGGCGGCCGCGCACCGCGACACGGTCATGGCCGCGCGCACCCTCACCCAGCAGGCGGTGCCCACCACGTTCGGGCTCAAGGCGGCCGGCTGGCGCAAGCTCGCGGCCGACGCCCGCGACCGGCTGCGGGCCGTCCACCGGACCCTGCCGGCCCAGCTCGGCGGCGCCGCCGGCACCCTGGCCGCCTTCCACCCCGCTCACTTCCCCACCGACGCCCCGGGCGTCGCCGGGCGGCCGGGGCCGGGGGCGGACGCCGGGTTGCTGCTGGTGGCGCGGTTCGCCGGTGAGGTGGGGCTGGCCGAGCCGGCGCTGCCCTGGCACGTGCTGCGGACGCCGGTCGCCGACCTGGCCGGGGCGCTGGCGTTCACGGCGGGGGCGCTCGGCAAGATCGCGGCGGACGTGCTGGTGCTGTCGCGTACGGAGATCGGCGAGCTGTCGGAGGGCGTGGGCGGCGGCTCGTCGTCCATGCCGCACAAGCACAACCCGGTCCGCGCCACCATGATCGCCGCCGCGTCACGGCAGGCGCCCGCCCTGGCGTCGATCCTGTACGGCTCGCTGGCCGCCGAGGACGAGCGCCCCGCCGGGGCCTGGCACGCCGAATGGCAGCCGCTGCGCGAGACGCTGCGCCTGGTGGCCGGCGCCGCCCGCGACGCCGCCGAACTGGTCGCCGGCCTGCGCGTGCACCCGGACCGCATGCGCGCCAACCTCCGCGTACCCGGCGCCCCCGCCGACCGGGACGCGCCCGTACGACTCCCGCGACAGGCGACCGGGTCGGCCGGTGCGCTGGTCGACAGGGCGCTGGAAGAGGAGTGACCTTGCTGCAGTACACGCTGGACGGCCCGGAAAGTGGCGAGCCGCTGGTGCTCGGCCCGTCGCTGGGCACCTCGGCGAAGGTGTGGCGGCCGCAGGTGGCCGCTCTGGCGCGCACCTTCCGGGTGCTCAGGTACGAGCTGCCGGGGCACGGCGGCGCTCCCCGCCAGGACGTCCGCACGATGGACGACCTGGCCGCGCTCGTCCTGGCGGCGACCGGCGCCCAGGGGTGGGAGAGCTTCCACTACGCGGGCGTCTCCATCGGCGGGGCGATCGGGGCGACGCTGGCGATCGGCCATCCCGGCCGGGTGCGGTCGCTGGCGATGGTGTGCTCGTCGGCGCGGTTCGGGGAGCCGCGGGGCTGGCGGGAGCGGGCTGCGCTGGTGCGGGAGAAGGGCACCGGGCCGCTGCTGGAGGCGACCGCCGCGCGCTGGTTCGCCGGGCCCGCCGACCAGGAGCTGCTCGACGACCTGGCCGGCGCAGACCCCGAGGGGTACGCGGCCTGCTGTGACGCGCTGGCCGGCTACGACGTGCGCGGCGAGCTCGGCCGGATCGCGGTCCCGGCGCTGGTCCTGGCCGGGCGGCAGGACCCGGCCACGCCGCCGGCGCACGCCAGGGCGCTCGCCGACGGCATCCCGGACGCCACGCTGGTGGAAGTCCCTGGCGCGGCCCACCTGGCCAGCCCCGACCGGCCCGAGGCGGTCACCGCCGCGCTGCTCGCCCACCTGCCCGCCGTGCCGGGCATGCGGGTGCGGCGCGAGGTGCTCGGCGACGCGCACGTGGACCGGGCGATCGCCCGCACCACCGGCTTCACCCGGGACTTCCAGGACCTGATCACCCGCTACGCGTGGGGCGAGATCTGGACGCGCCCCGGCCTCGACCGGCGCACCCGCAGCTGCGTCACCCTCACCGCGCTCGTCGCCCACGGCCATCTGGAGGAGCTGGCGATGCACGTACGGGCGGCGCTGCGCAACGGGCTCACCCCGGACGAGATCGGCGAGGTGCTGCTGCAGACGGCGATCTACTGCGGCGTGCCGGCCGCCAACGCCGCCTTCGCCGTCGCCCAGCGCGTCCTCTCCGAACCCGCCTGACCCGCGGGTCGCTACAGGGCCGGCTCGGCGCAGAACGCGAGGCCGTCGACATGGGCGACGGCCTCGCCCCCGGCGGCCGGGAGGAACGCCGACCCACCCGCGCCCAGCCGCTGCTCCCCCACCGTCACGGAACCGGCCGTGCACAGCAGGATGCGCGGGGAACCGCCCGCGAGCCGCCACTCGCCGCCGGTGAGCTGCCGCAGCCGGAACTCCTCCGCCGAGGTGGCGTAGACGCCGTCCGCGCCCGCCTCCAGGGGACGCGGCACCCGGGCCGGATCGGTGATGTGGAGCAGCTCCGGCACGTTGAGCGGCTTGGACGTCAGCCCGGCGCGCATGACGTTGTCGGAGCTGCCCATGATCTCCACCCCGAACCCCCGCAGGTAGCAGTGCAGCACGCCCGCCTCCAGGAACAGCGCCTGCCCGGTCGTGAGCTCGTGCCGTTGCAGCAGCAGCGGCGCCAGGCAGGCCGGGTCGCCGGGATAGAGCCGCGCCAGCCGCGCCACCAGCGCGTAGTCGGGCTGGTGCACCGCCGAGGCCGACCAGCCGGCCTGCTCGGCCACGTCGCCCGCGGCCAGCAGCGCGGCCAGCGCCTCCAGCGGCGACCCGGCGGCCAGCAGCGCCACCACGTCCGTCAGCGCGCGCACGCCCAGCCGGTCGATGAGCATCGCCGCCTGGTCGCTGTCGCGGAACCCGGCCAGCGCGGTGAACGGCGTCAGCGCCCGGATCAGCTCCGGCTTCGGCCACGGGTCGCCGTAGACCCCGCGGGCGTGCCCGTCGGCCGCCTGCGCCGCCGACGGGTGCACCTGCAGCGACAGCGGCGCCTCGACGGCGATGAGCTTCATCAGGTAGGGCAGCCGCTCCCCGAAGCGGTCCAGCGCCGCCTCGCCGAGCTGGCCCGCCGGGTCGGCGGCGACCGCGTCGGCCAGGCTCCGCCCGTCGCCCGCCAGGATCGACGGGCCCGAGGGATGGGCGCCGAGCCACATCTCCGCCTCGGGACCGGGAGAGGGCACGGGCCTGCCGGTGAGAGCGGCGAGGTCGGTGCGGGATCCCCAGGGGTAGTCCTTGACGGGGTTGGTCAGCAAGTACACGCGAACTCCTCGGGCGGTGCCGGCTCGTGCGCGCGCCCGTGCTCGCCCGGACGCGCGCGAGGTCCACAGGGACCGTATCGCGCCCCCGCCGCCCGCGCGCCGCGGGGTCAGGAGCACTCGGTGACGATCTCGCTGATCCGCCCGCGGGCGGCGAGGCCGGCGCTCAGGCGGCTCCGCGCCCCGCTCGGCGCCCGGCTCGGCGAGGTCGTCGACGCCCGCCTGGACCCGCGCCTGCAGCTCCTCACGATCGGCTCCCGCTTCCCCGGAGACCCCGGCCGTACCGCGGCGCGCCGACGGGCAGCCGGCATCATAGGAGTGACCCGGCCACCTTCAGGGCCTCCCGCCCCCGGCCGAACGAACTAGCCTGAACCATTGTGAACAGGAACAACGCGCTCGGTGAGTTCCTCCGGGCCCGCCGCGAGCTGGTGTCGCCCGGGGAGCTGGGCCTGCCGGCCGGCCCCCGGCGCCGGGTCGCGGGCCTGCGCCGGGAAGAGGTCGCCCTGCTGGCCGGTGTGAGCAACGACTACTACGTACGGCTGGAGCAGGGCCGTGAGCGGCACCCGTCGCCGCAGGTGGCCGACGCGCTGGCCCAGGCGCTGGCGCTGGACGAGGAGGCCGCGGCCCACCTGCGGCGGCTCGCCGCCGCAGGTGGGCGCCGCCGCCCGGCCGCGGTGCCGGAGCGGGTCGGTACGAACCTGCCGCTGATGATGGCCGCCTGGCCGGCCACCCCCGCCGTGGTGCTGGGCCGCCGCCTGAACGTGCTGGCCGCCAACACGCTCGGGCGCGCCCTGTTCGACGGTCACCTCCACGGCGACGACCTGGCCCGGCTGGTCTTCCTCGACCCGGACGCCCGGCGCTTCTACCCGGACTGGGAGCGCGTGGCGGTCAACACCGTCGGCGGGCTGCGCGCCGCGACCGGCGACGGCGGCGACGACCCGGCGCTCACGGCGACGATCGAGGAGCTGTCGGCGCGGAGCGCGGCGTTCCGGGCGCTGTGGGCGCGGCACGACATCCGGCAGAAGACCCGTGAGACCAAGCGGTTCCGGCACCGCCTGGTCGGCGAGCTGACGCTGACGTACGAGGCGCTGACCGTGAACAGCGATCCCGGGCAGCAGCTCGTCGTCTATCAGGCGGAGCCGGGCAGCCCGTCGGAGCAGGCGCTGGCGCTGCTCGGCAGCCTCGCCGCCGACCGGGTGCGCGTCTCGGAATGAACCCGCGCGCCGGGCGGTGCGGGGTCCGTCATGCCATGAAAATTCGTCCTATCATCCTATGGAGTTTCGCGTGGAATCCACCAAGGTCATCCTCGTCACCGGCGCCAGCAGCGGGATCGGGCAGGCGACGGCGTCGCGGCTCGCCCGCGAGGGGCATCACGTGGTGATCGGCGCCCGGCGCGAGGACCGCCTCGCCGCCCTCGCCTCGGCCATCCGGGCGGAGGGCGGCAGCGTCGACTGCCGCCGCCTGGACGTCACCGACCGGGCCGGCGTCGCCGCGTTCGCCGACGCCGCCGCGCGCGAGCACGGCCGGATCGACGTGATCGTCAACAACGCGGGCGTGATGCCGCTGTCGCGGCTCGACTCCCTCCTGGTCGACGAGTGGGATCGCATGATCGACGTCAACGTGCGCGGCCTGCTGCACGGGATCGCCGCCGCGCTGCCGCACTTCCAGCGGCAGGGCGGCGGGCACTTCGTGACGGTCGCCTCCATCGGCGCCCACGAGGTGGTGCCGACCGGCGCGGTCTACTGCGCGACCAAGTACGCGGCGTGGGCGATCACCGAAGGTCTCCGGCAGGAGGTGGACCCGAGCATCCGCGTCACCACCGTCTCCCCCGGCGTGGTCGAGTCGGAGCTCGCCGGCACCATCACCGAGCCGGGCGCCAAGGAGGCCATGCGCACCTACCGGGCGGACTCCATCCCGCCGGACGCCATCGCCGAGGCGATCTCGTACGCCATCGGCCAGCCCGCCGGCGTGGACGTCAACGAGATGGTGATCCGGCCGGCCCGCCAGCGCTGATCGTAGCGGCGCCGCCCGGGCCGGCGCATCGGACCACGGGTGTACTACCTGGGTCTGCCGGCGCTCCCCCGGAATGGACCCACGGTCCGATGTGGCGGGGTGCCGGTCTGCGGCAACGTCGAAGGCGTGATCGACCTCAACAGGATGCGCCGCCCCCTGCTGTCCGCGCTCGTCGCCGCCGCCGTGGCGGTGCCGGTGCCGGCCGCCGCCCGGCCCGCCGCCGTGCCCGCGCCCGCGCCGGTCGCGTCGCCGCCACTGGTGGCGGCCCCCGCCGCGCTGTCGGCGCGCTACGCCGCGGGGCGTGCGGGCGTCCTGGCGGCCGAACGGGTGGCCGCCGCCCACGGCGACCTGCGGCGGGCCGCCATGCTGCGCGCCCTGGCGGATCCGGCGCGGCGCCTGCTGTCCTTCGACGGGCGCGACGGCGGCCGGGTCGTCGAGGTGTTCGGCGACCTGGCCGCCGCCCGGCGGATCGCGGTGCTGGTGCCCGGCGCCGACACCAGCATCGACAAGTACGGCCTGCTGCGCGGCGGCGCGATCCGGCTGGCGCGGGCGCTCGGCGACGGCTCGGCCGTGGTCACGTGGCTCGGATACGCGACGCCGCGCACGCTGAGCCTCGACGCGCTGAGCGCGGGCCTGGCCGACGGGGCCGCGCCGGCGCTGCGCGCGTTCGTGCGCGAACTGGCCGGGGCCAAGCCCGGCGCGGCGATCTCCCTGCTGTGCCACTCTTACGGCGCCGTGGTGTGCGGACGCGCCTCGCCCGGGCTGGAGGTCGCGCACCTCGTCCTCTACGGCAGTCCGGGCGCCGGCGTCGACGACGTCGCCGGGCTGCGCACCCGGGCCGCCGTGTGGGCGGGCCGGGGCGGCGGCGACTGGATCGGCCGCGTGCCGCACCTGCCCGTGCCGTTCGGGTTCGGCCCCGACCCGGTGTCGCCGGAGTTCGGCGCCCGCGTGTTCGCGGCGGGCGGCGGCGGCCACAGCGACTACCTGCAGGCCGGGTCCGTGTCACTGGCGAGCATCGCCGGGATCGTCTCCGGCGGGGCGCCCGATGCGTGACCTGCCCCCCGCCGTCGAATCGCCCCCGGCAGGCCGGCGTCACCTCGCACGACGGGCCGGGGAGGCACTCGGCCGGCGGGCGCGCGGGTTCGCCCGGCGGGTCGCCGGGGCCACGCCCCCCGGCCGCGACCGGGGCGTCGACGCGCTGCGCGCGCTGGCGATCCTGGGGGTGGTGCTCGGGCACTGGCTGGTGACCGCCGTGGTCGCCGACAGCGGGACGCTGCGGGTGACGAGCCCGCTCAAGCACGTCCCGGAGCTCGCCCCCGTGTCCTGGGTGCTGCAGACGCTGGCGGTGTTCTTCCTGGTGGCGGGCCGGGTGAGCGCCCAGGGTCACGCGCGGGCGCGCGCCGGGGGCGTGACGTACGGGGCCTGGCTCCGGCCCCGGCTGGCGCGGCTGTTCCGGCCGGTGGCCGCCGTGGCGGCGGTGTGGGCGGCGGTGGCGGTATCGACGCTCGCCGCCGGTGCCGACCAGGACACCGTGTGGGCGCTGGTCAAGCTGGTGCTGTCGCCGCTGTGGTTCCTGCTGGTCCTCGCGGCGCTGACCGCTCTGACGCCGCTGGCGGCCCGGCTCAGCCCGCTGTGGCCGCTCGCCGCCGTCGCCCTCGGCGACCTCGTCCGTCACGGCCTCGACGGCCCCGCGCCGGCCGGGAGCGCCCTGGCGGCCGGCGCGGCAGGGGTGGGGG
>NZ_LAVL01000061.1 GCF_001083785.1 Nonomuraea sp. SBT364
GAGGTGCGGGCCGGGCGGCTGCCTGGCGGCCAGCCGGCGGCGGCCGACTTCGCCCCGGGGGCCGACGCGGGCCGGCTCGCCCGTGCCTACCAGGAGGCGTGGCTTCCATGTCGCGTCCCCTCACGCCAGTTGGTCCCGGACGTACGCGCGCCACCGCTCGGTCAGCGTGCCGGTCGGGAGCCCCAGGGAGGCGAGTGCCCGGTCGGCGCCGTACGTCTGGGCATCACGGTAGAGCCTCACCAGGGTCTCCTCACCCAGATGCGCGGCCAGGAAGCGACACGCCAGCCACGCCTCCTGGTAGGCACGGGCGAGCCGGCCCGCGTCGGCCCCCGGGGCGAAGTCGGCCGCCTCCGGCAGGCCGCCAGGCAGCCGCCCGGCCCGCACCTCGGCGGCCAGCTCGGCGGCGGCCGTCCGGGCGGGCAGCCCCGCGTCCCGGTAGGCCACGTAGTCGGCGAATCCCTCGTACAGCCAGACGGGCAGCCCCTCGGTGCCGGCGGCCACGTGGGTCAGCTCGTGCGCCAGCACCACGTCCCGCCCGACGGGGGTGAGCCGGGCGAACTGCTCCGGCACCACGATCACGCGCCCGTCGTCGGCCACCGCGGCCAGCCCGTCGACCGAGGCGACACCCGCCAGCCCGGCGGCCTCCGCGGCCGAGGCGGGCACCAGGACCACGGCCCGGACCGGCCCTCCCAGCACTCCCCCGACCCGCCGTCCCGCGGTGTCGGCCCGGCGCGCCAGGTCCTCCAGCAGCCCGGGCGGCGCGTCATGCCCGGCCACCAGCGACCGCTCCCCCCGGACGACGTCCAGCCCGTCCCCCCAGAGCGCCCGCACCTCCGCGACCGGCTCCCCCTCCTCCGGGACACCGCCCTGCTCCGGCTCACCGGGGCCGATCGCGGCGGGGCGCTCCGAGGAGCGGGGATCGCCGCCTGGGAGCCACTGCGCGGGCACGGGGGCCGGCTGTGCCCCCGCGGCGCGCTCGCGGGCCAGGAGCGCGTCCGGGCCGCCGGTCAGGGCTGCGGTGAGGACCAGCAGCACCGCCGGCACCGCTCGACGGCGCACCTGGACGGACACGCTGCCCGATCGTAGCCGCCCGCCCCGGGTGCCGGACCGGCCCGAGCGCCGCCCGCCGGGCGGCGGTCGCACCTGGAAAGGCGAAGGCCCCGTCCCGGGGGAGGGGACGGGGCCTTCGCGGGCAGTCACAGGCCGGGACGTACCGCGCCCGCGAACGACGCCTTGCGCCAGCCGCGTAGCTTCTCGATGCGCACCCGTTCGCCCGTTCTCGGCGAATGGATCATCTTGCCGTGGCCGACGTACATGCCCACGTGTCCGAGCCCGCGGAAGAACATCAGGTCACCCGGCTGCAGGTGCTTGTAGGAGACCTTCTTCCTGATGCGCGCGAACTGGCTGTTCGTCACGCGCGGGATCTTCACCCCGGCCTTCTTCCAGGCGTACTGGACGAGGCCCGAGCAGTCGAAGGAACCGGGGCCGGTGGCGCCGTAACGGTACGGGTCACCGATCTGCTTCTTGGCCGCGGCGACGGCCTTGCCGGCCTTCGCCTTCTGCCGAGCGACCTTTGCCACTTTCACTGACTTGACGGATTTATCCGTCTCAGTCAGGGAGGAGGCGGCGAATTCGCTCGCCGTCGCCGCCTGCGCCGTCGGGGCGTGTACGGCCAGCCCTCCGGCCGTCACGGTGATCAGCGCAACGCCACTCAGGGCGAGGCGGGACAGACGGGGGTTGTGCGAGAGGGTAGACAGGATTGCTCCTAGTGGCTTCCACGAACGCCTACCGGGTTAGCTGACGGATTCGGGCCTGGAAGTCGCCCTACGGCGCGATACGCGCCGATTCACCCCTGATCCCGGGTCGGGATCGATTGGGTCCCCGGCTCCGTGCTCCTGGCTGCACGGATTCGGCAGGTCACCGCCACGACGGCGCGCCCCGGGGGCGCGCCGGCGGTGACCGGCGGATGGTCTATCTGTCCACATCGGGGGACCCGATGATGACCGGCGGGCGTCCTGGCTGGAACGCCGCGACGCCAGAAACTACGCCGATCAGTCACGTCATGGCAAAGCCTGAGTAAGCAAGTCAAGATCAGACAAGCCCGGAGTAAGGCTCCCGACTCCCCCTGGAGCAGCGAGTTTCGTGATCATAACGTGACCCTGCTCACACTTGACCGCAGGGCCCGTTGTCAGGGGCGAACGGCACCCACGAGGCGGCGGCCGTACGACGAGAGCGGGACCACCTTCACCACGTCTCCGGTCTGCGGAGCGTGCACGATCTTGCCGCCGCCCGCGTAGATGCTCACGTGCCCGAGGCCCTCGCTGAAGATCAGGTCGCCGGGCTCCAGGGCGTTCATCGGCACCTTGCGGCTGGCCCCCCACGACCACTGCTGCCAGGTCGTGCGCGGCAGCGAGACGCCGCCCGCCCGCCAGGCCGCCTGGGTCAGGCCCGAGCAGTCGTAGCCGCCGGGCCCGGTGCCGCCGAACACGTACGGCTTGCCGACCTGGGCGTAGGCGAAGCGCAGCACCGCCGCGGCGTTGCCTGAGGCGGGACCGGTGTACTCGATGCCGGTGCTGTTGGGATTGCCCGTCTTGTAGGCGCCCAGCCGGTTGAGGAGCTTCTTCTGGTCCTTGATGAGGTCCAGGATCTCCGCCCGGTCCTTCTTGACCGCGTCGCGCTCCTTGTCGGCCTCGGCCAGCGCGGCCTGGGCGCGGTCACGGTCGGCCTTCAGGCCCCGGTTCGCCCGGTCGAAGGCCGCGAGCTTCTCGGTGCGCTCCTGGGCGAGCTGCCCCGCCAGCGCCATGCCGTACAGCAGGTCGGCCGGGTCGTCGCTGGTCATCATGCTGGGCATGCCACCGAAGTCGCCACCCAGCTTGTACGTCTCCACGGCCATGGAGACGACCTCGCCGCGCAGGTCCGCGACGGTGGCGAGCTTGCGCTTGTAGGTGTCGTCCAGCTTCGCGTAGCGCGTCCTGGCCTCCTTGAACTTCTCAGTGGCCAGGTTGTAGCGATCGACGACCTTGTCGGCCTTGTCGTTCAGCTTGTTGAGCTTCGCTCTGGCTTGCGCGAGCGTCGGCT
Organism: Nonomuraea sp. SBT364; assembly: GCF_001083785.1. GTDB lineage: Bacteria > Actinomycetota > Actinomycetes > Streptosporangiales > Streptosporangiaceae > Nonomuraea. Next base: position 3,079 of record NZ_LAVL01000061.1, read on the forward strand.
TGGGATCGGCCAGCGCCCCTCCGACGGGGCTCATCACCAGTCCGAACGCGAGACCCGCGGCCAGCGGCACCCGGCCCAACCTCACAGCGTCGCCTCCCAGGGGATCATCCTGGGGCGAAATAGTACAGAAGTGGCGAGTGATCCTCACCTAAACGACATATTCGTAATAATCTAGGCACGTCCGAGCCGCCGCAGCAGCAATCCAGACGGAACGGGTCTGGCGCCCATGCGCCGGACGGACTCGGCCACCTCGCGGTCGGAGGAGACCACGGCGATGGCCCGGCCCGGCGGCTCGGCCCGGACGAGCTGGCGGATCAGGTCGTCGGCGATCTCGCCGGGCGCGCTGAACAGCACCCGCACCCCGCGCGGCGCGACCACCTGGACCGGCGAGTTGAGCTCGGCGCCGTCGAAGACCACGGTCACCTCGACCCGGGTCTGCGCGACGAGCCCGCCGAGCCCGGTCATCAGGCGGGCGCGCTGGTCGGCGAGGGTGAGCGTGCCGTAGCCGGTCTTGGTCACGTTGTAGCCGTCGATGATCAGGTGCACCTGCGGCAGCGCGAGAAGCTGGTCGAGCAGTTGCGGGTCGTCGTCGGCCAGCGCGCGGGCGGGGACGCCGCGCACGCCGGGCCGCTCGCCGGTGAGAGCCGCGACCGAGTCGGCGGGCCGGCTGATCATGGTGGGCAGGGCCAGCTCCCTGCGCAGCCCGGCGGAGGCGTCCTGCAGCGCGTCGAGCAGCACGCGGATGCGCGCGTCCTCGACGCTGCGGCCCTCGCGGGCGGCCCGGCGCGAGGCCTCGAGCTGTTTCTCCACGTCGGCCAGGCGCTCGCGCAGCCGCCGCAGCTCCGACTCCCCCGCGCTGCCGGCGGCCGTGGCGGCGTGCCGGGCCTCCTCGGCGGCGTGCTCCATCTCCTCGGCCCTGCGCACCGCGCCCTTGGCGCGCTCGCGGGCCTCGTGCAGCTTGCGGCGCAGCTCGGAGTTCTCGCCGCGGGCGGCCTTGAGCTGCTCGCGCAGCCGCTCGGTCTCCTCCTTGGCGGCGTTCTTCTGGGCGGCGAGCTGCTCACGCAGCCGGGAGACGACCTCCTCGCGCTCGGAGCCCTCGGCCGCGACGGCGGACTGCTCCAGGTCCACGCGGGCCGACTCGACCATGTCGGCCCAGCCGGGCGGCCTGGTGAGGTAGGCCGCGGCGGCGACGAGCACCGGGTCGGCGGCGGGGGGCACGTTGCCCTCGGCCAGCGAGGCGACCAGCTCCGGCCAGCCTGCGGCCACCGACTCGGCGACCACCTCGCGGAACTTCTTGTCGTTCTCCAGCTGGGCGGCGATGGGCGCGCTGCCGAGCCGGGCGCGCTTGCGCGGGTCGAACTTGGCGATGCCGCGCAGCGGCGCCGGCACCGCGACGCCCGGCATCGAGCCGAGAACCTGGGCCGCGAGGTCGACGACGTTGAGCCGCACCTGCTCGGGAAGCGGGCGAGACAGGCCTTCACCCGCTGAACTCATCCCACTGTCCCTTCATGACATGCCCTTTCAGACAAGGGTACGGCTGCCCGGTACCTGTCCGTAACGGCCACCCTGGGCAGGACAAGCGCTTGGTGGGGATCATGGGGCGGTCCCGGGACCGGTGACCGCCCGGGAAGATCCCGCCGCGAGCGGCCCGGAAAGCTGGAATCCCAGCCCCGTCAGCTCGCGTCGTAGACCACCAGCGCGATCTGCACCCGGTTGTTCAGCGCCAGCTTGGTGAGGATGCGCGAGACGTGCGCCTTGACGGTGGGCACGCTCATGAACAGCTCGCGCCCGATCTCGGCGTTGGACCTGCCCCGCCCGACCGCCAGCGCCACCTCGCGCTCCCGCTCGCTGAGCCTGGCCAGCAGCCCGCGGGCCCGATCGGCCCGGCCGCCGATGCCGCCGGCGGCACCGGCGGCGACGTGGGTGATGAGCTGCCGGGTGACGGCGGGCGACAGGATCGGCTCGCCCGAGGCCACCTTCCTGATGGCGGCGACCAGCTCGGCCGGCGGGATGTCCTTGAGCAGGAACCCGGCCGCCCCCGCGCGCAGCGCCCGCAGCACCTGCGCGTCGGCGTGGAACGTGGTCAGCACCACGACCTCGGGCGCCGCCTTGGTGGCGCGCAGCGCCTCGGTGGCGGCCAGCCCGTCGACGCCGGGCATCCGGATGTCCATCAGCACCACGTCGGGCCGGTGCTCGGCGACCAGCGGCGGCACCTGCGCGCCGTCGGCCGCCTCGGCCACGATCTCGATGTCGGCGACCCCGCCGAGGATCATCGACAGCCCGGCGCGCACCAGCGCGTCGTCGTCGACGATCAGGACGCGGATCGGCGCGTTCACGGCCCCTCCCCCGTCTCCGGCCACGGCAGCCAGGCCCGCACCAGGAACTCGCCGTCCGGCGTCGGCCCGTGCTCCAGCCGCCCGCCGGCGAGCCCGGCCCGCTCGGCCAGCCCGATGAGCCCGGCCCCGGCCCCCGGGATGCGGGCCGCGTGCCGGGCCCCCAGCGCGTTGCGCACCTCGGCGGACAGGCCGCGCCCCGGCGCGCCGGTCACGGTGACGGTGGCGGGCGCGCCGCCCGCGTGCTTGCGCGCGTTGGTGAGGGCCTCCTGGACGATCCGGTAGACGTTGCGCCCCAGCCCGTCGGGCGCCTGCCCCGCCTCCAGGTCGAGGCGCACGTCGAGACCCGCCCGCCCGCACTCGGCCACCAGCGCGGGCAGGTCGGCGAGCGTGGGCTGCGGCCGGTCGGGCACCGGGTCGTCGGCGGACGCGCCGGAGTGACGCAGCACCCCGATCACCTCCCGCAGATCCTGCAGCGCCTGATGGGCGCCGTGCCTGATGGCGCCGGCCGCCCTGGCGATCTCGGCCTCCGGCGCGCCGGGCCGGAACTCCAGCGCGCCGGCGTGCAGGCTGAGCATCGACAGACGGTGCGCGAGCACGTCGTGCATCTCCCGCGCGATCCGCTCGCGCTCCAGCCGCCTGGCCTCCTCGGCGGCGCCGTCGGCCCGCTGCCTGAGCGACCAGACGAGCTGCCGCCTGGCGCGCACCACGATGCCCCACGCGAACACGGTCAGCAGGATCGCCAGCCCGAAGACGAACGTGCCGAGCGGTCCGAGCTCGGCGTCGGGCCAGATCATCACGTTGGGCACCAGGGTGAGGACGCCGAGCAGCGCGATCGGCCCGGAGATCTTGAACGGCCGGTGCACCGCCACCGTGAACAGCGCGACCACCGCCGCTCCGCCGATCAGCAGCACGAAGGCGGACAGGATCGTGGTCACCAGCACCAGCGCGACCGGCCAGCGCCGGCGCAGCCACACCGCCAGGCAGGACAGCACGCCCAGCACCTGCTCGACCGCCTGCACGGACTCCGGCGCGCCCCTGATCTCGGCGGTGGTCAGCAGGGCCAGCCCGCAGGCCGTCAGGAACAGGACGATGTCGACGATCCAGTCACGGGTCGAGCGGCGCACGGGCCGGCCCGTGCCGCCGTCGCCGAGCAGCACGGACGGCAGGGCCCACCGGTATTCGGGGGCGTGCTCGCGTCCGTTCACGTTTCCCGAGGTTATGCCCTGCCCCCGGCCGTCCGGTAGCGACCAAAGTCGATGCTCACGGCAGTGAGCCGCGCGAATCCCCCACGTTCCTGCCCAGGCCCCTGTGCTGGGCAAGCTCGCTCGCGCGGCTCACGTACGGCTTGCTGACATAACCGTATTTGTCGCGCTTGCAGAGGAGTTGCAGGATCTTTGACTGTTGACGTACGGCCCCGGCTGGCGGATGATCCCCGCGTGGTAACCGGACCGGTGATCTCCTGCCGCGGTCTCACCTGCCACGCGGGCGGACGCACGATCATCGAGGACCTGGCGCTCGGCCTGGACGAGGGAGAGCGGGTCGCGCTCATGGGCCCGTCCGGGTCGGGGAAGACCACCCTCCTCACGACGCTCGCCGGGCTGGCGCCGCCGGCCGCCGGGCGGGTGGATCACCGTCCAGCCGGTCGAGCCCCGCGTGTTCGCCGCCGCGGTGGAGGCCGCCGACCCCGGCGGCACAGCCGCCCCGGTGATCAAACTGCCCGGCCCGCCGCAGCTCGTCGCCACGGACCCGGAACGGCTGGCCCGCGTCGCCACCTGGGACCCGGAGCTGGCGGGAGGCGTGCGGCTGGCCGGCGCGGCGGCGGCACTGCCCGGCCCGGACACCGCCCGGGTGATGATGCGCGGCGACCGGCTCCGGCTCACCGCCCGCCACGACGTGCCGCCGGAGGGCTGGCAGGTGCGGCTGTTCGCCACGTTCCGGCTGGCCGGCAACCTCAAGCCGGCCGCGGTCCCGCTCGGTGTCCTGCGCCCGGCCGGCGGCGGCTCCTACGAGTGGAACCTGCCCCTGCCCTGCCGGCGCTTTGCCGTGCGAGCTGCGCCGCATCCACGCCGAGTTCACCCCGATGGACGAGCAGGCGTCGATCCCGCAGATCGACGTCACCGTGAGGAGACTGGCCTTCCGGCACGAGGGCCGCTGCCAGCGCGTACCGCGGCCGCGCTGGCGCGCCGACGGTGACCCGGCCAGGGACGACGGCGGCTTCAGCGTCTCCCTCCAGGGCAACCAGACGCTGCGGCCGGCGACCTACGATGCGCGGCCGCCCGCCGTCGTCGTCGGGGTGGGCGCCAAGCTCGTGCCGGGCCCGGACAACGCCTTCGCGACGGGCGTCCGGGCGGTCGCCACCGCGTCGGCCGCGCCGGGCCTGACGGGGCCGGGCGTCGTGATGGACCTGGACCAGGCCGACCGGATCGCGTACGGGGTGCACGAGCAGGCCGTCTATCAGGTGTGGGCCCGGGCCGCCGCCGCCCCGGCACTGGAGCGGGCGCTGCGCGGGCAGGGCCTCACGGTGATCTCCACCCGCTACGAGTCCGAGGTCGCCGCCGCCTTCGTCCGGCAGGGGCCCGGGCTGGCGCTGATCCTGCTGCTGATCACCGCGGCGGCCGGCACGCTGGCCGGGCCGGTTGCCGGGCTGCTCGCGGCCGAGGCCGCGCTGGGCCGGATCCCGCAGTTCGCCGAGCCGCTGGTGACGCCGCCGCTCGCGCACGAGGTGGCGGCGGCGCCCGTGGCGATCCTCACGGGCGCCGGGCTGCTCGCCGCCCTGCTGTGCGCGGTCGCCGTGTCGGAGGCGCTGCTGCGCGGCATCCGGGTGGAGCGGCTGCGCGACACCCCGGCCTGAGCGTCAGCTGCCGATCGGCTGCTGGGCCAGGGCGTCCATGAACACCTTGGCCATGCTCAGCGCGCCGTCGAGCCCCTCCTTCTCGGGGAGCAGCACCACGTTGCCGGAGGCCGGCGGCTCGCCCTTGGGCCGCTCGGCGCCCGCGTAGTCGATCTCCACCACGACGGCGCCCTTGCGCACGGTCAGCGTCCCGCTGCCGGCGAACACCTCGCCCCGCCTGGTCTGGACATGGACGCTGTACGCCTCCTCGCCCAGCCCGGCGACGTCGCGGACCTTGCCCCACTTGATGCCGCCCATCGAGGACTGCGACAGGTTCTTGTCGCCGCCGAGCTGGCCCGTGTAGAAGGACTCGGCGGCGGTCACGTCGGCAACCCCGGCCCGGTTGGTGAAGGAGTGCACGGTGATGAGCACGCTGCGGATCCGGGTCACCTTGTCGCCGGCGGGCACGTCCAGGTTGAGCCAGCGGCACTCGGTCTGCGTGTCGTCGCCCATCTCCAGGCCGCGCGCCCGGGGCGTGTGGCCGGGGACGAGCTTGGCGGCCGCCGGCGTCACCGTCTGGCAGACGGGCGGGTAGACCACGAGCGGCGTCGGCGACGGCGTGGCCGCGGCGCTCGGCGTGGCGGTGGCGGCCTTGTACGGCTGCGCGAGGACGTCCGGGTGCTGCGCCTTCCAGTCGGCCACGCCCTTGGCGAAGTGCTTGACCAGGCCGGTGGCCTCGCGGATGGCGTTGTCCTCGGTGACCGACTGGGTGGTCTCGTTGCTGAGGATCTGGGCGTCCTTGCGCTGCTGGCTCGCCTGGTAGCGGACCTCGATCGTCATGTCCTGGACGCGCGCGTACGCCTTGCCGAAGGAGTACCACAGCACGGTGCCGGAGCGCCGCCAGGTGTATTGGGCGAAGGCGGAGTCACCGGCGCCCTGGATGTCGGTGACCGGGGAGGTGTAGTCCTTCTCGCCCTTCTTCGGCGTGGGCTTGGCGGTCTCGGCGTACTTCGCCCCGCTGTAGTCGACCTCGTAGGAGTTCTGCGCCATGGCGCGGCCCGTCTTGGCGCCCTGGCCGCGGTGCTGCTGGATCTTGACCTCGACCTCGCGGCTGCGCCACCACTCGCCGTGCGAGATGCGCTGGTTGTTCCACTTGCAGGAGAAGTTGACCGTGTACTCGCTGTCGCGGGAGTCCTTGGACACGGTCGCCCCGGGCACCAGCCGCTCGGCCTCCTCCTTCGGCAGCATCGCGCAGGCGTCGGGGCCGGTCACGGCGGCGGCCTTGGACACCTTGGCCGTCGTCGGCTGGCCGGTGGCGGGCGGCGCGGCGGTGGCCGAGCCCCGCGTGAGCTGGCCGTACAGCAGGTAGCCGCCCGCGCCCGCGCCGACGAGCACCACGAGGGTGGCGGCGACGACCGGCAGGAGCCACGGACGGCGGCGCGGCGGCCGGGGCGGCATCGGAGGCATGGGTGGCATGGGCGGCATGGGCGGCTGGGTCGGCGGCTCGAACTGGCCTCCGGGCACCGAATAGGGGTGGGTCGGCGGCTGGTGCTCGCTACCGGGATTCACGAGGGACTCCTGGGGTTTGCCATGACTTGCGGTGAAACATGCTAGTCACCGTGGTTGCAGGACGCTTGCACCGTCTCACGACCGCAACGCGGCCGAGACCATGGCGGCGGCGGCGAGCGCCGGCTTCTGGTCGGCCGGGTTGTCCAGCGGCCTGTCGGCGCGCTGCCAGATCACCTCGGCGAGCACGTTGCTGGTGCGCAGCAACACCGTGCTGACGGCCGTGCCCTGGTCGGCGGAGTTGCTGTAGAGCCGGAAGGAGTTCTGCACGAACGCGGCCTCGCCCACGCCCGGCACGTCCCTGACGGCCCCGACCGCCCTGCGGAACTCCTGCCCCTCGGCGCCCGCGCGGGCGGTGCGCTCACCGGAGAAGCGCTGGGCCGCCACCTCGGGGGCGCCCCGGCCGCCGCCGGGCCGCTCGGCCCACACGCGCACGGTGATCGACGCGGTCTCCCTCGACCCCCTGAGCAGGTTCCACTCGCATTCGCCCTCCCGCGTCTCCTGCGGCTGGGCCGTGCCGCCGCCCTCTGTCGCGGGCTTCATCACCTCGGCCACCTGGGCGTCGGTGAGCAGGCCGCAGGGGGCGGGCGCGGTGGCGAAACGGCCCGGGTCCTCCTGGGTGAGCGCGCGCACGCCGTACCAGCCTCCGGCGCCCAGCACCGCGACGGCGGCCAGCGCGGCGACGGCCGGCCACCAGCGGCGACGCCGTCGGGCGCGGGCCGGGACGGTGCCGGTGCCGGTGCCGGTGCCGAGCATCCGGTTGAGCGCGTCGCGCACCTGCGCCGCGGCGGGCCGGGCGGCGGGGTCCTTGGCGAGCATGGCCAGCAGCAGCCCGCCGAGCTCGCGCCCGGCCCGGACCGGCGGCGGCGGGTCGTGCAGCAGCACGGCCGCCGCGACGGCGGCGGGCACGGCGCGCTCGAACGGCGGGCGGCCCTCCACCGCCGTGTAGAGGCTCGCGCCGAGCGACCACAGGTCGGAGGCCGGGCCGGAGGGTTGCTCGTTGAGCCGCTCGGGCGCCATGTAGCCGGGCGAGCCGGCGCTGCCGTAGCGGTCGCCGCGCCCGCCGAGCGGGACCGCGATGCCGAAGTCGGTGAGCATGGCCGAGCCGTCGGCGTCGAGCAGGATGTTGGCCGGCTTGACGTCCTGGTGGACGATGCCGTGGGAGTGGGCCACCGACAGCGCCGACAGCACGCGCAGGCCGATGCGGGCCACGGCGTCGGGCGGGAGCGGCCCGCCCTCCTTGATCACTTTGTCCAGCGACCGGCCGCTGACCAGGTCCAGGATGATCCATGGCTGCTCGCCGGTGAGCACCACGTCGTGGACCAGCACGATGGCCGGGTCACGCAGCCGCCCGGCGGACCTGGCCTCGTGGATGGCCCGGTCGGCGAACTCGGCGCGCTCGCGCGGCGACAGCTCGGGCGGCACGCGGACCTGCTTGACCGCGACCTCACGGTTGAGCATCTCGTCGCGGGCCCGCCACACGGTGCCCGCACCGCCCTCCCCGAGCCGCTCCATGAGCCGGTAGCGGCCCGCGAGCAGGTAACCGTCATCCCGCACCGCGCAGCTCCCGCTCGGCCGTCCTGGCCGCCTGCAGGGCGGTCTGCTTGATCTGGTCGTCGGTGGGCCGGTCGTCGACCGTGGTGTACTCGGCGACGGTCACGAGGTTGGCCAGGCGGAAGTAGACGATGGCGGAGTGCATCCGGCCCGTCTCGCCGAGCAGCTCGAACGCGAACGCCTCCTCGCCCAGCCCGCCCAGCGCCCTGACGGGGGTGAGCGTGACCTTCTGGGCGTCCGGCACGCCGATCTCCTTCCACATCCACTGGACCTCCTTGAACCCGGCCCAGTGGCGTTGCTGGTTGAGGAAGAGCGTGTGGGCGGAGACGGGGGTCATGCTCCACGGGTCGCGGGTGTCGGAGTCCTTCTGGAGCTGCACCGACAGGCCCGTGCCCGGCTTGGTCCAGTTGCACTCGGGGCCGTACTCGTCGGAGCCGGGCACGCCCTCGGGGATCTGCTGGGTGCGCAGCAGCAGGCCGACGTCCTCCCTCGGGAACAGGGAGCACAGGTCCATCGGCGCGGTGAACGCCGTCGGCACGCCGTCGTCCTGGCCGTTCATGACCAGCAGGACGGTGGTGGTGGCCGCCGCGACCGCCAGCGTCGCCGCCGACGCGATCCACAGCGCGGCCCTGCCCCGCTTCCTGACGTGGCCGGGCACGGTGGCGTCGTGCTGGGGCGGCAGGGCGGCGGGCTCGCCCGCGGCGACCCGGCGCAGCGCCTGGGCCAGCAACGGCGCCACCGGGCGGGCGGCCGGGTGGCGCGCCATCATGGCCGACAGCAGCGGGCCCAGCGGCTGCGGCGCCACCGGGACCGGCTGGGTCAGCGTCGCCCTGATGCGGTCGGCGGTGGTGCCGTCGTAGGCGGCCCTGCCGGTGGCCGCGAGGAACAGCGTCGCGCCGAGCGACCACACGTCGCTGGCCGGGCCGCCGGGCTCGCCCTCCAGCCGCTCGGGCGAGATGAACCCGGGCGAGCCGATCATCAGGCCCTGCTCGGTGAGCGTCGCCTGGCCCTCCTGGCGCGCGATGCCGAAGTCGGTGAGCACCACCCGGCCGCTGTCGGTGAGGAACACGTTGCCCGGCTTGACGTCGCGGTGCTGCAGGCCGCGGGCGTGCGCGGCGGACAGCGCGTCGAGCATGTCGGCGCCGATCCTGGCCACGTACTCGGGCGGCATGGGGCCGTGCGCCCGCACCGCCTCGCCGAGCGTGCGGCCGCGCAGCAGCTCCATCACCAGCCACGGCCGCTCGTGCTCGACGACGACGTCGTGCAGCGCCACGATGCCCGGGTGGCGCAGCTGCGCGGTGGCCTGCGCCTCGCGCACCGCCCGGGTGACCAGCTCGGTCCGTTCCGCGGGAGACAGTCCGTCGGGCAGCGTCAGCTCCTTGACCGCCACCTCGCGGTCAAGCATCTCGTCCCTGGCCAGCCAGACCCTGCCCATGCCGCCGCTGCCCAGCGGCCGCAGCAGGGAGTAGCGGTTGGCGAGTCTTCCCCCGGACATAGACCGAAGACTAACTAAGGATCAAGCGCAATAGTTATTCGTTCGGATCCGTATCTGTCGGTGCCCCTCTCTATGGTCTTGGTTCGTGGACCCGGTACAAGGCACTCTCGACGAGCTCGGCACCCCGCTGAGCGACGTCACGTTCGTGGTGTTCGACCTCGAGACCACCGGCGGCTCGCCGGCCGAGCACCTGATCACCGAGATCGGGGCGGTCAAGGTCCGGGCGGGCGAGGTGCTCGGCGAGTTCTCCACCCTGGTCGATCCCGGCGGGCCGATCCCCCCGTTCATCTCCGTGCTGACCGGCATCACCGACGCCATGGTGGTGGCCGCGCCGCGCATCGAGGCGGTGCTGCCGAGCTTCCTGGAGTTCATCAGGGGCGCCACGCTGGTCGCCCACAACGCGAGCTTCGACACCCGCTTCCTCAAGGCCGCCTGCGCCGCGCACGGCTATCCCCCGCCGGTCAACCCGGTGGTCGACACCGTCGACCTGGCCAGGCGGGTGCTGACCCGCGACGAGACGCCCAACAGCAAGCTGTCCACGCTGGCCCGCTTCTTCCGCAGCCCGACCGAGCCGTGCCACCGCGCCCTGCAGGACGCCAGGGCCACCGTCGACGTGCTGCACGGGCTCATCGAACGGGCCGGCTCCTTCCAGGTGCACACCCTCGAAGAGCTCAAGTCGTTCGTCCGCGCGCCCACCCCCGAGCAGCAGCGCAAGCGCCACCTGGCCGAGTCGGTGCCGCACGCCCCCGGCGTCTACCTGTTCGAGGACGAGCGCGGCGAGGTCCTCTACATCGGCAAGTCCACCAACCTGCGCAACCGCGTGCGCTCCTACTTCACCGCGAGCGAGACCAGGCCGCGCATCCGCGAGATGATCGGCATCGCCGAGCGGGTCCGTCACATCGTCTGCGCCACCGCGCTGGAGGCCGAGGTCAGGGAGCTGCGCCTGATCGGCGGCGCCAAACCGCGCTACAACCGCCGCTCCCGGTTCCCGGAGAAGGTCGTGTGGCTCAAGCTCACCGGCGAGCCGTTCCCGCGCCTGTCGATCGTGCGCGACCTGAAGGACGACGGCGCCTCCTACCTGGGCCCGTTCTCCAGCACCCGGCTCGCCGACGAGGCCCGCACCGCGCTGCACGAGGCGGTGCCGCTGCGCCAGTGCACCCAGCCGATCAGCCTGCGCACCCGGCGCTCGGCCTGCGTCCTGCACGAGATGGGCCGCTGCGGCGCGCCGTGCGAGGGCAAGCAGTCGCAGGCCGACTACGCCGTCCACGTCGAGACCGCGCGCCGGGCCATGACGCTCGACGCCTCGCCGGTCTTCTCGGCCGTCTCGGCCCGGATGGAGCGTCTGTCGGTCGAGCAGCGCTACGAGGAGGCGTCCGTCGACCGCGACCGGCTGGCCGCCTTCGTCCGCACCGCCGCCCGGATGCAGCGCCTCACCTCGATCACCAGCATCCCCCACCTGGTCGCCGCCAGCCCGGCCTTCGACGGCGGCTGGGAGATGCACGTCGTGCGCTACGGGCGGCTCGCCGCGGCCGCGGTCATGCCGCGCGGCGCCCACCCCAAGCCGTTCGTCGCCTCGCTGTCCGCCACGGCCGAGGCCGTCATCCCCGGGCCCGGGCCGGTCCACGCGGCCAGCGCCGAGGAGACCGAGTGCATCCTGCGCTGGCTGGAGTCGCCCGGCGTGCGGCTGGTGGAGGTCGACGGGCAGTGGAGCCTGCCCGCCCGCGGCGCCGCCCGCCACAAGGCCCGCATCGACCTGGCCTATCGCGGCCTGTGATTCGATACAGTTGGCACATGGTCACGGCTATCGTTCACATCAACGCCGAGGTCGACCGGATTCCGGAGGTCGCGGCGCAGATCGCCGAGATCGACGGCGTCAGCGAGGTCTACTCCATCACCGGCGACTACGACCTGCTGGCGATGGTCCGCGTGGCGGCCTACGAGCAGATCGCCGAGGTCGTCCCGGGCCGGCTCAACAAGGTCCCGGGCGTGCTCCACACGGAGACCCACATCGCCTTCCGCGCCTACTCCAAGCACGACCTCGACGCGGCGTTCTCCATCGGCTTCCACGACGCCGACTGACACCCGCCCGAACCGGAAGCCCCCGCCGTCCCCGGCGGGGGCTTCCGGCGTTCCCGGCGGGGGCTTCCGGCGTTCGCGGCGTCCGCGGGCACGGAACAGGCCCGGACTTCTCGCGAAGTCCGGGCCTGCCGACGGTCGGTGTCAGTGGGTGAGCGACTTGTCCTCGCCCGGGCCCACCGCCGCGTGCTCGTCCTCGTGGCCGTGGCCGTCGTCGAGCGGGATCTTCTCCCCGCCGTACGCCTTGGACATGCGGCCGCGCAGCTTGCCGAGCGGGCCGCGCATGCCCTTGGGCGGGATGCCGGAGGCGTCCTCGTCCACCGGGAGCATCGGGACGGCTTCCTTGCCCCGCACGTGCGCCTCGATGTCCTCCGCCGGAGGCGTGTGGACCTCGATGAACTCACCGTGCGGCAGCCGCTTGATCACGCCCGACTCCACGCCGTGGCTGATGACCGCGGCGTCGGAACGCTGCAGCCCCAGGCAGATGCGGTAGGTGATGATGTAGGCCAGCACCGGCCCCACGAAGATGAGCACCCGGCCCACGTACGTGGTCATGTTCAGGCTGACGTGGAAGAACGCCGACAGTTCGTCGTTGGCGCCCAGCAGCCACAGCACGCCGTAGAACACGATCGCGGACATGCCGATCGAGGTGCGGTGCGGGTTGTTGCGCGGACGGTCCGCGATGTGGTGCTCGCGGTGGTCGCCGGTGATCCACCGTTCGAGGAACGGGTAGAGCGCCAGGCCCGTCATGACGAGGCCGAGCGGCACCAGGGCCGGGATGATCACGCTGAGCGGCAGTGTCCCCGCCTGGGACGTGCCGAACATGTTGATCTCCCACGCCGGCATGAGGCGCAGCGAGCCTTCCAGGAAGCCCATGTACCAGTCGGGCTGCGAACCGGCCGAGATGTCGGCGGGCGTGTAGGGCCCGAAGATCCAGATCGGGTTGATCTGCGCGAACGTGCCCAGCCCCGCGACCACGGCCAGCGTGAACAGGAAGTACGCGCCCGCCTTGGCCATGAAGGCCGGGTAGAACGGCGCGCCCACCACGTTCTTGTTGGTGCGGCCCTTGCCGGGCATCTGCGTGTGCTTCTGCACCCACATGAGCACCATGTGGGCGGTGACGAGCGCCAGCAGGATGCCGGGGATGAGCAGGATGTGCAGCGAGTAGAACCGGGAGATGACATCCTCGCCCGGATATTCCCCGCCGAACAGGAAGAACGAGATGTACGTGCCGACCAGCGGCAGCGAGATGGCCACGCCCTGGGTGATGCGCAGACCGGCGCCGGAGAGCAGGTCGTCGGGCAGGGAGTAGCCGGTCAGGCCCTCGGCGAGGGCCAGCGTCAGCAGCAGGATGCCGATGATCCAGTTGATCTCACGCGGCTTGCGGTAGGCGCCGGTGAAGAACACCCGGAGCATGTGCACCATCATGCCCGCGACGAAGAGCAGGGCCGCCCAGTGGTGCATCTGCCGCATGAGCAGTCCACCCCGGACGTCGAAGCTGATCTCCAGCGACGACGCGTAGGCCTCGGACATCATGACGCCCTTGAGCGGGGCGTACGAGCCCTCGTAGATCACGTGCCCCATGCCCGGCTTGAACCAGAACGTCAGGAACGTACCGGTGAGCAGCAGGATGATGAACGAGTAGAGGGCGATCTCCCCGAGCAGGAACGACCAGTGGTCGGGGAACACCTTGCGCAGGTTGCGCTTGAGGAAGTTGGCTCCGCCCAGCCGCTCGTCCAGGACGCTGGACGTGCCGGCGATGGCCTTGGGCACCTGCTTCAGGTCGTCACTCATGCCTGGCCTCCCTTGGCCCGTGCCGCGGCCTCGGCGTCGCCGCGCTCCCAGAAGCTGGGACCGACCGGCACCGCGAAGTCGCCCTGCGCGATGAGGTAACCCTGGTCGTCGACCGAGATCGGCAGCTGCGGCAGCGGCCGCGCGGCCGGCCCGAAGATCACCTTGGCGCCGTCGGCGGCGTCGAAGGTCGACTGGTGGCACGGGCACAGGATGTGGTGGGTGGTCTGCTCGTACAGGGCCGCCGGGCAGCCCACGTGCGTGCAGATCTTCGAGTAGGCCACGATCCCGTCGTGCGTCCAGTTCTTGTTGGTGCCCGACTTGATCTCCTCGGGCCGGAACTTGATCAGGATCAGCGTGGCCTTGGCGAGCACGGTCAGGTCGTGCTCGTAGCCCTCCGGCACCACCGACAGGATGCCGCCGGGCGAGTTGAAGTCGGCCGCCCGGATCGGCTGGCCGGTGCCCTCGACGACCAGGCGGAGCGGCTTGCCCTCCTTGGTCTTCTCACCCCAGACCGTGTGGCGCAGCTCCTTCTGGAACTGCGACGCCGGCATGTCGGAGTTGTCCAGGTCGCGCAGCAGGATCAGCGGGATCAGGCCGAGCGGCGCGGCGCCGAGCAGCAGCGTGCGGCGCAGCATCTTGCGCTTGACGAAGCCGCTCTCGTTGGCGCCCTGGATGAACGTGTCGGCGACCACCGCGCGGTCGTCCCGCGCGGAGACCATCTCGTGGCGCTCCTGGATCAGCGAGTACTTCGGCATGATCTGGCGGACCCAGACCACGATGCCGACCGCCAGGCCCAGGATGGCCAGCGTGAGCGTGCCGCCGAGCGCCAGGTTGGACAGGCCCGTCGCCTCCGGGCTGCCCACCGGCAGGATCACGTAGAAGACGAGGAAGGCGATGGCGGCCGCGAAGGTGATCAGGAAGCAGAGCGACACGATCCTCTCCGCCTTGCGAGCCTTCTGCTCGTCCTGCAGGGTGACGCCGGGGGCGTCGTCGTCGGCCGCCACGGCCGTGGCGGCCTCGGGCCGGCCGAGCATCGAGGTGCCCGGCGCGGGGGTGCCGATGACGCGCTTGGGGACGCGGTCGTCCGGCTGCTCGATCTCGTGCTCGTTGTCTGTCATGACTTCTGTCGCTTCTTCGCGGTGATCCAGATGGCGGCGAGGACGAGGGCCAGGATGCCCACGATCCACACGACGAGACCTTCGGTGACCGGGCCGATGCGCCCGAGGCCGAACCCTCCGGGATCCTTCTGCTCGCGGATCTGGGTGATGTAGGCGATCATGTTGCGCTTCTCTTCGGGCGTGATCGTCGAGTCGTTGAAGACCGGCATCGCCTGGGGACCGGTCACCATGGCCTCGTAGATCTGCTCGGGGGTGGCCTCGTTGAGGCTGGGCGCGTACTTGCCTCGCGTCAGCGCGCCTCCGGCGCCCGCCCAGTTGTGGCACTGGATGCAGTTGGCGCGGAACAGCTCACCGCCCTTGGCCGCGTCGCCGAGCTTGGGGTCGACCTGCTCCCTGCCCGGCACCTGCGGGCCGCCGCCGAGCGACTGCACGTAGGCGGAGATCTGCCGGATGGCGTCCGGGTTGTCCTTGACCCACTCGGGCAGCGGCTTGCGCGGCACCTGGGCGCCCGGGTCGGAGGCCGGCATGCGGCCGGTGCTCATCTGGAAGTCGACCGCGGCGGCGCCCACGCCGACGAGCGTCGGCCCGGTGGTCGTGCCCTGCGCGTTGAGCCCGTGGCAGCTGGAGCAGTGCGCCTCGAACAGGCTCCTGCCCGCCGCCACGTCGTCGACCTTGCCCGCCGCGAGCGAGGCGTCAGCGGGCCTGCTCACCTGCACAAAGGTGGCATATACCGTCCCGACCAGCGCCAACGCCAAAATCAGGACGGCGTATCTCGCGAGCGGATGCCGCCGCCATGCGGTGATCCTAGTCACAGAGATCCCGTTCCTTACTGAATGATGTAGATGGTCGCGAAAAGGCCGATCCAGACGACGTCCACGAAGTGCCAGTAGTAGGACACGACGATCGCACTGGTGGCCTGCTCATGCGTGAAGCGCTTCGCGGCGTACGTACGTCCCAGCATGAACAGGAACGCGATCAGTCCACCGGTCACGTGCAGGCCGTGGAAGCCCGTCGTGAGGTAGAACACCGAGGTGTAGGCGTTGGCGGACAGGGTCGCGCCCTCGCTCGCGAGCTCCATGTACTCGTACAGCTGGCCCGCGATGAAGACGGCGCCCATGAGGAAGCTGACGAAGTACCAGAACCGGAGCTTGCCGACCTGTCCCTTCTCCGCGGCCCACACGCCGAGCTGGCACGTCACACTCGACAGAACCAGGATGATCGTGTTGACCGTCGCGAACGGGATGTTCAGGTGAGCCGCACCCTCGGCGTGGACGCCCTGCAGCGCGAGCGCGGGGCCCCACTCGAGACCTTGGCCGAGGCTCACCGACCGGATGGTGAAGTACATCGCGAACAGCGCCGCGAAGAACATGAGCTCAGAGGACAGCCAGACGATCGTCCCGACGCTGACCAGGTTCGGTCGTCGGTACGGCTGGGCTGTCGTCGTCGAAGTTATTGCGGATGCTGTCGCCACGGGCAGCATTATTGCGGCTCCTGTGGCCGGTCCGGCGCACGACCCCCCGTTAGCGGGTACAAACCGGGAGCCAAGCTGGGATAATTGCCACAAAACACCCACAAGAGGTGGCAGCCTGGGCTTCCACGCCGCACCACCGGTACGATCCCAGGTGACCATACCGCTACGACCGATAGTGAGCGCGACCGTGAGCACCGACGACACGATGAGGGTCCTCGTCTACAGCGACGACGCCGCCACCCGTGAAGAGGTTCGGCAGGCGATCGGCCGGCGGCCGGCTGCTGACG
This sequence comes from Nonomuraea sp. SBT364, assembly GCF_001083785.1. Taxonomy (GTDB): domain Bacteria; phylum Actinomycetota; class Actinomycetes; order Streptosporangiales; family Streptosporangiaceae; genus Nonomuraea. The sequence continues at coordinate 19,606 of NZ_LAVL01000061.1, forward strand.
TCCCCTTCGTGGAGATCGTGGAGTGCGCCACCGAGCCCAAGGTGCACCAGTGGCTCGCCTCCGGCGAGATCGACGTGGCCGTGCTCGACGGCGAGACCCAGCCGGCCGGCGGCATGGGCGTCGCCCGCCAGGCCAAGGACGAGGTCTACGACTGCCCGCCCATCTGCCTGATCATCGCCAGGCGCGACGACCGCTGGCTGGCCGAGTGGTCCAAGGCCGACGCCGTCGTCCCGCAGCCCCTGGAGCCCATCGTGCTCGCCGACGCCGTGGCCGGTCTGATGCGCCGCCGCTCCTCCAGCCGACTCAACGCTAAGTAGGTGCCTACCGTGGACTCGCGGACGACCTGGCCGGCGCTTCTCTCCGCTCTCCTGTCCGGCGAGCACCTCACGGCCGACGAGGCCGCCTGGGCCATGCGTGAGATCATGTCCGGCTCGGCGACGCCGTCCCAGATCGCCGGGTTCGTGATCGCGCTGCGCGCCAAGGGCGAGACGGTGGCCGAGGTGGTGGGCCTGGCCCGCACCATGCTCGACCTGGCCACCCCGCTGCACGTCGAAGGCCCGGTCGTCGACGTGGTCGGCACCGGCGGCGACCGCGCCCACACCGTCAACGTGTCCACCATGGCAGCCATCGTCGCCGCCGCCGCCGGCGCCCGCGTCGTCAAGCACGGCAACCGCGCCGCCTCCTCCTCCTGCGGCGCCGCCGACGTCCTGGAGCACCTCGGCATCCGCCTCGACCTCACCCCCGAGCAGACCGCCCGGGTGGCCGCCGAGGCCGGCATCGCCTTCTGCTTCGCGCCCGTCTACCACCCGGCGCTGCGCTTCGCCGGGCCGACGCGCAAGGAGATCGGCGTCCCCACGATCTTCAACTTCCTCGGGCCGCTCACCAACCCGGCCCGCCCCGCCGCCCAGGCCATCGGCGTCTACGACCCCCGGATGCTGCCCGTCCTGGCCGGGGTCTTCGCCGAGCGCGGCGTCTCGGCCCTGGTCTTCCGCGGCGACGACGGCCTCGACGAGCTCACCATCGCCACCACGTCCACGGTCTGGACGGTGCACGACGGCACCGCCACCCAGACCACCTTCGACCCGGCGGTCCTCGGCATCCCCCGCGCCGAGGCGGGCGCCCTGCGCGGCGGCGACGTCGCCTTCAACGCCCAGGCGGTGCACGACCTCGTCGGCGGCAAGGCCGGGCCCGTGCGCGACGCCGTCCTGCTCAACACCGCCGCCGCCCTCGTCTCCCTCGACGGGCCGGGCGACGACCTCGACTCCGCCATGATCGACGCCTACTCCCGCGCCGTCCAGGCCGTCGACTCCGGCCGCGCCGCCCAGACCCTCGACGGCTGGATCGCCGCCAGCAGCGCCTTCCCCAGCTCCTGACGCCCTCCTGCCCGCCCCACGGTGCCCGACATGCGCCATGGGGCTCCGGGCCCCTTCTCAGCGCCGGTACGGCGTGAAGAGGCCACGGCGGGAACGGCCACCGCGGGAGAGCGGGCACGGCCTCCGTCAGGAGAAGGCCAGGGTGGGCCCCGCCTTGAGGGAGCTCCACTTCAGCCACTGCTTCCAGTGCTCCTGCCAGTGCCCCCACCCGTTGGTCGGCTCCAGCTTGCGCGGGGAGCCGGTGATGATGATGGGGTCGCCGATGAGCGTGTTCTTGATGAACCAGGACGCGTTGGACGGGCTGATGTTCACGCACCCGTGGCTGACGTTGGAGTTGCCCTGGGAGCCCACCGACCAGGGCGCGCTGTGCACGTACTCGCCGCTGTTGGAGATCCGCACCGTGTTGTACACCGTCATCCGGTAGTAGCCGGGCGACCCCGGGCCGATCCCGGGCGAGATCATGACGGTGACGGGCTCCCGGGACATGGCCAGGTGGATGCCGGAGGTCGTGTAGTACTTCCACTGGCCGCCCTGGCCGGCGTGCATCGGCATCTCGCGGATCTTCTTGCCGTCGCGCCTGACGTGCAGGACGTGCTCGTCGGTGCTGCCCTTGGTGATCTGGGAGCGGCCGACCCTGAAATCGAGGGCGAGGTCACGCTTGCCGTACAGGCCGGCGCCGCCCCGCACGCCGGCCAGGTTGGCCTCGACGCGGACGTCGGTGCGGGCGGGCCAGTAGTCGCGCGGCCGGAAGTCGACGTGCTGGTCGTCGAACCAGTGCCAGGCCCCTTCGACAGGCCTGGAACTGCGCACGAGCAGGTTGCGCTCGACGGACACCCGGTCGGTGATCGGCTGGTCGAAGGCGATCATGATGGGCATGCCGACGCCGACGGTGAGGCCGGTGTCGTCGCGGTTCGGGGTGATGCGTTCGATGTCGAAGGTCTTGGCCGCCTTGACCGTGGCGAAGCTGCTCTTCTGCTCGGCCTGCTTGCCGTCGGCGTTGGCCACGACGGAGGTGATGGTGTACGTGGTGCCGGGGCGGGCGGTCGCGGTGCTGCGCCAGCGGGTCCGGTCGGCGCTGAGGGTGCCGGGCAGGGCGCCCTCCTTGCCGCGCACGGTGACGCTCTTGAGCGTGCCTCCCTGGGCCGCCACGACGACGGTCTGGTCCGTGGGCACGTTGGCGGCCTTGTCGTGCGGGTACATCGTCACGGTCGCGTCGGGCGCCTTGGCGGTCTTCTCCTCGTCGGCGGCACTGCTCGTCGAGCACGCCGTCAGCAGCGCCAGCGCCAGCAGGCCGGCCGATCGATACGCAACTCGCCCCACGAGTACTCCCCCGTCCGAGTAGAGCAGATTCATCTCCCTTATTACCCTCGGTGATCGAATCACCACATCCGCCCCCCGGTAAAGAACGCCAAAAAGCGGGCGTCCCTCCCTAAGGAGGGCGCCCGCCCGGCGGGTCGCTCAGTGCGAGAAGTGACCCCGGTAGTACTGGAACACGAACCCGATCATCGCCATGATCACCAGGAACACGCCGATGATGAACATCCACAGGCCGATCACGAACCCGGCGAAGGCGAAGGCCGCCGCCAGGCAGACGAACAGCGGCCACCAGCTGCTCGGGCTGAAGAAGCCGATCTCGCCGGCCCCGTCGCTGATGTCGGCCTGCTTGTTGTCCTCCGGCTGGGCGCCGATGCGCCGCGCGGTGAACATCAGGTAGTAGCCGATCATGAACGCGAAGCCGACCGAGATGGCCATGGCGGTGGTGCCGACCGGCTCACCCTGCCCCGTGGCCGCCTTGGTCCAGAACCAGTAGGCGACGTCGACGCCGGCGAAGAACAGGCCGCACAGGAGGAACAGCCAACCCTGGACCTTCATCAGTCCTCAACCTCCTTGGCGGGCTTCGCCGACGTGTGCGGGTACTTGAGGTCGAACGCCGGACGCTCGGACCGGATGGGCGGCAGCGAGGTGAAGTTGTGCCGCGGCGGCGGGCAGGAGGTGGCCCATTCGAGCGAGCCGCCGTAGCCCCACGGGTCGTCGACGGTGACCTTGGGCGCGGTGCGCCAGGTCTTCCAGACGTTGTAGAAGAACGGCAGCGTCGAGGCGCCCAGCACGAACGCGCCGACCGACGAGATCATGTTCAGGTCGGTGAACCCGTCGGCCGGGCTGTAGTCGGCGTAGCGGCGCGGGAAGCCGAGCACGCCGAGCCAGTGCTGGATGAGGAACGTGGCGTGGAAGCCCACGAACAGCAGCCAGAACTGCAGCTTGCCGAGTTTGTCGTCGAGCATCTTGCCGGTGAACTTGGGCCACCAGAAGTAGAACCCGGCGAACATCGCGAACACCACGGTGCCGAAGACCACGTAGTGGAAGTGCGCCACCACGAAGTACGTGTCGCTGATGTGGAAGTCGAGCGGCGGCGAGGCCAGGATGACGCCGGTCAGGCCACCGAGCAGGAACGTCACCAGGAAGCCGATGGAGAACAGCATGGGCGACTCGAAGCTGAGATGCCCGCGCCACATCGTGCCGATCCAGTTGAAGAACTTCACGCCCGTCGGCACCGCGATGAGGAACGTCATGAACGAGAAGAACGGCAGCAGCACCTGCCCGGTCGGGAACATGTGGTGCGCCCAGACCGTGATGGAGAGGCCGGCGATCGAGATCGTGGCGGCCACCAGGCTGATGTAGCCGAAGATCGGCTTACGGCTGAAGACCGGCAGGATCTCGGTCACGATGCCGAAGAACGGCAAGGCGATGATGTAGACCTCTGGATGCCCGAAGAACCAGAACAGATGCTGCCACAGCATCGCTCCGCCGTTCTCCGAGGCGAAGATGTGGGTGCCGAACTTGCGGTCGGCCTCCAGCGCGAGCAGCGCGGCGGCCAGCACCGGGAAGGCCATCAGCACGAGCATGCTGGTCAGCAGGATGTTCCAGGTGAACATCGGCATCCGGAACATGGTCATGCCCGGCGCCCGCATGCAGATGATCGTGGTGATGAAGTTGACCGCGCCGAGGATCGTGCCGAGGCCGCTCAGCGCCAGGCCCATGATCCACAGGTCGCCGCCGATGCCGGGCGAGCTGATCGCGTTGGACAGCGGCGTGTAGGCGAACCAGCCGAACGCGGCGGCGCCCTCCGGGGTGAAGAAGCCGGAGACGGCGATCGTGCTGCCGAACAGGTAGAGCCAGTAGCTCACCATGTTGAGGCGCGGGAACGCCACGTCGGGCGCGCCGATCTGCAGCGGCATCAGCTCGTTGGCGAAGCCGGCGAACAGCGGCGTCGCGAACATCAGCAGCATGATCGTGCCGTGCATGGTGAACAGCTGGTTGAACTGCTCGTTACTCGTGAACTGCAACCCCGGCTGCGCCAGCTCGGCCCGCATGACCAGCGCCATGATGCCGCCGATCAGGAAGAACACGAACGAGGTGATCAGGTAGAGGTGTCCAATGATCTTGTGATCGGTGGAGGACAGCCACTTCGCGATCACCTGGCCCTTGGTAACGGGCCGGACACTCGTGACGAGTGGTTCTTGGATGGCGGTCACTGGGCACTCCCAGCCTGGTTGGACGCGGTGTACTGGTCGAACTCAGCCTGCGGGACGAGCTTCACCGAGAAGAGCATGCGGCTGTGGTCGGCGCCGCACAGTTCGGCGCACCGACCGGCGTAGACACCGGGCTTGTTCAACGTCTTGATCTCGAACTTGCGTCCGGGGTTGTTCTCCGGGATGCCGGGGATGATGTCACGCTTGAAGATCATGTTCGGCACCCAGAACGAGTGGATGACGTCGTCGGTGTAGAGATCGAACTCCACCGTCGAGTTCACCGGCAGCACGAGCTGCGGCCCCTGCTTGTAGTCGCTCACCGGCATGCCGGTCACCGGCTTGGTGGTCTTGCCGTCGGCGGTCGTGGTGGTGAAGCGCCAGCTCCACTGGAACGCCTCGACCTTGACCTTGAGGTCCGGGTTGGCGGAGACCTTGGTGAGCACGTCGCTGTCGCGCGCGGTGAAGAAGAAGAACACCGACACCATGACGAGCGGGACCAGGGTGTAGAGCATCTCGATCGGCAGGTTGTAACGCACCTGCGGCGGAAGCTCGGCCTTGGCCTTGCGCTTGGTGTGGAAGATGCACGCCCACACGATCAGGGCGATGACCACGGCGCCCGTGGCCAGCGCGGCGATCCACGCCCCGTTCCACAGAGTCGTGACGACGTCACCCTGCGTCGTGATTGATTCCGGCAGAAGGCCACGGGACCAATCGGCCTCGGGAACGTCATTTGCACACGCCGTAGCGGAGGCCAGGAGCAACGCCAAAGCGGCGGCGCGCGGCACTCTGCGCCGGGCCAACGAACGCCGCGTCGTACGGCGGGTCGGACTCACGGATCGCCTACCCCACAGATGAAGCCCAGGAGTCTTCTCCTGAGCGCTCGTATTTCCAGATGCACAGCTGATTGCAGACACATTAGCGTGCAACGGGCCCGCCCTTCCGCGCGCCCCCTCGGTGGCGCGCCGCGGATGGGACCATAGGTCTCGTGGCGTACTTTGACGCGGCCTCGACCGAACCGCTTCACCCTCAGGCGCGCGAGGCGCTCCTGGCGGCGATCGACGTCGGCTGGGCCGACCCCGCGAGACTCTATGGCCAGGCCCGCCGTGCCCACCTGCTGCTGGAGCAGGCCCGCACGGAGGTGGCCGAGGCGCTGGGCGCGCGGCCCGACGAGGTGTCGTTCACCTCGTCCGGCACGCAGGCCGTGCATCTCGGCGTGCTCGGCACCATACAGGGCAGACGGCGTGTGGGCCGACATCTGGTGACCAGCGCCGTCGAGCACTCCAGCGTCCTGCACGCGGCCGCGCTGCACGAGCGCGACGGCGGCACCGTCGAGGCGGTGGGCGTCGACCGCGCGGGCCGGGTGGACCTGGAGGCGTTCACCGAGGCCGTGGCCAGGCCCGACACCGCGCTGGCCTGCCTGCAGACGGCCAACCACGAGGTCGGCACGCTGCAGCCGGTGGCCGAGGCCGCCGCGGCGTGCCGGCGCAACGGGGTGCCGCTGCTGGTCGACGCGGCCCAGACGGCGGGCCGGATGCCGGTGCCGGGCGGCTGGTCGGTGCTGACGGCCAGCGCGCACAAGTGGGGCGGCCCGCCCGGGGTGGGCGTCCTGGCCGTGCGCAAGGGCACCCGCTTCCGCTCGTTCGTCCCCGAGGACGAGCGGGAGGGCCGCCGGGTGCCGGGGTTCGAGAACGTGCCGGGCATCGTCGCCGCCGCCGCGGCGCTGCGCGCGATGGCGGCCGAGGCGTCCCGGGAGCGCTCCAGGCTGTCGGCCCTGGTCGACAGGATCCGCGAGACCGTGCCGAAGGTCGTCCCCGACGTGGAGGTGATCGGCGACCCGGTCGAACGGGCCCCGCACATCGTCACGTTCTCCTGTCTCTACGTCGACGGCGAGGTGCTGCTGACCGAGCTCGACAAGGCCGGGTTCGCCGTATCGTCCGGTAGTTCGTGCACCGCTAGTACGCTTCGTCCATCGCATGTCCTGGAAGCGATGGGCGTGCTGACGCATGGGAATGTCCGGGTGTCACTGCCCAGGGGCGCTTCGGCGGCCGAGGTCGACAGGTTCCTCGCCGTACTGCCCGAGCTGGTGCGCCGGATCCGCCAGGACGCAGGAGTCGCATGACAGAGGCCACTCAGCCGGCATTGACGATCGACGCGCTCGGGAAGAAGTGCCCGATCCCGATCATCATGCTCGCCGAGCAGATCAACCACATCCCGCTCAACGCGGTGGTGGCCGTCCTGGCCGACGACCCCGCCGCCTTCACGGACGTGCCCGCGTGGTGCCGGCTCAAGTCGCACCGCCACGTGGGCTCCTACGAGCTTCCGCAGGGGGGCTGGGCGATTCACGTACGGCGCAACTACTGACGCGTGAACTGGGTAGGGCCCCCGGAAAGCACCGATATCCGGGGGAAAGAGACATGACCGATCAGACTGCTCGCGACCTCATGAATCCGGGCGCGGAGTGCATCCAGGCTCACGAGACGCTCGACCGCGCCTCGCAGATGATGCGCGACATGGGGGTGGGCGCGCTGCCGGTGTGCACCGACGACCGGGTGAGCGGCATCATCACCGACCGCGACATCGTCATCAAGTGCGTGGCCGCGGGTCACGACCCGGCCCAGGTGCGGGCCGGCGACCTGGCGACCGGGCTGGTCTGGGCGCCCGCCGACGCCACCGTCGAGGACGCGCTGTCGCGTATGGAGAAGCACCAGATCAAGCGGCTGCCGGTGATGCAGGACAACCGCATCGTCGGCATGATCACCGAGGCCGACCTGGCCAGGCACCTGCCCGACGACCAGCTCGCGGAGTTCGTGCACCGCGTCTACGCGCCCGCCTGAGCGGCCCCGCCGCGGCGGCGGGGCCCGTCCGCGAGATCAGGGGCGGAATCAGGGGCGGTATCAGGGGTGGTATCAGGGGTGGTAGCAGCGGATGTGCGGCGCGATCTCGGCCGCCGCGTCGGCGCCGTAGGCGGCGCTGAAGCGCTCCATGAACGCGCGCTGCCCCAGCTCGTACTCCTGGCCGCCGACGCGCTCCAGCACGTGCGTGGCGGTCAGGTTGCCGAGCTGCCCGCACCGCTCCAGCGGCAGGTCCCAGGCCAGGCCCGCCAGGAAGCCGGCCCGGAAGGCGTCGCCGACGCCGGTCGGGTCGGCCTTCCCGTGCTCGGGGGCGGGCGCGACCGCGATGGACGGCTCGCCGCGGCGGTCGATGACGGCGCCCTTGGGGCCGAGCGTGGTGACGCGGACGCCGACCCGGGCGAGGATCTCCTCGTCGCTCCAGCCCGTCTTCTGCTCGATGAGGCCCTTCTCGTAGTCGTTGGAGAAGAGGTAGGCGGCCCCGTCGACGAGCTGGCGGATCTGCTCGTCCTCCATGCGGGCGAGCTGCTGGGAGATGTCGGCGGCGAAGGGGATGCCGCGGTGGCGGCACTCGTCGGTGTGACGCAGCATGCCGTCGGGGTCGTTCGGGCCGATGAGCACCAGGTCGAGCCCGCCCACCCGGCTGGCGACCGGCTGCAGCTCGATGAGCCGCGCCTCGGCCATCGCCCCGGTGTAGAAGGAGGCGATCTGGTTGTGGTGCTTGTCGGTGGTGCACAGGAAACGCGCGGTGTGCTGGGTCTCGGAGATGTGCACCGAGTCGCAGTCGACGCCGTGCCGCTCAAGCCACGACCGGTAGTCGGCGAAGTCGTTGCCGACCGCGCCCACCAGATAGGGCTTCAGGCCGAGGCAGGCCATGCCGAAGGCGATGTTGGCGGCGCATCCCCCGCGCCGGATCTGCAGATCGTCGACCAGGAACGAGAGTGACACCCGGTCGAGTTGCTCGGCGATGAGCTGATCGCCGAAGCTGCCGGGAAATGTCATCAGGTGGTCTGTCGCGATGGAGCCGGTGACGGCGATGCGCACGGGATTCTTCTTCCTCGTTGTCAGCAAGCCAGGAGCGCAACGAGGATACGCGAAGGCCCCGCGCGCACAAAGGCGGACGGGGCCTACGGGCACACCCGACTAGTTGAAGGAGTCGCCGCAGGCGCAGGAGCCCGTGGCGTTCGGGTTGTCGATGGTGAAGCCCTGCTTCTCGATCGTGTCGACGAAGTCGATGGAGGCGCCCATCAGGTAGGGGGCGCTCATCCGGTCCGTGACGACGCTGACGCCGCCGAAGTCCGTCACGACGTCGCCGTCCATCGAACGGTCGTCGAAGAAGAGCTGGTAACGCAGGCCGGAGCAGCCGCCCGGCTGCACGGCCACGCGCAGCTGCAGGCCTTCCTCGCCCTGCTGCTCGAGCAGGCTCTTGACCTTGGCGGCGGCCGCGTCTGTCAGGATCAGGCCCTGCGTCGTGGTCTCGCTGCTCTCAACCGTCATCTGCTGACTCCCTAACCCGGCTGTCTGTTCCGACGTCTACTGATGACGCTACCAACACCTGCCGGGTGCTACACATTCCCTCCCCCGTTACCCCCCGGAATATCTGCCCCCATACCGTGTGTCATAGTTAGTCGTCAGTTCGACGATAAGGGGGTACGGCCATGGCCACCCAGACTGGGCTGCCGCTCTACGTCCTCGGCCGGGACGCCGATCCGCACAGCGAGACGGGGGTGGACTGTCCGGGCGAGCTGCCGCCCGCCTCGGACCCGCAGCTCGTGGAACGGGCGCGCAAGGCCAAGCAGGCGCTCGGCGACCGGCTGTTCGTGCTGGGCCACCACTACCAGCGCGACGAGGTCATCCAGTTCGCCGACGTGACCGGTGACTCCTTCAAGCTGGCGCAGCAGGCCGCCGCCCGGCCCGAGGCCGAGTACATCGTGTTCTGCGGCGTGCACTTCATGGCCGAGTCGGCCGACATCCTGACCACCGGCACCCAGCGGGTCGTGCTGCCGGACCTCGCGGCCGGCTGCTCGATGGCCGACATGGCCACCTTCGACCAGGTCGAGGAGTGCTGGGAGGCGCTGGAGGACGCGGGCCTGGCCGACCAGGTCGTGCCCGTCACGTACATGAACTCCAGCGCCGACATCAAGGCGTTCTGCGGCCGCAACGGCGGCGTGGTGTGCACCTCCTCCAACGCCAGGCGCGCCCTGGAGTGGGCGTTCGAGCAGGGCTCCAAGGTGCTCTTCCTGCCCGACCAGCACCTGGGCCGCAACACGGCGGTGCTGGAGATGGGGATGTCGCTCGACGACTGCACGGTGTGGAACCCGCACCGGCCCGACGGCGGCCTCACCCCCGAGCAGCTCCGGCGGGCGCGCATGCTGCTGTGGAAGGGCCACTGCTCGGTGCACGGCCGCTTCACGGCCGAGTCGGTCGACGACGTACGGCGGCGTGTCCCGGGCGTGAACGTGCTGGTGCACCCCGAGTGCCGGCACGAGGTGGTGCTCAAGGCCGACCACGTGGGCTCCACCGAGCACATCATCAAGACGCTGGCGGCGGCCCCGGCCGGGTCGAGCTGGGCCGTGGGCACCGAGCTCAACCTGGTCAAGCGGCTGGCCCAGATGTTCCCTGACAAGAACGTCTCGTTCCTGGACCGGACCGTCTGCTACTGCTCGACGATGAACCGCATCGACCTGCCCCACCTGGTGTGGGCGCTGGAGTCGCTGGCGCTCGGCGAGGTCGTCAACCAGATCACGGTCGACGACGACACGGCCCGCTGGGCGCGTACCGCCCTCGACCGGATGCTCGCCCTGGCCTAGTCGCCGAAGGCGTGCACCACCCGCACGGTGACGGTCAGGCCCTGCTGCCCGGGGCTGACCGAACCCTGCTCGGCGGCCGCGGCCAGCCTCATCGGCTGCGGCCCGCGCTCCACCTCCTCGCTCACCGAGACGACCCCGCCCAGGGGCCGTCCGGCGAGCTCGGCGTAGTGCTCGGCCTTGGCCCGCGCGTCGGCGAACGCCCCGGCCCTGGCCTCCCTGAGCGCCGTGGCCGGGTCGGACACCTCGAAGGCCACGCCGTGCAGCCGGGCCTCCTCCCCCACCCGGGCGACGGTGTCGATGATCTCGTCGGCCCGCGCCAGGTCGCGGATCACGGCCTCGACGCCCTGGGCGGCCCGGTAGGCCGACACCTTCGGGTACGCCTCGTACTCGGGACCGAGTGACAGCTCCGTGGTGCGCAGGTCGCGCTCGGCGATCCCGGCCTGCCGCAGCGCCTCGGCGAGCCTGCTCGCGGCGGCCCTGACCCCGGCGAAGGCCTCGGCGGCCGACTGCCGGCGCACCTCGACCCCGGCCTGCAGCCGCATGACGTCCGGCACGGCCGCGACCGTGCCCTCTCCGACGACGGTGATGTCCACGCCTACCCCTTTCCCGGGGTTCGCCTGCCGGGAACCACAGTAACCTCACCACGGCCTCACAGCGCGTCGGCTATCGCGGGCAGGACGTTCAGGTGCACGCGCAGCCGCGAGACGGGCAGCCGCACGAGCCTGCCGTTCAGCTCCTCCACCAGCCTCGCGCCGCGCGCTCGGCCGCTGACGAGCACCGTCACCGGCACGTCGGGGAAGGCGTGCTCGGCACGGATGACGCGCAGGTCGGCGGCCATGTCGCGGCGCGCGAGCCACTCCCCCGCGGCGGCGGCCAGCACCCGCCCCTGGCTGTGGAGACCGTGGGTGTCGGCGGTCCCGCACAGCAGCCGGTGCGCCACCGGACCGGCGACGCGGGCCAGCGCCGCCGCGCCCCAGGTGCCGCCCAGCGCGGGCAGCCAGCGGCCGAGCGTCCTGCCGGGCGAGGACGTGCCCCGCGCGCCTCTGGGGGCCGCCGCGGGGTCCACGAGGACGAGCGCGGACACCCGCAGCGGGTGCAGCCTGGCGAACGCCTCGGCGTGCCAGGCGGCGGCCCGGTGCGCGACGACGGCGACCCGCTCGGGGTGCTCGGGGGCCAGCGCCGCCAGCCGCGCCGCCTCGCCGTGCAGCGTGGGCGGCACCGGCGAGGCCGGGCTGAGCCCCAGCCCCGGCCGGTCGAACCTGATCACGGTGTGCGTGCGGGCCAGCTCGCCGGCGACGCCGTCCCAGTGGCACCACGCCGCCGCGGGCCCTCCGGCGATCAGTACGGCCGGCCCCCGGCCCTGCCGTACGACGTGCGGGTGGACGGGCGCCGGGACGGGCGCGTCCGAGACGAGCAGCCGCAGCGCCGCGTACACCAGCCACGCGGCGACGATCAGGAACTGCGCGCGCTGAGCCAGGCCGGCCAGCTGACCGGCGGCCACGGCCGTGGCGGTGAAGGCGGTGAACCCGGCGGCCAGGCCCGCGATGATCCAGGCCGGCCAGGTGCGCCAGCGGACGGCCAGGAGCGCCATGGCGAGCGGCGCGGCGGCGGCCGCCAGCACCCCGGTCACGACGTGCGCGTGGTGGGCGGCCGACAGCGGCCCGCGCCCGCACGCCGGGGAGCTCAGCGCGGCGCAGTCCATCGGGAACAGGCCGCCGGCGATCGTCAGCACGCCGAACGCGGCCAGCGTCAGCCAGCCCGCCCACTCCCGCCCGATCCTCGGCACCAGCGCCACCCCGGCCACGCAGGCGAGCCCGGACAGCACGTCGCTGGTCCGGAACAGGCGTGTCCACGGCTGGTCACGGGCGGCCAGCTCGCTGACGTAGCCGTGCGCCCGGTCGACCGCCGGCGTGGTGAACTGGCCGGTGATCCACGCCGAGTACAGCACGGCGGCCACGATGAACCCGGAAGCCGCGAGCACGTACAATCTTCGCTCCACGTGATGATTACATCACCGTGGGTGCTCAGAGTCCGGGAGCGCCCCAGACCGGGAACCAGCGGCCGAGGTCCTCCTCCAGCGGCAGCTCGCCCGCGAGCACGCCCCTGACCTGCAGCTCCAGCGCGTTGTCGCGGCGGTCGCCGCCCAGCGGCGCGAACGGGTAGAAGGTGCCGCGTTTGTAGAGGTAGACGACGGCCAGCCGCCTGCCGTCGGGGCCGGCGAACGACACCAGCGAGCACAGCAGCGACGGGCCGAACCCGGCCGACTCCAGCGAGGAGTTGACCGCGTGCAGCTCGGTGACCAGGTCGCCGAGCAGGTCGGGCGCGCGCCGCACCAGCAGCCAGGTGTATCCGTAGCCGTCGTCGGACTCCTCGACGCGGCCGCCGAGCAGGGCCTTGACGTCCTGCTCCAGGCGGGCGAAGGCACCGCCCTCGGCCGCCCGGAACGCCACCGAGCCGAGCCCGGTCGGCACGAGCCCGGTCGCCGCCTGGAGCGTCACGGCCGCTGACGGCAGCGCGAACAGCGCGTCCAGGTCGGGCTTGGCCGGCTTGGAACGGCCCAGGATCGCGTCGAGCCAGCCCATCGTCGTCAGCCCCTTCCGAGCTGCGCGGAGATGCGCGCGAGCTGCTCCAGCCGCCGTTCGAGCGGCGGGTGCGTGGAGAACAGGTTGGCCACCGTCTGCCCCTTGGCCAGCGCCGGGGCGAAGTAGAAGGCGTTGAACGGCTCGGCCTCACGCAGGTCGCGGGTCGGGATCCGGGCCATGTCGCCGGACACCTTGGTCAGCGCGCTGGCCAGCGCCGACGGCTGCTGCGTGAGCAGGGCGCCGGCCCGGTCGGCCGACAGCTCCCGGTAACGCGACAGGGCGCGGGTGAGGACGAAGCTGATCGCGTACACCAGGACCGAGACGAGCATGATGATCAGGCCGATGGGCAGGCCGCCCTGGCCGTTCTGGCGGCGGCCGCCGAGGCCCGTGTAGAGGGCGACGCGCGTCATGAGCCCGGCCACGATGCCCAGGAACGAGGCGATCGTCATCACCGCCACGTCGCGGTGCGCGACATGGGACAGCTCGTGGGCCAGCACGCCCTCGAGCTCACGCGGCTCCAGGCGGCGCAGGATGCCGGTCGTCACGCAGACGACGGCCTTCTTCTGGTTGCGGCCGGTGGCGAAGGCGTTGGGCACGTCGGAATGGGCGATCGCGACGCGCGGCTTCGGCATGTCGGCCAGCGCGCACAGCCGGTCGATCAGGCCGTGCAGCTCGGGGGCCTCCTGGGGCGAGACCTCCCGCCCGTGCATCGCGTAGAGCGCGATGCGGTCGGACAGGAAGTACTGCGCGAGCAGCAGGGCCCCCGCGATGACCAGCACGGTCAGCGCCCGCACGCCCAGGGCGACGAGGATGCCGACGAACACCACGTAGAGCAGGCCGAGCAGGAACATCGTCGCGACCATGCGGCGGGTCAGGCCGCGGTCGGCCGCGAACCGGGTGCGCACGGGCTCAGCCCGGGATGAGGCCCTGGTCGCCCAGCATCTCCCGGACTTCCTCGATCGAGGCGTCCGCGGGGGGAAGGATCAGCTCTGACGGCTCAAGGCTGTCGTCGGGAAGCGCCTTGCCCACGTGGCGCACCTTGTCGAGCAGGGCGTGCAGCTTGACGCGAAAGGCCTTCTCGTCATCGGAGTCGATGGCGGCCTCGAGCTCGCTGTCGAGCTCGTTGAGCACCGCGATGTCGTCGGCCGAGATGTCGATCTGGCCCTCGCCCATGATCCTGACGATCATGCGCCCTCCCCCGGCTGGCGCAGCTGCTGCGTCTGCTGGTTGGGCTGGGGCTGCTGCTGCGGCTGCTGCTGGCCGGGCTCGATGGCGCCCTGCGGGGCCGGGCCCTGGCCGAGCTCGGCCTTCATCCTGGCCAGCTCCAGCTCGACGTCCATGCCGCCGCCCATCCGGTCGAGCTCGGCCTGGATGTCGTCGCCGCGGGTGCCGCTGAAGTCGTCGAGCGCGCCGGAGGCGAGCAGCTCGTCGATGGCGCCGGCGCGGGCCTGCATCTGGGCCGTCTTGTCTTCCGCCCGCTGGATCGCCAGGCCGACGTCGCCCATCTCCTCGGAGATGCCGGAGAACGCCTCGTTGATGCGGGTCTGCGCCTCGGCGGCGGTGTAGGTCGCCTTGATGGTCTCCTTCTTGGTGCGGAAGGAGTCGACCTTGGCCTGCAGCCGCTGGGAGGCCGTGGTGAGCTTCTCCTCCTCGGCCTGCAGGTTGTCATGCTGCACGCGCAGATCGGCGATCTGCGACTGCAGGCCGGAGCGGCGCGACAGCGCCTCACGGGCGAGGTCTTCACGCCCCACCGACAGCGCCTTGCGGCCCTGCTCCTCCAGCCGCTTGCCTTGCTGCTCCAGACCGTTGATCTGCAGCTCCACACGCTTGCGAGAGGTGGCGACGTCCGCCACGCCACGACGCACCTTCTGCAGCAGCTCCAGCTGCCGCTGATAGGAGTAGTCGAGGGTCTCGCGTGGATCCTCCATTTTGTCCAGGGCCTTGTTGGCCTTGGACTTGAAGATCATCGAAAGTCTCTTCATCACGCTCATGCGCGTCGGCCGTCCCCTTCTTAGGTCGTGCTGTCGTTCACCCACTGCAGCGCAGCCTGCCTTGGGATTACCCTACGCATAACGCACGGGGGCGTCACTAAGTTGCACTCCAGGTAGGGTTGACGTCGTGTTGCGACGCCGTTCCCAAACCTCCGTGGACGACACCCCCGTCCCCGTTGACGATCCTAAGCCCCAAGGTAAGGGTCGTCCCACACCCAAGCGCCGAGATGCCGAAGGCAGACGGCGCCAGCTGGTCAGCGCGCCGAAAGACCGCAAGGAGGCTTATCGGCAGATGCGCGCCAAGCAGGCCGCCGAGCGCGACCGGGCCCGGCGCGGCATGCTGGCCGGTGACGAGCGCTACTTCCCGGCCCGTGACAAGGGCGCCGCGCGCAAGTTCGCCCGCGACTGGGTCGACTCGCGCCGGCTGCCGAGCCAGTACTTCCTGCCCTTCTCGCTACTGATCCTGCTCGCGACCTGGGTGCCGTGGCCGATGTCGGTCCGCGTCCAGGTGCTCAACGCGGTGATCGTGTTCGGCTGGCCGGTCATGATGATCGGCGTCGTCTTCACCTCCGGCTACGTGGCCTGGAAGGTGAAGAAGGAGGTCGCGGCCAAGCTGCCCAACGAGAGCCTCAAGGGCGTGGGCTTCTACGCGGCGATGCGGGCGCTGCAGATCCGCAAGCTCCGCTTCCCGCCGCCCCAGCTGCTGCCGGGCGGCAAGCCGGTGCCGCCCAAGAAGTAGCCCGCCGGGCACTTCGCCGCCGCGGTCATCGCGTGTGCGTCCACCGCAGGACGCCGCGCCTGACCGCGGGGCGGCGGCCGTCGATCGGCGTGCCCGTCTCCAGGGCCACCGCGACCGCGCGCATCATCGCGTAGTAGGTCGGGCGGCCGGACGTCCCCGCCGGGCCGGTGACCGCATAGCCGCCGCGCCCCGGGAGACGCCCGAACGGGATGATCCCGGCGTCCCATCCCCCGGCGGGCGCGGTCGTGGCGGCGTGCGCGCACCTGAGCCGCCAGGCGTCCCTGATCTCCCGTACGCCGAGGTTGATCGCTCCGCCGAAGCCGAAGCCGCGGGCGCCGTCGTGGCGCAGCAGCGAGGCCCGCAGGTCGTCGGGGAACTTCACGCCCATCTGCGCCTCGGCGACCGCGATCGTGCGCGCCCTGCCGGGGCGGCCGAGCGCGGCGTGCGTCCTCGGGGCGTTGGCCCTGAGCCACCGTTCGATGCGCCGCCACTGCCGGTCGACGGCCCGCTTGACCCGCGGGTCCACCGGCCGGACCGTCACGGCCCCGCGCGGGGGTGCGCAGGGGTCCGGCTCCCCGGCCTGTAACTCCCGCGAGGTCGGACCGTCAGGCTCGGGCGGCCCGGAGGGCGCGGCGCCGCCAGGCTCCGCGGCGGCGTGCCGTACGGGACCGCTCACGGAGGCGAACGTGTCGCGCACGGACTGGCCCGGCCATGCCCCGGGCCCGAGGTACGCCAGGGCGGCCAGCACGGCCACCGTGGCCGCCACGAGCGCGCCGAGCCGGCCGAGCTTTCCGGGCCGCAGGCGCGGACGCGGGCGCGACGTGGAACCGGGCGCGTAGTCGAGCGCGGCGTCGAGCGCGGCGCCGGGGGCGGGCGGCTCGGTCCGGGGCAGGCGGGCGCGGCGGCGCAGCCGCACGGCGATCGCCGCCAGGACGGCGGCGGTGAGCGCCGCCCGGAGGAGATTGGGCACCGGCCGACCTTATCGCCCCGGACCGACGGACGATCTCCGCCCAACGCCCCTGGTGACCGTTATGCCGGGACACCCCCTAAGGTCGGATGTATGGAATTCCGTCACCTCGGCCGCAGCGGTCTCATGGTCAGCGAGATCAGCTACGGCAACTGGCTCACTCACGGCTCCCAGGTCGAGGAGGACGCCGCCAAGCAGTGCGTGCAGGCGGCTCTCGACGAGGGGATCACCACGTTCGACACCGCCGACGTCTACGCGGGAACGAAGGCGGAGGAGGTGCTCGGCAGGGCGCTCAAGGGCGTCCGCAGGGAGTCGCTGGAGATCTTCACCAAGGTCTACTGGCCCACGGGCAAGGGCCCCAACGACCGCGGCCTGTCGCGCAAGCACATCACCGAGTCGATCAACGGCTCGCTGCGCCGCCTGCAGACCGACTACGTCGACCTCTACCAGGCGCACCGCTTCGACCACGAGACGCCGCTGGAGGAGACGCTCAAGACGTTCGACGACCTGGTGCGGCAGGGCAAGGTCCTGTACGTCGGCGTCAGCGAGTGGACCGCCGGCCAGATCGCCGACGCGCTCAGCATCGCCGACGAGATGGGCTTCGACCGGATCGTGTCGAACCAGCCGCAGTACTCGATGCTGTGGCGGGTCATCGAGTCGGAGATCGTGCCGCTGAGCGAGCGCGAGGGCGTCAGCCAGATCGTCTGGTCGCCGATCGCGCAGGGCGTGCTCACCGGCAAGTACGTGCCCGGCCAGGCCCTGCCCGAGGGCTCGCGGGCGACGGACGCCGCCGGCGGCAGCGGCATGATCGCCCGGTTCATGAAGGACGACGTGCTGGCCCGCGTGCAGGAGCTCAAGCCGATCGCCGCCGACCTGGGCCTGTCGATGGCGCAGCTCGCGGTCGCGTGGGTCCTGCAGAACCCGAACGTCGCCAGCGCCATCGTCGGCGCCTCCCGCCCCGAGCAGGTGCGCGACAACGTCAAGGCGGCGGGCGTCAAGCTCGACGCCGAGGTGATGAAGCGGATCGACGACGTGGTGGCGCCCATCATGGAGCGCGACCCGGCCAAGACCGTCAGCCCGGCCAAGCGCCCGTAGTCACGCGCACAACAGAAACCCCTTGAGCGGCGCATGCGCTCAAGGGGTTTTCCTATTCTCCGCGATTACTCCGGACGCAATGACAAACCCGTGTATTCGACCCGGTCCTCGTCGAGCAGGGCAACCTGTTCGACCCCGGACTCCAGCAGCTCACGCCAGTTCTCCCCCAGCCAGGACTCCGCGTCGGCCTGGCTCGGAAAAACCTCTCGCGGCAAAGGGCGATCCGTCACCTCACCACCCTGCGCGTTTTCATAACGCCACCGCCATGTCATGCCATACGCTCCTTTTTCCGCGGGTTCGCCGGCGCATCCTCTCGACGGCACTGGAACCCTACTCCGGAGTTCGCAGGTCCATCGATGCCGCACGCCCATCTCCTCACCGCCGCTCCCGGGGCGGGCCGGTCGAGGGCGTGTGGCACCGGGTTTGTACGCTCGGCGCGGTGGAGCTGCTTCTCACCGGGACCTCGGGCGATCTTGGCTGGCCCGCGCCGGGCTGCGCGTGCGCCTCGTGTCTCGGCCGTCCCTCACGCCGGGCACCCTTCGGGGCGGTGGTCGACGGGGTGGTGCCGGTCCCGTACGCCGATGTGCCGCCCGGCTATCGCGTCCACGCCGGCGGTCTCGGGCTGACCTGCCCCGGCGGCTCCCGCCTGTTGTACGCCCCCGCGGGGCGGGAGGTGCCCCCCGGCGGCGAGGGGCGCTATGACGCGGTGCTGGTGGACCTTCTGGAGCGGCCCGAGCGCCTGGGGGCGATGCGCCGGGCGGGGCTGGTGGACGAGCGCACCCACGTGGTCGCCGTCGGCCTGGACCACCGGGCCAGGTCCGAGGACGAGCTCGCCAGGCGGCTGGAGCTGTGGGGCGCCCGGGCGGTGCCCGACGGCACGGTCCTGGACACCGGCCGGCCGCCTCCCCCGCCCGTCGCCGCGCCCCGGCGGACGCTGCTGCTGGGCGGGTCGCGTTCGGGCAAGTCGGCCGAGGCCGAGCTGCGCCTGGCCGCCGAGCCGTACGTGACGTACGTGGCCACGGGACCCGCCGGGGAGGGCGACGGCGAGTGGGCCGCGCGGGTGCGCGCCCACCGGGTGCGCAGGCCCGCGCACTGGGCGACGGCGGAGACGACGGAGCTCGCGGAGGTGATCGGGGCGGCCACGGGGCCGCTGCTGGTCGACGGGCTCGGCACCTGGCTGGCGGCGGTGTTCGACGAGCACGCCGCCTGGGAGGGCGACCGCGCGCCCGTGGAGCGGCGCTGCGACGAGCTGGTCCGCGCGTGGCGGACCGCGCCGCACCGGGTCGTGGCGGTGTCCGACGAGGTGGGCATGGGGGTGGTGCCGGCGACGGCCAGCGGTCGCGCCTTCAGGGACGCGCTCGGCAGGCTGAACGAGCGCCTGGCGGCCGAGTCGGAGGACGTCGCCCTGGTCGTGGCCGGCCGCCTCCTGCGGCTGTGAGGGTCAGGGCCGGACGGAGCGGGCGTACCAGCGGCCGTCCAGGCGGTCGACGTGCAGCGGCAGGCCGAAGCAGTCGGACAGGTTCGCCGGGGTGAGGACGTCGTCCACCGGCCCGGCGGCCAGCACGCGGGCGTCGCGCATCAGCAGCGCGTGCGTGGTCGTCGCCGGGACCTCCTCCAGGTGGTGCGTCACGGTGACGGTGGTGAGCACCGGCCGGGTCTCGGCCAGGGCCTCCACGGCGGTGATGAGGTCTTCGCGGGCCGGCAGGTCGAGGCCGGCGAACGGCTCGTCCAGCAGCAGCACCGCCGGGTCCGCCATGAGCGCCCTGGCCACCCTGACCCTGGCCCGCTCGCCCTGGGAGCACACCCGGAAGGGCCGCTCGGCCAGGTCCTTGCAGCCGAGGTCGGCCAGCAGGCGCAGCGCCCGGTCCCGCTCGGCGTCGCCGTACTTCTCCCAGATCGGGGCGCTCGTACCGGTGTGGCCGGTGAGCACCACGGTGTGCGCGGTCGCCCCCTCCTCCTCCAGCAGCTCCTCGTCGATCAGCCGCTGGCTGGCGGCGACCAGGCCGATGTGGCGGCGCAGCTCACGCAGGTCGACGCGGCCCAGGCGGTGGCCGAGGACGTTCACCGAGCCCGTCGTCGGGTGCCGCACGGCGGCGGCCAGCGAGAGGAGCGTCGTCTTCCCGGCGCCGTTGGGGCCGAGGATCACCCAGTGGTCGCCATAGGCCACCTGCCAGTCGATTTCGTCCAGCAACGTCTTGCCGACGACCCGGACGCCTACGCCTTCGAGTTCAAGCACGTGCATCCGGCCACCCTAGTCGGCCTCGTAGGATCGTCGGTTATGCAGCTCCCTGGGCGGATATTCGATCTCTTCGGCGAAGACGCGATCTGGTCGGACGACCACGAGGGCCTGAGCGGCGAGACCCTCCGCGTCACGGGCCCCACCGGCGCCTTCTACGTCAAGCAGGGCCCGTCGGCGCGGGCCGAGCACGAGCGGCTGCTGTGGCTGAAGCGGTGGGTGAGCGTGCCGGACGTGGTGGCGTTCGAGGGCGACGCGCTGGTGCTGGCCGACGCCGGATGGCGCAGCCTGGAGCGCAAGCCGCCGGCGGACGCCGGGACCGTCCTGGGCACGGCGTTGCGCGCGTTGCACGAGGTGCCGGTGCGGGAGTGCCCGTTCGACGAGCGGCTCGACGTCAAGCTGGCGCGGGCGGCCGGGCGGGTGCGCGACGGCCTGGTCGACGCCGGTGACTTCGACGAGGACCACCTCGGGCTGACGCCGGGCCAGGTCTACGAACGGCTGGTGGCCGAGCGGCCGGCGCGCGAGGACCTGGTGGTCACGCACGGCGACTACACCCCGGCCAACGTGCTGGCCTCGCCGTCGGGCGACACGGTCCTGGTCGACGTGGGCGCGCTCGGGGTGGCCGATCGGCACGTGGACCTGGCGATCGTGCTGCGTGAGCTCGACGGGCCCGCCGCCGGGAGCTTCCTGCGGGCGTACGGCCCCGCCGAGGTGGACGAGGACAGGCTGCGCTACTACCGGCTGCTGGACGAGCTGTTCTGATGCACGGGCTGCGGTTCGCGGCCGGGACGCTCAGCGTGTTCCCCGTGCGGGTGGAGCGGGTCGATCGCGAGGTGGCGGGGCGGGCGATGGCGCTGGCGCCGCTGGTGGGGCTGGCGCTGGGCGCGGTGGCGTCGCTCCCGCTGCTGCTGCCGGGCCCGCCGCTGCTGGGCGCGGCCCTGGCGCTGGGCCTGCTGGCGGCGCTGACCCGCGGCCTGCATCTGGACGGGCTGGCGGATCTGGCCGACGGGCTGGGCAGCGGCAAACCGGCCCCGCAGGCGCTGGACATCATGAAAAAGTCGGACATCGGGCCGTTCGGGGTGGTGGCGCTGGCGTTCACGCTGCTCATCCAGGCGGCCGCGCTGTCCGCCGCCGGAGCCTGCGCGCCGGCCGGGGGGCCCGCGCTGTTCGCCGCCGGGGCGCCCGTGCTGGTGACCGCCTGCGTGACCGGCCGCCTGGCGCTCACCTGGGCCTGCCGGGCGGGCGTCCCCGCCGCCCGGCCCGGCGGCCTCGGCGTCCTGGTCGCGGGCACGGTACGGGCGCGCACGGCGTGGCTCGTCACCCTGGCCGTCCTCGCGGGAGCCGCCGCCCTGGGCTGGGCCGCGTGGCCCGCCCGGCCCGGGCCGCCCGGGGGCGCGAGCCCGACCGGCGCTCCCGGCCTGATCGGGCTTCCCGGCCCGGCCGTGCTCGTCGCGGGGGCGGCCGCGGGGCTGGGCGCGGCGCTGGTGATGCTGCGGCACGCCCGGCGGCGGCTCGGCGGGGTCACCGGGGACGTGCTGGGCGCCCTGGTGGAGACGGCCACGGCGGCCACGCTCGTGGTGTGCGCCGTGCTCGGCTGATCACGCGGGTCGCGGGCCCCGTACCGGCAGGGTCTTCAGCAGCACGGCCGCGCACGCCGCGATCAGGACCCAGCCGACGAGGCCGGACGGCCCGGCCAGCACCAGGTTCGGCGGCGCGGCGGCGTCACCGAGCAGGAGGACGGCGGGGGCGACGGCGTTGAGCGAGCCGTGCGCCACGACCGCCGGCCACACGCTGCCCGAGCGGAGCCGCAACCACCCGAGCACCACCCCGGCCAGCACGCAGAAGCCGACGAAGTAGACGGCGGCCCACGACCCGAGCGCCGGGTAGTTGTAGCCGAGCAGCGTCAGCGGCGCGTGCCACAGCCCCCAGACCACGCCGGACAGCGCCAGCCCGGGAAGCACCCCGCGCCGCTCCGCCAGCCGGGGCGCCAGGTAGCCGCGCCAGCCCCACTCCTCACCGAGCGCCGGGATGGCGTTGAGCACCGGCCCGGTCAGCGCGGCGACCACGACCTGGGTGACGGCGACCGGCGTCAGGCTCTCGGGGACCGGCAGCCCGGTGGCCCGCAACTGCTCCCTGAACAGGCTCAGCCCGTCGAGGTCCAGCGTGAACAGGCCGAGACCGGCGCTGATCGCGACGGCGGCGAGCACCAGCAGCGGCACCCCCAGCCAGGCGGCCAGTACGAGCAGCCCCGTGCGCCCCCTGCGCTCGCCCAGGGTGAGGCCGGTCTCGCGGGCCCACCGGCGCGGCGGCGTCCGGCTGACCAGCCAGGCGGCCAGCACGCCCACCGCGGGGGTGAACATCATCAGCAGGGCCAGCGGCCGGGCGATCGGCGACGCCAGCCCGCCGGCCAGCCACAGGGGCAGCGCCACCGCCCATGACAGGACGAACGCGACGACGAGGAAGACGGGAAGGGGCTTCACGCCACGCCCCTCTCGGCGACGAGCGCGTTGATCAGGGCGGCGCCGCGACCGGCGTCGTCGATGCTGACGGCCAGTTCGCCGCCGGACCGGTAGCGGATGACCAGGCAGTCGCCGCCACGCAGCATGATGGTGGAGCCGCCCGGCACCCCGCGCAGGCCCCAGCCGCCGACCTGGCTCGGGTGGCGCGGCTCTGACCAGGCCCGGTCGATCTTGGCCAGCGAGATCCGGCGCACCGGCCGGCCGAGCGGGCCGAATCCGATCGCCACCCCGTCCGCCGTCACCCGGGCGCGCACGGCCGAGGTGAACAGGCCGAGGAGCAGCACCAGGGCCAGCGCGGGGACCAGCCCGGCGAGCGGGCCGCCCGTGGCGATGCCGGTGAGCAGGAGCACCCCGGCCACCACGAGCCCGGCCGCGGCGGCGCCGGTCAGGGCGACCAGCCACGGGTTGCTCACCCGGCTCACCCAGACCGCGCGCTGCCCGGGGCGCAGCCGCAGCGACGGCGGCTCAGCGGCGGGCGACCGCTCACCGGGACGGCCCCGGCCGAGCCAGGCCGCGGCGAGCGCGACGGCGAGCGGCAGGACCGCGATCGCGACCGGCGCCCACGCGGGCAGGCGCGCCCCGGTCCAGCTCGCCGCGTCGAGGTTGGCCAGCACCGTGGTGCCGGACACGCCCAGCGCGAGCAGGCCACCGCCGGCGAGCAACGCCCATCCGCCCGCGGCGCCCGCGGGCGCGGTGGCCTCGCGGCCCGCGCCACGTGTCACCGCCGTCAGCGCGAACAGCCACATCAGCACCCAGATCCCGAGCTGGGCGGTGAAGAACACGGCGAACGACGCCGTGCCGTCGGGCACCGAGCCCGGCCCCCAGTGCACGGCCAGCGGCTCCGGCAGACGCTCGCGCGTCGCCAGCGGCAGCGCGACCATGGCGGCGGTGACGGCCGCCCCCGACAGGGCGGCGATCCGGATGTTCATGTGAGCTCCTCCAGCAGCGTGATGACGTCCTCCCGGCGGTATCCGTACCTCTTGGCCTCGTCCAGCAGCTCGCGCGCCCGCTCGCGGAGCAGGGCGCGCCCGTCGGCGTGGCGCGCGACGCTGACGCCGCGCCCCCGCCGGAACTCCAGCAGCCCCTCCTCGCGCAGCTCACGCAGGGCGCGCAGCACGGTGTTGGGGTTGATGCCCAGCGCGTCGGCGAGGTCGCGGGCCGGCGGCAGCCGGTCACCCGGCGCGTAGGAGCCCTCGCCGATCGCGCGGCGGATCGCGCCCGCGACCTGCTCGTGCAGGGGACGGGCGTCGTTGAGGTCGAGCGTCAGCAACATGGTGCTAATGACAATAGCACCATGTCGCACCGCATGATTCGTGGGATGAACCCCTGTTTGTGAGTACCTGGAAACCCTGGATAGCATCGGTTTACGTGACCACTGTGCGGCTGAACTCAGCAGATCCCGTCTCGTTCGACACCGACGCGCTCATCGTCGGGTTCCGGTCCGGCCCCGGCGGTCCCAGCCCCGCCACAGGCGCCGAATCCCTCGACGCGGCCTTCGGCGGCAAGCTCACCTCCTCACTCACCTCCGTGGGCTTCTCCGGCAAGCCGGGCGAGCTGGCCAAGCTGCCCACGTTCGGCTCCGTCACCGCCCCGGTGCTGGTCGCGGTCGGGCTCGGCGACTCCCCCGACGCCGAGGGGCTGCGCCGGGCCGCGGGCGCCGCCGTGCGCTCGCTGGCGGGCACCGCCCGCGCCGCGCTCGCGCTGCCGGCCGGCTCCGCCGCCGAGGCCGAGGCCGTGGCCCTGGGCGGGCTGCTGGGCGCCTACGGCTTCTCCCGCTACCGCACCGGCGACGACCAGAAGGCCCCCGTGGCCGAGCTGACGGTCCTGTCGGGCGAGGCCGCCGAGACCGGCGAGCGGGCCGCGATCCTGGCCGACGCGGTCACGCTGGTGCGCGACCTGGTCAACACGCCGCCGTCCGACCTGTGGCCGGCCAAGTTCGCCGAGATCGCCGAGCAGACCGGCGGCGAGCACGGGCTGAGCGTCGAGGTGCTCGACGACAAGCAGCTCAAGGAGGGCGGCTACGGCGGCCTCATCGGCGTCGGCCAGGGCTCGGCCAACCCGCCCCGGCTGGTCCGCCTGTCCTACAGCCACCCCGAGGCCACCAAGACGCTGGCGTTCGTGGGCAAGGGCATCACGTTCGACTCCGGCGGCCTGTCGCTGAAGCCGTCGGCGTCCATGGACTGGATGAAGTCCGACATGGGCGGCGCGGGCGCCGTTTTCGGGGCGCTCGTCGGCATCGCCCGCCTGGGCCTGCCGGTCAACGTGATCGGCTACCTCTGCCTGGCGGAGAACCTGCCGAGCGGCACCGCCCAGCGCCCCTCCGACGTCATCCACAGCTACAGCGGCAAGACCGTCGAGGTCCTCGACACCGACGCCGAGGGCCGCCTGGTCCTCATGGACGGCATCGCCCGCGCCGCCGAGGACGGCCCCGACCTGATCGTCGACGTCGCCACGCTGACCGGCGCGCAGATCGTCGCGCTCGGCTGGCGCACCGCCGGCGTCATGGCCAACGACGACGCCGTGCGCGAGCTGGTCGTCGAGGCGGCCGCCGCCGCCGGTGAGGGCGCCTGGGGCATGCCCCTGCCCGAGGAGCTGCGCAAGGGCCTCGACTCCCCCGTCGCCGACATCGCCAACCTGCAGCCCGAGCGCTGGGGCAGCATGCTGGCCGCGGGCATCTTCCTCAAGGAGTTCGTGCCCGACGGGGTCCGCTGGGCGCACATCGACATGGCCGGCCCGGCCTTCAACAAGGGCGAGGCGCACGGCTACACCCCGAAGGGCGGCACCGGCGCCTTCGCCCGCACGCTCATCGCGCTCGCCGAACGGCACGCGAGCATCTGAGGGGACCGGCGCGCGAGCGCCCGGAACAGATGAAAAGATGACGGCATCACGAACACCCCGACAAGGAGCCTTCCTGTGGCCTACGACATCGTCGTCCTAGGTGGCGGCAGCGGCGGTTACGCCTGCGCGCTGCGGGCGGCCGAGCTGGGCATGACGGTCGCCCTGATCGAGAAGGACAAGATCGGCGGCACCTGCCTGCACCGGGGATGCATCCCCACCAAGGCCCTGCTGCACTCCGCCGAGGTCGCCGACGAGACCCGCGAGAGCGCCTCGTTCGGCGTCAAGGCGCACTTCGAGGGCATCGACGTGGCCGGCGTGCACGCCTTCAAGGACAAGATCGTCAACCGCGCCTGGAAGGGCGTGCAGGGCCTGCTCAAGGCCGCGGGCGTGACCGTGGTCGAGGGCGAGGGCCGGCTGCTCGCCGAGCGCCGCGTCCAGGTCGGCGATGAGGTGTACGAGGGCCGCAACGTCGTGCTGGCCACCGGCTCCGCGCCCCGCAGCCTGCCCGGCCTCGACATCGACGGCGAGCGGATCATCACCAGCGAGCACACGCTGCAGATGGACCGGGTGCCCGCCTCGGTGATCGTGCTCGGCGGCGGCGTCATCGGCGTCGAGCTGGCCAGCGTCTACCGCTCCTTCGGCGCCGAGGTCACCATCGTCGAGGCGCTGCCGCACCTGCTGCCCACCGAGGAGGAGTCCAGCTCCAAGCTGCTGGAGCGGGCCTTCCGCCGGCGCGGCATCAAGTACGAGCTCGGCGTCTTCTTCGAGGGCGCCAAGACCACCGACACCGGCGTGCTCGTCACCCTGGCCAGCGGCAAGACCCTCGACGCCGAGATCCTGCTCGTCGCGGTCGGCCGCGGGGCCGTCTCGGCCGGCATGGGCTTCGAGGAGGCCGGCGTGGCCGTCGAGCGCGGCGCCGTCACGGTCGACGAGCACTGCCGCACCTCCGCTCCCGGCGTCTACGCCATCGGCGACCTGATCCCCACGCCGCAGCTGGCCCACGCCGGGTTCGCCGAGGGCATCCTGGTGGCCGAGCACATCGCGGGCCTCAACCCGCCGCCCATCGACTACGCGGGCGTGCCCCGGATCACCTACTCCGACCCCGAGGTCGCCTCGGTGGGCATCACGTCCGCGCAGGCCGCCGAGCGCGGCATCGAGATCGTCGAGCAGGTCTACGACCTCGCGGGCAACCCCAAGAGCCAGATCCTCGGCACGGGCGGCGCCGTCAAGGTGCTCGCCCGCAAGGACGGGCCGGTCGTCGGCGTCCACATGGTGGGCCGCCGCATCGGCGAGCTCGTCACCGAAGGCCAGCTCATCTACAACTGGGAGGCTCTGCCCGCAGAGGTCGCCCAGCTCATCCATGCACACCCGACCCAGTCCGAGGCGGTCGGTGAGGCGATGCTGGCCCTGGCCGGCAAGCCGCTGCACGTACACAACTAGTCCAGCCCTCGAGATCAGAACGCGAGAGAAGAATAACGATGCCGGTCTCCGTACAGATGCCCCAGCTCGGCGAGAGCGTCACCGAGGGCACCGTCACCCGTTGGCTGAAGAAGGAGGGCGAGCGCGTCGAGGCCGACGAGCCGCTCCTCGAAGTGTCGACCGACAAGGTCGACACCGAGATCCCCTCGCCGTCCGCGGGTGTCATCACCAAGATCGTCGTGGCTGAGGACGAGACCGTCGAGGTCGGCGCGGAACTGGCCATCATCGACGAGAGCGGCCAGGCCGGCGCGGCCGAGCTGGCCGAGGCGGCCGCC
>NZ_LAVL01000062.1 GCF_001083785.1 Nonomuraea sp. SBT364
GGGGCGCCGGGGGTTTCGGTCAGGGTTTCGCCCGGGTGGGCGTCGATGGCGCGTGGCCGCTACCGGGGAACCGGCAGCGGGGAGGGGGCCGATACCGCGCCCGCCGGTGGGGACGGAGCGTCACCGGCGCACCGCACAGGAGGCTGGGCCGGTGACTCCTTGCATCAAAGTTGTCACCACTTGGATGGATGGCCCTTCTTCCCGCGATCGGCGAGCATGAGGCGGCCGAATCGGGGGCTGATTCATGGAGGGGGCCTTCCGCGTGCGCAGTGACGCCTCGTTGCCGAGCCACGAACGTCTTTTCGGGCAACTCGATCTGCGGGCGGGGGACGAAGCCCGCTCCGTCTACTCACCCGCCGCCTACCTGACCGATCTGCTCACGTTCCTGCGGGAGACGTTCCACGACGTCTCCCTGCTGCGGCGGCGGCCGGGCCTGGGGCAGGTCACGCTGGACGAGGAGAACACCTTCACTCCCGTTCCGTATCTCGACGTGGTCAACGAGGTGCTCGAAGCGCTCGTCGGCGAGCGGCCGTACGAGCGGCTGGCGGAGCTGAAGCATCCGCACGGGCTGCCGTTCTCGCTGGACGCGGCGCGGTTCACCACGTACCTGCGGCGTCTGGGGACGGATCCGGTCGAGTTCTATCGGCTGTTCGCGGCCTCCGTGGATCGCGACAGGGTGGCCCGTGACTATCTGGGGCTGACGGCGAAGGACGCCGAGCTCGTCTCTGTCGAGCGGCCGCACGAGGCCGGGCTGGCCGAGGCGTACGGGCTGGCGGACGGGGAGCCGGTGTCGGTGTTGTGCGATGTCGGGCGGTTTCTGGCCGCGACGTCGCTGACCGGCGATGAGCTGCGTGAACTGTTGTACCAGGACCCGGAGCCGGGGCGTTCGCGCGGCGGGTTCTGGGTGCATCAGGGCGCCGTCGTCGAGGTGGGGCCCGATGACCGTACGCTCGTGCTGCGCGACGGCGGCGGCGAGCCGCCCCGGGAGTGGTTCGATCGCGCGCACCGGTTCGTCCGGCTGGCCCGCCGGGCGGGGTTGTCGTTCACGGATCTCGACCGGGTGGCCGCGGCGATCTCGCCGGGGCTGGAGCCGGTGGCGCTGCGCGCCGTCGCCGCGGCGGCGCACCTGCATCGTACGCATGACGTGCCGTTCGAGCTGATCGAGGCGCTCATCACCCGGACGCTGCCCGGCGAGGCCGAGGACGAGCCGTTGCCGGCCGGGGACATTCTCGCGCCGCAGAACCGCGCCTACCGCCGCCGGGTGGCACGTGCCATCGGGCTGGCCGAGCCGGAGGTCGCCGAGGTGGTCCGGCGTCTGCGCGCACGCTACGCGGGGCCGTTGGAGGAGAGCCCGTTCGACCGGGGCGTCACCCGGTCCGGCCTGGTGGTGCTCAACCGGGTGGCCCGGCTGACCGGCGCGCTCGGGATGCCGGTCGCGGAGCTGTTCGCGGTGCTGGCGGCGCTGGAGGCCGATCCAGCCATCGAGCGCCACTCGACCTTCCCGGTGCTGCCGGTGCTCGACGGCCGCTCGGGCGACATCCACCGCATGCTCGAACGGGACGACGACCCGGCCGCCTCGCTCTGGCTGGCGCAGACGATGTTCGAGGTCGTGGCCTGGATGCGGCTGTGGGGGTTCGCGGGTGAGGATCTCGCCTCGATCCTCGGCGAGCCGGCGACGCCGGAGTCGGAGGAGGAGCAGGCCCAGGTGATCGCGGGGATCGCCGAGCGGTTCGCGGACGTGGCGCTGACGCCCGCGACGCTGGTGTCGGACCGGTTCGACGAGCGGGCCGCCCGGGTGCTGTACGAGGTGCTGGCCACCTACCGGGACGGGGTGGTGTCACCGCACGACCCGCGCGTGCTGCGTCCGGAGCCGGGAGCGGTGGCCGCGGCGGCGCGCGACGCCGTGGACCGGCTCGGGGTGCTGTCCGGGCGGGACTTCCTGGGGCTCGGGCTGGGCGACCGGCTGGCCGTCAAGATCTTCGCCAATCTGGTGATCCGGGGCGTCGTCCAGGCCGACGGGCTGCTCACCTCGGAGGACCTGCCCGCCCGGCTGATCCTGGCCGGGGACTTCTCCCCGTACCGGGACACCGTGTTCGGCGCCGTCGCCCAGCTCGAAGGCGGCTTCTACCCCTCCGACCTGGCCGCCGCCCTGCCACGGCTGACCGAGGCCGACCGGGGCGAGCTCTACGACAACCTGGTGCACAACGGCTATCTCACCATGGAGGGCGAGGTCCTCGACCCGGAGCTGTTCGCCGATCCCGGGCAGGCCGCCGGTCTCCGCGTCAACGCGCCGCTCGACGACGTCGCGCCCGCCGTGCTGGCCCTGCTGAAGAAGCGGGTCGCGGACTACCGCAAGGCCCGGATCACGCTCGACCCGGCCGCCTTCGCCGAGCTGAACCTGACCGGCGAGCAGTTCGCCGCGCTCACCGAGAGCCTGCGCTTCAACGGGATCGTCGACGCGAACGGCGCCTATCGCGACAAGACCGCGCTCGCCACGCTCGACCTCGCCGGCCTGGGCCTGGCCCTGGAGTTCCACCCGGTCCGGCGGACCGTGCTGGAGGCGATGAAGGCGCAGCTCGCGGCCGCCCGGGCGGAGGCGTACCTGGTCACTCCGGACGACCTGGCCGGCCTGGCCGACGAGGCCATGGCCGCGCGGGTGGCCGCCCGGCTGGCGGCCGAGGTCACCGACCAGGGCCGTGTCAGGGAGGAGGTACGGCACGAGTTCGGCGACCCCGAGGGCACCCTCGACCTGGGCGAGGGCTTCACCGGCGAGGACGGGGAGCTGGTCTTCGAGCGCATCGCGGGCATCCTGCGCGCGCAGGCGCCCTACCGGCTCGACCTCGACGCCGTCACCGCGCTCGGCTTCGACGACGACGAGCGCGCGCAGCTCGTCGCGATGCTCGTCGAGGCCGGTCACCTGACCGGGTCGCTCGCGGTGCCCGAGCGGCGGCTGGCCTACTTCCGCACCGTCACCAGCGCGCTCGACTTCACCCTGCCCGGCCTCGACGACTACGCCAGGGACGTGTTCTTCCTGCTGCACGCGGTGGCCAGGGAACAGGCGGCGGCCGTCACCGAGGTGGCCGGCGCGCTGGGCGAGCTGGCCGCGCGTCAGCGCGACACGCTGCACACCCTGCTCCAGGACGGGTTCGGCGTGTCCGGCCCGGTCGTCGAGGCGATCGGCGCGGCCGTCGCGCCGGGCGGGCTCGACGTGCTGGTGGTACCCGCGCTCGGCGACCGCGACGGCGGCGACGGCGGCGACGGCGGAACGGGCGCCGCCGGGCCGGACTTCCGGCGGGTGTATCGGCGGCTGCGGCGCTTCGCGCGGCTGGCCGCGAAGCTCGGGCTGGACGCCGACGAGGTCGCCGTGGCCTTCCGTGACCAGGACCTGGCCGGCAAGTTCCCCGAGCCGCTGACCCTGCCACCCGGCCACGACCGTGTCGACGCGCTGCTGACCGGCCACGACGGGCTGATCTACACCTTCCACGGCGACGTCTTCCGGACGTACTCCGCCCGCACGATGGCCCTGGCCGACTCCCGCGACAGGCCGCTGACGGATCTGTCGCCGCACTTCGCGGGGCTGTCCGCGGTCGACGCCGCCTTCACCCTGCCGGACGGCACCGAGTGGATCGTCGGCCGGGGCTCCGGCGACGTCTCCTCGTGCTTCACCCGGGAGCCCGGCGGCACCCGATGGGCGCCGAAGGAGCAGGTGTGGGGCAAGGTCCGCAACAACTTCGCCGCCCCCAAGAAGATCGACGGCGCCTACGTCGACCCCGAGGGCCGCACCCACCTGTTCGCCGGCGACCAGTACGTGCGCTACTCGGGCGACGACTTCAGCTACGCCGACGAGGGCTTCCCCCGGCCGATCACCGAGTGGTGGCAGGGCGGGACGCCGCTCCCCGAGACGTTCCGGGACGCGGTCGACGCCGCGTTCCACGGCCACGACGGGCGCACGTACGTGCTGTCCGGCGACCGCGCCTTCGACGGGGTGAGCGAGCGGCCGCTGGCCGAGCGGTGGGGCCGGGTGCGCAACGCGTTCGACGGCGCCGAGCGGATCGACGCCGCCTACTCCGACGCTGAGGGCTATCTGCTGTTCCGCGGCGACCAGGTGGCGCGCTACACCGATTGCCCGGAGAACGACGGCGTCCGGGTGGCCGAAGGCTACCCGCGGCGGATCGAGTCGTGGCGGGCGGATGTGCCGGTCGAGTTCGAGAGCGGCGTCGAGGCGGCCTTCGAGGACGGCACCGGCACCCTGCACCTGTTCAAGGACGGCAAGACCGTCGCGCTGCGCCCGCTCCCGGGCGAGGGGACGACGGCCACGGCGAGCCCGGACAACACCGACAGTGCCGACAGTGCCACCAGTGCCGGCGGGGTGACGCCGACCGCCGGCCGGTGGGGGCTGCTGGCCGACGTGCTGCCGGAGGGCCGGGTGGACGCCGCGTTCGTCGCGCTCGACGGCAGGACGTACCTGTTCAGCGGTGATCGCTACATCCGCTACTCCGGCGCTGACTACTCGGTCGTGGACGCCGGCTACCCGCGGGCCGTCAGCGGCGACTGGGGCGGCCTGGACCGGGTGGACGCCGCGTTCGCCATGGACGGGGCGGCGCATCTGTTCGGTCCGGCCGGGCTGATCCTGGATCTGCCGGCCGACTTCGGGGCCGGGCTGGAGGAGGGGGCCTGCTCGCCCGCGCTCCGCCGCCGTCTGCGGGACCACGGTGTGGTGGTGCCCCCGGACGCCATCGTGACCGCCGTCAAAACCGAGACGCCCGCCGGAACCGAGACCGCCGCCGGAACCGAGACCGCCGTCGAGGCAGGGGCCGGGGCCGCGGGTGGGTGGCGGGTGACGGACGAGCGCGGCATCGTGCTGACCATCCGCCGCGCCGGCGACCGCGTCCGGGTGTACGGCGACGACACCCCGTTCTACGTGCGCTACTCCAGCGGCGACCACACCAGACCGGACGAGGGCTACCCCAAACCGCTGGCGGACAACTGGCTGAACCTGCCCGACTCGTTCACCGGCGTCGACGCGGTCTTCACCGGGCGCGACAACCGGACCTTCCTGTTCAGCGAGGGCCGCTTCGTCGTCTTCGACAACCGGCACCGCTGGTGGTCGGAGCCGATGAGCCTGGACAAGCACTGGGACAGCATCCCGTTCGGCCACGTCGACGCGGCGTTCGCCGGCAGGGACGGCAGGACCTACGTCTTCTCCGGCGACCAGTACGTCCGCTACTCGACGGCGGACCACACGCGGATCGACGACCGTTATCCGGCGGCCACGGCGAACTTCTGGGGCAACGTCGTCAACACGATCCAGCGCACCGGCCGGGTGGACGCCGCCCTGGTCATGGACGTGACCGAGAAGGCCGACGGCGCCGACGTCACCCGCACCTACACGTACCTGTTCTCGGGCGGCCAGTACGTCCGCTATCGCGACCACGACTACCGGTTCGTCGAGGACGGCTACCCGCGCGCCCTGTCGTCGCTGCGCGAGGAGCCGAGGCTCGGCGGACTGAAGGTCACGCTGGACGGCGTGGACGCGGCGTTCGCCGACCGGCGCACCGTCTACCTGTTCCGGGGCGGCCAGTGGCACGCCGTCTCCGACGGCCTCTACCGGGCCTACGACCTGCCCGGCATCACGGCCGCGTACATCGACCAGGGCTCGGTGGTGGCGCGGACGGGCGAGGGCTGGCGGCGGCAGCACGCGCTGGAGGGACCGGCGCGCGACGAGCCGGTCCGGCCGCCGGCGCTGCGGACCGTCCCGGAGGACTACCGCGGCGACCTCGACGCGGTGCTGACCGGCGCTGACGGGAACACGTACCTGTTCAAGGGGCTGATGTGCTTCGACACGGCCGTCGGCAGGGATTACCCGCTCGACGAGGAGTGGGGCCGCCCGCGTAACACGATTTATCAGGACAACGCGGTCGACGCCGCCTTCGTGGGCCGCGACGGCAGGACGTACCTGTTCAGCGGCGACCAGTTCGTCGTCCACAGCGACTCGGCGGAATTGATCGACGGCGAGCCGAAGCCCATCGCCGAGCACTGGGGCGGGCTGAAGAGCGTCGCGCTGGCCTACCACCGCGACCGCACGACGTACGTGTTCGAGCACCCGGAGCCCGGAGGGGCGATGCGTTACCTCGTCTACACCGGTGACGAGGGCGCCTACGACAGGCCGGACCCCGACTATCCGGCGCTCACGGACGAGACGTTCTGGAAGGCTCCGGACGGGTTCCCCATGCCGGACGCGGTGCTGTTCGAGAACCGGACGATGGTGCTGCTGAGCGGCGAGCGCTGCGTGCAGTTCAGCGAGGGCACCGGCCAGTGGTCGCATCCGCGGCCGATCGAGCGTCTGTGGCGCGGCTTCGACGTCGCGCCGGGCGACCGGCTGAGGACCGCCTTCACCGGGGCCGACGGGGCGACGCACTTCTTCTTCACCGAGACCTTCACCACCTACGCGGACCGGACGTTCACCCCGCCGGTCCCGATCCGCGACCGGTGGGGCCGTTCGGTCAATCCGTTCGGCTCTGCGGTCGACGCGGCGGTGGTCTTCGGCGGGCACACGTACCTGTTCGGCGGCGGCCGGTACGTCCGCTACACCGGGCCCGGCTACCGCTACGTCGATCCCGGCTACCCCAAGCCCGTCGTGCGCGAGCTGCGCAGGGAGCCGGCGTTCGCGGGGCTGCCCGAGGCGTTCGACGAGGCGGCGGCCCGCCACGGCGTCGGCGCGGCCGTCGCCAACGGCCGCACCGCCTGGCTGGTCACCGGCGACGTCGTGCACGCCGTCTCGGTCAAGCCGGCCGCGACGTACCCGATCGGCCTGCTGGGCAGGGTGCGCAACACGATCGCCGACCGCGGCCGGGTCGACGCGGCGCTGGTCCGGGACCGGCACACCTTCCTGTTCTCCGGCGACCAGTACGTCCGCTACACCGGCGCCGACTACCTGTACGTGGACGAGGGCTACCCGCGCACGATCGAGGACGACTGGGGGCCGCTCCCGGACGAGTTCGGGAACGGCGTCGACGCCGCCTTCCACAAGGACGGCAAGATCTACTTCTTCAAGGGCGACCGGTTCACCGAGGACGGCGCCGAGGACGGCGTCGCCGCCCGGTTCGGCCGCGTCCGCAACACGTTCACGACCGCGCCGCTCGACGCGGCGTTCACCGGGCGCGGGGGCGAGCTGTACGCCTTCGCCGGGGACCAGTACGTCCGCTATGCCCCCGGCAGCCTCGACCACGTCGAGCAGGGCTACCCGCGCACGATCGACGACGACTGGGGCGATCTGCCACAGACCTTCGAGGAGGGCATCACCGGCGCCTTCACGCTCGGCGAGGCCGTCTACCTGGTCAAGGACGACCAGTACGTCCGCTACTCGGGCCGGCTGGACGTGATCGACCGCACCTTCCCGCAGCTGTTCCGGCACCGCTGGTCGGAGGCGGCCGACTACCGCCTGACCGACGTGCACACCGTCGTCGCGTTCGCCGATCTCAACCGGCGCCACCCCGGCCTGGCCGGGATGCTGGCCAAGGGGGCGGCCGACCCGTACGGACGGTTGTGCGAGCTGTTCCCGTGGGACCCGGACGAGCTGCGCTGGGCCAAGCGCAACGCGGGCCTGATCACCGAGTTCCCGGCGGAGGAGCACCGCTTCGACATCGAGTTCCTGCTCAAGCTCGACCACCTGTTCGCAGTCGCCGCCAGGATGGGCGCCGGCCCGTCGGCGCTGTACGGCGCCACCCCTGCCACGCTGGAGGCGCTGCTGCCCGAGGCGGCGGTCCCGCTCGCCCGCGACGACCTCAACGTGCTCAGGCGCGACGCGCTCGTCCCGGCGGTGCTGCACCTGCACCCGGAGCTGGCCACCGCCGCCGAGATCTACGAGCACGCCCTCATCGACGTCGGGATGGGCCGGGAGGCCACCACCTCGCGGGTGCGCGAGGCCATCTCCGCCACCCAGCTCTACCTGCACCGCTACCTGCTGGACCTGGAGGAGCTGAGCTCCGGGGAGGACGTCAAGCCGAAGCTGCGCACCTGGTGGCAGTGGCTGAGGAACTACCGGATCTGGGAGGCCAACCGGAAGGCCTTCCTCTACCCGGAGAACTACCTGCGCCCCGAGCTGCGCGACACCAAGACGCCGGCGTTCCGCGACCTGGAGGACGACCTGCTGCAGGGCGAGATCACCGCCGACGCGGTGCAGCGCGCCTACAAACGCTACCTCGACGAGTACACCGAGGTCAGCCGCCTGACCATCGCCGGCGCGTACGTCTACCGGGCCGACGACGACGCCGACGGCACCCGTCAGCTCGTCCTGTTCGGGCTCACCCGCACCGATCCGCGCCGCTGGTACTTCCGGGAGGCGGAGTTCCGCGACGGCGACCGGCTGTCGGCGAGCTGGGAGCCGTGGCAGCGGGTCGACGTGCAGATCGACGCCGACCGCGTCGACCCCGTGCACGCCTTCGGCCGCGTCTTCGTCTTCTGGAGCCTGGTGGAGGCGGTCGCGCCGGAGGACACCGGCAAGACCGTCATCACCACCACGAGCGACGGCGACCGGCAGAGCGTCTCCGCGCCGCCGCCCGGGCACCGGGTGCGGATCTACTACTCCTTCCAGAATCTCAACGGCGAGTGGGTGGCCCCGCAGGCGCTGCCGCCCGGCCCGCTGCACGACGGCCTCATCAGCACCGGGCCGCTGTTCGTGCAGGCGTCGGCCACCGTCCCGGGGTCGGGCACGCACGACTCGATCGTGGTGTCGTGCCCGTACACGATCGGCGAGGACTCCTACGACGCCTCGTACGTGCTCACGCCCGAGCTGTACGCCATCCCGATCTCCGCGCCGGCGCGGCCGGCCAAGCTGATCGACCTCGGCAAGGTGTTCGCCGAGCCGGTCGGCGGCGTGGTCCGGTTCAACATGCCGGCCGGTTCGGCCGACGGGCCCTGGTTCAGCATCGACCACAAGGGCGGCAGCTTCCTGGTGCGGCCGGTCATCGCCGACCCGGGCGAGGACCCGCCGGTGCTGGAGCTCAAGGGCAACGGCCACCGGCTGCCCGACAGGCAGGGCCTCGGCGCGGCCTTCGAACGCGACGGCACCCGCTGGTTCTTCGACAACCTGGCCGGCGAGTTCCTGGTCACCAAGCCGGTCGGGCCGCTGAAGACGACCGGCGAGCCGACCGCGGCCCGCTGGGGCAACGTGCCCGACGGCAGGCTGGGCGGCACCGGCCGGGTCGACGCGGTGCTGGTGCGGGGCGAGCACACGTACGTGTTCAGCGGCGGCGAGTACTACCGCTATCAGGGACGCCTGGTGGACCGGCAGATGGACGTGGGCTACCCCCGGCAGCTCGGTTCCGGCACCGGCTTCCCGCACTGGACCTCGATCGACGCCGCCTTCACCTTCGACGGCGCCGAGTACTTCGTCAACGGCGACGGCTACGTCCAGCGTGACGTGACGACCGGCCTGTTCGGTCAGCCCGGCCGGGCGCGCGACAAGTGGCCGGTGCCGGACAAGAGCCGCATCCGGACCGCGCTGGTGAAGGGCTCCACACTGTTCCTGATCTTCGGATCCACGTACACGAAGCTGGCGAACGGCCGCCGCGAGGAGGACGGCTATCCGCGGCCGCTCAAGGACAACCCCGACGGCCTGCCGCCCGAGATCAGCGCGGCGGCCGACGTGAACGGCGTCCCGTACTTCTTCGGCGAGGACACCTTCACCGTGGGCGGCGACCCGGCCCGGCACCCGAACCGCGCGCTCGGGAAGATCGCGACGGTGCTCAACACGACGGGCGTGGTCGACGCGGCGTACGTGTCGGGCGAGAAGCTGTTCCTCACCAGCGGCCTGGAGTACTACCGCTACGCCCTCGACGGGACGGACGTCCCGCTGCTGGCGGAACCCGGCTACCCGAAGCCGCTGCCTCGGCCGGTGAGGGCGGTCTTCCAGCGCGGCGACCAGCGCTACGTCTTCAGCGGTGAGGACTACACCGTCATCCCGGCCACCGATGAGCTGTCCGGGCTGCGGGACTTCATCCCGATCGAAGGCAACTGGGGGTCGCTGCCGCCCGGCTTCGCCGCGAGCTGCACCGGCTCGATGGACACGCCGTCGGCCCTCTACCTGTTCCTCGGCAGCCGGTACGTGGTGCACGCCAAGGCGGGCGCGGTGCCGCGCCCGTACGAGTACACCGCGCTGCCGCACGAGATCGTCCGGCTGACCTCCAGCACGGCGTTCGAGCTGAACCGCAAGCTCCTGGTCGGCGGTGTGCGGACACTGCTGGCGCCCGAGACGCAGGAGATCGACGAGCTGCCCGCCTTCACCACCGGCGACGCCGGCTCGACCTCGATCAAGGTGCAGCCGGAGGTCGCCGGCGTGCCGGTCAGCACCCACCTGGACTTCCAGAGCGCCAACGGCCGCTACTACTGGGAGATCTTCTTCCACGCGCCGCTGCTCATCGCCCAGGCGCTGAACGCCGCGCAGCGCTTCGCCGACGCCAAGACGTGGTACGAGTACGTCTTCGACCCGACGGAGCAGGACCGCTACTGGAGGTTCCTGCCGTTCCTGGCGATCGACCTGCGGGCGCTGGCCGCCGGCTGCTGGGCCGACCTGGCGAACCTGCCGCCGGACACCGGCGCGCTGCTGCGGCCGGTCCTGGACGACGTCGAGTCGCTGGCCCCCGTCTTCGAGCACGCCCGCAAGGCCACGCCCGCTGACCTGGCGCTGCTCGACGGGCTGGCCGATCGGGTGCGGGCGTTCGAGGACATCGGGCGGCTCCGCGAGAAGATCGGCATGATCGCCCGGCTGCGCCGCCAGTACGACCTGATGGGCGACCACGACGCGCTCCTGAAGGCCTACCGGGACGACCCGTTCGACCCGCACGCCATCGCGGAGCTGCGCCCTGTCTCCTACCGCCGGGCCGTGGTGATGGCCTACGTCGACAACGTGCTCGACTGGGGCGACCTGCTCTTCCGCCAGCACACGATGGAGAGCCTGGACGAGGCCAGGATGCTCTACCTCCTGGCCCACGACCTGCTCGGCAGGCGCCCGCAGAGCGCCGGCCCGCGCCACCTGCAGGAGGCGAAGAGCTACGACGAGCTCGGCCCGCTCACGACCCCGGGCCCGGAGGCCGAGGTCGTCACGGCGGGCGGCACCCTGCTCGACGGCATGGGCGCCATCCACCGGGGCGTGGCCGACGGCTACTTCTTCATCCCCGGCAACACGCTGCTGGGCGACTACTGGGACCGCGTCGAGGACCGGCTGCGCAAGATCCGGGCCTCACTCGACTTCCTGGGCGTCAGCCGGCCGCTGCCGCTGTTCGAGCCGCCCGCCGACGTGATGGCGCTGGTCCGCGGCGCCTCGGCCGGGCTGACTCCCGGCCAGGTCACGGCCGGGCAGGCGGCGCCGGTCCCGCACCACCGGTTCGGCTTCCTGCACCGCAAGGCGCAGGATCTCGCCGACCGGCTGCGCGGCTTCGGCGGCGAGCTGCTGGGGGTGCTCGAACGCCGTGACGCCGAGGAGCTGACCCTGCTGCAGACCCGGCAGGAGAGCGTCATCAGGGACCTGACCCGGGCCGTGCGCGAGGCCCAGGTGGCGGCGGCGACGCAGACCCTCGCCCAGTACGAGGCGGCCCGCGACGCCGCCGCGGATCGGCAGAAGCACTACGAGAAGCTCATCGAGACCGGGCTCACCCCGCTGCAGCAGTCGCAGATCCGCGCGATGACCGACGGCGTCAACTCGCACTTCGCCGCCGTCGGCCTGAAGATCGGCGCCACTCTCGCCTATGCCGCCCCGCAGGTGCTGGCCGGACCGTTCATCCTGGGCACCATGATCGGCGGCGAGCAGGTCGGCAAGGTCCTGGAAGTCGGCTCCGAGATCGCGCAGACGCTCGGCGAGGCGTTCAGCGTCCTCGGCGAGCTGTACGGGGTCCGCGTCGAGCAGGAACGCCAGGAGGGCGACTGGAACTTCCAGGTCGTGCAGGCCAGGGCTGACCAGCGCGAGCTGGCCCGCCAGATCGCCGCCGGCGAGGCGAGCCTGGCCGCGGCCAGGAAGGAGCTGGACATCGCCGATCAGGAGATCGCCGACCTGGAGGCCGTGGCCACCTTCCTCACGGGCAAGTTCACCAACTCCGAGCTCTACCAGTGGAAGGCGGGCCGCCTGGCGGCGCTGTACTTCGCCTCCTACGGGCTGGCGCACGAGACCGCGAAGGCGGCCGAGCGCGCCTACCAGTACGAGCGGGGCGTCACGGACTCGCACATCCAGCCGGTCTACTGGGAGAGCCGGCGCAACGGCCTGCTGGCCGGGGAGGCCCTGGCGGTCGACGTCGAACGCCTCGGCGCCGCGTACACCTCCTCCGACAGCCGCGGCCTGGAGATCACCAAGCGGGTGTCGCTGCTCCAGCTCGACCCGCTCGCGGTGCTCGCGCTGAAGAACGCCGGCCGCTGCGAGTTCGCGCTGACCGAGGAGCTGTTCGACCGGGACTTCCCCGGGCACTACCGGCGGCGGATCAAGACCGTCTCGGTCGTGTTCGACGGGCCGGACGGGCCGATCGAGGTCAACGCCATGCTCACCCAGACCGGCCACAAGACGGTGCTCACCCCGGACGCCCGGGCGGTCCGCTACCTGCTCGACGGCAAGGGGGACGCGCCCGATTCGGTCCGGTCGGACTGGCGGCCCAGCCAGCAGATCGCGCTGTCCGACACCGAGGAGCACCGCGACAACAACGGCCTGTTCGAGCTGCGCTTCGACGACGACCGTTATCTGCCGTTCGAGGGCACGGGCGCGGTGTCGACCTGGCGCATGGAGATCACCGGGCGGCGCCCGTACGACCTGTTCGACGTGACCCTGACCGTCAAGTACACCGCCGAGCAGGGTGGTGAGGTGTTCGCCAACGCGGTGCGCGGGATGCGGCGGCCGTACCCGGCGGCCCGCTACGTCGACGTGGCCGGTGAGTTCCCGGAGCAGTGGCAGGCCCTCGCCGAGGGCGGCGACCTGATACTGCCGATCGTGCCGGAGATGTTCCCCGACATGATCGGGGTCCAGATCTCCGGGCTGTTCGCGCGCTACGAGGTGGCGGACTGGGGAACGGCCCGGCTGCGCCTCAACGGGCACCTCGTCGACGACGGCAAGGCGCTCCACATCCCCGGCCTGCGGACCGGCGAGTGGACGCTGACCGTCGACGGCGAGCGGGAGGCCCTCATCAACGTCGGCCTGGTCCTCACCTACCGGGCCGGCTGACCTCGCCCGGCTCACCCGCCCGCCCTGACACGAGGTGGTCCATGAAGAAGGACACGCGCAAGCCGAAGAGGTTCATCCCGCCCAAGATCTTCCAGAGGAAGAAGAACCAGCCCACCGTGCAGAACACCGGCACGCCCATGCAGCGGACGGTGCCGTCGAAGAACCGGGTGCCGCAGCAGCTTCTGGGCCAGGCCCGCAACCAGCAGGGCGGGCCGCCGACAGACGTGATCACCCGTCCGCGCAGCAGCGGGAACGCGGTGCAGCGACTTCCCTCGGAGACGATCATCCACGTCGACGAGGCCGACGAGATCGACCTCGTGGTGCGGAACCAGGTCGACTCCATTCTGGACGATCTGCTCGAACCCGGCCTGGAGAAGCCGGTCGACCTGGTCGTCGGCGGGCTGCCGCTGCGGGTGGACTACACCGAGATCACGAAGCTGGCGAAGGGCGAGGAAGGGGCGTACATCGACAAGAAGGTGGCGCAGATCCTGAAGAAGCCCTGCAAGATCGGCGACGCCTTCATGGGAACCATCGGTGTCCACAACGAGGAGATGGCGCAGTGGCTGATGCGCGCGCTGTGCCTCATCGCCGACAACGAGCAGGCCCTCACCGAGCTGGGCGTGCAGCCCCTCGCCATCGTGAAGCGCCTGATCACCACGGCCAAGAGCCAGATCAGGATGACCATGCAGGTGGGCGAGGGGATGGAGCTGCGGGTCCTGCAGGTCGGCGGCCTGATGTGCGAGAAGCTGCTGAGCACGCTCTCGGTGCCGGACCAGAAGACTAGGGACTGGCTGCACACCGTCTACAACCCCGGCAGGAACAAGGCCCGGCCCATCGGGCCGCTCGACCCGGACCTGCTCAGGCAGCAGATGACGATCAACCTGCTCCAGGTGATCCGGGGCGAGTACCGGGTCTGGCACACCGCGTCAGGGCGGGTCACCGAGCCCCACAAACTGGAGGACATCGGGAAGATCGCGAACTTCGTCCAGGGCTTCCTGAAGAAGCAGTACGGCGACTATCCGCTCGCCGCCATCGACAGCGTCTACCACAAGGGCTGGATCTACAGCCAGCAGCTCGTGAGCACCGAGAGCAAACCCGGC
Source organism: Nonomuraea sp. SBT364 (assembly GCF_001083785.1). Lineage (GTDB taxonomy): Bacteria > Actinomycetota > Actinomycetes > Streptosporangiales > Streptosporangiaceae > Nonomuraea. The sequence goes on from NZ_LAVL01000062.1 coordinate 14,299, forward strand.
GACACCCGGGAGCTGCTGGGCTGGCTGGTCAACCGGGGCGACTACGTCGGCTGGGGCAAGGAGTACGGGAGCCCGTACGCGCAGGCGAACTACAACCCGTCCCGGCCGGAGGACAAGAAGTTCCTGCTGGGCGTCTACACCGAGCTGCTCCAGAACCCGAAGTTCGTGAAGTACCTCCGGGTGGTGAGCCAGCTGACAGCCTGCCACGCGCCCGGCACGGGCAAGGTCATGGTGCAGCCGTGGCACCACAACACCGACTTCACCTCCCGGGTCAACTTCCGGTGGAAGCGGGCCCGTACGCTGATCCACGAGTTCCTGCACGTCCTCACGCACGACCACGTCCGCACGGTCGAGGCCGGCCACAAGCAGATCCTCCTCGAAGGGTTCACCGAGCTGCTCACCGTGGAGGTCTTCGCCCGGCTCATCGAGGACGTGAAGACGAACGAGGAGAGCCGTCTGATCATCCTCGGCGACGAGCCGTACGCCGCGCCGGACCCCGGCTATCTGGAGCTCGGCTACGCCGACGCGGGGGTGAAGGCGCAGCTCATCGCCGGCAGCGTTTCCCTGGACAACGTCAAGGCCGCGTACTTCCTGGGCGCGACCAAGTTCATCGGCCTGTAGGAGCGGAGCCTCATGTCCCTCGTCAAGACCAAACGCGACGCCGCGCTCGCTCCCGTCGCCGGCGCCGGTTCAGGAGTGGACGACCTGCTCGCCCGGCAGGGCGTGGAAGAGACCTTCCGCTCCCTGGAGGCGCGGCTGCGCGGCGAGGTCGCCGAGCAGTACCCGTCCCGGTGGATCGACGTCGCCGGCTACGAGCTGCCCGACCAGCGGTGGCTGGTGCACGGCCAGGACCTGCTGCTGCGCAACGCCGCGGCGGCCGGGCCGGAGTTCGACGGCGCGCGGGCCTCGTCCCTGCTCGTCGACCTGGCGGGCGGGCGCCGCTTCGACCCGGGCTTCTCCGGGGACGCCTTCACCTACGAGATCCTCGCGCTGAGCGGCTGGCTGGAGAGCGCGCTGCCCGCGGCACTGCGGGTGCCCGGCGGCCCGGCGCTGACGCGGCTGGCCGAGCTCTACCGGCCCCCCGCTTCGGCCGCGTTCGACCCGGAGGCGCTGACGTCGGCCGTGCTTCCGGCCCTGACCGAGCGGCTGATCGCGGAACGGGGCCGGTGGGAGGCCGGCACGCTGGAGATGGAGGACCCGCTGTGGATGGAGCAGCTCGCCCGGACGCTGCAGGCGTTCGTCCGGGACGACACCGGCCTGTTCGCCGTCGCCCGCGCTGACGGGCCGCTGCACGACGGCTTCGCCTACGGCGAGGACGTCACCGGGGGCAGCGCCCGGCCCGACGACGACACCACGCGCCTGGCGTTCCTGCGCCGCCAGGTGCATCTGATCGGCCGCGCCGCGCCCGGCGGATCGGCCCTGCACACCGCGGGGTACGACCACACCAGGGCCGGGCACCGTGAGGAGCTGGACGAGCTGCTGCGGAGCTGGCTCACCGGCGATCCCGCGCTGGCGGGGCTGGTGAGCGAGTCACTTCCCCGCACCCCCGCGCACCGCGACGGCCACACCGGCTGGATCTACGTCCCGGACCTGCTGCCCGGCGCCGCCTGGGGGCCGAGGGAGGCGTGGCGGCCGTACCTCTGCCGGACCATGCTGCACGAGCTGCTGCACCGCCTGGCCCACCCCGCCTACGTGGACCGGGCGGACCGGGCCGGGGACCCGTACCTGCTGCTGGAGGGGGTCGTCGAGCTGCTCACGGCCGAGTTCTTGACCATGGCGCGGTCCCATGCCGAGCTGGGGGCGCTGGTTCCCGAGGACGTGCCGGTAGGCGGCGGCGCGGGCGAGATCCAGGACCTGGCCGGCCCCGACAACGTCAAGGCGGCCTTCTTCCTGGGCCGCACGGAGTTCATCGGCCTTCCGTAGCGGGTAGGGGTTCATGACAGGGTGTCGTCATCCGCTTGACCGCACGCCCCCGGGTTTGTGACACTGTGTCATGAAGATGCCCGTACCGCATGTGGGGTGAGCCGTGACCTCTTTCTCCGAGACCTTGAGAGCCGCAACCTGGGGTGACCACGAGTCGGCCGAGGACGAGAGCTATCTCAAGGAGCTCATGAGCGGCCGGCTCAGCGAGCCGGAGTACGGCGAGATGGTCGCCCAGCACTACTTCGCCTACGTCGCCCTGGACGGCGTGTCCCGCAGGCTGAGAGATCATCCGGTGGCGGGCCGCTTCGTCTTCCCCGAGCTCTACCGGGAGCCGGCGCTGGAGCGTGACCTGGCGACAGTGTACGGGGCGGGCTGGCGCGAGCGGATCGCGCCGTCGAAGGCGACCCGCACGCTGGTCGCGCGGATCGAGCAGATGGCCGACTGGCCGGGCGGCTACATCGCCCACCACTACACCCGCTACCTCGGCGACCTGTCCGGCGGGCAGTTCATCCGGATGGAGCTGGAGAAGATCTACGGCTACCGCAAGGGCGGCGGCGGCGCGGACTTCTACGTGTTCGACGAGGTGGGCAGCCTGCCCCGGTTCAAGAACGAGTATCGGGCCCGGCTCGACGCGCTGGAGCTCGACGAGCGGGAGCGGCAGCGGATCATCCGCGAGGTGCGGCTCGCGTATCAGCTCAACACCGAGGTGCTGGCCGGGCTGATGCACACCGTCCGGGCCGCCGCCTGAGCGAAAGCCTACGATGGCCCTATGCCCCGCATCTCCGCCGCCACCATCGGCGAGCACCGTGCCCAGACGCGCGACCGCATCCTCCAGGCTGTCTCGCGCCTGTCGAGGGTGCAGGGCATCGACGCCATCTCGATGACCGACGTGGCGGGCGAGGCCGGCATCACCCGCACCGTGCTCTACAACTACTACCCGGACAAGGCGGCGCTGCTGCTGGCCTTCGCCGAGCGGGTGACGAGCTACTTCATCGACAGCTACGAGCGCGACCTGCCCGAGGGCGCCTCCCCGGCCGACCGGCTGCGCGCGTTCGTGCGGCTGCAGCTCGAAGGGCTGCTGGCGCATCCGCATCCGGGGGCGGCCGACCTGGGCGCGGCGCTGGGCCCCGACGCCTACCAGCGGCTGGCCGAGCACGTGGCGCCGATGCAGCGCGTCCTGCTGGACATCCTCGACAGCGGCGTGGCCTCGGGTGACTTCCAGCTGATCGACGAAGCGGCGACGGGCCGCATGATCCTGGCGGTGATCGGCGCCGAGCGGGTGCCGCTGATCAGCGGCGCGGTGACCGTGGACAAGGCGGCCGAGGTGGTCTCCGGGTTCGTCCTGCGCGCGATCTCGGCCGCGCGATGAGCCACCTGGCGATCCGGTCGGCGCAGGGCCGCTGGGTGCTCGCCGCCACCGTGCTCGGCTCCGGCCTGGCGATGCTCGACAGCACCGTGGTCAACGTGGCGCTGCCCTACCTGGGCGCGGAGCTGCGCACGGGCATGGCGGGGCTGCAGTGGACGGTCAACGCCTACACGCTGACGCTGGCGGGGCTGATCCTGCTGGGCGGCTCGCTCGGCGACCGGTTCGGCCGGCGCCGGGTGTTCCTCATCGGCACGGTCTGGTTCGCGCTGGCCTCGGCGCTGTGCGGGCTGGCGCCGAACATCGAGTTCCTGGTCGCGGCCCGCGCCTTGCAGGGGGTCGGCGGCGCGCTGCTCACGCCGGGCTCGCTGGCGATCATCCAGGCGTCGTTCGGCCGTGCCGACCGGCCGCGCGCGATCGGCGTCTGGTCGGGGCTGGGCGGGGTGGCGAGCGCGGTGGGGCCGCTGCTGGGCGGGCTCATGGTGCAGACGGTCGGCTGGCGGTGGGCGTTCCTGATCAACCTGCCGTTCGCGGCGCTGGTGGTGCTGGTGGCGGTGCGGCACGTGCCCGAGAGCCGCGACGAGCTGGCCACGGGCCGCTTCGACGTGCTGGGCTCGGTGCTGGCCGCGCTCGCGCTGGCCGGGGTCACCTACGGGCTGATCGAGCTCGGCGCGCCGCTCGTGCTGACCGCCGGCGTGGTGCTGGGCGCGGCGTTCGTGTGGCTGGAGAAGCGCAGGTCGCCGGACGCCCTGGTGCCGGTGGGACTGTTCCGCGACCGGGTGTTCACCGCCGTGAACGTCGTGACGCTGATCATGTACGGGGCGATGGGCGTGGTGTTCTTCCTGCTGGCGGTGCAGCTGATCGTGGTGTCGGGGTTCACGCCGCTGGCGGCGGCCTCGGCGCTGCTGCCGGTCACCGTGCTGATGCTGCTGCTGTCGCCGCGGGCCGGCGAGCTGGCCAAGCGCGTCGGGCCGCGCCTGCCGATGACCTGCGGCATCGCGCTGGCCGGCGTGGGGTTCCTGTGGATGAGCACGATCGGTCCGGGAGCCTCGTACGTGCTGCAGGTGCTGCCGTCGGTCACCGTCTTCGGGCTGGGGCTGTCGGCGGCGGTGGCGCCGCTGACCGCGACCGTGCTGGCCACGGTCGACGACCGCTACGCGGGCACGGCCAGCGGGGTGAACAACGCGGTGGCGCGCACCGGCGGGCTGCTCGCGGTGGCGGCCGTGCCGCCGCTGGTCGGCCTGGTCGGCGACGCGTTCCAGAACGCACCGGTGTTCGACGCCGGGTTCCGGCTGGCGATGCTGATCAGCGCGGCGATGATGGGGGTCGCGGCGCTGATCACGGCCGTCGCGATCCGCGAGAACGTGCTCAGAACGTGAACGCCTGACTGCGGACGCTGTTGTCGAAGTTGGACACCAGCAGCTCCGGCTCGCCCACGGACCGGATCTCCGGCAGCCGCGTCAGCAGCTCGCGGAACATGGCGCGCATCTCCTGGCGGGCCAGGTTGGCGCCGAGGCAGAAGTGCGGGCCGGGCCCGCCGAAGCCGACGTGCGGCTTGGTGTCGCGGGTGATGTCGAACCGGTCGGCATCCGGGAAGACCGACTCGTCCCGGTTCGCGGAGCCGTAGAAGAGCACGACCTTGTCGCCCTTCTTCAACTCCAGGTCGCGCAGCATGCAGTCCTCGGTGACGGTGCGGCGGAACTGCATGATCGGTGAGACGTGACGGACCATCTCCTCGACGGCTCCGCCGATGTGCGCGTCGAAGTCGCTCATCAGCAGCTCACGCTGGGCCGGGTTGTCGGTGAGGAGCTTGATGCCGTGGGCCATGGTGTTGCGGGCTGTCTCGTTGCCGGCCACCAGCAGCAGCGCGAAGAACGAGCCGAGCTCGCGGTCGGTGAGCTTCTCCCCGTCGGGGTTGGCGGTGACGAGCAGGGAGATCAGGTCGCCCCTGGGATCGGCGGCCCGCTCCTGCCCGAGCTTGATGACCATCCGCTGGAGGGCGAGCAGGGCCAGCATGTTCTGACCGGCGAGCTGGACGCTGCGGGCCAGGCTGGGCCGGACGCCGGTGTAGGCGGTGGAGACGTCGGCGTGCTGGTGGACCTTGGCCCGCAGCTCGTCCGGGATGTCGAGCATGTCGCAGATGACGTGGATGGGAAGCCGGGCGGCGATCTGCGAGACGAAGTCGCGCGGCCCGTCCTTGACCGCGTCGCCGACGATGCGGGCACACGCGGCCTCGATGCCGGCCTGCAGACCGGCGAGCATGCGCGGGCTGAACGACCGGGTGACGATGCGCCGCAGCCGGGCGTGCCGGGGGTCGTCCATGTTGACCATGGACTCGCCGAACACCTGCTTGACCCAGCCGGGCGGCTCGGGGCTGGTGACGGCCGGCTCGCTGGAGAACACCTTGGCGTTGCGGCTGGCCTCGACCACGTCGGCGTGCCGGACCAGGGCGTGGAAGCCCTTGCCCGACCGGAGGAAGGGCACCTTCTTCTCCGGGAAGAACACCGGCCGGTCCAGCTCGCGAAGCCGGGCGAACGCCTCGTGTCGTTCTTTGAGCGGCTTGCGCCAGAAGTCGAGATCGGCGAGGTCGATGTCCACGTGCCTATCCTGGCACGTTCCCGTGGAGTTAAGCCCGGGTTCGGCTGGTGCGGACATTCCTAGAGGCATGAACGCTCTGCTGGCCGCCTGCCTGCTCCTCCCCCTCACCGCCGGTACGGCTCACGCCCAGGTGGCGCGGTGCGCCGGCACGCCGTCGGACTTCGACGCCGACGGCCGTCCGGACGTGGCGGTGGCCGCCCCGTACGACGACCGGCGGGCCGGATCCGTGACGATCCTGTACGGGTCGGGCGAACGGGTGAAGCTGGTCCAGGACGGCGCGGAACCGGGTGACGCGTTCGGATCGGCGCTGGCGTCGGGCGACTTCGACGGGGACCGGTGCGCCGACCTGGCCGTGGGGGTGTCGGAGCAGTTCGCCGGGAAGCGGGTGCCGGGCGCGGACGGCGACGGGGTCGTCCAGCTCTACCGTGGCTCCCCCGGCGGGCTGCGGCCCGGCCGGGAACTGGCGCCGGCCCGGCCGTCGGGCGACCGGTTCGGGGCGTCGCTGGCCGCCGGCGACCTGGACGGGGACGGGCGCGACGAGCTGGCGGTGGGCGCTCCCGGCATGCGGTCCGGGGGCGGGGTCGTCCTCTACTGGATGAAGGGCCGCGAACCGTACCCGATCACGCAGCGGACGGGATGGGTGCGGCAGGCGGCGCGCGCGACGGACCAGTGGGGCGAGTCGCTGGCGACCGGGGACTTCGACGGCGACGGCGACGACGAGCTGGTGACCGGCGCGCCGGCCGACAGCGTGACCGCGGACGGGCAGGGGTCGGTGACGGTGCTCGACGTGCGGCGCGAGCGGGCGCTGCGGATCACGCAGAGCTCGGCGGGGATCAAGGGCGGCGCGGAGAAGTGGGACGGGTTCGGGGCGGCCCTGGCGACCGGCGACTTCGACGCCGACGGCCGCGACGACCTGGTCGTCGGCGTGCCGGGCGAGGGGCTGACGGCGAACCAGCGGGCGATGGACTACGGCGACGGCGCGCTGCACGTGCTGTACGGGACGCGCTACGGGCTGCGCGGAGCCAGGTCGGAGATGTGGACGCAGAGGCTGCTCAAGGGCACGCCGCGCTATTACGACCGGTTCGGCGCGTCGCTGGCGGCCGCGGACTTCGACGGCGACGGCGACGACGAGCTGGCCGTCGGCGTGCCGGGCGAGAACGCGGTGCAGGTGCTGGCCGGCGCCCCGCGGGGCGGCCTGGGCCGGCACGGCGACGTGCTGATCAAGGGGAAGGGCTGGTCGGTGTCGGCGCTGCCGGCCACGGGCGGGCTCCGGACGCTGGCGAAGGGGCCGCCGCCGCACGGGCTGGTGGTGGCGGCTCCGGGCAAGGGCGTGGTGACGTACGTGCCGGGCGCGCGCGAAAGCGGGCTGCGGCCGGGCAGGGCCCGCGAGCTGGGCTCCGGCGAGGGCCTGTACGGCTACGCGATCGGCTGATCCGGCGCGTGCGGCTGGTGCGGCAGCGTGACGGTGAAGACGGCGCCCTCGCCCGGCCGCCCCGCCGCCGAGATCGTGCCGTCGTGCGCCTCGACGAGCGTGGCCGCGATCGCCAGCCCGAGCCCCGAGCCGCCGGTGCCGCGGGCCGGGTCGGCGCGGTAGAACCGCTCGAACACCCGCTCGGCCACCTCCGGCGGGAAGCCGGGCCCCTCGTCGGCGACCTCCAGCACCGCCCGCCCGTCCCGGACGCCGACGCCCACCCGGAACGGCGTCCCGTCCGGCGTGTGCGTGAGCACGTTGCTGACCAGGTTGCCGACCACCTGGCCGAGCCGCGACTCGTCGCCGGTGACGATCACCGGGCCCTCCCCGCCGTGCAGCCGGACCAGCTCGATCTCACGTCCCGGCGCCAGCGTCTGGGCGTCGATCACCGCCGTGGCGGCCAGGCTGAGCAGGTCGACGGGCCGCCGCGCGAGCCCGCGCCGCTGGTCGAGCCGGGCCAGCAGCAGCATGTCCTCCACCAGCAGCCCCATCCGGGCGGCCTGGCCCTCGATCCGCCCCAGCAGCCGCACCGCCTCGGCCAGGTCCTTGTCCTCCCCGAGGCGGTAGAGCTCGGCGAACCCGCGGATGGAGGTGAGCGGCGTGCGCAGCTCGTGCGAGGCGTCGGCCATGAAGCGGCGCATCAGCTCCTCCGACCGGCGCGCGGCGATGGCGGACTCGCGGGCCGACTCGGCCGCCGCCTCACGCTCGCGGGCGGCGCGCTCGATCTGGCCGAGCATGCCGTTGAGCGCCCGGCCGAGCTTGCCGACCTCGGTCGTGCCGGCCCACAGCGGCACCCGCCGCGACAGGTCGCCGCCCGCGATGTCGCCGGCCGTACGCTCGATCTCGCCGAGCGGCCGCAGGCTGCGGCGCACCAGCCAGTGGCAGGCGAACCCGAGCACCAGCAGCGTCCCGCCGCCGCCCGCCGCGACGATCAGGCCGAGCTGGGAGACGGTGGCGTCCACGTCGCCCAGGCTGATCGCGATCACCCGGCTGGCGCCGTCGCGCCTGGGCACGGCCACCACCCGCCAGCTCGGGCCGCCCGCGCCGCGTGACTCGGCGGTGAACGGCCGGCCCGCCCGGCGGACGACGTCGGCGGTGGTGAGCGGCGGCAGGTCGGGGACGTGGCTCTCGGTCGACTCGGCGAACGTGCGCACGACCGTGCCGCCCGGGTCGACCAGCACCTGGTGGAACAGGCCGAAGAAGCGCTGCGGCCGGGCCCCCGGCTGCGGGTCGGGCGGCGGCGGCATCACCCGCCAGGCCCCGCTGGCCGCGCGCAACTGCTGGTCCACCCGCTCGACGAGGTAGCCGCGCAGCAGCCGTACCGCGAACAGCCCGGTCGCCGTGATCGCCACCGTGACCAGGAGCAGCGTGACCGACACGAGCCGCAGCCACAGCGGGGTGCGGGCCAGGTGCCTCCTCATCCCTTCGGCGGGCGCAGGATGTAGCCGACGCCGCGCAGCGTGTGCAGGTAGCGGGGTTCGCCCGCGTCCATCTTGCGGCGCAGGTAGGACACATACGACTCGACCAGGCCCACGTCGGTGCGCCAGGCGCCGTTCCAGACGTGGTCGAGGATCTGCGCCTTGGACAGCACCCGGCCGGAGTTCAGCATGAAGTAGCGCAGCAGCCGGAACTCGGTGGGCGACAGCCGCACCGGGACGCCGTCACGCCACACCTCGTGGGTCTCCTCGTCCAGCTCCAGCTCGGCGATCCGGAGCCGGTTGGGCTGCGGATCGCCCCGCCTGGTCCGGCGCAGCACCGCGCGGATGCGGGCGATGACCTCCTCCAGGCTGAACGGCTTGGTCACGTAGTCCTCGCCGAGTCCGAGGCCGGCGATGGTGTCCTCGGGGCTGTCCTTGGCGGTGACGAACAGCACCGGGACCCGGCGGCCGCGGGACCGCAGCCTGCCCGCGACCGCCAGGCCGTCCAGGTCGGGCAGCATGACGTCGAGCATCACCAGGTCGGGCGCGCTCTCCTCGGCCACGCGCAGCGCCTCACGCCCGTCGGCGGCGGTCAGCACCTCGAACCCGGCCATCCGCAGGCCGGCCGAGAACAGCTCCCTGATGTTGGGCTCGTCGTCCACCACCAGCAGCCTGGCCTCGGGCCCGGGGTCGCTCACCGGCCAGACCCCGTCTGGGTGATCGCGGTGGCCGACACCGAGCCGTCGCCGCCCCGCTCGCCGCGCACCATGACGGTGGCCCCGGCCTCGAGGTCGGACACCGAGCCGCGCCTGGACACCTGGACCGTGGTCGCGCCGGTGGTGGTGACCGTGACAGTGGAACCGTCCATGGTCCTCAGGTATACCTTCCCTTTCTCCACCTTTTCGACGGTTCCTACCGTCCCGCCGCCGGTCATGCGCTGCCGGCCGCCGCCCTGCTGCGGGACGTTCCCCCGCGTTCCGGGGGACGCCGCCGTGGTCGCGGGCGTTCCCAGCGCCTTCTGCGCCTGGATGCCGATGAGCACGCCCGCGACCAGGACGACCCCCGCCACCAGGGCGAGCGTCAGCCGGGACGCCCCCTGCCGCGGCCGGGCGGCCGGCTCCTCACCGCGGAACGGCGAGTCGTCGAGCTGGGTCATGTCCTTCTCCTCACTCATGGCGCAGGGCCTGGATCGGCCGGAGCTTGGCGGCCCGGTTGGCGGGATAACCGCCGAAGAACAGCCCGATCCCCGCCGAGACGCCCAGCGCGAGCGCGACCGACGACGGGACCAGGACCGGCTGGATCCCGGCGATGGCGAACCGGGTGCCCACGTAGGCCACCAGCACCCCGGACAGCCCGCCGGCCAGGCTGAGCAGCGTCGCCTCCAGCAGGAACTGGCCGAGGATCGCGCCCCTGGGCGCGCCGATCGCCTTGCGGATGCCGATCTCCCTGGTCCGCTCGGTGACGGTGACCAGCATGATGTTGGTGATGCCGATGCCGCCGACCAGCAGCGAGATCGCGGCGACGGCGGCGAGCAGCACGGTGAACGTGCCGGTCGCCTCGCTGACGGTCTCCTGCAGCGTGGCCTGGTTGAGTATCCGGTAGTCGGCGGCACCGCCGGCCGCGACGCCGTGCCGCTGGTTCAGCACGGCGGTGACCTCGGCCTGGGCCGCCTCCGTGGCGGCCGCGCCGCTCGCCTGGACGACGATCGAGTCGAGCGGCCCGAACCCGGTCAGGCTCTGCTGCACGGCCGGCAGCGGCGCGATCACCACGTCGTCGGCGTCCTGCCCGCCGGTGGATCCGGCCTCCTTCAGCACGCCGACGACCGTGAACGGCACCCCGGCCACGCTCACCTGCTCGCCGACGGGGTCGCGCGCGCCGAACAGCTCACCCGCGACGGTCTGCCCGATGACCACGACCTTGCGGGCGGCCAGGACGTCGTCGTCGAAGAAGTACGTGCCCCGCGCCACGGGCTTGTTGGTCGCCTCGAAGTAGCTCGGGTAGGTGCCGACGAGCTGCCCGGCGGTGTGGCTCGCGCCCGCGTACGTCACGGCGGGCGCGGTGCCGTTCACCACCGGGGAGACGCTCCTCACCGACGGGGCCAGGCTCCTGTCGGTGAGCGCCCTGGCGTCGGCCAGCGTCAGCTCCCTGGCCTGCGTACGCGGCCCGGCCTGCTGCGGGCCGCCCATGCCGCCGCGCCCGCCGCCGGCGAACGACGGGGAGATCGTCAGCGTGTTGGCGCCGAGCCGCTGGATGTTCTGCTGGATGCTGCGCGAGGAGCCCTCCCCGACGGCCACCAGCATGATCACGGCCGCGACGCCGATGAGGATGCCCAGCGTGGTGAGCGCGCTGCGCAGCTTGTTCGCCAGCAGCCCGCGCATCGCGAAACGGAGGATCTCGTACGGGCTCACGCGGCGGCCTCCGCCGGCCGGGGCGGCGGCCCGTCCACCGGAGCCTGGCGGCGGTCCTCGACGATCTCGCCGTCCACCAGCCGGATGACGCGCTTGGCGTGCGCGGCCACGTCGTTCTCGTGCGTGATCAGCACGATGGTCCGGCCCGAAACGCTGAGCTCGTCCAGGACGCGCAGCACGTCGCGGGTGGAGGCGGTGTCCAGGTTGCCGGTCGGCTCGTCGGCCAGCAGCAGCGCCGGCGCGGTGACGAGCGCCCTGGCCACGGCCACCCGCTGCTGCTGGCCGCCGGACAGCTGGTTCGGCTCGTGGTGGACCCGGTCGGCCAGGCCCACCCGCTCCAGCGCGGCCAGCGCCCGTGAGCGCCGCTCGGCCCGGCCGATCCCGCCGTAGGCGAGCGGCAGCTCCACGTTGGCCAGCGCGCTCATCCTCGGGATCAGGTTGAACGACTGGAACACGAACCCGACCCGCCGGTTGCGCAGCACCGCCAGCCGGTGCTCGTCCAGCTCGCCCACGTCCGCGCCGTCGATCAGGTACCGGCCGGAGGTGGGCACGTCCAGGCAGCCGAGGATGTTCATCAGCGTCGACTTGCCGGAGCCGGAGGCGCCCATCACCGCCACGTAGTCGCCCCGCTCCACGTCCAGGTCGACGCCGCGCAGCGCCCGGACCTTCGCGTCGCCCTCGCCGTACTCCTTGACCAGGCGCCGCACGCTCAGCACGGGGGCCGTCATCGCGTGCCCCCGCGCAGGACCGCGGGGCCGCCGCCCGGGAAGCCGTCCTGGCGCCGGCCGCTCTGGGCGGGGGCCGTGGCGGGCGGGACGAGCCGGTCACCTTCGGACACGCCGGACCTGATCTCCGTGGTGGCCGTTCCCCGCACGCCGACCTCGACCACCGTCCTGGTCTGCCGCCCGTCCTTCAGGACGGTGACGGCGTCCTGGCCGCCGCTGGTGGAGATCGCCGCCGACGGCACGGTGACGACGTCCTCGGCGCGGCCGACCTCGACCGCCACGGTGCTGGTCTGGCCCAGCCGCACCTGCTCGGGGACCGTGGTGAAGGAGATCGTCACCGGGTACTGGACGACGTTCTGGCTGGTGACGGCGACGGGCTGGATCTGGGTGACCTCGCCGGTGGCGGTCACGCCGGGCAGCGCGTCGAACGTGACCGCCGCCTCCTGGCCGACCTTGAGCTTGCCCACGTCCGACTCGGTGAACGAGCCGACGAGCCGCAGCCTGCCGGTGTCGGCCACCTCCACGAACCCCGCGGACCCACCCGTACCGCCGGTGCCGCCGGTGCCGCCGCTGCCGCCCGTGCCGCCCGACGGGCCGCCGGCCGTGCCGTTCACCGCCGTCACGGTGCCGGCGAACGGCGCCTTCAGCACCGTCCCCGCGACCGTGCGGGCCGCCGCCCGGTAGGCGTTGCGGGCCTTGACGTAGGCGGCGTAGAGCCGCGCGGTCGACGTGCCCTCCGCCCGTGCCTCCTCGTACGTGGCCAGCGCCGCCGCCTGGCTCTCCCGGGCGGCAGCGTCGTCCAGCCTGGCCAGGATGTGCCCCTTCTTCACCTTGTCGCCCGGCTTGACGTAGATCCGGTCGACCGTCCCCTGTGTGCCGAACGCCAGTGCCCGGCTCCTGGCGCTCTCCACCGCGCCGGACGCCGACACCGTGGCGATCACGGTCCCGCGCGCCGCCGTCACCGTGCGCACGGCCGTCTCGCCCGCCGCCCGTCCCGTGCCGAGCTGGGCATAGGCGAACGTCGCACCGCCCAGCAGGAGCACCGCGAGCACTCCGTTGGTCATCAGCGCCCTGCGCCTCGTCGACACCTTCACAGCCGGTGACCCTGGCACACCAGCCTGCGCCTCAGCGGTGAGCCGGCTGAAGGTTCGCTGACAGCCCGGCGGCCCCACCGGTCCCTCAGGAAACTCTGAGCGCGCTCGCAGGCCCACGCCCACCTTGCGCCGCCATCATGAGCCCCCATGAGACCGACACTCCCGCCGAAAGCGCTCACGCTGGGCGGGCTGGCCCTGGCCGTCCTCGTGGCCGGGACCGGCCTCGCGCTCACGCTGAGCTCCGACGACCCGCCCGCCGACCGGGCGCGCCCCGCCGCCGCCCGGCGCGGCGAGGTCACCGCCTCGGTCACGGCCGCGGGCAACACCGTCGACGGCTCCCGCCGCGACCTCGCCTTCGGCTCCGCCGGCACCGTCACCAAGCTGTACGTCTCCCCGGGCTCGGCGGTCAGGAAGGGCCAGGTCCTGGCCAGGATCGACGCCTCCGCCGCCCGCGAATCCCACGCGGCGGCCCTGGCCGACCTCGCCGCCGCGGAGGAATCCCTCGCCACCGCCGCCTCTTGCCCCCCGTCCTCCTCTGACGCGACCCGTACGGCGGCCGGCGGCGGAGCGGCCGGCCGGGCCGCCGTGGCCTTGGCGGCGGCCTTGACCACCCCGGCGCGCACCCCGACCCCGCGGCCGACGACCTCACCTGACGTCGCCACGCCACCCCCCGCCCCCGGCACACCGGCCCGCGAGCCCCACCCGCTCGCCACCGTCACAGTCACCGCCACCGTGACGGCAACAGTCACCAAGACCATTACCGCACCCCCCCGCGAGCAGCCCCGCAACCGGCCCAGCCGGACGTCCCATCGGCATCCCCACGAGCAGTCCGACCGGCCGGCCCACGAGCACTCCCACCGAGGGCCGACCCGGTGGTCCCACGCGGGAGCCTGGGGATGGCGCCGTGGCGCCGGGGTGGCCGACGACGGGCGGGGGGACGCCTGACGCCACCGGCAGCGCCCGTCCGCCGGACGCCGGTGAGCCCTCGGCCGCCCCCTCCGGAAGCCCGTCCCAGGAAGGACGCCCGTCCAGGAAACCGTCCGAGGAAGGACGCCCGTCCAGGAAACCGTCCGAGGAGGGACGGCCGTCCGGGGAACCGTCCGAGCGGGGACGGCCGTCCGGGGGGCCGACGGGTGGGAGTCCGTCCGGGAGGCCGACGACCGGGGGGAAGCCGTCCGGGACGCAGGGGTGTGACCCGGAGGCCGCCGAGGAGCAGGCGGCGGCCGCCGTCGACCGGGCCAGAGCGGCGGTGGAGGAGGCCGCAGACGGCGTGCCCGCCACCCGGATCGTGGCGCCGGCGGCCGGGACCGTCCTGTCCGTCGCCGGCACGGTGGGCGGCACGGCCGGCACCGGCACCTTCATCACCCTCGGCGACCTGAACGAGCTCCAGGTCCAGGCCATGGTCACCGAGTCCGACGTGAACCGGCTCAAGCTGGGCCAGCAGGCGGTGGTCACCGTGGCCACCCACCCCGGCGAGCGGCACGCGGCCGCGGTCACCCACATCGCCCCGACGGCCACCACCGACGACCGGCTCGTCCGCTACGCGGTGACGCTCGCCTTCGACGACCCCCCGGCGGATCTCATGCTCGGCCAGAGCGCCTCGGTCACGGTGACCACGGGCACCGCCAGGGACGCCGTGTACGTCCCCGCCGCCGCGATCCGCGGCCGCGCCGACGGCGCCGCGACGGTCACCGTCCGCTCCGCGGGCAGGGACGTCGCGCGGGTGGTGCGTACGGGCGTCCGCGGCGACCGGTTCGTCGAGGTGACATCCGGCCTGGACGAGAACGACCAGGTGGTCATCTCCTCCGCCGCCACCGGTGAGTTCCCCGGCAGCGGCTGGCCCGAGGGAAGCTGAGCCCCGGGCCGCCGGGGAGCGGCCGGGGCGTTGAGCGCATCCGCAGGAGGTTCACAGGGACCGTTCAGGCTCCGGCCCGGGCCGGGAGGGAGAATCCTTCGGGCGGCGAGCCCTCGGCGAACAGCATCCGCACCCGGGCCGTGCCCTCCCTCATCTCCCGGGCCCGCCGGTATTCCGGGGAGTCGTACCACTCCCTCACCCGGCCCATGTCGGGGAACTCGATGACCAGGAGCCGGGAGAAGTCCCAGGCGCCTTCGACCGCCTCGGGCGTGGGGCCCGCCACGAGGTATCGACCGCCGTGGCTGAGGATGGACGGCTGGGCCACGGCGGCGTAGGCCAGCCCGGCCTGCTGGTCGAGCACGTCGACTCCGACGATGACGTAAGCGGGCATGAGCTTCCCTGCTCTCGATGGACACGGCGTGTACTTTCGACACGCCGAAGACTAATGTACTGCTGTAACCTATCGGCGTGAACAACGACGGGGGCGAGCGCGCCGGGGCCACGCCGAGCCGCCGGGAGCGGCTGCGGGCGGAGACGAGCCGCGAGATCAAGGCCATCGCGCTGCGCCAGATGGCCGGCGGCGGGCCGGGGGCCATCTCGCTGCGCGGCATCGCCCGCGACATGGGCATGACCGCACGCGCGATCTACAGCTATTTCCCTACCCGGGACGAGCTGATCACGGCACTGATCAGCGAGATCGCCACCTCGATCGCGGAGGCCACGGAGAGCGCCGGCAACGCCGTGCCCGACAGCGATCCCGGCGGCAGGCTGATGGCCTGGGGCCAAGCCCTGAGGGAATGGGCGCTGGCTCACCCGGAGGGCTTCCGGCTCTTCTACGGCCACCCGATCCCCGGCTACCAGCCCCCCGAGGACGGGCCGGTGGAGCAGACGGCACGCCGGGTGTGCCGCGACCTCACCCGCCTGGTGGCCGCCGCCTGGCCGCACGCCCGGCACCACCAGCCCGACGACACCGCCTGGTCCGATCTGCACCCCGACCACGTCGCCAAGATCCAGGCCGAGCTCCCGGACGTGCCACCCGCCGCGGCGGCGCTGGCGCTGCGCGTCTGGGGCCGGATGCACGGCCTGGTCGCCCTGGAGATCGACGGGCACATCCATCCCGTCGCGGGCAACCCGGCCGCGCTGCACCGCGCCGAGATGCTCGACCTGGTCAGGTCGCTGGGCCTGGAGCAGCGTCCCTAGGCGTGCGACACGATCCCCCGAGATCGTTGCATAGGAAAGGGCCTGCGGGTTCGGTGTGGATTGCGACATCTACGCCGAGCCCCGGAGGCCCTTCATGCCCCACAGTAACGCGCCACTGACCGAACTCGGACGGCTTCGCCTGCACGACCGACCAGGCGACCTGGTGCACGTCGACGTCAAGAAACTCGGCAACACCCCCGACGGCGGCGGACACCGCATCACCGACCGGCAGACCGCACACCACCGCCGCAAGGCCACCACCACCGCCCGCTGCCGGCACGGCAAACCCAAGATCGGCTACAGCTACCTGCACACCGCCCTGGACGGCTTCACCAGCTACCGACAACGGCGCCTGCTACAAGTCCCACCTGTGGCGCGACACCCGCGCCGGCCTAGGGGTCACCCACAAGCGCACCCGCCCCTACCGGCCCCAGACCAACGGCAAGGTCGAACGCTTCCACCGCACTCGGCGGCCACCCACCCGCCAGCCGCGTACCTAACCTCTCAGGTCAGTACACCCAGGGGCTGTTCAGGGAAGGTTGTCACTTCAAGTGGGTAAGGATCGTTTCTGAGAGCGGGAGAGCGGTCTTTACTTGATTCGGCCTGGATAGGCGATGTCGAGTTCGATGAGTGCTTCGCGCCAGCCGGTGGTGCGCTGTCCTTCGATCAGGCGGGCGGTGCTGGGCGAGCTCTTGATCTTGCCGGTGTCATGACCGCAGAAGTGGGGCGTTCCGCATGGCGGAGGCGGGGACGCTGGCGGTGACCGTGAAGCCTCCCGCACCGTCGTCTCCCGCGCCGAAAGTGCCGCCGAGCAGAGTCACCCGGCGGTTGAGCCCGATCAGGCCCATCCCGGAGCCGGCGCTGGTCAGCGTGGGATCGACGCTCCGCCGAGGCGGCACGTTACGCACCTCGACGTCGACCCGGTCGCCGGGATAGACAATGGTGACGGTGACCGGCGCTCCGGGAGCGTGCTTGCGGGCGTTGGTCAACGACTCCTGCACCACCCGGTAGACGGCGCGGGCCACGACCGCGGGCACCGTTCCGGGATCGCCCTCGACGTGCAGAGCCGCACGGTCGGCTGCCGCCAGCGCGGCCAGGTCACCGCCGGTGTCGTCGTCGGGACGCTCGGCGGCCGCCGTCCGGGCCCCCGTGTTCATCACCCGCATGAGGTCGCGCAGCTCGGTGAGGGTTCGCGTGCCGGCGAGCCGGATCTGCTCGGCCGCGGCGCGGGCGTCGTCGTCGCGGGTGGTCACGCGCAGGGCGTCGGCGTTCAGGACGATCTCGGTGACGTGGTGGGTGACGATGTCGTGCAGCTCGGTGGCCAGGCGCCGGCGTTCGGCGGTCTCGGCTCGCTCGGCGAGCAGGTGGCGTTCGGAGTCGGCCAGCTCGGCCCGCTTGCGCAGCGACCGGATGAGCTCGCTCCGGGCCTGCAGGTAGAGGGCGATCAGCGCGGGCAGCGCGGTGGCCGACAGCGCCACGTTCAGCGCCCCCCACGAGGGCGACCAGATCGGGATCGCCGGCAGCGCCAGGACCGCGGCGAAGGTGAACGCCTGCCGCCAGGGCAACAGGACGACCAGGAACGACACCAAGATCGGGGCCGCCACGGGCAGGGCGATCCGCGACGCCACCACACTCGGCGCCAGAGCGACGCCAAGGGCGAATGCCGCCGTGACCGCGACGGCCAGCGCTCCCACCGTCCGCGGGAAGCGGACCACCAACGGCAAGGACGCGTCGAGCAGGAGGTTCAGGGCCAGCTCGGCGAGCGAGGCGGCGCCGCGAGCGTACGCGCCCGTGACGTACAGGACGATCTGAATGACGGCGCACAGCACGGCCGCGCCGGAAGCGGCCCAGAGCATGATCCGCCGGTCGCTGACAATGAGCTCTGGTCTGGAGAAACGTGGCAGTGCGCGCACAGCGGACACCTCACAAGGCCGCCGCGTGGTCCGTGGCGGCCGGTTGTCGCGGGTCGTGTTCAGCCGGGCTCATCAAGGAGTCCGGCCTGGTGGGCAAGCAGGGCGGCCTGCGTACGGTGGGTGAGGTCGAGCTTGACCAGGAGGCGGGAGACGTAGCTTCGGACGGTGGTCTCCGACAGGAACAGCCGCCCCGCGATCTCCGGATTGGTCAGCCCCTCGCCGAGGCAGGCCAGCACCTCGCGTTCACGCTCGGCGAGCACGGCCACCCGGGACCGGGCGGTGTCGCGCCGCTCGTCCCCTCTGGACGACTGCGCGATCAGCCTTCGCGCCGCGCTCGGTGACATCACGACGTTCCCGTCGGCCGCCACCTTGACCAGGTTGATCAGGTCCTCCGCCGGGGTGGCCTTCACCAGGAACCCCCCCGCGCCGGCCTCCAGGGCGCCGAGCACGTGCTTGTCGGAGTCGAACGTCGTGAGCGCGATGACCGCGGGCGGCGAGGCGAGCGCCGCGATCTCCTTCGTCGCGGTGATCCCATCCACGCCCGGCATCCGGAGA
The DNA here is from genome assembly GCF_001083785.1 of Nonomuraea sp. SBT364. Classification (GTDB taxonomy): domain Bacteria; phylum Actinomycetota; class Actinomycetes; order Streptosporangiales; family Streptosporangiaceae; genus Nonomuraea. The sequence continues at coordinate 32,822 of NZ_LAVL01000062.1, forward strand.
TCCATCAGAACCACGTCCGGCTGGTTACGCAGGACCTCCTCGACCGCTTCCGCCCCGTCACGGGCCTCACCGACCACCTCGATCTCCGTACTGGAGCCGAGGATCACCTTGAGATGCCGGCGGACCATCGGGTCGTCGTCGGCAAGCAGAACCCTGATCACATCCGCACAGTCTGCCATCCACCATCCCCGCGCGATGGTGCCCGGCCCGCGCCCGGGCCGGGCACCATCGCGGTGATCAGCCGTCGAGTCCGCTCCAGAAGGCGCATCGGTGCTCATCGCTGAGGTCGACCGGACCGATGCCGCCCTGGCTCGCGGGCTTCAGACTGAGCACGGTCTGGCCGGACGGCGTGAACGCGCGCCAGGCGGGTGCGCCGGCGGCCTGGGGTTTGCCGGCGTGGGCGAAGGACGTCCAGTACCCGATCATGTGCTCCGCCAGCCGCCACTGCTCCGGGGTGAGCCCGTCCCATCGCTCGCCGTCCAGGTCGAACAGGTAGGGCAGGTCGCTGGCGTGCTGAGCGCCCGGCGGGAAGTCGGAGGGGGTGCCGAAGAGGTTCGGGGCGTTGGCGTCGGCGAACTCGTAGGCGTACACCGTGGTGCGGGCGGCCATTGCCTCGCCGGCCTCCAGGGTCGGGCAGGCCCAGGCGCGGTCGCTGCTTACCGTCGCCCAGGCCTGGCCGGGCGAGGAGAAGCGGGTCAGCGGATATTCCCGCAGCACCTTGCCGGCCTGCTCGCCGAACGCGTTCTTCATCAACGTCGGGTAGTTCTCAGTGGTCACCGGGATCCCGGCCTGCGCGGCGCCGGCGACGAAGCCGTTGCCCTCGCTCTTGGCGGCGCCGGAGATCACCGGCACGCGCAAGAATGCGCCCGTGCGCAGCGCCTGCGCAGGGTCGAGCGGCAGCAGCGGCGTGCCGTGGGCGAGGTTGTTGCCGAAGCCGCCGTTGACCTTCATCAGCTCGGCGACCGGCTTGGCCCGCAAGCACGCCAGCTCCTTGCCCGCTGCGCAGCCGAGCTGCTTGGCCGCGGCCAGGCCGATGTCCCGGCTGGTCTTCAGCGAAGGGAACGGCGTGAACGGCGGCATGTCCGGAACCGGGATGTAGGTGCCGGCCGGCCAGTTGAGCGTGCACGTCCCGGACTGCATGACGGCCTTGTCGATCAGGCCGCGCGCGGCCGGAGAGGTGAGCAGCGCGCAGGTGCTGATCCCGCCGGCGGACTGGCCGATCAGGGTCACGTTACCGGGGTCGCCGCCGAAGGCCGCGGCGTTGCGCTGAACCCACTTCAGGGCTTCGAGCTGGTCGGCCAGCCCGAACGTGCCCGAGCCGGGCAGTCCCGGAAGCGCGAGGTAGCCGAACGCCCCGAGCCGGTAGTTGGGCGTCACCACCACCACGTCGCCCTGGCCGGCCATCCGCCGGGCGTTGTACATGCTGCCGGAGCCGTCAAGGAAGCCGCCCCCGTGCAGCCACACCATCACCGGTAGCCGCTTGCGCGACGGCTTGGCCGGGGTGGTGACGTCGAGGAACAGGCAGTCCTCGCCACCGGTTACCTTGCCCCCTTCCTCCTGGAGGCATGGCCGCCCGGGCTTGGTGGCATCGGCGACCCCCCGCCACGGTGCGACCCGCTCCGGCTCCTTCCACCGCAGCTCCCCCACCGGCGGCTGCGCGTAGCGGATCCCCGAGTACGTCCTGACCGTGCCGTCGTTCGAGCCCTTGATCCGCCCGGAGTCCAGCTTCACGATCGCCGGCTTCGGCTTCGACGCCGTCTGTGGTTGCGCGGCGGCCGGCGTGACACCCGCGGACATGGCCAGACAGCCGCCTGCGACCAGAGCGAACATCCGCCGAATCGGCGACCTCGCCATGGACATGGTAAAACGCGATCCTTTTGCACTCATGCGGCCAGCCTCGCGTCAGCCCTGGGCTCGCCGTAACGTGTGGAGGTTGCGGCCTGGCGATCGATTGTTGCGAATCGGTGTGACCAAGGATCCGGCCGCCGGTCAAAGGGGTACGCCGCGCTTCCGCTCCTTCGTCAAGCGGGCCTGGAACATGCATCGCGCCCAGGATCTGGGCAGGTCGCGTGGGGCGCGGATCGCCCCCCGGAGCCAGGTCGGGAAGCAGGAAGGTGTAGGCGCCGTGCACGCCCGACTGGGTGTTGACGAAAGGCGAGAGCTGGGCCATGTCCTCATCTCGGACGGGGTAGCCCTGCGCCTTTTCTGGTCGGGCAGATCCGCCAGCGCGGGCCGGTAGGCGATGTTGGGCAATTCCAGCAGACCGAAGGTCAACAAACGGAACAATCCCACATCAGTCACCGCGGACATCTGCCCGCACACCGGCCGCGCCCGGCTCGGCAGCCATGAGGTGGCGTTCAACGGCATCGCCGCCGCCACCACGACCAGCGGACTGCGGCAGTGTCGAATCGGTCCCCGGCCCGATCGTCTTCAGGGTGTGAGTACTCGTGAAGAAGCAGGCATGTCCGCAGCGCCCCTCCCGCCACCACGCGATCTGGCGCGGCGGCGAGCCGATACCGTAGACCGTCTGGCCGGTGGGTTCCAGATGTGGCTGGCGACCGGGAGCGACGGTCATGGGGCACACCTGATCCCGGTCGCCTACGTGTGGGACGGTTCAACGCTGACCACCGCGACCTTCCGGCGTAGCCGCACGGTCTCGAACCTGCGTGCCAGGCCGCAGGCGCGGCTGGCGATCGGTGACACCGCCGACGTCGTCATGATCGACACCCGAGCGATTCTGCTGAACGTACCCGACATCGACGTCGCCTCGGCCGAGGCTTACGCGAAGGTATCGACCGATCCGCGCAACGCCCCGGACCTGTTCCTGTACATCCGGCTCGTCCCCGAGCGGATACTCGCATGGAATTCGCTGGCCGAGTTCGGCGGCCGTACTCTCATGCTCGAGAGCTCCTGGCTCGACTCCCCCGTTGACTGAGCCCGGGGTTGTCAAAGAGCGGGCCCAACCGCTACACCGGCTGGTCGATGCCCTTTGCGACGAGTCATGCCGGTACCTCGGGAAAGCCGGCATGTGCGGCGCCCGGAAAACCTGTGACCGGCGCCGTCGCGCCGACTTGCCCTTCTTGGGGCTGGGGCGCTTACGGGCCATGCCCTGACGATAAGCACGGCGGCCGGCTCGGCATCGAGCACGCCGTCCACGACGGCGCTGGCCGCCGCGCTCATCAAGCGCAGCTCGGGCGCCGGGGAAAGCTGAGGAAGCGAGGCAGGCGGTCATGGCGTGACCGTACGACGTGCCCGGCCGAGCCTGGCGATCGGCCGAGCTTGGGTCGACCACCGCAGCGCTCGCCCGGCGCGCGACGCAAAGGGTCCGCATCTTGCGCAGACCGATGCTCGGCGGCACGGCCCCGGCCGAAGCCCTGATGACGCTCGTCGAAGTAATCCCGCAGCCGGCCGCCGTGCCCGCCCGCCTCATCGGCGTCGGCATCCACCCGGAACACGCCCCGCTCCTGGCCCGCCTCGGCGGCCCGGTGTTGCAGGGTCTACGGCATGGCGCCGACCTACGACGGAGCCTTGCGCCGCAGAGGCCTCGCGGGCAACGAGCTCGGCGCCGACGCCATGCCGCCCAAGAGCTTCTACGACCTGGCCTTCGGGGTATCCCCAGGAGGGGCACGTAAGGACGCCCACTGCATCAGGGGCAGCATCGACGAGATCAACGCCGATCTGGCGTAGGAGCTCTCCGAGAGCATCAATGTGCATCTGCTGTGCCGGTACGGCGCGGAGCTGGCGCTGCATGTCTACGAGCAGGGCGAACGGGTGAACGCGATCGACCTCCACCCGTTCATCACGGTCTCGGTCGACAGCTATCCGGACATCACCTTCCTTGGCTCGAACAAGCCGACCGTATGTGGCGCCGGCACGGACGACCGGGACAAGGTGAAGATGACGCTCTCTGAGGAGATGTTCTCCGGGAAGCTCGACAATGCGATCAAGGTCACCGTTGATCGGGACGGCGTCGACGTCCCCTCGCTGGTCGGCGAGTTCGCGGGGGATCGTGTCGCCTCGCGTTCTCAACCTCTGTGGTCAGTACACCTAGCAGGCACCCCAGAGCGAGGACCCGGCCGGTCACCGTTCGGGCATGTAAATAAACTTTGACATGGTGTCCGTGGCGCTTTACATTGGTCGATGTCAGCTTTGTTTTACATGAGGAGCGGGCATGGCCTTCGAGGAGAAGCGCGCCTGGGTGATGATCGTGGTCACCCTCGGCGCGTACACGATCTACCTGGCGATCGTCCTGGGCCGGGCCGGCGACGGCCCGCTCGCCGACGCCGCCTACGCGGGAACCCTGCTGTGGACCATCGGCGGCGCCATCGTCGCCGCGATCGTGGCCAACATCGCCCTGGCCGTCGCGGGCGGCCAGGGCGCCGACCGCACCGACGAGCGCGACCGGGAGATCAACCACATCAGTGAGCGCATCGGGCAGTCGATCGTCGTCATCGGCGCGCTCGCCGCACTGATCATGGCCATCGCGGAGCTGCGCCACTTCTGGATCGCCAACGCCGTCTACCTGGCGTTCGTGCTGTCGTCGGTGCTCAGCTCGTTCGCCAAGATCATGGCCTACCGCAAGGGGGGCTTCCAGACGTGGTGAAGCCCACGCAGGTCACCAACACGATCCGGGCCCTGCGGTTCGCGCACGGCGAGATGACCCAGGCCGAGCTGGCCGACCGGGTCGGCGTCACCCGCCAGACCATCATCGCGATCGAACAGGGCCGCTACTCCCCCTCGCTGGAGATGGCCTTCCGCATCGCCCGGGTGTTCCGGGCCGGACTCGACGACGTCTTCCAGTATCCAGACAGCGAAGGAGATTCCTCATGAAAGCGATCGTCCAGGACGAGTACGGCCCGCCGCGCGTGCTGAGCCTCGGCGAGGTCCCGGTCCCGGTACCCGGCGCCGGCGAGGTGCTGATCAGGGTCCGCGCGGCCGGCGTCGACTACGGCGTCTGGCACATCATGACCGGGCTGCCGCTCGTCGCCCGCCTCGGGTTCGGCCTGCGCCGGCCTCGCAACCGCGTGCCGGGCATGGACGTGGCCGGCGTCGTGGAGTCCGTCGGCGCCGGCGTGACCGCGTTACGCCCCGGCGACGAGGTGTACGGCGCGGCGACCGGCGCGTACGCGCAGTTCGCGCTCGCCCGCCCGGCCAAGCTCGCCCGCAAGCCCGCCTGCCTGAGCTTCGCCGAGGCGGCGGCCGTACCCGTGTCGGGGGTGACGGCGATGCGGGCCGTCGGCCAGATCACCGCCGGGGAGAAGGTGCTGGTCATCGGCGCCGGCGGCGGGGTGGGCAGCTTCGCGACCCAACTCGCGGTGGCCGGCGGCGCGCACGTCACCGCCGTGTGCAGCACGGCCAAGGCCGGCCTGGTCCGGTCGCTGGGCGCCGAGGCCGTCATCGACTACACGCGCGAGCCGCTGACCGGGACCTACGACGTGATCATCGACATCGCGGGCGTCCGGCCGCTGGCCCAGCTGCGCGGACTGCTCACCGAGCGCGGCCGCCTCGTCCTCGTCGGCGGCGAGGGCGGCGGCCGGTGGTTCGGCGGGCTCGGCCGGCTGCTGGCCGCCCGGCTGATCACCCCGTTCACCCGCCAGCGCCTGGACCCGCTCATCGCGCTGACCCGCACCGCCGACCTGGACGCGCTGCGCGACCTCATCGAGGCCGGGGCCGTGCGACCGGCCGTCGGCCGCACCTACCCCCTGGCGGAGGCCCCCACCGCGGTGGGTGACCTGGCGGCGGGCAACGCGCCCGGGAAGCTCGTCATCACCGTCGACTGACGTCGGGGGGCGGGGGCGTTCAGGCTCCGGGGTTCGCCGGGATCGTCACCTGGTGGGAGGTGCGGGCGCGGGCGCCGCGCCGGGAGACGCGGTCGAGGGTGCGGAAGTCGGCGTCGAGGCCGTCGCGGGTGAGGCGGGCCATGATGTAGCCGCGCCGCTGGTCGATGTAGGCGATGTGCGGGTTCTCGGCCAGCGACTCGGCGATCCACGTGGTGTCGCGGTAGCCGTCGCCGTCGCTGGCGATCGAGGTGGTGACGAGTTCGCGGGCGACGACGGGCGAGTCGGGGTCGTCGAAGTCGGTCTTGAGGTCGGCCAGGTGGTGCATGTGCGCGTCGCCGGTCAGGACGACCGGGTTCGAGGTGCGGGCGAGCGAGTTCAGCAGGCGGGTGCGCTCGGGGGCGTAGCCGTCCCAGGAGTCGAGGTTCACCTCGCGGCCGGGGCCGGTCCGGTAGTCGCGGTGCGTCATGAGGATCTGCTGGCCGAGCAGGTTCCAGCGGGCCGGTGAGCCGCGCAGGCCGTCCTCCAGCCAGCGCCACTGGCCGTCGCCGAGCAGGGTGCGGTCCGGGGACAGCCGCTCGTCGCAACCGCCGCGTACCCCGTCCCGGCACGCCTGGTCGTCGCGGAACTGACGGGTGTCGAGCAGGTGGAAGCGGGCCAGGGAGCCCCAGGAGACACGGCGGTTGACGCGCAGGCGGGCGCCGTTCAGGCTGGCGCGGCGCAGCGGCATGTTCTCGTAGTAGGCGCGGAAGGCGTCGGCGCGGCGGCGGGCGAAGGCGGGGGCGCCGGTGCTGGAGACGGGGCCGGCCCAGTTGTTCTCCACCTCGTGGTCGTCGAAGGCCACCAGCCACGGCGCGGCTGCGTGCGCGGCCTGCAGGTCGCGGTCGCTCTTGTACTGGGCGTGCCGCAGCCGGTAGGCGGCGAGGGTGGCGCACTTGCCCGGCGTGTGGGTGCGTACGCGCCCGGCCGGCGCGGTGTAGCCGCTGGGACCGTACTCGTACAGGTAGTCGCCGAGGAACAGCACCAGGTCGGGCTCCTGCTCGGCCAGACGGCGGTAGGCGGTGTAGTAGCCGTGCTCGTAGTGGGCGCACGCGGCGACGGCGAACGCGAGCGGGGTCTCGGCGCCCTCGGCGGGGGTGGTCCTGGTGCGCCCGCCGGGTGACAGCCTGCCCTGGCTCCTGAACCGGTAGAAGTACGCGCGTCCCGGCTCCAGGCCGGTCACCTCCACGTGCACGCTGTGCGCGGCGGACGGCCGGGCGGTGGCGGTGCCGGACCTGACGATCCTGGTGAAGCGCTCGTCGGCGGCGACCTGCCAGTCGACGTCCACGTCACGCGCGGGCATGCCGCCCAGGCCGGCGCCGCCGAGCGGGTCGGGGGCCAGCCGGGTCCACAGGACGAACCCGTCGGCGCCGGGATCGCCGGAGGCGACGCCGAGGGTGAACGGGTCGGCCTTGAGGGTTCTGGAGGGGGATGCGAGGAAGGTCGCGGGCACCGCCGCGAGGAAGGATCTGCGGTCCACGGTCCAGATATGTCCGGGCACGCTGACCCCGCCGTGACAGTGGCGTCACGGGCAGGTGAACAGCGCCGGTCAGTCGGACAGCGATGCGAGCAGGTCGCGGGCCCGCTCCACGCCGTCCTCGTCGCCGAGCGCGGTGAAGCGCCCGGCCGCCTCGTGGCAGAGTTCGGCGGCGCGGGCCTGCTCGTCGTACCAGTCCAGGACGATCGCCTCGTCGTAGGCGAGCTCCGCCAGGTCGCGGGCGGCCTCCGGGCCGGCGGCGGACAGCGCCTCGCGGGCCTCGGCGTACGCCTCGACGGCGGGGGCGAGGTCGCTGGTGGCGTAGTAGACGCACTTGGCCGCCTTGGCCAGCGCCCGGCCGGCGGCCGGCAGGTCGCCGGCCGCCCGGTGCAGCCGGCCCGCCTCGGCGTAGGCGCGGCCGGCGTCGCGGTCCTCGTCCCGCGCGGCCAGCCGGTCGCCCAGCAGTGCCAGGGACGCCGGGTCGCGCAGCAGCCGCAGCGTCTCCAGCTCGCGCTCGCCCTCCCCCAGCTCGCGCAGGGCCGCCGCGAGCGTCCTGCGCACCGCGTCCAGCCGCTCACCGTCACCGTCACCGTCACCGTCGCCGGGCATCGCCGGGTCCGGGCGGCCACCGTCGCTGAGCATCGCCGCGGCCTCCTCGGCCGTCTCCGCCGCGTCCAGGGCCCGTCCGGCGGCCAGGTACGCCCGCGCCAGGTCCACCCTGGCCAGCGCCGCCCGCCTGCGGTCGCCCCGGACGGTGAACCCGGCCACCGCCTCGGCCAGCTCCCCCACAGCCACCTCCACCGCCGAGGGACCACCCGCGGCCCCGGCGCTTGCCGTCACGGCCTCCCGGGAGGTCGTCTCGGGGGAGACCACCTGCGAGAGGGCCTCGCCGCTCACAGAAGCGGCACCATCGCCCGGGGACGGGTCCACGTCCGGGGGGAGGGCGGCGGCGCCGCGGCGCCAGTGGTCGTGCGGGGAGCCCGCCGTGGCGGGCCGGTGGTGCGCGACGAGCGGGAGGTGGTCCACCAGGGGCGCGGCGGCCAGGGTCGCCTCCAGCCGCCGGGTGGAGGTGTCGTTGCCGTTGCGGGCGTCGAAGCGGGCGGCGATCTCGCGGGCGCCCGCCTCCATGGCGGCGCGCAGCTCCGGCACCGGCACGTCCCGTCCGGCCCGCCGCACCGTCAGGTGACCGTGCCCGGTCTCCTCCAGGCGGCGCAGCAGCAGCGCGGCGCAGGCCATGAAGCGCCGCGCGTCCGACGGCGACGGCGGGCGCTCCAGCAGCGGCAGCTCCCGCTGCAGGATCTCCAGCCCGCGCGCCTGGTTGCCGGTGAGCGCGCAGAACTCCATGTGGTCGCCGAAGTCGTCCAGGTACGCCACGTTGCCCTGGACGAGCCGGTAGGCCCGCCGGTGCGCCTGGGCGGCCTCGCGGTGGCGTCCGGTGCGCAGGTAGGGCAGCAGCAGGGTGGTGAGGATGCCCTGCGGCTGCACCTCGCAGGTGGCCTGGCCCTCCAGGATGGGCCGGGCGGCGGCGATGGCGTCCTCGTCGCGGCCCAGGTGCGCGAGCGTGGCGGCGAAGGAGTCGGTGTCGCACGCCTCGCAGTCGGACAGGTTGTCGCGCGGCGTGGTCCGCCAGCGGTGGAGCCATTCCCGCGTGCCCTCCTCGTCGCCGAGGTGCTGGGCGATGAAGCAGCGCTTGGCGTGCACGGCGTGCAGCAGGTCGCCGGCCTGCCGGTAGCGCCGCTCCATGTCGTCGATGGCGTCGAGCGCGCGCCGCAGCGGGATCTCCGGGAAGCGCCGCATGTCGGCGACGATCCACTTGAAGTGCCAGAGCAGTTCGCGCGTCTCCCAGTGGCCCCACCGGCCGGGCTCGGCGTCGTGGTCGGCCAGGTTGCGGGAGAAGACGGTGAACGCCTTCACCGGCTCGCCGCCGTACTGGTAGGCCTGGGTGAGGTCCAGCCGGGCGCGCACGATCAGCTCGTGCTCGCGCAGCGCCTCGGCCTCGCGCAGCGCGCGTTCGGCCAGGACGGTCCTGGCCTCGCCGTACGGCATCGCGCCCGCTTCGCGGAGCAGCGCCTGGACGTCCTCAGCCATACGTGCCTCCCTGGACGGCCCAGTCGAGCAGGCCGAGGAACGAGCGGTTGAGCGCCGCGGTGTCGGCCGGGCGCAGCGGGTGGTGGCCGTGCAGGAGCGCCATGCCGTACAGCGCCTCGACGGCCGTGGCGGCGAGCGCCGGGTCCGGCAGGCCGGTGACGCGGCGGACGAGCGGGTTGCGGTGGTTGAGCACGAGCCTCGGCCGGTCGGCGGCGACGCCACGCTCCAGCGCGCCGAGCACGTCGGCCCACAGCTCGTCGCCGGCGTCGCGCGCCTCGCGCAGGTCGGCGTGGTGCTGGGCGGCGCGGCTGGTGAGGTAGAGGGCGGGCAGCGAGGCGGGGTCGAAGTCGCGCAGCACGACCTCGCAGCCGAGCGGGTCGAGCGCCCGCGCGGCGGTGGCCAGGAACGGGCGGGCGCGCAGTTCGGCGTCGGGGTCGGCGGGCCCGAGGTGGGTGGCGAGCTCGGCCGGGTCGAGCCGGTCCAGGGCCGCGCCCGGGTCGATGCGGGGCAGCCGGGACAGGATCTCGCTGTCGTAGACGTAGCCGCCGTTGACCAGGCCGACGCCCTGCGCGCCGGAGACGGCGGCGAGCTGGCGGAACTCGTCGACGCTGGTGGTGTAGCGGCCGCCGGGGTGCCGGGTGCGGAACTGGGCCAGCGTCATCGGCCCGGAGCTGGTCTCGTACTCCAGCCACTGGTCGACCAGGCGCAGCATGTCGTCGTCGTGCAGGGCGAGCGCCTTGACGCCGAGGTGGTGCAGGCGCAGGAAGGCGCGCAGCCCGCCGGGGTCGGTCTCGGCCAGCCGCACCAGCCAGGCGCGCAGCCGGCGGCCGAGCTCCTGGCGGGTGTGGTCGAGCAGGTCGTCCTCGTAGAGCGCCTCGCGGCTGGCGGTGGGGCGCAGCTCGGCCGCGTCGACGACGCAGCGGGCGAAGAACGCCCAGTCGGGCAGCAGCCCGTCGGCCGTCTCGGTGAGCAGCATGCGCTTGAGGTAGACGCGGTGGGTGCCGCGCACGGCCGGGTTGGCCGGGGCGGGCAGGATGTAGGCGACGCCGGTCAGCCCGGCCTCCGGCACGTCGAGGTCGACCACGTCCAGCGGGACGAAGCCGAACAGCTCCTCGCAGTGCGCCTCCAGGGCGCGGCGCCGTTCGGCGGGCGAGGTGTGCGCGGCCTGCCAGGGCGGGGAGGCGAGGGTGGTGCGGTGGCCGTTGACGGTGACGTCGACGGGCAGCAGCGAGCCGTAGAGCGCGGCGAGTTCGGTGATGGTCCGCTCGGCGACCCATTCGCCGGCGTCGCGGCGGGCGCGCAGGGTGACGGTGGTGCCGGGCTCGGCGCGTTCGGCGGGGGCGAGCTCGACCCGGTAGCGGCCGTCGGAGCGGCCGGTCCACAGCACGGTGGGGCCGCCCTTGGCCGATCGGGTCTCGACGCCGATCTCGTCGGCGACCAGGAACCCGGACAGCAGGCCGATGCCGAACTGGCCGAGGAACTCGTGCCGGGCGAAGCCGAGTTCGTCCCGCTTGGAGGAGCGGCCGATGGTGGCCAGCAGGGTGTGGACCTCGTCCTCGGTCAGGCCGATGCCGGTGTCGCGGACGCTGACGAGCCCGCCGGCCACCTCGACGGTGACCGTGGCGGGTGCGCCGGGGTCGGCGGCGCGCCGGGCGGTGATCGCGTCGGCCGCGTTCTGCAGGAGTTCGCGCACGTAGACGCGGGGGCTCGAATACAGGTGGCGGCTGAGGAGATCGACCACGCCGCGCAGGTCCACTTGGAAGGCGTTGTCCACGCGGCACACCATAGATCACATAACCGACAATCCGCCTGAGGTTTACGCCAGTCGCCGCCGGAGGTCGGCCGCGCCGGTGTAGAGGACGCCGGTCATGCCGGCCGCCTCGGCGCCGGCCACGTTGTCCGGCCGGTCGTCGACGAAGACGGCCTCGGCCGGGTCGGCGCCGAGCACCCGGGCCACCTCGTCGAAGATCTCCCGGTCGGGCTTGAGCATGCTCATCCTGGCGCTGTAGAAGCGGTGCGGGATGGCGGCGATCCAGGGCAGCAGGTCGATGCCGTCGGAGGTCTCGGCGGGCGCGTTGGACAGCAGCGCCACGCCGCGACCGGCCGCGAGCAGCTCACCCAGCAGCGCGACCGCGTCCTCGTCGGGGTGGGACCAGCTGGCCACGTCCATGGCGACGAGCCGGGCGGCCTCCTCGGCGGGCACCTCCCGGCCGAGCACCGCGGACCAGTAGGCGCAGGCGGTCAGCGTGCCCCTGTCGAAGTCCAGGCGGTGCTTCCAGTAGCCCTGGCGGAAGGCCGCGGGATCGGCCCCGGCGGCGGCCGCCATCGCGTCGACCTCGGCGTCGGGCTGGGCCAGGGAGAGGACGTTGCCGTAGTCGAAAATGATCCACTTCATGCGAGGAATGGTCGCAGATGCGGATGGATCGCCGGGCAGCCCAGGTATTTCTCGGCCGTGTGGAAGTCGATCCAGTCGAGGTTGACCAGCTCCTCGACGTCGATGCCGGTGAAGCTGCCGCCCAGGTCGGGCGGGATGGCGGCGATGTCGTCCTTGTCGGCGATGTTCACCCAGCGGCCCACGCCCTCGGGACGCCGGCCCCGGCCGTTGATGGGCGCGGGCAGCAGGCGCTCGAAGACGACGTTGCGCATGCCGAGCGGGCTGCCGAGGGTGATGAGCAGGTCGGCGCGCAGGTCGGGGTTGGCCCAGAAGGTCTCGTAGGCGACGACGCTGCCCAGCGAATGGGCGATCACCACCTTGGGACGGTTCCTCCGGATCACCTCGGCGACGGCCCGCTGGGCCTCGCGCCGCTTGCCCTGGTCGGTCAGGTAGGTGGCCACCTCGGGCGCGAACAGCTCGGCGAACGCGGCCGACCTGCCGTCGAGCTTGTCGAGCAGCCATCCGGTGAACGACTTCAGCGCGCCCGTCAGGTGCTCGCCCAGCCCCAGGTTGCGGGCCCACCCGGCGAGCACCCGCTCGCGGGCCTCGGCCACCGCCGCGGCCTCCCTGGCACTGCCCGGCGGCCCCTCGTGCAGTAAGTGGGAGAAGTAGGCGACCTCGCTGAAGTACGTGCGCGGCTGTCCCCCGCCGCAGGCGGCGTGCAGGTAGCGGTCCCATTTGGCGCGCATCGCCTCGGCCGCCCCCGCCGCGGAATGCCCCGCGTTGACGTAGTAGTTGTACTTGCCGATGCCGTGCACGCCGACGATGCCCGCCACAGCCGCTCCCCTCGCCCCGCCGATCCTCGCGGATCCCCGCTGATCCCCGCTGTTTCCCGCTGTTGCTGCGCGACTCTGGCATACGCCGCCCGCGCCGGGCACGTCAACCGGTGGCGGGAAATGCGGTTGCCCGCCGCATGGGCCGGCGAGATACGGTGACATCTCGTAGTCGAGGATGAATCGCGGAAGGAGGAGCGTCATGCCGGGACCACTGGTCGTCAACGACTCGGTCGTCATCCCCGACGCCGAGCTCGTCTGGCGTTTCTCCCGCTCCTCCGGCCCGGGCGGCCAGGGGGTCAACACCACCGACAGCCGGGTGGAGCTGACCTTCGACGTGTCCGCGACCACCGCGCTTTCCGAGCCGCTGCGCGCCCGCGCGCTGGACCGCCTCGGCGCGCCGACGATCACGATCGCCGCCTCCGAGCACCGTTCCCAGCTCCGCAACCGCGAGGCCGCCGAGCAGCGGCTCGCCCAGCGCATCCGCGAGGCCATCGCGCCGCCGCCCAAGCGCCGCCGCCCCACCAAGCCCAGCCGGGGCGCCGTTGAGCGCCGCATCGCCGCCAAGAAGCTCCGCTCCGACGTCAAACGCCTGCGCCGCGACCTCTAGCTGTATCGACCACGAGCGTTGTTAACAGAGGAGCTTGATCAATAGAGAAGCCTCCGATGTGGTGAAGGTGTCGAATCTGCACCGCACGGAGGCTTCATGTCCCACCGTAACGCCCGGCTGA
>NZ_LAVL01000063.1 GCF_001083785.1 Nonomuraea sp. SBT364
GGAGTCGGAAGAACCGAGCCGAGCCGGAAAAGCGCGATGATGCCCAGCGTGAAGAGCAACTTCTTGCGCAGGTCCGGCGTCCGGAACGCCCGGGTAAACGCGGTCAGCACGGTCCCTCCTGCGCGTCTCTGATGCTGCTGGTCTGAACCGACACCCCATCTTTTCTAGCCAACGTTTCCGGTCCCGCTCGGCAGATCGCCCGCCAGTCATCGACGGAATCCTGCCAATCGCCCGTCCGGGCCGGAGTGGACGCTCTCCGGGATCGCCTGCGGGCTAGGCATTCGCTCGGCGCAGGCGTCCGGCCGCCTGTGCCCGCAGCGCATCGCCGCCCGCCGGGGAGCCACCGCACAGTGCCATCTCCCGGGCGTTGTACGCAGCCATCCACACGCCCGCCGCCCACGCGATCTCCAGCTCCGAGGGCGTGAACCAGCGTCCCCGAAAGCCCTGATAGGCCGCCAGGAACACTTCGGAGCTTTCGATCGGGGCCAGCGCCGGCGGCCCGGCACTGGCGAACGACCCGCTCGCCGCTCCCACCAGCGCCGCCTCCGGCTGCCACGCCAGGCTGTCCCAGTCGTGCACCGCCCACACCTGCCGCCCCCGCCATCGCAGGTTCTGCGCCTCGAAGTCGGCATGGCCGAGCACGCACGGCAGACCGCCGGCTAGCAGCCGCCCCCGGGCCCGCTCAGCCGCCTCGACGATGTGCCGGGGCACGACACTCTGGTCCAGGCGGTCGAGGAAGTCGATCGCCGGCCACGTCCCGGCACCGGTCTCCTCCCAGCGCACCCAGGGCGGGTTCGGCAGCGGCGGCGCGACGGTCACGCCGGCGAGTTCGGCCATCAGCCGAGCGAAAACCTCCGCGCAACGCACCGCCATGTCCGGCGAGTCCCCGTGCAGCACCTCGCCGCCGGGCCGGTATTCCTCAGCGTGCACGGCCAGCGCACCGACACCGGCCACCGGCGTCAGCGGCCGGGGACAGGGAAATGCGCGCTCGGCCAGCCGGGCCTGCGCCGCGACGCACGACGCCGCCCGGCCGTCGTCGGCACGCGCCTTGACCACCACGTCCCGGCCACCGGCCAACCGCAGACCGAACACTGCCGAGACCTGCTGCGACCGGAACAACACATCGGCGGGTTCGCCGCCCAGATGGTCAAGGCACCAAGCCGGCAACCACTCAGGCAACTCGTCCAGCGACACCCTCGGTTGCGTCCACGGGAGTGGTGTACGAGTTTGACCTGGTCAAGAGGCGTGGCGTCGTGAAATGGTGACGGCCATCGCGTGATCCTTCGAAGGCGCAAACCCAAGATCGAAGGAGGCACGTGATGGCCGCGGACAACAGTGTGACGCCCGGGCAGTGGCTGGCGAAGCAGATCGAGACCGGGGACCCCGACTTGTTGCGATCCATGGTGAAGACCATGGCCGAGTCGTTGATGTCGGCCGAGGCCGACAGCCTGTGCGGGGCAGGCTACGGCGAGCGCAGCGAGGAGCGGACCAACCGGCGCAACGGCTACCGCACCCGCGACTGGGACACCCGCGCGGGATCGATCGAGCTGGCCATCCCGAAACTGCGCTCGGGCTCGTACTTCCCCGACTGGCTGCTGGAACGCCGGCGGCGGGCCGAGCAGGCGCTGATCAGCGTCGTGGCCACCAGCTACCTGCTGGGCGTCTCGACCCGCCGCGTCGACAAGCTGATCGAGCAACTCGGCATCAAGCACATCTCCAAAAGCCAGGTCTCGCAGATGGCCAAGACGCTGGACGCCCAGGTCGAAGCCTTCCGCACCCGCGCTCTCGACGCCGGCCCGTACACGTTCGTGTGGCTGGACGCGCTGACGCAGAAGGTGCGTGAGGGCGGCCGGATCATCAACGTGCACGTGCTGGTGGCGACCGGCGTCAATGCCGACGGCCGACGCGAGATTCTCGGCCTGCAGGTCACCAGCGCCGAAGATGGCGCGGGCTGGCTGGCCTTCCTGCGCGACCTGGTCGCCCGTGGCTTGTCCGGAGTGCAACTGGTCATCTCCGACTGCCACGCCGGCCTGGTGGCCGCGATCGGCGCCACGCTGGCGGGCGCCTGCTGGCAAAGATGTCGTAGCCACTACCTGCGAAATCTCCTGACCTGCGTCAGCAAGTCCGCGCAGCCCTTCGTGGCCACCCTCGTGCGCACCATCTTCGACCAGCCCGACGCAGTGATCGGCAGCGACACACCCACCCAGAACTCGCTCCCGCAGACACTCACCGCTTAACCTGCAGAAACAGGATCACGCGAAGATCGATTCATACACCACGTCCGTGGACGTGACCACACCCTCAGGACTGTGTCATGGGCGCCGAGCCCGGCGGAAGGGAGGGGTGTGGACATTCAGGCCGCTTCCCGGCCAGGAGCATGGGGGGGCCGACTCTCGCTCGCAGAGTCAGAGAGAGGCCCAGCAGTCGCCGGGAGCGGGGGTGCCGGACGCCTCGCCAGTCAACGAGAGCAAAGCGCCCGGCATGGGGTGTGACGCATGCATCCGGTCACCGAATGCCCGCAGAACCATCCTGGTGCCGCGACGGGAGCGGGCCAAGGGAGTGGACTGCCATCTTCCGCCGTCTTCCTGCCAGCGGACGCGTCCGCGCAGGCTCGAAATCGAGGGCGGGCGGCGAACTGATGTGGTCACCCGCACGGGTCAGGCTTTGTCGAGGGTGATCCCGAGCTCGACCATGGCGGGCGAGGGAGGGCCGCCTTCGGAACGTTCGGTTTTCCGGCCCGGGATCCTGGGTGCGAGCGTGCGGGGATCGATGGCCTCCACCGGTGCTCCGGTGGAGTAGAACCCCGTCGGCTGCTGATCGCGGTCGTGGGGGGCCAGCCAGAACACCCGCCGGCGGAACGTCCCTGAGGCCGGAGAGCCTTTCGCCCCCGGCCCGAGCACCGCGTAGCCGACCATGCGGCCATCTCGGTGGTAGGCGGGCTTGCGGCGGCGGCTCGGCAGCCGGTCGAGGCTCTGGCGGACGTAGTCGAGGTCCTGGATGTCCTCGAGCCACACCAGCTCGGTCTCGTGCCTGAGGTCGTCGGGATCGATGGAAGCACTCATCGCGGCAGCCCTTCACCACCGAGCTCGGAGATCAGGCCGAGCCCGGGATAGAACTTGCGAGAGTTGGACAGGAGCATTTCCTTCGGTGAGGCCATCCCGAGCGTGTCACGTACCCGCGCCGCGAAAGCCCGGGCCGACACCGGGGTGGCTCCTTCACTTCCGCACCAGCGGGTGTAGGCAGTGTAAAGATGCGCTTGCTCAGCACGCAGTGTGGGGGCGAGTTTGCACGCCTCCGCGATGAATCGTCCGACCACGTCCTCCGTTGCCTCGTAGGCGTCAGTAGCGAGTCTTACCCGCTGCGGGCCGGACAAGTCCTTTTCGCCGTTCAGATAGCGGCGGGCTCCGTCGACCAGCCAGGCGAGGATGCCGGCGCCTTCCTCCTGGACGAGGATGCGCGCGAGGTTGTCGATCTTGTGCTCTTCCGCCACGACGCGTTCGAACGGGATGAGCCGCAGTCGCCTCCAGAACGCGAAACCACCCGTGGTGACCTCGGGCTGGTGGTTGCCGAGCAGCCAGAGGTGGTGGGTGGGGTCGAAGCTGAAGAAGTCCTGCCGCATCCGGCGGGCCTTGATCTTGTCCCCGCCCGTGAGCAGCTTGACGCGGGCCTCGTCGAAACGGTCGCCCGGTTTGAGCTCCGAGCACACGACGATGCGGCGCCCATGCAGTTCGGCCAGGTCCGTCGGATGCCCGTCGAAGGTCTTGGCCATGAGGAAGCCCGGCGGGGCCGCGTCGGCGTAGTCGCCCATGAGCTGAAGCAGCACTTCGACCAGGACCGACTTGCCGTTCTTGCCCTGCCCGTACAGGAACGGCATCACCTGGGCGCCGACGTCACCCGTGATCGAGTAGCCCAGGAGGAGATGGAGGAAGTCGATCGTCTGCCGGCCGTCGGCGTCGTCACCGAAGGTGTCCTTGAGGAAGCGATGCCACCGAGGCGTGGGTGCGGATTCGGGGGCCAGCGTGGTGGATCGCGAGTGCAGATGCGTGGCCGGGTCCGGCGGCGAGATCTGACCGGTGCGGAGGTCTACCACACCTGCCGGCGTGCACAGCGCGTAGGGGTCGGCGTCGAGCGTCGAGGGCGACAGCACCATGCCTGGCGCGGACTTGGCCTGCGTCAGCAGGGCGTTCATCCCGGTGGTCGACAACGCTCGGCGCCGGTGGCGCCGGAGCTCTGCCGAGGTGTGGCGGCCCCGCGTGTCGAACACTGCCAGCTGCTCAGCCATCTCGCCCGCCGCCCACATGACGGCGTCGCTCTCGTCCAGCATCCAGCGATGTCCCGCCCACCGGAACCAGCCCATGCCCGGCACATGCCGGAAGTCCCGCCCGTAGAGCCCCACGAAGAGCTTGGCGTTGCCGCGGTCGGTCAGCGAGTCGGGGAACAGCCCGTTTCCCGAGGCGATGGGCTCCTCTGTCAGGCGTACGCTCGCCGCGGGCTGCTCCGTGGAGACATCGGACAGATCAAGGATCTGCTGAGCTGCGGCCACCGGGTCGAAGCCCCCCGGGCCGGTTGAGGGGGTCATGGTCGTCCTTGGAGGGGGTTCGCGCTACGCGGGTCCGCGGTCCCGCGACACACAATGATCTCGGAGTGTCGACGGCTTCGGCGAGGCCCTACCGGCACGGCCGCGGGCCGTGTGTGGGGAGAGGCGGGTCTGGGATGGTGAGCGTCGTGGCGAAGTCGCTGCGTCACATGATCCCTTCCCGTAGCGGGCTCGGCGGCGGATCGTCTGGACCCGCTGCCTGCGGATCCATGTCCAATGCTGGTGTACGTGGGCGACTGAAGCGACTGAAGCGACCGGGACTCGAAGACGGTAGTACAGACTAGCCGACACCATGGCAGGAGCGTGGCATGGCGCCTCCGGGACACGGCAGCGACTGAAGTTGAGTCGCTCATGGCGTTGGTGCTTGAGTCGCTGCTGCCGCCATCGAAGGAATGCCTGGTAGAAGCCTTGTTACAGCCAGGGAGGAGCGACTGAAGCTACTGAGAGTCAGTTCTTATGACGTCGTCAGAGAATCTCTCTAGTGAAGACATATATCCCTACCCAGCGTCGCTTCGGTCGCTTTCCGAGGGGCGAAGATGGCGTTGACCTGGTGTTTCGGCCAGCGACTCAACAGGCAGCGACTGAAGAGGGCCGGGGAGGCTGAGTCTCTGGTCGCTGCGTTCTCTATGCGCTGAACATCGGCGCCGGGACGAACAGCGACTCAAGCGACTCAGGCCCCGTATCGGGGCAAACACCTGCGCCCGCCGCCACCCTCAGCGACGATCACGAAGAGCAACCCCGGTGGTGGCTGGACGATGGGACATAGTCCCCAGACGGCGGGACATGGGCCCGGACCAGCCGTTCATCTAGCGTGTGCCGCAGCCTACAAGGAGGAACGCGATGAGGATCGCCGTGCATGGGGCTAGCGGTTTCACCGGACGGCTCACAGTGGCCGAAGTGCGCCGGCGCGGCTTCACCCCGGTGCTGGCCGGCCGGGACGAGGCACGCCTGCGCAAGGTGGCCGCCGAGGTGGGTGCCGCCGCCGCCGAGGTGAGGGTGGCCGCGCTCGACGACGGCGACGCTCTCGCCGATGTGCTGCGCGACTGCGAGGTCGTGGTCAACTGCGCCGGGCCGTTCGCCGCGCTGGGGGCGCCCGTCATCCGTGCCGCCATCGCCGCGGGTGTGCCGTACGTGGACACCACCGGCGAGCAGCGCTACATCCGGCGGGTGCTGGAGGAGTTCGGGGCGGCCGCGGCGCGGGCCGGGGTAGCGGTGGTGCCGGGCATGGCCGATGACGGCGGCCCCGGGGACATGATCGCGCGCCTGGTGGCGGACCGGCTCGGGGCCGACCCGGCCCAGATGGTGATCGCCGATCTGAGGTCGTCGGAGGGAGCGGCCTCGCGGGGCACCGTGCGGACGATGGCGGCCGTGTTCGCGGAGGGGCCGGTGGAGTACGCGGACGGTGCCTGGTACCGGGTCACCGATCCGGCGCAACGCCCCCCGCTGGTCATACGGCACGCGGAGGAGGAGGTGCCGGTGTCGGCCTTCGCACTGCCCGGCCTGGCCACCATCCCGCGGCATGTTCGCGCTGGCCGGGTGCGCAGCGTGATCAGGACGGAGGTCGCCGACCTGATCGCGTCGTTCTCCGAAGACCTGATCGACAGTGTTCCCGAGGTCCCGGACGAGGAGGACCGCCGCGCCGACCGCTGGCTGATGCTGGCCGAGGCCACGGCTCCCGACGGCCGCCGTGCACGCGGCCGGGTGACGGGCGCTGACGCGTACGGCGCGACCGCGGTGATCGCCACCGAGGCCGCCCGCCGCCTCGCGGCCGGCGGCGCGCCGGCGGGCGTGCTGGCGCCGGCGCAGGCTTTCGACGCGGCGGACTTCCTCGGCCATCTGGCCGCCGCCCACGACGTCGATTGGCACGTGGATGCCGTGATGTAACGGCTGCAGTCGTGATCACGGTCGGTGTCGCTGGTTGAACCGGCCCACCTTGGACCGGTTGCCACAGACCTCCATCGAGCACCAGCGGCGACTGCCGTTCTTGCTGACGTCGAGGAACCACAGCACGCACTGCGGGTTGGCGCACTTGCGCACCCGCTCCGGCCGCTCGCCCAGCACCCGCACCAGGTCGGCCGCCGCCGTCCAGGCCGCGTGCCACTCGGGCGCGTCGACCACCACGAGCTCGTACGGCCCCGCCTCGCCCAGGCGCGGCCGCCGGTTGCCGTGGTCGAGCACGGCGTTGAGCCGGTCGGGACCGCCGCCGCCGAGCAGGGCGCGCATCGCGTCGCGGGCGGCCACGAGCCGCTCGCGTGCCCGCTCGGCGGCGTCCGCACCGGGCAGGTCGTGATCGGCGAGCCAGGCGCGGACCCCGTCGAGGTCATCGAACTGGTCGATGAGCCTGCCCTGCTCCATCCACACGGTGTCGACCAGGTCCAGCCCCATGGGCTCGCCCCGGAGCGGCCGGATTCTCATATTAACCCCTGAAGCGCATTTGACCGGTTATCGACCAGCATGCTATCACTTAACCGTCTAAACCACTTTGACCGGTTATGAGGATGTTGTGACCCTTCGCTACCGCACTGCCGTCATCGACGGACTCGACGTCTTCTACCGCGAGGCCGGTGACCCGTCGGCACCCACGCTGGTGCTGCTGCACGGCTTTCCGACCTCGTCCATCGCCTACCAGGAGCTGATCTCCGAGCTGGCCGACGAGTTCCACCTGATCGCGCCCGACTACCCGGGGTTCGGGCACAGCTCCGCGCCCGCCGCCGCCGAGTTCGCCTACACCTTCGACCGTCTCGCCGACGTGGTCGGCACGCTGCTCAACTCCCTCGGGCTGCGCTCGTACGCCCTCTACGTGCACGACTACGGCGCGCCCGTCGGCTTCCGGCTGGCCGTGCGGAACCCCGAGCGGATCGCCGGAATCATCACGCAGAACGGCAACGCCTACGAGGAGGGACTGACGCCCTTCTGGGAGCCGTTCAAGCGGGTGTGGGCCGATCCCGCCGGCGCAGATCTGGCGCCGCTGCTGGCCACCTTCACCCCGGAGGCGACCCGCTGGCAGTACGCCCACGGTGTGCCCGACGTCTTCCTGGTCAACCCGGACAAGGCCGCGCTCGACCAGGCGCTGCTCGACCGGCCGGGCAGCCACGAGATCCAGCTCGCGCTCTTCCGCGACTACGGCACCAACGTGGGGCTCTACCCGCGCTGGCAGCAGTACCTGCGCGAGCACCGGCCCCCGTTGCTGGCCGTCTGGGGCCGCAACGACGAGATCTTCGGCCCGGACGGCGCGCGCGCCTTCGCCCGTGACCTCCCTGACGCCCGCGTCCACCTGCTGGACGCCGGCCACTTCGCCCTGGAGACCCGCGGCCGTCAGATCGCCGGGCTCGTCCGCGACTTCCTCCGCGGCCTGCCGGACCGGCCATGACGGGGACCACGCGGCGCCGGCGCGCCGCCCGCGCGCCGGTCCGGGGCGTGCTCGTCTCCACCGGGGCCACGCTCGCCGGTTTGCTCCTGCTGGCGGCCGTCACGGAGGTGACGGGGCTGGGGCTGTTCGCCCTGCCGTTCGTGGCCAGCGCCGGGATCGTGGCACTCGCTCCAGGCGCGCCGTTCGCGCAGCCGCGCAGCATCGTGCTCGGGCATCTGAGCGGGGCGCTGGCCGCGCTGGGCGGCGTCGCCGTCGCGGGCCCGTCGGTGTGGACGGCAGCCGTGGCAGCGGCGCTCGCGACGGCGCCGATGCTGCTACTGCGCGCGCCGCATCCGCCCGCCACGGCGACGGCCGCTCTGGTCGGGATGAGCGCCCCGGATCCGCTCTACCTGCTCACCCCCGTCGTGGCGGCGAGCATCCTGGTGATCGCCGGCGGGGTGGCGCTCGGCAGGATGCTGCCCGGGCAGCGTTACCCGGCCTACTGGCTCTGAGGCACCCCACGACCGGCCGGCGGGGTCGGCGGATACGAGGGCGGCGTTCACGCTCACGATCCTGCGGCCCCGCCGATCTCCCTCCTGGGCGAGATCATCGGCCTGCGTGCCGGCCGCCGCGTCGCCAGACCGCTGACCGAGGCGGACGGGCCCGTCTACCAGGATCGAGCCGGGCCGCCGGGCATCGGGCAGGTCGCATGGTGCGCTGAAGCGCGACATTTCTATCCCATCGTCTTTATCTCTGGATTCAGGGATAAAGTCGTCCCATGGACCTGCTCAGTGACGCGATCATCGCCATGCGCACCGGTGTCCCCCATTCCTCGCGCACGCTCATGCCCGCGCCGTGGGGCATGCGGTTCGCGCCCTCCGACGGCGCCGGCTTCCACGTCATCCTGCAAGGCTCCTGCTGGCTCCTGCTGTCCGGACGGGAGCCGATCCCGCTCTCCCCCGGCGACGTGGTGTTCCTGGCGCACGGACGCGGGCACGCGATCGCGGACGATCCCGCGACGCCGCTGATCGACGTCATCCAGGACCAGGACGGGAACTGGGTGCTGAGCGAAGAGACGGAGTCGCCGCAGGGCGCGAGCCCGGCCACGCTCATGCTGTGCGGCGCCTACCAGCTCAGCCGAACGCGGGCACACCCGCTGCTCAGCGGACTCCCGGACGTCGTCCATCTGCCGGCCAGGATCGGCACACATCCAGCACTGCGCGCCGCCGTCGAACTGCTGGGCGCCGAACTGGAACGGCCGGGGGCCGGCTCCGACGCGCTGGTGCCGGCGCTGCTCGACTCTCTCCTGCTCTACATCCTGCGCGCCTGGCTGCACGAGCACGGCGAGCAGGCGGTCACCGGCTGGGCTGCCGCACTGGCCGACCCGGCGATCGCCACAGCCCTGCACGCCCTGCACCGCGAACCCGCCCGTCCATGGACGGTGGAGGAACTCGGCGCGCGCGCCGGCCTGTCGCGCGCGGCCTTCGCGCGGCGCTTCACCACGGTCGTGGGCCAGCCGCCGCTGGCCTACCTGACGTGGTGGCGCATGACCGTCGCCAGCCGGCTCCTGGCCACCAGCGACGTCTCGCTCCGCGTCGTCGCCGAACGTGGCGGCTACTCCTCGGAGTTCGCCTTCGCCAAGGCGTTCAAGCGGGAGTTCGGGGTGCCGCCCGGCAGATACCGGAGGCAGCGCGACGACAGGGCCGTGAGGCTCCCCCATCCGGGCTGAGCCAGGTGATGCTGGGTTAACCTGGGGATATGCGCTTCGGGGTGCTCGGTGAGGTGCAGGTATGGGATCGGGACGGGAGATCGGCATCGATACCGGAGACGAAGGTCCGGGCGTTGCTGGCCGATCTTCTCGTGCACATCGGGAAACCGGTGGCGTCCGACCGCCTGATCGATGATCTCTGGGGAGACGATCTTCCCGCCAATCCCATGAGCGCGCTGCAGTTGAAGGTCTCCCGCCTACGTCGCGCCCTGGAAGAGGCGGAGGAGGGCGGCCAGAATCTGGTGGTGTCCCGCCCGTCGGGATACCTGCTGACCGCGGACCCCGCAACGGTGGATTCCACGGAATTCGCCGCTCTCCTGTCGCAGGCCAAAGAGCGCAAGGATCCCGCCCTTCGCGCGAGGCTTCTGGCGGAGGCGCTGGCTCTCTGGCGAGGCCCCGCCTTCGCGGACTTCGCCGAGAAGGACTTCGTCAGGCCGGCCGCCCATCGTCTGGAGGAACAGCGACTCGCGGCCTGGGAGGCTCACGCACAGGCCCGGCTGGAACTCGGCGAGGTCGACATCGTGCTGGGCGAGCTGAGCGACATGGTCGACCAGTACCCGCTGCGCGAAATGCTGCGGGCCCTGCACATGCGCGCGCTGTATCGTGCCGGTCGCCAGGGGGATGCGCTGGCCAGCTACCAGGAACTGCGCGACCGCCTGGCCGGCGAGCTGGGTCTGGACCCCGGACCCGAGCTGACCGCCCTCCATCAGTCGATCCTGGAGCAGGATCCGGCGCTGGCCGCCCCCCGCTCCGTGGACCTTCCGTCCACGAATCTGCCCGTCCCCCTGACCCGGCTGGTCGGCAGGCAGGAGGCCATGGGCGAGGTGCGCACACGCCTCACCACGCATCGGCTGGTGACGCTGACCGGGGCGGGCGGGGTGGGCAAGACACGCCTGGCGGTGGAAACGGCGCGCGAGATGGCCGACGAGTTTCCCGACGGGGTGTGGCTGGTGGAGCTCGCCGGGCTGCCGCCGGCGAAACCCGGGGAGCCGCCCTCGCCGCACTCGGCGGAAGCCGTACGGATCGCCATGGAGGTGACGGGCGTCATGGGGGTCCGTGATGCGACCGGCTTCGGCGCCGAGGTGCGACCCGTGCTGGAACACCTCGCCGACGCGTTGTCCGGCAAGCGTGTCCTGCTGGTGATGGACAACTGTGAACATGTCCTGGAACCTGTCGCGGCACTGGTGGAAAGCCGGCTGGCGGACGCTCCGGAGCTGCGGGTGCTGGCGACCAGCCGAGAGCCCCTCGGGGTCACCGGCGAAGTGGTCTGGCCGGTGCCGCCCCTGTCGCTTCCCGATCCGTCGGCCGCGACGTGCCTGGCGACGCTCGAACGGTCCAGCGCCGCACAGCTGTTCGTCGAGCGCGTATCCGCCGTCGTGCCGTCCTTCGAGCTCGATGACGGCAACGCCGCGAGCGTCGCGGAGCTGTGCCGGCGGCTGGACGGACTTCCGCTGGCTCTTGAGTTGGCAGCCACGCGCATGCACGTGCTCGGCGTGGGCGAGCTGGTGGACCGGCTCGACGACCGGTTCCGCCTGCTGGCCGTGACGCATTCGACGGCCCCCACCCGGCAGCAGACACTACGCGCCATGATCGACTGGAGCTGGGATCTCCTCGGCGAGCCTGAGCGCGCCGTGCTGCGCCGCCTGTCCGTACACCCGGAGAGCTGCACGCTCGAGGCTGCCGAGGCGGTGTGCGGCGGGGCGGGCGTGCCCGCCGAGGACGTCCTCGATCTGCTGGCCCGGCTGGTGAACCGATCGCTCGTGGTCCCCATGCACGAGCCGACGGGGGTGCGCTACCGACTGCTTGAGTCGGTGGGGGCCTATTGCCAGGAACGGCTCCGGGAAGCCGGTGAGCTCGACCGGATCCAGGACCGGTACAGGCAGTACTACGTGGAGCTGGCCAAACGGGCCGAGCCGTTGCTGCGCGGGCGCGAGCAGCGAACATGGTTCGACCGGCTTGACCGGGAGAGCGCCAACTTTCGCTGGGCGCTCGACGATCTCGTACGGCGGGATGCCGCCGCCGCGCTCGTCCTGGTCAATGCCCTGGCCTGGTTCTGGTTCCTTCGCGGGCGGTTGTGCGAGGCGCTCGCGTCGTTGCGGCGAGCCCTGGCCGCCACCGGCGACGCGCCCGCTTCGCTCCGGGCCGTGGCCATGGCCTGGGTCGCGGCCATGAGCCTGCTGGCCCATGGCGGAGCCGCCTGGCGCCGGCATGCGCAAGAGTGGCGGCGGGCCGCCGACGCCATCCATGACCCAAGCGAGCGGGCCCGGGCCCAGTGGTTCCTGGGCTACGCCATCTACAGCACCGCGGCGGATCTGCCCACGAGCAAGGACTTGGCCCAGCAAGCGCTGGCCGCCCTCTGGGCGCTCGACGATCGGTGGGGAATAGCCGCGGCGTCGAGCACTCTGACCAACCTTTCCAGGGCTGCCGGCGACCTCGAGGCGCTGAGGGAGTACGGCGCGCAGAGCCTGGAACTCTTCCGGGATCTCGGTGACCGCTGGGGGCAGCTGCAGAGCACCTACCCGCTGGCTTCACTGGCGGAGGTCAAGGGTGACTACGGCGAAGCGGCCCGGCTGCATCGTGCGGGGCTGCGGATGGCGGAAGAGCTCGGCAGCTGGACCGACGTCGTCGACCGGCTGTCGGGCCTGGGCCGGATAGCTTTGCTGTCTCGCGACTTCACTCGCTCTCGTGAGCTCCACGAACAGGCCAGGACACTGGCGATCAAGCAGAACTACGAGTCGGGCAAGGTGTACGCCGAGTGCGGCCTGGCCCTGACGGCACGCAGGGAGGGCGAACTCGATCTTGCGGAGAGGATGCTCGAGTCCCTGCTCGACTGGCACAAGGAGATCGTCTTCCTGCCGGGGAACGCGTTGCTCCTCACCGAGCTCGGGTTCGTTGCCGAACTTCGCGGTGACGCCCGGAGTGCCTGGGACAGACATCTGAGCGGCCTTGCTGCGGCCCGGGCGACCGGTGATCCCCGAGCGGTCGCCCTCGCCTTGGAGGGGCTGGCAGGAGCGCTGGTGCTCGCCGGGCACCCTGACCGCGCCGCAGGGCTGCTGGGAACGGCCGACGCGTCGCGGCGGCAGGCCGGGGCGCCGCTCCCCGAGGCCGAGCGTGAAGACGTCGACCGGATCAGCTCCGCCGCGCGCGCGGCACTCGGGGCGGAGGGGTTCGCCGCGGAATTCGAGAGGGGCGCGGCGGGCGGGGACGACCATGTGGCCCACCTCCTCGATCACCGCGAACGCATCTGACCTCCTCGCTTCTTCGCGGGGCGGGCATTCATCCTGCCTGCTCGTCCGCAGGCAGCCGGAGTACGAAGGAGACGCCCCCGAGGGGCGAGTCCTGCGCGTGCAGGGTCCCTTGATGGGCCAGCGCTATGTTCCGCGCTATCGTCAGCCCCAGGCCCGCGCCGCCCTGCCCACGGCCACGCGCGGCGTCCAGCCGGACGAACTGGCCGAAGACGCTTTCGCGGTCCGCTTCCGGAATGCCTGTCCCGTCGTCGGCCACCGTGAGCTCGACGGCGCCGCCATCCCTCCGGATCTCCACCTGTACCGCGTGGCGAGCGTGTCTCTGCGCATTGTCCAGCAGGTTGGCCACCAGACGGTTGACATCGGTACGGACGCCCCAGACGCTCAGGTCGCGGTCGTCACGAAGGTCGACGCGGAGTGTGTGCCGCCGCCTGGAGAGCTCGGCCCGCACCAGCTCGGCCAGGTTCACCGTTTCCCGTTCAGAAGCTGCGACCGCCCGCACCCGTACCAGCATGAGCAGGTCCGCGACGAGCTTCTCGAGCCTGTTGACGTCGTGCAGCGCACGCGTCACGAGTTCCGCGAGGTCTGCCTGATCGGGGTGGAGCTGAGCTTCCTCCAACGTGAGGCGGAGGCCGGCCAGAGGGGTGCGCATCTCGTGGGAGGCGTCCGCGGCGAACTGCCGCGCCTGCTCGATCGTCTCGGGCGCCGGGCTCGCCGGCTGTGGAAGTTCGCTGTCGGAAAGGCAGACCGTCGTGCAGCCGTGGCCGTAACCGGCGCCCGCACGCCGTGTCTGGTGCTTGTCCACCTCGTTGCCTCCTTCTGGACCGTGGCTGCGCTTCTCAAGCGGCGACGCAGTCGGGGACGGCGGACACGTGGGCGCACTCGATCTCGCACCACACGCTGGTACGCGACGGCCCCTGCGCGACACCCCAGCGCCGGGAGAGGCCGTCGACGATGACAAGCCCGCGTCCGCGCGTGGCGTCGATGTCGTCGTGGCGCAGCTTCGGCTGTTGCGAGCCGCCCGCGTCGCGGACATCGATGCGCACCACATCGTCGAGGTGAGTCACCTCGACGGTGAAACCGCCCGATTCGGAGTGCTCGATAGCGTTCGCGGCGAGTTCGGAGGCCGCCAGGACCGCGTCGTCCGCGGACGGATGACAGGCCATGAAGTCACTTACGAAACGCCTCACATGCTGCAGTTCCGGCAGCCTTGCCGTGAACCGGCGCACCTGGCCCTCATGTGCGTCGAGCATATTCATGATCGACTTCCTTCCCCTGAGCGGCAGATGTGGACTTGGCCGTGAGTCCCTCCGACTGCGTCAGCCCCCGCATCTGCCTTCGAGACCCAACCTGCCACTGTGTGATGTCGATCCGTTGTCGGTGACGTGGCTGTCGCTGTCGGTTCGCTGTCGGCCGCCCTGGTGGCGGCGAGCGAGCTGCGGCCACGGCGCCGGCGGCCGCCGTTCCGTAGTCGCTGCGTACCAGGTGGAGGCACGGATCGATGCCGTCGGACGTCAGCACGTCACCGTCGTCCACGTAGAGCCGGTCAGGGCGTAGCTCGACGGCGGGGAAGCGGCGGCGAAACTCCTCGGACCGAGCCCAGTAGATGGTGGCACGGCAGCCCCCCGCGGCATGTCGCAGGGCCCGCAGGAGGTGGGGGTCGATGTCGTCGCGGGCGCCGGTCCCGGTGACGATCACCGGGTCGGCGTCGTCGAGGATCTCCAGTTCGTGCGAGGTGATCTGGAGACTGCCGCCGGCCGCGACGACGGGACGGCGACGACCGCTATCCCGGTGTATGGCCCGAACCTCCTGATAGCTGGCATTCGGGCCACTGCCCTACCGATCGGCTGCACTGCAGGGTGGAGGCAGCGGGGCACGACCGTTCCCCGCGAAGGGGAGAACGTCATGTCCTTGCACGTCATCGTCGGCGCCGGAGCCACTGGGGCGGCCACCGCCCGCCTGCTGGCAGACTCCGGCGAGCAGGTCCGTCTTGTCACCCGGAGCGGTAGCGGCCCAGTCCATCCGCGGATCGAACGGGTGTCCGCCGACGCCCGAGACGCCGCCCGGCTGATGGAGCTGACCTCCGGAGCCGCGATCCTGTACAACGCCGCGATGCCGGCGTATGACCGCTGGCCTGCCGAATGGCCGCCGCTGGCGGCCTCGTTGCTGTCCGCCGCCGAGCGCGGCGGGGCCGATTACGTCATGCTGGGCAACACCTATGGGTACGGGCCCGCCGACGGGCCGGTGGGTGAAGAGTCGCCGATGGCACCGACCAGCCGCAAAGGCCGGGTTCGCGCGCAGATGTGGCACGACGCCAGAGCCGCTCACGAGGCGGGCCGGGTCCGGGTGACCGAGGTCCGGGCCAGCGACTATCTCGGAGCCGGCGCGTACTCACCGTTCACCCTCATGGTCGGGGCGCAGGTCCTGGGCGGCACCCCCGTTTCCTACCCCGGCGACCTGGACGCGCCGCACAGCTGGTCCTACACCGGTGACGTGGCCCGCACGCTCATCGCGGCCGCACGTCATGAGGATTCCTGGGGGCGGGCCTGGCACGTGCCGTCCACCGCCGAGATCTCGGTACGCCGGCTGGCCGTCCGCCTCGCCGCGATGGCCGGCGCGCCCGCTCCCCAGCTGCGGCACATGCCGTTGCGGGAGCTGGAGGAGATCGGGCGTACTAATTCGATCATGGCCGAGTTCCCCGAGATGTTGTACCTGTACGACCGGCCGAACATCCTCGACGCCTCCTCGGCCCTGAAGATCCTCGGTGTCACGCCCACCCCGCTCGATGAGGTGCTGAAGGAAATGGCCGTCGAGGCCGCTCAGGCCGCGGGTTGACCCGAAGTGCCACTGGACGGCGGAGTGCCCGCCGGGACGCGGTGAAGATCATGTGTTGTCTTCCGGACATCCCTGTGGCTCCTGCGCGGAGATCAAGCAGCGGCGGCTGGCGGGGACCCCTCGCGCGCTCCCCCACGACACCGCCACGGAGAACGCACCGAGCCCCACGCACACCCGTCCTCCGGCCGCTGACCGGAGACACCGGGCGCACCGGGTCGACGCACCGGCGGCCGCTCGCGCGACGCCGGTGGTCCGCACGGGCCCGCCGTACGGGCGGGCGCATCGCTGATGGCGTCGAGCCCGCGCTTCGCGGCTGCCCAGCGCCGCACCCGCCGCACGCCGATGGCCCTCGGCAGGCTGATGGGCGCGTCGGCGCCTGCGGGCGTCACCTCGTACGAGGACAGCCGGCCACGACCCTCCAAGGTACCGTGACGGGCTCAGCCGGGTCCCGCCTGTCGCGATCACGCCCACGCCTCCTGCCACTACGGTTCACTCCGGCTGCTATATGCGGTTCACCGGCCTGCCCGCACCTGGCTGTTGCGGAGTCGCCACTCCCCCGCTCCCCTCTGGTCTGCGGACCCGGTCAGTTTCTCCGCGGCGATACCGCGTCATCGACCAGGGACCGTGCGGACGGAGTGGCTTCGTCATCGTCCAGCAGGTACGCCTCCACCGCCACGGAGACCAGCGTGGAAAGGTGCTCCGCTCCGGTGTCGATGACCAGGTTGTTCAGGACCTCGAGCTCCGCCGGCCGGAACTGCACCGGCCAGAGCACCCGGCGCACGCCCGTCTTCGACCTCGACCGGAGGTTGCGGCGGGGCGGGAAGTGCGATCCGTTGGGACGGCTGACCTCCAGACGGGTTCGGACCAGGAACGACAGCATGCCCTCACCCAGGAAGTGGTCGATGGCGTCCATCGCCAGCTGGGCGTACTCGATGCCCTCGATGCGGCTCATCGCCCGGGCGCGTTCCTTGGCCGAGGGCGTCACGTAGATGCTGACCTGCTCAGGCGTCTGGTAGGCGCTCGACTCCGCCACCACGGCCTTCGGCGCGGGTGACCGGCGTGCGTCGGACTGGGCTGCCCGGGACGCGCGGTGACGCGTCTTGGCCGGAACCGGGGCGGTTGGGATGTCCGGCTCCGGCGATGTGTCCGGCGGCGCGCCACGGTCGTCCGGCTGGGGAGCCGCGGCTTCGCGTTTCTGACGTGGCCCTGCCTCTTGGCCGATCCCCGGGAGTGTGGGTTCCGCGCGGGAGCTGGGCGTGTTCGCCACGTCGGGCTTCGGCGCCTCGGCCTCGACGGCGATGCGGACGCTGGTCTCCACCTGGGGCACCTGGGGTGCCTGGGGTGACGGCACTTCGCGCGGCGCCTCGGGCGCCTTCACTTCGGGCGCCACCGCTGGAGGCGGCATCACCGGAGGAGCCGCAACCGCCGGAGCTCCCCGGGATGCTTTCGGCTGGTCGACCTGCGGCGTGCTCCGCGACTGTTCAGCTCCGGGCCCGGTCTCGGGCCCCGCCTCAGGCGCGGGGCTGGGCGGGGGGCTGGGCGGCTGGGCGACCAGGGCGGACAGGCCGCTCGTGCCTCGCCTGCCGCGTGCCCGCGACATCCCTGCCAGCTTCGGCTGCGGAGGTTTGTCCTCGAAGAACTCGCTGGTCACGCGTACGCCTCCGCTTCCAGGGCCAGCGCCCTCTTGATGATCTCCGCAGTGGCCTCTTCCATCTCGATCGCGGAGGTCTCGGCCGACTCCATGCTGAGAGTCAGTTGATGTTGCCTGGCGTGCTTCTTCCATTCGGGCCCGGCCGACAGGTCGGCCAGTTCGGCGAACACGCGTCCGTGCTTGCGGCACTGGTCGGCGACGTTGACGGCGCGAGTGATCACGGTCTGGAAGATGGGGATTCCGGAGTCGGCGAGGACACCCTCTATCTCGCGTCGCTTCTTGGCGAGGAAGCCGATCTCTCTCACACCGATCACCTCCCCCTCCTCGTCCTTGACCTTGCGCAGGTGCTGGCGGTCGAAGCCGAACAGCAGGACGCCGAGAGGCGTCAAGGTCGGATTCAGCGGCGTGGCCACGTCGAAGACCTCGCTCACCCCCTCAAGGCCCTGGATCGCGCCTTGGTCGAAGCACACGGGGATCAGTACGTACTCGGCGGCAACCGCCGCGAGATGCTGCAGGTCGGCGATGTTCGGCGGGCAGTCGATCAGGATCCACTCGTAGTCGGACGCCACGTCGGCCAGCGCCTGCGCGAGGCTCAGCAAGATCTCGCGGCGGGGGTCGATGGAACGCGTGCCGATGATCGACGCTGTCGTCCTCTTGAGAACCTTCCCACCCGGTACGACATCGAGGTGTGGCCGGACATCCCGGAGGATGTGCAAGGGCCCCGTACCTTCGACGACGTTGATGACGCTCTGCCCCTCATCATCGCCGGGCTTGCCCTGATAACCGAGATCAAGTCCGAGGTTGCCCTGAGGGTCGAGATCGATGGCCAGCACTCGCTGGGCGGATCCGGCTTCGTGCAGAGCGGCCGCCAGCTGAGCCGAGATGTTGGCGGTGGTCGTCGTCTTTCCGGCTCCGCCCTTGTTGTTCAGGACGATGAGTACGCGGCGCAGCTTGGGGCGGATCGATTGGATGATCTCTTCTTTGGTCAGCCCTCGGGCCGCTGTGCCAGTGAGGGGGAAGGTCATGGATCTACTCTCCTGTGCGTGCCGACGGCTGAGCGGAAGGTCGTTCGATCCCGCTGCCGCTTGGGCGGCGAATCGCCCAGCAGAGCAGAGGGAGCCTCGGCTCCTTTAGTAACAGATCTAGGGCGCTGGCGTCATCTTCATCGCGGGCGTGTCGGAGCTTTTGCGCTGGTTCGCTTGTAGCCGCTTGCGGGGGGGCTTCGCTCTTCGAGCGGCTGGGCGTTCCATCGATCCAGGAGGCTGTGCAGGGCGTCAGGGGGTCAGGAAGTCACGAGGTCAGGGGGCAGGCAAGTGCTGCCCTTGCCTATGTCCCGGTGTCCATCGCGTTCTCCAGCACTGTGCGTATGGCTGTTGTCCTATTGGTTGGTTCATCAGGTTCTATCCCTAGCGATGCTTCTAGTGCTTTCACATTTAGCTTCACTGCTGCTACTAGACTTCTTATGACTACTGAATCAGGTATTGCTAAGTATTTTTCACTACCTTTGCATCGATATTTCTTGACGCCTATCGTGACACTGATCTCTCACCCTGACTGTGGGCCTGTTGATGCACCTATTACTCGATGCGACCTGCGGTGATGCTCCGAGCTCACGTGCTGACGGTCATGATCCCATACCGATACCCAGCGTTCAAGGAGCGTATCTCTCGCATCTCCGGGCTGAGAATTGTGCAGTTGCCTTGAGCTCTCTGGTCATGCTCTGCCGTCTCATAAATCCTTGCACGGCGGACGGCTACACCGATGATGTATTCATCCCGCCCTTCGCCGACACGGTCAACAGGGGGGAGAGCATGCACAGTTATGCACGACATGCGCGGGATCCCTCACGGGCCTCCATCGCGTCGATGCTCCTCATCCTGCCTTCGTCGCACGGCCGCCTGCCACTCAGGCGGTACCGTTCGGCGCGGCAGGTCCCTCTCCTGACGCGCGACGTGCAGCTGCTCTGCGAGCCGGATGAGCCCGTGCGGAGATCGGGATCGGAGGGCGCGCCCCATCCAGGGAGGCAAGCGGTCGACGCCGGCCGTGTGAAACACGTACTTACATGGCGCCGAACCGCGCCTCGTGCTGTTGCGCGGTGAGTTCGGTCAGGCGCGGGAGTACCTCGCCGAGCTGCTGTCGGAAGGCGGCGTACCGCTCGTCGGCGACGGCATCAACGATTTCCTGGGCCCACCACCCGATCTCCCGGAGGGTGGGATAGCTCTCCTGAGCCAGCGGCCACTTCATCTCGCGCACCGCACGACGCAGGCCGATGATGTTCTCCGCGAGCTCGTCGTCGATGAGATGGTCGAATTTGGCGCGGTAGCGGACGAGGTCCGATGCCGCCTCCCAGAGGGACAGGGCATGACGGTCGTACCACAGTCCTTCGGCGGACGTAGCCCGGGGCGGAGCGGCCGACAGCCGGTGAGCGCGCTCCTGCCGCTCGCTCCGCGCCAAGCCCAGTTTGGCCGCTCGGTGGCGCAGGATCCGGTTCTCCACCGCCTGCCGCGTCCGAACGTTCAGCGGGGGAGCCATCCTGATCATCGCGATCTGCTTGGCGCATCCGAGCTCGAGTAGGTCACGCTCCAGGCGATCGGCCTCTTCGGGCAGGTGCGGGAAGTATCGGCGGACGTACGCCAGCACCCACAGCGCATCGATGACGTCGTTCGACGTCACCCAGTCCGGCACCCTCTGGCAGGTCAGTACGTATCGGATCACGGCAACTGGCTGCTCCTGCGGGACGTCACGCAGGAGCCCTTCCAGATCCAGGTCGCGTACTTGCCTACGGCGCTCTACAATCGCGGCAATAGCTCTCTCACCTGCGGTTTTGCTGATCTGAGGTTCGGCGCGCTTAGGCATGTCAATAGTGTATTGACATTTATGATCATGATCTGGCTGATCATCCTTCGAGGCCTTTGCAGTAGGTGTCCAACGCGCTTGCACATGTCAGTACGGCGTATGGCTGGCCTGGTGGAAGCTCAGCTGGGCCGCGCTTTGTCGCCGCGAGATGGTCGGGGTTGACGACTACCGCGCGCAGCTCCTGTCGCTGGCCGGCGAGCCGGTGCCGCTGGGGCAGCTGGTCAGCTTCACCGCCGAACCGCTGGTGGCTCGCGCCGTCGTGCTGCATCTGTGCTGGACAGGCGAACTGGCGGTGGACCTCTCCGGCCCATTGGAGGACACCACCATCGTCGGCTGGCCAAGGGTGCGTAGGTCTGGTTCGGCGACGAGCGCCACCAGGTGGTCGGTCAAGGCGCTACCCGCACTCACCTGCGCCGATGCCCAGAGCTGCTTGACCCGCAAGCTCAGGGTTCCAGCAGCCGGTGGGGGCCCGGGCCGTGTTCCGCGAGCGTGTCCGCAGGGTTGACCAGCGCGCACTGCTCGAAGGACAGGCACCCGCAGCCGATGCACTCGGTGAACCGGTCGCGCATCCGCTCCATCTTCTCGATGCGGGCGTTGATCTCCCTGCTCCAGCACACCGACGCGTTCATCCAGAACTGCCGGGTGGCAGGCGCCCCCTCCGGCAGGAAGCCCAGTACCTCTCCGATCACCGACAGCGGCATGCCGACGCTTTGCGAGGCACGAATGAACGCCACCCGGCGCAGAGTACTGCGGTGGTAGCGACGCTGGTTGCCGTCGGTGCGATGGCTGGTGATGAGTCCCTGGCGCTCGTAGAACCGCAGCGCAGAGGCAGGGACGCCACTGCGCCCGGACAACTCCCCGATGGTCAACACATCGGCAATCTCACCTGAAACCGACATACCGCTCACCCTAGCTTGACTTAAACCTTTGTTTAAGCACGAGCCTGTTCGCACGGCGCGACGAGCGCCGCACTCCCTAGCAATTCCGAAGCAATTCCGAGGAGCTGTGTCATGTCCGAGAAGCCGATCAGGCTCGTCGTCATCATCGGCAGCGTCCGGTCGGGCCGATCCGGCCCGACCGTCGCGAACTGGTTCGCTCGTCAGGCCCACCGGCATGGAGAGTTCGACGTCGATATCGTCGACCTGGCGGAGGTCCAGCTCCCCATGACGCTGCCGGATTTCGGATCGGCGCCCTCCCCTGAGGCGGCACAGGCTCTCGGGAGTCTGACACCCCGGTTGAACGCTGCCGACGTGTTCGTCGTTGTGACGCCGGAGTACAACCACAGCTTCCCCGCGTCGCTGAAGAACGTCATCGATTGGCATCACCAGCAGTGGCAGGCCAAACCGGTTGGCTTCGTCTCCTACGGCGGCCTGTCCGGCGGACTTCGGGCGGTGGAACACCTGCGTCTGGTCTTCGCCGAACTGCACGCGGTGGGGATCCGGGACACCGTCAGCTTTCACGGCGCCGGTCAGTTCGATGACAAGGGTGACCCGGCCAGCCCGGAGGGCTGCACGAGCGCAGCCGACATCATGCTTGACCAGCTCGCTTGGTGGGCCCGGACACTGCGCGCGGGCAGGACCGCCCGCCCTTACGCCGCCTGAACCTCACCCACGGAACGCGGCTGCCCGCCGGCCCGCGAAGAGCAGATACCCCACGGAGACAGCAATGACCGAGACAGTACGTCAGTGGATCAGGCAGCACGCCCATCCCCTCACCACCCTTGCCCCCGACGACCCGCTGGCCGATCTGGCCACCCTGAGCGACCTGACGCGCGATGCCACGGTCGTCGCCCTCGCCTCATCGGCCCGCCAGGCCCACGAACTGTCGGCCATCGCCCGCCGGATGCTGAGATTTCTGGTCGAGGAGATGGGATTTCGCTCGATCGCCCTGGAAGGCGACAGCACCGCACGTCTGAAACTCGACGAGTACGTCCGCACCGGCCAGGGCGACGCGCGGGTGCTCCTGGCCGACGCCCGGTCCTTCTGGCAGACCGAGGAGATCGTCGAAGTCATTCAATGGATGCGCGCTCACAACGAACGGCACCCGAACGACCCGGTCCGCTTCGCCGACGTTCCCGACCGAGCCCCCCTGCAGCTCAGCAATTCGCCGGAGATGGTCGGCGACGCCATCGAACAACGCCTGGCCGAGGACACGATCTGGTGGCACGAACGCGTCGGCGACAAGATCGTTTACTGGGGCGGCCTCGCACACATGGTCAACGGCGCCACGCGGACGGTCTCACCTCAGTCCCCGCCGCTCACGCACCGCACCGCGGGCAGCTACCTCCGCGAACGCTTCGGCAGCGGCTACCTGTGCATCGGGCTGACCTTCCACCATGGGTCGCTGCCCTACCATGTCCCCGCCCCGCCGCCCGACTTCGCCGAGACACCGCTGGGCGATGCCGGCCTGGACTCCTTCTTCTTGGACCTGCGCGCGCAGAGCCCGGCCCCGGTTCGCGCCTGGCTCAACGCTCCGGCCAGAACTCGCCTGATCGGCCCCGTCTACGACCCCGGCAACGACGCCGCCCACCACCTTTCCGGCGGTTCGCTCGCCGAGTGGATGGACATCGTCGTCCACCACCGGCAGGTGACACCCGTCCACCTCATCAGCCGCTGATCCGCCGAAGCGCCAGGCCCTCGCGCGCCCTGCCGGGGGCTGGGACGTTCTCCCGACAGTGATCTTCGGCTGGCTAATGCCAACTTCGATGACGCAACCATCGATATTCCGACGTGAGTCGAAGTGACAGTGCCCAGGTCGGGAGCAGCTCTCACTGCCACCTTTGGTGCGTCCGGACAGCAGTTGTCCGGCGCGCTCGCAGATGTCAGTAGGCGCGTGTACAGCAGGAGGCTCGGCCAGGGAAATGATGACGGTCTGGCCCCGGCGGTTGGCGTTGGTGGTGGCGCCGGCGTCCGGTGAGTCGTTCGCGTCGTGGGTTGATCGGATGGCCCTGCGGAACGGATGTCCGGCGTCGACGATGGTCGAGGCGTTGGGGCTGATGTACGTAGGTCAGGTGACGTCCGTTCACCGGCGTACGGGGTCGTCACGATGCCCGAGACGTGAACAGGACTTCCTTGACCCCAGCTCGGCGCCACGTCGGACGATGGCGAGCACCGCGTCCTCGGTGAGGAACGCCGCAGGCACCGGCAGCGGCCGGCCTCGCCGCGCGGGCCTTCGATCGTCGGGGCAGAATCGCCCCATGACGGAACCCGCTACATCGCCCGGGTTCGAGGAGCAGGTCCATATTGAGCCGTATGACCCGGCCTGGCCGATCCGCTTCAACACCGAAGCCGACGCAATCGCCGCAGTCATCGGTAGCTGGATCACTGGCGGTATCCATCACGTTGGAAGTACTGCCGTCCCGCACCTCGCCGCGAAGCCGGTCATCGACATCATGGTCGGCGTCGCTGACCTGGAGTCGTCACGGCCATGCATCGACCTGCTCGCCGCACTCGATTACTGGTATGCGCCGTACCGAGCCGAGGTGATGCATTGGTTCTGCAAACCCCGACCGAGTCGGCGCACGCATCACCTTCACCTGGTGCCCACGGGTAGTCAGCGCTTCGTCGACGTCCTGGCGTTTCGTGACTACATGCGGGCACACCGAGACGCCGCAGCCGAGTACGAGAGGCTCAAACGGAATTTGGCCGTCCGACATGTGAATGACCGCGAGGCCTACACCGAGGGGAAGACCGAGATGGTGACCAGGCTCACTGAGGTGGCCCGGCGCCGGACTGCCACTCGCTGATCGGTTCAGGCCGCCCCGGGCGACGGGTGCCCAGGCCGGGACAAGGTCCTCGCTGTCATCTGCGGTGGACCCACGGGCGGCCGGTGGTCGGCCGAGGGCGCGGTGGTCGCTTCGGCCATGCGCGGGTGATCACCCGCGCGCCGAGCATCTGCTCCAGCAGCACGATCGCCTCGACCTCGCTCGACGGCACCTCGTCAATCGGCAGGTCCACGTCATCGTCGGACGGAACAGCACGGCCCTCGATGTCGTCCGTGGGATCGGTCGGCCACGGCACCTGATCGGCGTCTGCGCCGGCCCACGGGGAATCAGGACGTGTTTTGGCCGGACGGGCCGGTCGATCATCGTCCGTCGCCGCTGGGAGGTTCCAGGCGGCGATCGTAGCCCACCACGCGTTGCGCTCGGCCCGGTGCTCGGCCAGGGTCGCCTGGTAGTCGTCCTCGGCGCCGGTCTCGATCGCCACTTCCTTGAGCGATCGCTCGCGTCGTATCCAGCCGTCCGAGGTGCGCTCGGCCAGGTCCAGCTCGGCCAGGATGCGTAGCGCCTCGACGGTTGACGTCCGGGACAGGACCGCAAGGCGGGCGATCTCGGCCACGCTGGTGGGGGCGCTCGAGAGCACCTCGTGTGTGAGCGCGACGCACGCGCCTTCCAGGTTGAGGGCGTGGTGGGTCGTCTCGATCCGGCCGCCCCGCCACCTGCGGGCGACTGCCTCGGCCCGGTAGATGGCGGGCACGACCAGCTGGTAGCGGTCGCCTTGCTTGCCTCGGCCGACGACGATCCGGTCGATCAGCGGGTAGGCCTCCTGCCGGAGCAGCTTGAGGTGCTTGGCGACGGTGGTGTGGTCGTAGCCGGACATGCGGGCGAGTTGCCTGGTCCCGAACGCCGGGGTGACGGCCTGGTCCAAGCGGGCGGCAACGGCCATGGCGCGCAGCAGCATTCGTATTGCCGGCGCGGCCCGTCCCCACGCCGATCGCCGCACTGGGTCGCGTTCGGCGATCCAAACAGCGTTGCGCCAGAGGAGGATCTCCTGCCAGGGGTTGAGCAGGGATGGCCCTATTTCGGGAGATTTCGAATCTACAGCGTAAAGGGACCCGGTCTGCACACCCTCTCCCGCAGCCAGGGCTGCCTCCGGTTCAGCCTGCACCTCCGCATCTGGAGGAAGGGGGGGCGAGGAGGTGGACGGGCTAGTGTTGAAGTTGCGATCAGGGTTTCCCTTGGCGAAGGCGGCGACGCTGGTGACCGCCTCCTCCCAGTCGATGCGCAGCGCGCGTTCCCGGTCGCGGGCGGACCGCTTTTCGAGCAGGGCTGTCAGGCCGCCGAAGACGCCGCGTTCCATCTCCTCGACCACCTCGCCGTACCGCCAACCCGCTGCGGCGAGGCTGTTCAGGATGGCCAGGCGGCATTCGGAGCGGGAGTCGTAACCGGACCAGTTGCCGGTTCGGGCGCGTTGCCCGAGGTCAGGGCGCGGGGCACGGCGGCCGCGCGGTCGGGGGAGCCACGGTATGCCGTCGTCGTCCTCGATCGCCCAGCCGCTGGCCGCGGGCTGGACGCGGACAGCCTCAGTCCTGCTCCGGCTGTCCGGGGTGGGGGAGTAGACGCCAAGCTCAACCGCCAGCTCGTCGTGCAGCAGCTCCCATACCCGCATGCTGTTCGGCTGCCGGGCGATGACGACCGCCTCGTCCAGGGGGATGGTGAGCCGCATCCAGCCAGTGAGGCGGCCGTCGCGCACCTTGTGCGGGGAGCCAGGAACGCGGATCTGCCCCGCCGGGCTGGACATCGGGGCTTTGTCGATGGTGGGGAAGCGGGCGGCGAGTGCGCACGCCACCTGGTACAGCTCCGTCCACGGGATCGGCCGGGCGAACAGCGCGTACACGTGACGGCCGCCGGCGGGGGAGACGTCGGTGATGACGCGGCCCCCGCATCGCTCGACCACGGCCGCCACGGCCGCGGCCTCCGCCGCGACCCGGGCCGCCGGATCGGCGGCGCCGACAGCGATGGCCCGGCTGATGTCATGGTCGAGCACCAGGAGGCGGCCCATCCCGGTGCGCCGGTCGAACACGGCCACGGTGGCGGGCCGGTTCGGGTGACGGGCGGAGAACGGCCGCTCATAGCGGGCGGGGAAGCTGAGCCCGCCGTCCGCCGAGTAGCGCATGCGCAACGCCTGCGCGATGTGCTGTGCCAGGGCTGCCCATGTGTGCGCAGCCTCAGTTCGCAGTGCCGCCCATGTGGTTGATCCGCGCGGGGCGGGTATGAATTTATCCGTCGTGGCTGTGCCGGTATCGCCCGAATGCGACACACCGGATCCGGGCATGACTGGCAGAGCCAGGGGCCGATGGTCTATCGTGGCACCTAGCTTCTGGTTAACCGGCTCCAGGCATGCGAAAGCCCGCCGGGAACCGGTGGCCTATATCGGGGGTCCTTGCGCACAAGCTTTGGTCGGCGAATGGCGCAGGGGCCCTCGTGGCATTTCAGGGTCAATCTGTGGTCGTCGAAGTCTCCCTTCGGCCCTGAGCGGGCGAGAGCGCGTTCAGGCGCTCATCAGGTCAAGGTCGAGCTGCTTGGTCTGCTCCGGCTCCGCGTGCATCACTGCGCCTTGGTCAGCCTCGACCAAGATTTCCAGGTATCGCCAGAGCGGAACGCGCCGCGCCTTGGCCCCCGTCTTCGCCAGGGCGCACACCTCGGGGCGGACGCGGCCTTGCAGCATTACCTCGTCCCCGGTTGGTACACGGCTACGGCGGGGCATGACGCCCGTCACCTGTCCCTTGGTTAGCGGATCGGCTTCGACCAGCGTCTCCAGGTAGAGCGAGATTGACTGGCCACGCGCCGCCGCGCCCTTCCAAGCGAGCGCGTGGATCTCGGGGCTGACGCGCCCCTGCAGAGTCCCATGCACCCCACCCGTGTTCGCGCGTCGCGTGCGTCCAGCAATAGCAGCCATGCGCAGCATCATGGCGTACTCGTGTATGCATACGCCACAACCTGCGGGCGGCGTGTCGCGCATCGTTGGCAAGAGTTGATCTCCAGCGGGCTCGGGTAGCGGTGTGCCGACGGGCATGCGCGGCCGGTACCAGGCTTTCGGCCGTTCGGGCAGCCACACGAGGCCGGAAGCGTCTACCGGTGTATCCAACGTTCCCGGCGTCCCCGCCCGGCAGGCTCGTCAGCGAGGGAAGGAACTGCGGCACCCAGCCCATCACCTCCAGGGCCTGGTCCCCGATATCGATGCGGGGCAGCATCCAACTGCG
Organism: Nonomuraea sp. SBT364; assembly: GCF_001083785.1. Taxonomy (GTDB): domain Bacteria; phylum Actinomycetota; class Actinomycetes; order Streptosporangiales; family Streptosporangiaceae; genus Nonomuraea. The sequence continues at coordinate 27,283 of NZ_LAVL01000063.1, forward strand.
TCACCGTTGCCACCAGTGTGGCCAACCGCCGGCTGTCGCGGTGCCGCTTGAGCTGGGCCACATCGGCGCCATCCCGTACCGGGCCAGCTCGCCCAGCCGCCGCGGCGTCACCGTGACAGCCAGCTGCACCCATGGCAGACCCGAGGAGATGATCTCAGCGACCCGGCTGAGCGCCTTGACCATCTGCGGCCCCGAGGCCCGCGCCGGGCCAGTCCGCCGGGCCCTACGTTCTTCACCCACCTGTACACGCTGATACTGACGGCACGGCGGGTGGAGGAGTAGGCCTGACCCGTGAGGCGAGGGAGATGCCGGACAGGAGGGCTCCTCTCCGGGGCAGCCGATGACAGTGGAGCCACACCTCTGCATCACGCCGTCATAGCTGACGAATCCGACGCTCTTGAGTCTGTACGCCTTGTTCAGGGCCCAGGCGTAGACGTGCTCCAAGGGTTGGCCGCCTGGTCGACCCAGAAATGTTCGTTGGACAGTCCGCCGGTCTGGGCGGCGACCGTGTGGGCGGGCCCGGCGGATCGCGGTGGCGGGGTCCTGGCAGCCGTCGACGGGTGACCAGCGGGCGCGAAGAGCGTCCGCGTTCGTGGCCGGGTATGCATGTCGGCGTTCGGGGGCGACGTTGACGCGAACTGTTCCGGCGTGGCCTTCGAGCTCCCCCAGAACGACGGCCGCCCGCGCTTCGACGAAGTCGTGCACCTGGTCGCACAGGCCGTCCGCGTGGGAGACGTCGAGGATGAACGGCTCGATGTTGTGGTCGGGGGCGAACCTCGTCGATGACAGGGACGAGCGCGCCCCGGACTCTGTTCCGCCGCCGCTCGGAAACGCTATCCCGACCTACAGCGCGGTGACACAATCGCGGCATGGGCATCATCGCCGAGTCACTGCGCGACGGAGTACAGAACTCCTCCGCCCACTACATCGCCGCCGTCGAACTCCTCGCCAACGATAAACACGGCGACTGGCTCGACGACAAGATGTTCTTCAGCACGTGCGTGTACCAGGTCGAAGACGACGACTACCCAAGCGTCGACTGGGGTGCCGCCCGTGCCGCGTTCGACAACGGCGTGTTCGATGCGGCGTCCACCACCGAGCGCGCCATCCTCGATTTCGCCATCGCGCTCGCCGAAGGCCGGTTCAAGTTCCACCTCATGGACGACCGGCAGCGCAACCTCATCGCCGCGGCCGCGGCCCGCGCCATCAACCCGACCGTACCCCCCGACCTTCGCTTTTGACGCCGAGCGGCGGCTGCGTTCGTTCACCGCGACGCTCATGCGATCCGCTCCCACGGGCGGCAGTTCGCCCGCGCAGCTTCGATCAGTGCCAGCTCATCCCTGGGAAGCCTTGCCACGCCTGGGCGGCCAGGGCTCGGAGGGAGAACAGGAATCTGCCGGGGTCGCGCTCGTTGAACAGGGGTTTCCTTCCACGACATAGGAGATCGGGTAGGGCCGGATGCGCCACATTCTGGACGGAGTCCTTTTGGGCGTCATCGGCCAGGTCAACCGGCTGATGTTCGCATTGTCGCGCGGCCGGGTCGTACTTTATAAATTTCGTGGTGTCCCTGGAATTCTGCTCACTGTCACAGCCCCCACCGCACCCCTGGGGAGGATGACAGACGCGGTTTGTCTGCCCGACGACGATTCTTACCTCGTCCTGGCTCGTCCGCTCCAGGAGGCCGAATTCTGCGCGTTGCTGGACTCCAGCACGGCAGTGGAGGCGATGCGCGGGCCCGGCGAGACCGCAGTGCCCGCTGCTCTGGACAAGCTGACCGATTCGGCCGAACGGACCGCCGTGTTGAAGCGCGTGCTGAGCCGCGCAAGTATGGAGGAGCGTGCAGAGGTCAGGCGTCTGGGACTGACCCCTGTCGCCCGGCTCCGCCTCCATCAGCCCTTCCCTCATTCTGACCACTCCGCAGTTGCCGCCGCCATCGTCGTGGAGGACGCGGAACCTCCATCGGACGCTCGATAGCACAGAACCGTCCCCGAGATGTCAGAGAAGGGGCTGGTCCGGGGGACCGGAGCAGGCGCCTGCTTCGAGGTGGACGGGCGCGGCTCGGCCGCCCGGGTGTGCCGCATGTCTCCGAGGGGGGCAGGAACTTTGTGGCAGCTCGCCGTGCTCCCGGCACTCCAGTCCCGTGGCCTGGGAACGCTGCTGATCCGAGCCGCCGAGCAAAGGATCAGGAACCATGGCCTGTCCACGGCCGAACTCGCCGTGGAGGACGGCAATCTTCGGGCTCGCGCTCTGTACGAGCGCCTGGGGTACGTCGCTTACGGCCGTAAACCCGATGCCTGGGACGAAGAAGGACCTGACGGGTTGATCCGTCGCCACGAGACGATGTGCGTTCATGCGAAGGAACCTTTGAACCTCTCGCCCGGTGCGGGGAGCTCGTAACACTCCCTCTGATGGGCCGCCCGGGGGCGGGCGGCGGTGGAGCGGTGGCGACGGTCCGGCGCTCGATGCCGGCGGGGCGTCGGCGATACTGCGGGCGTGGAGTACGTGTCCAGAGTGCCGCGACCGCCGCTGGACGGGCTGATCGACGACCTCTACTACCTGGAGGGTGCGCCGCCGTACGCGCGGCTGACGCTGCCGCCGATGCCGGCGGCGTTGCTCGTCGTCAACCTGGGGGCGCCGTTCCGCATCCGCGCGGGCACCGACATCGACACGGCCGAGTACGCCGACGGCTGCGTGGTCACCATGCCCACCCGCGCCTTCGAGTTCGGCTACCCGCCGGGGACCCGGTCAGTCGGCGTGCACTTCAAGCCGTGGGGGCCGGCGCCGTTCCTGCCGATGCCCGCGGCCGAGCTGTGTGACCGGCCGGTGACGGTGGAGCAGGTTTGGGGCCGGCCCGCCATTGCTGAGCTGCGGGACCGGCTGGCCGCGGCGGACGGACCACACGAGATGCTGACGCTGTTCGAGGAGGAGCTGATGCGACGGCTGCGCGAGACCGCCGGCCTGGGGCTGGTCCGCCATACGAGCAGCGTCATCGCGGCGGCCAGCGGGGCGGTGACGATCGGCGACCTGAGCGTTGCAGCCGGTGTCAGCAGCACTCATCTGGCACAGCGGTTCAAGGAGCTCATCGGCGTCACGCCGAAGCGGCTGGCCCGCACCTACCGCTTCGCCGCCACCGTGTTCGCGATCAACCCGGCCGGGCCGATCGACTGGGGCGAACTCGCCGGTGGCGCAGGCTATTTCGACCAGGCCCACTTCGGCCACGAGTTCCGGGCGTTCACCGGGCTCACGCCGACCCGGTACGTCGAAGTCCGGCGGCGGTTCCTGCGCGAACACCCCGGCCACGTGCTGGACGGCTGGCCGCTGCCGGCCGATTGATTTCTTACAAGAGCGACAGCTCACGGCACGCTAATTTGAGGGGCACCCAAAGCAGAGGAGAGCCCCGTGGGCAAGGTGGTCATGTACAGCTCGGTGTCGGTGGACGGCTTCATCGCGGACGAGAATGACCAGCCCGGACCGCTGTTCGACTGGTTGTCCAGCGGTGATGTCCCGTTGGACGTGAGCGGCGAGCTGAAGGTGTCGCAGCCGTCCTACGACTACACCCGGGCGTACTGGGACCAGATCGGAGTCACGATCGTCGGCCGCCACGTCTTCGATCTGACGGACGGCTGGGACGGGAAGCCTCCGAGCGGGATCGACCACGTGGTCGTCGTGTCGCACCGGCCGGAGCCCGAGGGCTGGGACCCCGAGGCGCCTTTTCACTTCGTCGACGGCGTCGAGGCAGCCGTGGCCAAGGCGCAGGAGCTTGCGGGTGACCGGCTGGTCGAGGTCGCCGCCGGCGACGTCGGTGGCCAGGTGCTTGCCGCGGGCCTGATCGACGAGGTGCGCATGGACGTCGTACCCGTGGTGCTCGGGTCCGGCAAGCGTTACTTCGGGTCGGTCCACGCGCAGCACCTGTTGGAGGATCCTGACGTGGTGATTCAGGGCAACCGGGTGCTTCACCTGCGCTATCGGGTGCGCCGCTGACCGGTCTGAGGGGGTACGCGAGGAAGTCCGCTGCGAACGGCGGTACAAGATCGGGCTCCGGTTGCGTCTGCGCATCGCTGTCCCTGGTGAGGCAGCCGACGCCGAGCGCCCACCTCACCGCGTTGGGCCACTTCTTCACCCAGCTCGGACCCGGCCCTACCGTCGTCCGGCGCTGGACGCCTGCCTGCAGCACGGGTCCCGGTAGTGAACCCTACGAAGTAGCTTCTGACCTGGCGTAGTACTCGGGGGCCAGCGCTGCGACGAGGTGCTGCGGGCTGGTGAAAGGCGGTCAGCCGGGTGAGGGGCCGGGCGTGGCCGGCCCGGATGGTGGCCGCGGTGATGGAGTCTGGAAAGCGCCGAGGCAATGCGACACATGCCGAGCTGGGCTGACACGACCGAGCTCTGTGTCACACATCGCGGATGCCTTGTGGCGGCCCTGCGAACGGTTTCGGGGCCGAGTGGCGGGGGGCCTGCCGGCGATGGAAACCCGATCGCCGGCAGGCCGCCCGCCTCAGAGGTCAGCCGGGTAGGGGCGTCGTCCCGGAAGGCCTGGGTCAGACTCCGAACGCCGCCGGGTAGCGGATGGTGCCGGTGGGCACAGGCCGGGAGGAGTCGAAGACGAGCGCCATCATGTACTTGTCCTCGACGTCGAAGGGCGGCCGGATGAAGTGGCCGGAGGCCGGGACGAAGCCGAAGCGGGGGTAGTACTCGGCGTGGCCGAGCACGAGCACGAGGTTCTCGCCTTGCTCACGGGCGGCGTCGAGGGCGGCGCGGACGGCGGCCGCACCGGCGCCGCGCCGCTGGTGCTCGGGCCGCACGGCGCACGGGCCCAGAGTGAGGGCCGGAGAGCCGTCGACGTGGCAGCGGGTGAGCAGCGCGAACCCGGCGATGGAGCCGTCGGGCGCCTCGGTGACCCAGGACAGGCCGGGGATCCACGCCTGCGGGTCGGCGCGCAGCGCCTCGACCAGGTCGGCCTCGTGAGAGGTGGGGAAGGCGGCGAGGTTGACCTCGCGGATCTGGGCGAGGTCGGCGGCGGTCTCGGGGCGGGTGATCCAGGAAGTGGTCATGGGAGTGTTCGCATCCGTTTCTGTGCTTGCCTGGGGGCGCAGGACGTAGCCGGTGTACTGGTAGTCAGTGCCGTGCTCGTGGCGCATGGTGATCTCTTGCAGGGTGGCCGCGACCGCTTCGCGCATCCCGGCCCCGGTCAGGTCGGCTGAGCGGGTTCGTTCCGACAGCGGCGTGTAGTACTCCTCGAACCAGTCGCGGTCGGGGAGCGGGTGCAGCGCGGTGACGGCGTATCCGGCAGCGCGCGCCGCGGCGGCGTTCTGGTCTTGGGTGCGCAGCCGGTAGTGCCGGTCCCAGAACGCCCGTGCCTCGGCGGACGGGGAATGGGTGGTCCATTCGCATTCGGTGACGACCAGGGTGCCGCCGGGGGCGAGCAGCCGCCGCCAGGAGCGCAGGGCGGTGTCGAAGCCGATGTGGTAGGCGGATCCTTCAGCCCAGATCAGGTCGAAGCTCTCACTGGGGAAGGGCAGGTCCGCCATCGACGTCCGGATGGTGCGGATGGCGTGGCCGACACCGCGGGCGGCGGCGGCTCGCGTCAGCTCGTCGAGGAACGGCTGGTGCAGGTCGATCGCGGTGACCTCGGCGGCGGCCTCCTCGGCCAGCACCAAGCTGGAGCGGCCCGGCCCGCAGCCGAGGTCCAGCACGCGTGGGTGCGGCGGAAGCGGTCCGGCCAGGGCGAGCAGGCGGCGGGTGGTCGCGTCGGAGCCGGGCCCCTGGCGGGGCAGGCCGTGGTGCAGGGCGAAGAACGCCGCCACGACGGGGTCGGTGATCGTGTCGTGCGGGGCGTCGCTCGCGGCGGTGGCTGTTGTATGCGGGGAATGGTCCGGTCCGGGAGTGCACTCGGCCGGCGGGTGGGCCTGCGGGGTTGATGGGATGCGGTCGGTCATGACTGCTGGTCCCTGAACTTGTAGGTGGCGCGCAGATGGCTGGTGATGGCCTTCTGCCGGTTGGTACGCTCGCCGCGCAGCCGGGCATCGGTGCGTGAGGCCGCCCACGCGTTCTCGCGTTGCAGCTTGCGGTAGCTGCCAAGACGGCGCTCGGTCAGTTCGCCCGCCTGGATGGCGTGCTGAACCGCGCAACCTGGTTCGGTGTTGTGGGAGCAGTCGCCGAAGCGGCAGTCCCGGGCGAGGTGTTCGATCTCGGCGAAGACCTGTTCCAGGCCGTCGGCGGCGTCGTAGAGACTGATCCCGCGCAGGCCGGGCGTGTCGATGAGGACACCGCCACCGGGAAGGGGAACCAACTCTCGGCGGACGGTGGTGTGGCGGCCCTTGCCGTCCTGCGCCCGTACCTCGCCGGTGGCCAGAAGCTCGTCGCCGAGCAGCGCGTTGCCGAGTCTGGACTTGCCCGCGCCGGAGGATCCGAGCAGGACCGTTGTGCCGCTCAGCAGCGCGGTCAGCACATCGATGTTCTGACCGGTGGCCGCGCTGGTGATCAGGATGTCCACGCCCGGTGCCAGCGTGCTCGTTTCGGCGTGCACGGCGGCGGCGTCGGCGGCCAGATCCGCCTTGGTCAGGACGATCAACGGTCTGGCGCCGCTGTCCCACGCCAGGGCCAGCAGCCGCTCCAGCCGGGCCGCGTCCAGCGGAGTGGTCAGTGAGACGGCGACGACGACGGTGTCGACGTTGGCGGCCAGCACCTGCGCGTGGGAGGTGCGTGACGCCGACGAGCGTACGATCGCGCTGCGACGCGGCAGCAGGGCCACCAGCCCCGGTTCGCGACCCGGCCGCAGTGCGGCCCAGTCGCCGGTGCAGGGCGCCAGGAGCGGGTCGGGAGAGTACAGCGCCGTGAGGGCGGCCCGCACCGGGCCGGACTCGGTGACCGCGTCACACAGGCCGCGATCCACCCGTGCGATCCGGGCCGGTACCAGGCCGGCCTCGCGGTGTTCGGCGAAGGCGTTGTCGAGTGTTTCCGTCCATCCGTACCGGGTCAGGCCGATGTCGGATGGATCCGTGAAGAGAGTTGGCAACGTGAGACACCTTGCGGGAAGGGGCCCCGACGAGACGCAGGCACTACCCTGCCTCGTAAGCCGGACGGCTCATGGCAAGGGTGAGAAGTGGGTCAGACCGGGGCCCGGGACGTGAGGAATGTCCGGGCGCTGCGCATGGCAGCGGTCTTCACCGCGGTCATCAAACCTCACCTCCCTCTCATCCGGAATCCAACAGCCAACGATCAGCAGCCTAGCACTCCCAGCAGAATGTCCTGTCACGGGGCGGACCCGCCGGCGGAGGACGGCCCAATTCTTGGCCAGGTCCGTGTACGCGCTGGTGTGGCGGAGAGCGAGCCCATCCGGGCCCTGGCCGGGATCATCCGTGACGTGGGCGCTCTCCCGTCGGCCTGTCCCGGCTCCTGATGCCGTCCGTCACCCTCGGGTGGGATCTGATGCCAAGCGGGCCGGGTGTCGCCCGGCTGTACGCCCATTCGCGCAGTCGTAGGAGCCGACCCGGACAGTTACGAGAGATCGAAGGGGGCGGGGGAGTGGCCTTCCCAGATCTGGCGGGATGCCTGTTCGGGGTAGGGCAGAGTCTTCGACTCGGTGTCCAGGACGCGGGTGAGGTGCCCGCCGGGCCGGTGGGCGGACCAGCCCGCGTCGCCGGTGGTGACGAAGCGGACCCATGTCTCCTGGAGTTCGCGGGAGAGCGTGACGGCCTCGGGAGTGGGCTCCTCGCCGATGAGCTGGGTGCCGACGGGGCTGTCCAGCGTGCCGAACGCCAGGGGCACGTCGAGGCTGTGGCAGGCGCCCAGGATGCCGCCGAGGGCCGGGGCGACCCAGCACAGTTCGAACAGGTACGAGGTCCCGCCGGCTGCGGCGTTCGCCTCGGCCAGCTTCTGTGACGGCATGCGGAAGAGGGCGTCGGAGTACACCGTCTCCACCAGCTCCTCCGGGCTCGCCTGCGGGAACGCGGCACGGTAGGCCCGCGCGCCGTCCGGCTGCGGGGCGTGCAGTTCCAGGGCCGCGTGGGCGTCCTCCTCGGTGAAGGTGCCGTACCGTCCGCTCATGACGCTGAAGTACCGGAATTCGTCCCGGGTGTGGCCGACGAGCAGTTCGGTCCCGCTCGCGCGCGCGCCGGTCAGCGCGGGCCAGGGCGTTTCCGGGAGGACCTCGCCGTCGACGACGGGGCACAGCGCGGTGCCGGTCTCCGTGAGGCGTCCCCAGCTCTCCCGGTGCGCGTGAAGGCCGTCGTTGAAGGAGGTGAGCTCGGCGGCCAGGTGCCATGGGTCGATGTCGCGCAGGGCCTCGGCGGTGGGGGCCGCCGCGCCGAGCCGGTCGGCGAACGCGGCGGTGACCTGCCGTGCCAGCGCGGGGGTGCTGTGCAGCCCCGGCACCGAATGGGCGATGGCCCGCCGGAACAGGCCGCGCGCGGATTTCATCGTCAGCAGCGCGGCGACCGAGCCCGCCCCGGCGGACACCCCGCCCACGGTGACCCGGCCGGGGTCGCCTCCGAAGGCGGCGATGTTGCGCTGCACCCACTCCAGCGCCGCGATCTGGTCGAGGAATCCGCGGTTGGGCGGCACGTCGTCGAGGTACGCGAATCCCTCCGCGCCCACGCGGCAGTTGATGGTCACCACGACGACTCCCGCCCTGGCCAGCGCTGCCGGGTCGTACATCGGGTCGCTCGACGCCGCCGAGAGGTAGCCGCCCACGGGGATCCACACCAGCACCGGCAGTCCCGCCGCGCCGGGATCCGGAGTGCCGACGTTGAGCGTCAGCCAGTCGGTGCCCTGCGGGGGCACGTCGATCGGCAGGGACAGCGGCACCACGGGGCCGAACTCGACCGCCTGCCTCGTCCCCTCCCAGCGGTGCGGCGGCACGGGCGCGGCGAAGCGGAGCGCTCCGACCGGGGGCCGGGCGTAGGGGATGCCGCGGAACACCGCATGCCCCTGCCGCCGGAGCCCCTGCACCACGCCTTCCGTGGTCCGTACCTTTGGCTGCTCGGACATGACGATTCCTTCCCCTCGAGTGGACCCAGGATTATGGGTCAAGTGTATTATGTCAACTGTATTGGAACAGTCCCGGAGTACGAGGGAGGGGCCGGCGATGCCGAAACAGGTGGATCATCGCGGACGCCGCGAAACGATCGCCCGCGCACTGTGGCGGGTGGTGGAGCAGCGCGGCGTCACACAGCTGACGATGCGCGTGGTGGCGCAGGAGGCGGGCATGTCACTCGGGCAGCTGCAGCACTACTTCGCCTCCCGGACCGCCATGCTCTCCTTCGCCATGGACTTCGCGTCCGAGCAGACCTCGGTGCGCGTACACCAGGGGCTCGAAAAGCTCGGTGACCGTCCGCACCCCCGTGACGTGCTGCGACTGACGCTCGCGGAAATGCTCCCCCTGCATGCCGACGCCCGCGCGACCAGCCGGATGAGCGCCGCCTACGTCCTGGAGGCGCTGCACGACGAGGCCGTGCACGAGCAGGCGCGCCGCGGCCTCGCCCGAGGGCGGGCCCTCGTCGAGCAGCTGGTCCGCCAGGCGATCGCCGACGGGCACATCGACTCCGGCCGCGACCCGGCGACCGAGACCAACCTGCTCCTCGCCCTCACCGGCTTCACCTCCCTGATCGAACTCGACGTGATCGAGCCCCAGGACGCGCTCGCCGCGATCGACGTGCATCTGGACCGGCTGTTCAGGAGTACGTGACCTGCCCCCGGACACAGGGGCAGGCGGGACAAGATCAGCTCTGGTCCGGCCGCGCCCGCCGAACTCGGCCACCCGACGCAACTCCGCCACCATCACCCGCCCCGAAGCCGGGAACCGGCGACGGCGGGCTACCTGCTCATCTGGGAGGAAACCCACGGGCACGAGCAGGCGCGCGGCATGGTCGGGCGGGTCAGCTCTTCGCCCGGGCGGCTGGGCGCAGGACCGCGGTGTCTCGGGTGGCCATCGCCTCCAGCAGGCCGGTGCCGCGCCGGTGGAGCAGGCGTACGGTGAGCGCGGGTGTCACGGCCAGGACGACGGCGGCCAGGACGACGGCGACGAGGACGGTCACCCACCATGGGCCGCCGATGCCGCCGGGCAGGATGGCGGCCAGCAGAGCCACCGGGAAGATCGTCATCTGTCCGCCCGTCGGATCGCCCGCTTGCTGCCCCGGGTAGAGGCGATCGCGGGCGTCGGTGCCCACGGCCGGCATCACGAGCGCCAGCAGCGGCGCCCCGGCGCAGCCCACCGCGGCCGCGGCGATGGCGCCGCCGACGGCGGCGCCTCCCAGGGGAGAGCCGGTCGCGGCCCACAGGACGGCCGCCAGCGCGATGGACGGCAGGCCGAACAGCAGCGCCCACGCCGTCATCCGTCCGTGCACGTCGGCCTTGAGGGCGCCCGGTGTGGTGAGGAGCTGCCACAGGGCCGTGCCGTCCAGGGCGTAGGTGTTGATCGCGACCATCGCGCCGAACACGGCTGCCGCGGGGCCTGTCAGGGGCAGCGCCCAGCTCCAGTCGGTGAGGGCGATGATGAGCGCCATCAGCAGTGGTGTCAGCCAGGCGCTGCGCAGCTCGACGCCGCGCGCCGGGTCACGCGGCCAGGTGGCCAGCTCTCGCTGAACGACCGCGGCCACCTGCGGTGTCGCGAACGGCAGGGACAGCCCGCGACCCGGTACGGTGGGCCGCCCCGGACTCGCTCGGCGAGGCGGCCGGCGCAGGGCGCGGGCCGTCAGCGCGATCCAGCACAGCTGCAGCAGGGCGCCCAAGGCCAGCAGTGCCGCCAGTGGCGGCAGTACCGCTGCCGGCCCGGCGCTGTCGCGGGCGGCGAGCGCCGCGCCGTACCCCCAGCCGGTGGGCAGGGCAGCGAGCACGTCGATCACCGGCCCGGGCAGTTGCCCGGCCGCGGGGACGACCAGGGCGGTGTCGCCCTCGCCGAGACGCGGCAGCAGCCAGGCCGCGACCGGCACCCATCCGGCGAACGAGAACGCGAGCATGATCGCGGTCTGCACGGCGGCCAACGTCATCCCGGCCCGGGTCTGCAGCAGCCAGGCCGCCAGCGCCGCCACCGTCTTGCCCGCCCAGATGAGCAGATACAGCTGGGCCACCACGGCTGCCACGGCGGACGCCACCGCCGGCGTGCCGCCCGGCGCGGCCAGCACCACCAGCGACGACAGGCCCGCCAGCGTGATCAGCGGGCCGACGCCCAGCAGCTCGGTCCACGACAGCGCCCTCGCCAGCCGCCACGGCCGCACCGGGTAGCCGCGCAGCCATTCGCGCGAGATGACCGACGGATCACTGCGGGGCTGGGCCAGCGGCCCGAACAGCCACATGCCGCCCCACACGGTCAGTGCCACCGCGATCCAGCCCTCGTCCACGCCGTCGAGGGAAGCCGCGGCGATCACCAGCGCGGCCAGGACCAGCCCGGTGACGAGGCTGAAGGCGCGCTCGTTGTGCGGACCGTTGCGGAGCAGGCGCAGCTTGAGCGCGAACAGGGCCCGGGTCATGCCAGCCACTCCAGCGTGCGCACCGGATCGGCGCCGACCAGCTCGACGAACCGCTCGTTCAGCGTCGAGCCCGCGGCCACCTCCGCCACCGGCCCCTCGACCAGCACCCGCCCGCCGGCCACCACCGCCACCCGGCTGCAGTTGCGCTCGACGAAGTCCATGATGTGACTCGACAGGACCACGGTGCCGCCCGCGTCGACGTACTGCCTGAGCACCTGCTCGATGGAGTGGGCCGAAACCGGGTCGATCGCCTCGAACGGCTCGTCCAGGACGAGTACCCGGGGCCGGTGCAGCATCGCCAGCGCGAGATTGATCTTCTTGCGCATTCCCGTGGAGTACTCCACGATCAGCGTGCGCGGGACCGCGTCGAGTCCGAGGATCTCCAGCAGGTCGCCCGCCCGGGCCCGCCAGCCGTCGTCCAGGCCGCGCAGCCCGGCGCTGTAGCGCAGCACCTCGGTGGCGGTCAGCCGTTCGGGCAGGGACAGCCCGTCCATCATGACGCCGAGCTGGGCGAGCGCGGCCCCCCGCGCGGTGCGCAGATCATGACCGGCGACCCTGACCGTGCCCGCGGTCGGCTCCCGCAACCCGCACATGGCCGTCAACGTGGTGGTCTTGCCGGCGCCGTTGGGGCCCACGATGCCGTAGAACATCCCCGCCGGAATGGTCAGGCTGAGCCGATCGACGGCGAGCACGGCGCCGAAGCGCTGGGAGAGGTCTACCACCTCGATGGCAGGGGTGGGGAGATCGAGCACGTCTTCTTCCTGAACATCAGCGAGCGAGCCTGCGCCGCCAGATAGAACGGCACGGGCCGTGCCGGTATCGGGCGTGGCCATTGTGGGCGGATGCCGCGCCACCTGTCAATACGGCACGGTCCGTTCAATTAGGGGCGGCATGAGCACGAGCCAGTCCCCGCGCACCGCCGCCGGCCGTCGAACGGCCCGCTGTTCCTCGACTCGCCGCTGTCGCCGAAGCGCCAGGACGACAGGCACTCGGACACGGCCGAACAACCCGTCGGCCGCTACATGTCCCTCTCCCGGATCCCTGAACGACGGCACGGCCCCGGCGGCGTGCGGTCCCCCCGGCCGCCCGCACCGACAAAACTGGCCGCTCCACCGCCTGCGCGGTATTCGCGGGACGCTGTCCAGCGATCATTCCGCCGCGCATCCCGCGGCCGGCGATGAACGCCAAGGCAGGCTGGTCGCCGTGCGCGCCGGCAGGGCGTAGGTGACGCCGGTCAGGCGTTCGGACAGTTCCCACAGGTGAGCAGCCGTGTCGATGTCGCGGAGGGCGCGTTCGCGGGTGCGACGTACGGGCTCACCACGCAGTTGCAGCAGCCCGTCCGGAACGATGTAGCTGCCGCCGGGCAGATCCGGTGCGGTCGCCCCGTACAGCGACGTCTTCGCCCCTTCCGGCGTCGGCCGGAAGGCTGCGCGCACCAGCAGGCGTGTGAGGGTCCCGTACAGCCGTCCTCTGCCGCTGTTGGCTCCGCCGGTGAGCACGTTCGTGCGGGTGAGCCCGGGGGCGACGGCCATGCTGCGCAGCCGCAGCCCGGCGGCGTCGGCCCGGCGCTGCAACTCCATGGCGAAGTAGAGGTTGGCTCGCTTGGACTGCACGTAGGCGAACGCCGTGCGATACCCGCGCTCGGCGTTGAGGTTGGTCAGGTCGAAGCGGGCGAACCGCTGGCCCTCGCTGCTGACGGTGACCACCCGGGGGTCGGGTGCGGCGAGCAGGTGCGGCAGCAGCAGGCCAGTCAGGGCGAAGGTGCCCAGGTGGTTGATGCCGAACTGCGATTCGAAGCCGTCAGCGGTCCGGGCGTGGGGCACCATCGCCACCCCGGCGTTGTTCACCAGCAGATCAAGCCGGCCGTGGTCCCACCCGGCGGCGAACTCGCGGACGGAAGCCAGGCTGCCCAGGTCCACCAGGCGCAGTTCCAGGCGGGCGCCGGGCACCTCGTCTCGCATGCGGGTCAGCGCGAGCCGGCCCCGCTCGGGGTCGCGGCAGGCCAGGACGACCTGCGCGCCGCGAAGGGCCAGTTCGCGGGCGGTGACGAAACCGATGCCACTGTTGGCTCCGGTCACCACCGCGACACGGCCGCTCTGGTCGGGGATGGAGTGGACGGTCCAAGCGGGAGAGCTGCGCATGATGTGCCACCTCAAGGAATTGGGATCAACACATTGCAACTTGGAGTTGCGATAAATTGATCCTGCCATCCGCCCTCCCGATATCGCAACTTGGAGTTGCAATGCGATCTGGCCCATCACCCGCCCGGTCAGTCGGCCGCGGCGCCAAAGTGCGCGCCGCCGTCCACGCCGCCACCCTTGCCGAGCTCGTGGACAAGGGCTATGCCGCGTTGACCGTCGAGAACGTCGCGCGGCGCGCCGGGGTCCACAAGACGACGGTGTACCGCCGATGGAAGGATCGCGAGAGCCTGCTCACCGACGCCCTGGCCGAACACATGGCGACGGACATCCCCGTGCCCGACACCGGCGCGATCGAGACCGACCTGCAGGCGCTGGCGCGTTCGATCATCGAGGCGTTCACCAGCCCGACCGGGCAGGCCATCCTCGCCGCGATGTTCACGGGTGCGGCTCACCTTCCGGAGATCGCCGCCGCCCGGCGTCACGTGTTCGACGACCGGCTAAGCAGAGCCGAGCCGGTGCTGAGGCGCGCCATCAAGCGCGGCCAGCTTCCCGAGGGCACCGACCCCGCCGAGGTGCTCAAGACCCTGGCCGCGCCGATCTACCTGCGCCTGCTCATCACCGCCGAACCGGTCAACGAGACGACCGCCGACCAGGCGGTGCGCGTCGCGCTCGCCGCCGCGCGCGCGGGTGTCCTACAGCAGGGGCACGACGAGGAGTCGGCCGGCAGAGAGTGAGGACGCCGTCGAGAACCGTCCGCCGACACGCGAATCACCCCGACCCCCGCGGCCCGTTTCTGCCGTATTCCGGTGGCACCTGTACCCGGCCTTGGGCAGGATTGCCGACCCTCGCGGTGCGCCGGCTGCGCGACGGCCGAGCCCGCTACCGGCTGGTGCTGGCGCCCTGACCCCGCTCGACCCGACCGGAATGCCGTTGATGGAGCCGATGTGAGCAACCCCCGCCGAAGCCCTGATCGGACCGTCTCCCGCAGTCGGCCCGTCCATCTTCGACGAGGTGATCGACCGTCGCCGGTCGAACTCGATGAAGTGGGCCCACGCACACGAGCTGCTGTCCCCCGGTGAAGCAGCTCGATCCGCCGCCGATGTGCGTGGCGGACATGGATTTCAAGGCGCCACCGGCGGTGCTCGACGCTCTGCACGAGGCGGTCGAGCACGGCGTGTTCGGCTATCCCGGCGGCGCCACCGACCTCGACGCGGTCACCGGCTGGCAGGTCAGACGCTTCGGCTGGGACGTCCCCGAGAAAGGGTCATGCAGACCTCTGAGGTCATCGTCGTCCCCCGGCGACTCGATCCTCATCCAGCCGCCGGTGTACGCGCCCTTTCACGGCGACATCCGCCTCAACGGCCGCCACCTCACCTACGCCCGCTGACACGCGTGGATGACGGCTACCGGTTCGACGCCGCCCCACCGGCAACGTCTGGACCGAACCCCGGACTGGATCTTGTCGTCGGTCGCTGTCGGTCGCTGGAAACGTGACAGCCGGGGTGTGGGAAGACCCTCCGGCAGGATGAGCCGGCGGGGGGTGACGGCCTAGTCGTCGGGCCAGGACCAGTCCTGCGGAATCGGTCCCACGCGCCGCTCCAGCGGCGACTACGCGACATGGGGCACGTGGACGACTACTTCGCCACCCGCCCGCTGCAGGTGGCGGCGGCGAGATGGTCAGCTCACCGACCCAGGACAGACGTCTGCCTCCGGAGCTGACACGTCGTCATGGGCGGATGTGGCGTATTTACCGCGCCCTTTGGCAGTAATTACTGTGTGTCCAGAGGCGCAGTGCATTTACGCTTGCCAAATAGAAATTATCCATTCGTCCACTCCAGGGCCGCGACCACCCCCTCAGTGACGGCTGCATCTCAGCCGCTCGCGTTCACAGGGCTCCCTGGACAATCTGCTCAGCAGCATGTTCCAACAAGCCGGTCTCCGTGTTCGAGAATCAGGCCGGCCTCAGTCGGCATGCCTGAGGGTGACATGCCCTCGGGCAAGTTCCCGCCACACCATCCGGAGGTGTATTTTGCACGAGCAGCGTCAAGCTTTTCTGGACAACCTGGAAACCGAACTGACAAGCGCCCCTTCCAACCACCCGGAGACAGGCTCCGGTCGCGTCCGTCGCAGCCACATAAACGGCATGAAGATGAGAAGGGGTCTCGCAGGCGCGCTTCTCGCCGGTGCCTCATTCCTTGCCTTCGCTGCTGCTCCGGCGCAGGCAGCCGGCGCTCCGCCGGTCATCAAGCCGTCGTCCGTCGCCGAGGCCAACTGTTTCACACCTGACTTCGTCCCGTGGGACCACACCAAAACGTGCGGCAATCCCATCGCGTTCGTGAACTGGACGTTCGTGGATGAGCAATGGACGACGCCCTACTACGTCTGCTACGTCTTCGATGGCTGGTGGTACGGCTGCGGCGGCGGGACGGAGCTGCCCCGAGCATCTGCTTGCGGATACGACTGGGGCGGGCCCGAAGACTAGTCTCATCTCGGCGGACGATTCGATATGTGGAGTGGCGTGGAGTACGAGGACCTCAGTTCGGTCAGGTCGACAGAGTGGATCACCAGGCGCGTAACTCCGTCGGTGCCGGTGAAATTCGCCGGCGAGGAGCAGCCGTGTCCGGTGAGCATCGTCATTCTCGCCAAAGACGAGGAACGCTGCATCGCGCGTTGCCTCGACAGCGTGGTCGATCTCGGGCTGGACAACATTCTCGTGCTGGACACCGGGTCCACGGACGACACACCTCGAATCGTTGAACGTTACCGCGACCACGGCGTCCGGTTGATCCGGACGCCGTGGACGAGATCGTTCGCACGAACGAGAAACCAAGCGATCGACGCTGTCGGCGAGGGCTGGATCGTCTTCCTCGATGCCGATGAATGGCTGACCGAACGATCGGCACGAAATTTGCGGCCGTGCCTGATGTACCTGTCCCGCCTGGAAGGCCTGCGCCGAATGGCGTTCGCGCCCGAAATCATCGACGTGGACCGCAACGTGCACACCACCGACCTGCCGCGCATATTCAGGGCGGACAGCGCCATTCGCTACAGGGGAGAGGTGCACGAGTATCCGGTGATCGCCGAAGGGCCGGGCACGCCCGTCGACGTCATCGGTATCGACATCCAGGTGAACCACGACGGCTACACCCGATCGGTGGTGATCAGCAAGGACAAGAGAAGGCGAAACCTCGACCTCCTGGAGACAGCACGAGCCAACGACCCGGGCAACCCACGCTGGTGGTATTTCTCCATTCGCGATGGGCACGTCACACTCGATCACGCTGAACTGATAAGCATGTGCGACACTCTGAAAGAGCTGACGGACAAGCCCGCCAGGCATGGCGACCACCGCGGCGCCCGAGACTACTACCGTCGAGCACTCGCCCCGGCCTGCCAACGTCTGGCCGCGATGCGTGACTGGACCAATGTCTCCCGATACTGCGAGGACCTCCCACGCGTCGATGCCTATTACTTCCGGGCGATACGTGAGCTCCTCAGCGGCGCGGTGACAGAATCCGATCTCCTGGAGGCGGTAAGGCTACGCCGCGACGACGAAATGACAGCGGACAGCGTCGTCGAACCATCCGCGCGACATCTTGACGCCATCATCATTGCGTTACTCGAGCGAGTTCGTGATCGCGCGGAGGCCGACAGATACCTGGAGTTCTGCTCCTTGTGGACCGACTCGTTCTTCGAGGACTCCCGGCTCCGAGAGCCATATCGGCAGGGGCGTGTTCAACCGTCGCTCCGGCGCGGCTGATGACCGGAATCGCCGGCGCGAGTCTTCGACGGAGACAACGCATCGGTGTTCCTGCGTCCCGCCGACGTCCCGCTGGCAGCCGCCACGCTCCGCGGCAGTCAGCAACCCCGGAACGGTCGTGGGCTTCCCGCACGGCAGCACCACCACGGAGGCGAAGGTCTTCGAGACCACCGAACTGATTGCCCCTGGGACCCGAGAAGATCGACATAGTCATCGACATCGGTCGTCCGCGCGACGGTGACGTCGCCTACGTCCAGGACGAGATCGCCGCTGTCGTCCAGACGGCCGCAGGGACGCCCCGAACGCCACCCCTGTTCTTGATCGACCGGCGCGGCGGGCACGCAAAGATCACCAGCGGTGGCGTTCGTCTCTCCCACGGGAGCCCGTAGCCGCCCGACCTGATCAAACTCGTGTGTCCACCGGCCGTGAACGTTTCGACCCTGGATCCGGTAGTGATCGCGGTGACTGGCTCGCCGGCCCATGGCTCCTGCCCTGTACGTGCCGGCCACTACTCATCATCCACGGGCGGTCTCATGGACAGCGGGGAGGCCGAAGGCGCTGAACAGGCTCCGGTCGTCGAAGACCTCGATGCGCTCGAACCCCGACTTCGTGACGGTGAGCACGTCGATGGTGTGGGCTCGCAGGAGCATCCCGTCGGTAGGGGGCGGCAACGGCTAGCTGTATTGACCCGTTGGGTTGTTGACACGGGTGATCGGTGGCTGGCCGCCGAGTGCGGTGTGGCATCGGTGGTGGTTGTAGGTGTGCAGGAAGTCTGGCAGAGCGGCGGTGCGTTCGTGGTTGCTG
>NZ_LAVL01000064.1 GCF_001083785.1 Nonomuraea sp. SBT364
GGGCGGGCGGGGGGACCTGGCCGTAGACGGAGCCGATGTTGACGACGCTGGCGTGCGGGCTGGCGGTCAGTTCGGCGGCGAAGGCGCGGATGCCGGTCCACGGCGCCCACAGGTTGGTGCGCAGGACCCGGTCCCAGTCGTCGTCCGTGGTGTCGAGCAGGTCCGCGCGGGCGCTGACTCCGGCGTTGTTGACGAGGATGTCGAGCCGGCCGTGGGTGGCGCGGACGGTCTCGGCGAAGGTGTCCCAGGAGTCGCGGTCGCGTACGTCCAGGTGCTGGTAGCGGGTGCCGGGCGGGGACGGCCGGTCGTCGCGCAGATCGCCGTAGACGACGTGGGCGCCGCGCGCGCGGAGGCCGTCGACGATGGCGGCGCCGAGGCCGGCGGCGCCGCCGGTGACGGCGGCGACCAGTCCTTCGAGCTCCATGGTCCTCCCTCCCTACCGGCGTATGCCCTGGTAGGAGCTTTGAGGACCATCCTGGGCCGACGAGCGGCCCGTGGCGTCCGTCAGATGACGGATGTGCGCTCGGCGGCCTCCACCACGTTGGACAGCAGGAGGGCGCGGGTCATCGGGCCGACGCCGCCCGGGTTGGGGGTGAGGAAGCCGGCGACGTCCTCGACGTCGGCCGCCACGTCACCGGCGATCTTGCCGTGGACGCGGGAGACGCCGACGTCGAGCACGGCGGCGCCCGGCTTGACCATGTCGCGGGTGATCAGGTCGGGCACGCCGGCGGCGGCCACCACGATGTCGGCGCGGCGCACGTGCGCGGCCAGGTCTTCGGTGCCGGTGTGGCAGAGGGTCACGGTGGCGTTCTCGCTGCGGCGGGTCAGCAGCAGGCCGAGTGAGCGGCCCACGGTGATGCCTCGGCCGACCACGGCCACCTCGGCGCCCTTGATCGGCACGCCGTATTCCTGCAGGAGCAGCACGATGCCGTGCGGCGTGCACGGCAGCGGCGCGTCGACCATGTGGACCAGGCGGCCCAGGTTGACCGGGTGCAGGCCGTCGGCGTCCTTGGCCGGGTCCATGCGCTCCAGCAGCGCCATCGTGTCAAGGTGCTTGGGCAGCGGGAGCTGGACGATGTAGCCGGTGCAGGAGGGCGAGGCGTTGAGCTCGTCGATGGCGGCCTCGACGTCGGCCTGGGTGGCGGTCGCGGGCAGGTCGACGCGGATGGAGGAGATGCCGACCTCGGCGCAGTCGCGGTGCTTGCCCGCCACGTAGATCTGGCTGCCGGGGTCGTCGCCGACCAGCACGGTGCCGAGGCCGGGCGTGATGCCGCGTTCGCCGAGCGCGGTCACCCGGCCCGCCAGGTCTGCCTTGATCTTCGCTGCCGTCGCCTTGCCGTCGAGTCTCACTGCGCTCATGCGGTCAATCCTTCCACGCTCCGGGTCCCGGACGTCCGCGACCCGAATGACATCGTTGTCATCGGACTTTGGACGGCATATGGTGACATTCGCCGGAGTCGTGCTCCCCGAGGTGGTGGTCATGTCTGCTCGCCTGCTGTCCGCGGAGCCGACCGATCTGTTCCTGGGCACGCGCGCCGAACCGCGCCAGGTCCTGCGGATGACCGTGGGGCCGGGCGACGAGGCCGAGCTCGCGGTCACCGGCGAGGGCGTCCGCGGCGGCCTGCGGGTGCCCGCCGGAGGCGGGACCGTCGAGGTGCCGCTGACCGTGGACGTGCCGGCCGGGACCGTGGTGCCGTGCGCGGTGCGCCTCGGCGACGAGACCCTCGCCGTGGACGTCACCGCCGAGGCGCCCGGCTGGACGATGTTCATGGTGTCGCACTTCCACTACGACCCCGTCTGGTGGAACACCCAGGCGGCCTACACCAGCCCGTGGGAACTGCTGTCGGCCGGGCCTTCGACCAGGCCGCTCTGGGAACGCAACGCGTTCGCGCTGGTCGAGGCGCACATCGAGCTGGCTCTGCGCGACCCCGACTACCGGTTCGTGCTGGCCGAGGTCGACTATCTCAAGCCGTTCCTCGACACCCGCCCGGAGCGCCGGGCCGACCTGCGCGTCCTGCTCGCCGAGGGCCGTGCCGAGCTGGTCGGCGGCACGTACAACGAGCCCAACACGAACCTGACCGGCGCCGAGAGCACGATCCGCAACCTCGTCCACGGCATCGGCTACCAGCGCGACATCCTCGGCGGCGACCCGCGCACGGCCTGGCAGCTCGACGTGTTCGGGCACGACCCGCAGTTCCCCGGCTACCTGGCGGCGGCGGGGCTGACGGGCAGCGCGTGGGCCCGCGGGCCGTTCCACCAGTGGGGGCCGATCAGCAAGAACTTCCGCGAGGCCAAGGCCGACGCCACGGTCATGCAGTTCCCCAGCGAGTTCGAGTGGATCTCGCCGTCGGGGCGGGGCGTGCTCACCCACTACATGCCCGGCCACTACTCGGCGGGCTGGTGGATGGACTCCTCGCCGACGCTGGAGGCCGCCTGCCAGGCGGTGTACGACCTGTACCGGTCGTTGAAGCCCGTGGCGGCGACGCGCAACATCCTGCTGCCGGTCGGCACCGACTACACGCCGCCGAACAAGTGGGTCACCGAGATCCACCGGACGTGGAACGAGCGGTACGTGTGGCCGAGGTTCGTGTGCGGGACGCCGCGGGACTTCCTGGACGCGGTGCGGGGCGAAACTTCATCCTTCAGCCCGCAATCCCGGGACATGAACCCCATCTACACCGGCAAGGACGTCTCGTACATCGACACCAAGCAGGCGCAACGGGCCGCCGAGGTGGCGGTGCTGGACGCCGAGCGGCTGTCGGCGTTCGCGGCCCTGCTCGGCCTGGGCGGCTACCCGCACACGGCACTGGACAAGGCGTGGCGGCAGCTCGCCTACGGGGCACACCACGACGCGATCACCGGTTCGGAGTCCGACCAGGTCTACATCGACCTGCTGACCGGCTGGCGCGAGGCGTACGACCTGGCCACCGGCGCCCGCGACCGGGCGCTGGACGCGCTGACCGGCCGCATCGCGCTCGACCGGCGCAGCGTCGTGGTGACGAACACGCTGCCGTTCCCGCGCGACGGGCTTGTCCGGGTACGGCTCGGCCCCGGCCTGACCGTCGAGGGAGCCGAGGCCGTGGCGGCGGACGGGACGCTGTCCTTCCTGGCCCGCGACGTCCCGCCGACGGGCTGGCGGGCCTACCGGGTGGTGCCCGGCGAGGCCGGGAGCTGGGCGGACCTGCCCGGACACACCATCGAGAACGCCCGCTGGCGGGTGAGTGCCGACCCGGCGCGGGGCGGCGGGCTGGTCTCCGTCCTCGACCGGGGCCGCGAGCTGCTCACCGGGCTGGGCAACGAGCTGCGCCTGTACGAGGAGTACCCGCAGCATCCCGACATGGGCGAGGGCCCCTGGCACCTCATGCCCACCGGGCAGGTGCTCGGGTCGGGCGACTCCCCCGCGCTCTCCGTGCGCGCCCAGAGCTGCCCGGCCGGGCAGCGGCTCGTCGTGCGCGGGCACCTGGGCGAGGTCGCCTACGAGCAGGTCGTGACGCTGTGGGCGGGCTCGGACCGGGTCGACTGCGTCACCCGGGTGCTCGACCACAGCGGCGCCGACCGGCTGCTGCGCGTCCGCTTCCCGGCCGCCGTCGAGGGCGCGCTGCCGGTGTCGGACGTGGCCGGGGCGGTGGTCGGGCGCGGGTTCGCGCTGCCCGACGTCGACTCCGCCGAGCACCCGTGGACGCTCGACAACCCGGCCGGCACCTGGTTCGGGCTGTCCAGCACGGTCCGGGTCGACCTCGGCGCGGCGGGCGCGCGGGCGCTCGGCGTGGCCGAGATCGTGGTGCCCCGGCTGGAGGACGCGCCATCGGCCCGCGACCTCGTGGCGGCGCTGGCCCGCGCCGGGGTCACCGCGACGACGTCCGCCGCGTCCTGGGCCCGTTACGGGTGGCTGGAGGTGGACTCGAACCTGCCGGACGCGCGCATCGTCCTCGGCGGCCCGGCCGTCAACCCGGTCGCCGCCGA
Organism: Nonomuraea sp. SBT364; assembly: GCF_001083785.1. Taxonomy (GTDB): domain Bacteria; phylum Actinomycetota; class Actinomycetes; order Streptosporangiales; family Streptosporangiaceae; genus Nonomuraea. Next base: position 3,964 of record NZ_LAVL01000064.1, read on the forward strand.
ACTGCTCGACCGGGCCGGGCCGGCCTTCCGGGAGGCCGTCGAGTCGGGCGCGCCCCTCGTGTGGGTGCCCGCCGAGCGGCCGCTGACCGAGGTGTGGCGGCCCGGCGCCGATTTGCGCGACGTACGCGCCCTGCCCGCGCTGATCGTCACCGGGCCGGTCGCCGACCTGGTGGCGGACCTGGCCGACGGGGTCGTCACGGCGGTGTGCCCGGCCGGGACGGAACGGCTCGACGAGCGTACGGTGGCGCTGCTGGCGTACGGGCTGCCGGGGTTCGCGGTCGACCCGTCGGGGGCGCTGCACCTGTCGCTCATGCGGTCCTGCACGGGCTGGCCGTCGGGGGTGTGGCTCGATCCGCCGCGCCGGACCAGCCCCGACGGGTCGGCCTTCCAGCTCCAGCACTGGACGCACGAGTTCGCCTACGCGCTCGTGGCGGGCGACGGCGACTGGCGGGCCGTCCAGGCTCCGGCGGCCGGGCAGGAGTTCGTCACCCCGCTGCTGGCGCGCGTCGCCGACGGGCCGGGCGGTGAGCTGCCGCCGACGCACTCCCTGCTGGGCGTGCGGCCGTACCGGGACGTCCTGGTGAGCACGCTCAAGGCCACCGGCAACCCGCACGCCCACGGCCACGCCCACGCGCCCGCCGACGGGGTGACGCTGCGGCTGATCGAGGCCACCGGGCTGGGCAGCGCGGCGCGGATCGCCTCACCGCTCCTCCCCGGCCCGTGGACGCGCGCCGACCTGCTCGAACGGCTCGCGCGTCCCGTCCCCGAGCGGGTGGTGGAGCTCGCGGGCGCCGAGGTCGTCACGCTGCTCTCACCCGGCGTCCCGCTGGGCCCCGGCCCCGAGCTCGGCGCGGTCGCGGAGCCGGCTCAGCCCGTCTACAGCCGCTACTGGCTGCACAACAAGGGGCCCGCTCCGCTCGGCTACCTGCCGGTGTCCGTGACCGTGTCGCCGGGGCTCGTCACGCCCGCCGACGGGGCCGCTTTCGAGGTGGCCGTGGTCGTCGCGTCACACCTGGTGGACGCGGCGCACGAGGGGATCGTCGAGATGGCGGTGCCCGCCGGGTGGACCGCCACGCCCGCCCACCGGCCCTACCGGCTGGAACCGGGCGGCCATCTCCGCTTCCCCGTCACCGTGACGCCCGCGCCGGGCCGGGGGCTGCACTTCGTCGCCGCCCGGACCGCCGCCGGCGGCCAGCTGATCGAGGACGTCACCACCGTCGCGCTGGGCGACGTCCCGGAGCTGCCCGTTCCCGGGCCGGCGCCCGCGCCCGTCATCCAGGGCACCACCGCCGCCGAGGGCCACCCCACGGGGCTGTCTCTGTCCATCCCGCACGGCGCCCTCACGCTGCGGCCGGGCGACGCCGCCGCGCTCGTGGTGCGGCTCGCGAACGGCACCGCCGGCGAGATCCGCGGCGAGGCCCAGCTCGCCGCCCCCTGGGGCTCGTGGGAGCTGCTCCCGTCCCCGCTGCTGCCCTTCACCGTGCCGCCCGGCGCGACGGCTGACGTGGCGTTCCCCGTACGGGTTCCCGGGGACGCGCCGGGCGGTCACTGGTGGGCGCTCCCCAAGGTCATGTGGTTCGGCCGTTGCCAGTACGGGGCCGCCGTCCGCCTGGAGGTGATCCGGTGACCCGCCCGGTGGAGACGGTGATCGGCTTCGTGGGCGGCCGGCCGGTGGGGCGCGACCTGCTCGACCGGCGCATCGCCGAACTGCGCGACGGTCCCTCAGCCGCCGCGCTGCCCGCCCCGGGCACCGCCGAGGACCGGCAGCTCGCCCGCTGGCTCACCCAGGTCATCCTCACCGAGACCCTCTGCGAAGCCGAGGCCCGAGCACGCGGCCTCCCCCCGGAGCCGAGCGAATCACTGGACCGGGAACCGGCCCTCGCTTCTGAAGCGGCTGGGCCGCTGGGGCGGGTGGCCGCTGTGGAGCTGGGGTCGGTCAACGCCGCCGCCTACGCCGGGAGCCCGTGGGTGCGGGCCATGTTCGCGCACGTCGCGGCGACGGCCGCGATCCCGGCAGGCTGGGTTCCCGGCGGCCGGGCCGGGCCCGTGGAGGTCTGCCATCTCGTGTCGCACCGGCTGTTCCCCAGCCGCGCGGAAGCCGTACGGGCGCGGGCGGACGAGCTCGAACCGCTGGGCGAGGTGACGCTGGAGTCGCTGCCGTCGGCACTGGCCGCCGCGCTGCGGAGCAACCCGTACGGCACGCTGACCGGCCCGGTGCGGGACGCGCTCGGATGGCATGTCGCGGTGGCGAGCGCACAGCTCGACCAGCCTCCAGAACGGACGCCCGAGGCGCCGGTCGGCGCCGCGCGGCGGCTGGCGTTCGCGCGGTGGCTCGACGAGCAGCGCGCCGCACAGGTAGAGCTCGTGCCCGGACTGGAACACCCTGGCGATCCCCGCCAGCCCGACAACCACCACAAACACTGATGACACACGTACTCGCCATTGACATCGGAGGAACCAAACTCGCCGCCGCGCTGGTGGACGAGGAGGGTTCCGTGCTGCGTTCCGCGACCCGGCCCACGCCGCGTGAGGAGGTGATGGCCGCGCTCGGCGGCCTGATCGAGGAGGTGACCGGCGGCGGCCCCGCCCCGGTGGCGGTGGGGATCGGCTGCGCCGGTCCGCTGGACCGGGGGACCGTCAGCCCGGTGAACATGCCGAGCTGGCGCGGTTTCCCGCTGTGCGACGAGGTGCGGGCGCTGACCGGGCTGCCGACCGTGCTGGCCGGCGACGCCCAGTGCATGGCGCTCGGCGAGCACTGGCTCGGGGCCGGCCGGGGCAGCTCGGCGCTGCTGGGCGTCGTGGTCTCGACGGGCATCGGCGGCGGCCTGGTCATCGACGGGCGGCCGCTGCTCGGCCCCACCGGGAACGCCGGGCACGTCGGCCACATGACGATCGACCCGTACGGCGAGCGCTGCGAATGCGGCGGCCGTGGCTGCGTCGAGCGGTACGCCAGCGGGCCGAACATGACCCGCTGGGCCCTGGAGAACGGCTGGAGCCCCGGCGCGGAGCAGGCCGACGCCCGGATGCTGGCACGTGACGCGGCGGCCGGGGACCCGGTCGCCGTGGCCGCGTTCGAGCGCGGGGCCGGGGCGCTGGCCGGGATGATCGCCTCCACGGCCGCCGCCGCCGAGGTGAGCACCGTGGTCGTCGGCGGCGGTGTGTCGGGCGCCGGGGCGGTGCTGTTCGAGCCGCTGGAACGGGCGCTCGACGACGTCGGCGGGCTGGCGTTCGTCAGGGCGGTGCGGGTGCGGCCGACGACGCTGGGGGTGCTGGCCGGGCTGGCCGGCGCCGCCAAACTGGCCTGGGACTACTCCCGCTCGGCCGGCTGAGCCTCGCGCCGCTCGATGATCCGGCGGGTGAACGGGATGAGCTCGACGACACGCCCGCCGAGGTAGGCGCCGACGAACGCGAGCAGGATGAGCACGAAGGGGCTGGTCGCGAACCCGTTCACGGCGAGGAATGCCTGCAGGGATGCGTCGAGCAGTGTCATAAGGACTCCGGGGGAACAATCACGCGACGGAAGCCCTCAGATTAACCGCACGATGCGGATGCTTGACCCGCTTTTGGGTGACCCGCCCCGACGGGCCACCCAACCGCGCTCAGTGGAAGAAGTGCCGCGTGCCCGTGAAGTAGAGGGTCACGCCCGCCTTCTCCACGGCGTCGATGACCTCCTGGTCGCGCACCGAGCCGCCCGGCTCCACGATGGCCTTGACGCCCGCCTCGATCAGCACCTGCGGCCCGTCGGGGAAGGGGAAGAACGCGTCGGACGCCGCCGCGGAGCCCGCCGCCCGCTCCCCCGCGCGCGTGACCGCCAGCCGGCAGGAGTCGACGCGGTTGACCTGGCCCATGCCGACGCCGACCGTGGCCTGGTCACTGGCCAGCAGGATCGCGTTGGACTTGACCGAGCGTGCCGCCCGCCAGGCGAACGCCAGGTCGGCCAGCATCTGCGGCGAGGCCGGCTCGCCCGCCTTGAGCTGCCAGGTCGCCGGGTCGTCGCCGGTGGCGTCGACCCGGTCCACCTGCTGCACCAGCAGCCCGCCGTCGATACGGCGGAACTCGGCCGGGTTGACCGGCCCGCTCGGGCAGACCAGCAGGCGGATGTTCTTCTTCTGGGTGAGTACGGCCAGCGCCTCGGGCTCGTAGGAGGGCGCCACCACGACCTCGGTGAACACCTCGGCGATCTGCCGGCCCAGCTCGGCCGTGACCGCGCCGTTGACCGCGATCACGCCGCCGTAGGCGGAGACGGGGTCGCACGCGTGCGCCTTGCGGTGGGCCTCGGCCACGTCCGCGCCGACGGCGATGCCGCACGGGTTCTGGTGCTTGACGACGGCCACGCAGGGACCGGTGAAGTCCCAGGCCGCGCGCCAGGCGGCGTCGGCGTCGAGGTAGTTGTTGTAGGACATCTCCTTGCCGTGCAGCTGCTCGGCGTTGGCCAGGCCGTCGCCGCCCGCGCTGTAGAGGGCGGCGGCCTGGTGCGGGTTCTCGCCGTAGCGCAGCTCGGACTTGCGCTGCCAGGTGGCGCCCATGAACTCCGGCCAGGTGCCCTGCTCGGCGTAGCCGTTGGCGAACCAGGAGGCCACGGCGACGTCGTAGGCGGCGGTGTGCGCGTAGGCGGCGCCGGCCAGCCGCCTGCGCTCGGTGAGCGTGAAGCCGCCCTGGCCGAGCGCGGCCAGCACGGCGCCGTAGGCGGCGGGGTCGACCACGACGGCGCAGGTGCTGTGGTTCTTGGCGGCGCCGCGGATCATCGCGGGCCCGCCGATGTCGATCTGCTCCACGCACTCCGCGTCGGACGCGCCCGAGGCCACCGTCTGCTGGAACGGGTAGAGGTTGACGACCACGAGCTGGAAGGGGTCGATCTCCAGCTCGTCGAGCTGCGCCACGTGGTGCGGCTTGTTGAGGTCGGCCAGCATGCCGGCGTGCACGCGCGGGTGCAGGGTCTTGACCCGGCCGTCGAGGCACTCGGGGAAGCCGGTGAGCTGCTCGACCTTGGTGACCGGAATCCCGTAGGAGGCGATGGCCGCCGCCGTGCCGCCCGTCGAGACGATCTCCACCCCCGACTCGTCCAGGGCTCTGGCCAGCTCCTCCAGCCCCGACTTGTCGTAGACGGCGATGAGAGCGCGCCGGATGGCGATGCGAGTCACGTGCTTTCCCCTCCTGATGGGTTACCGATGCGGACAGTGCGTCCGCTGACCGTCCAGCCCTCCCGGGCCATCCGGCCGACGACGTCGACGAGCAGGCGGCGCTCGACGGTCTTGATGCGCTCGTGCAGGGTCGCCACGTCGTCACCGGGCAGCACCGGCACGGCCTCCTGCGCGACGATCGGCCCGGTGTCGACCCCGGCGTCGGCCAGCATGACCGTGCACCCCGTCACCTTCACCCCGTGGGCCAGCGCGTCACGCACCCCGTGCGCGCCGGGGAACGCCGGCAGCAGCGCGGGATGGGTGTTGAGCAGCGGGAACTCCTCCAGGGTCGGAGCTCCGACGATCTTCATGAAGCCGGCCGAGATCACCAGGTCCGGCTTGTGCGAGGCGATCTCGGACGCGAGCGCGGCGTCCCATCCGGCCCGCGATGGGTAGTCACCCAATTTTCGGACAAAAGTGGGTATACCTGCGCGAGATGCTCTAGCCAGCCCTTCGATGCCATCCCGGTCCGCACCGACTGCCACGACCCGTGCTCCGTACGACGGATCGGCGGAAGCGTCCAGGAGGGCCTGTAGGTTTGTTCCAGAGCCGGAGACGAGGACGACAAGCCGCGCAGCCTTGGACACGCACACTCCCATGGGGATTCCGGGTTGGGGCTGCCAGCGTATCTGTTCCCGGTCACGGTGACGCAGAGGAGGTCAGGTGTCGACACCGGTGCAAGCACCGGCCGGTCAGCAGCCCGCGGAGTCCGCGGGCCGCCGAGCGATCTGGTTGTCCATCGCAGCGCTGGCGATGACGATCATGCTGCCCGCGGCCGGGCTGGTTCTGGCGGTGTTCGCGCTCGTGGCGGGGATTCGCGCGCTCCCGCTCCTACGAAACGCGGGCAAGCCCACGGGCTCGGCGGCGGGCGGCATCGCCGTGTCCACCGTCGCGCTCCTGCTGTCGGCCGGAGCCACGGCCATGCAGCTCTACCTGATGGACGAGCACTCCGCCTACCAGGAATGCATGAAGGGCGCGGGCACCGTGTCCTCCCAGGGCGAGTGCTACGTGCAGTTCAGGGACGCGGCGGAGAAGAAGCTGCCCGCCGACGTGCTGGAGCTGCTGGGCACCACGCCCTAGTCACGGTCCCACGCGTAGGGGTCGACGTAGATGACGTGGCCCCCGCGGTCGTCGGACTCGTCCACGATGTCCTGACGCGCCGGCACCGCCTGGTCCATCGGCGGGCGCGGGCGCGCCTGCGAGAGCGTCTCGGCCGCGGCCGAGGCGTGCTCGTCCTGCCAGTCGTCGCGGATGACCGGGATCGGCTGGGTGTCGGCCTCGGTGGCGTCCATCCAGTGACCGGGCAGCGGGCGGGTGTCGGCCTCGGCCAGCCCCACCTTGCCCGCGACCCGGGCGATGGCCGCCCCGGCCTTGCGCACCGGCGCCGCCGCCCTGTCCAGCGGCGCCCGGACCTTGCGGTTGAGCAGCAGCAGGTTCGTCACACCGGCGGAGATACCCGCCGCCACGCCCACCTCCAGCGCGACCGACAGCGCGACCTCCCACGCCGAAGGCCCGACGGCCGTCAGCCGCCCCCCGCCGATCGGCCCGCCGGACAGCGCCGCGAGCAGCCCCGCGACGAGCCCGGACGTCACGCCCGTCAGGAAACCCCACAGCGGCGCGGCCTCGTACGCGGGAGAGGGCGACATCCTGGCCACGACCACGCCGGCCACCGCGCCCGCCGCGAACGGCAGCGCGATCACCGCCATCATCCAGGCCGGCACCGGCCCGCTCTCCGGCAGCGCGCCGAGCAGCGGCAGGCTCGGCACCGTGCCGAGCTGCACCCCGGTGGGCGCCACCAGCGTGTCGGCGCCGATCGCGAACCCCGGCCCGGCGATGTAGGACGAGGCCCAGATGACCACGTTGAACAGGTAGAGCGCCTGCACCAGCAGGAGCAGCAGCCCGCCGACGACCCCCGGCGAGAGCACGTCGGACAGCGCCCGCACCTGGTCGAAGTTGATCGCCACGGCGACCAGCACCAGCCCCAGCCCGAACAGCACGAGCAGCGCCGTGGCCACCGCCGTGCCGACGGTCAGCGCCCGCACCCGCTCCGGCAGCAGCCGCAGCATCGCCCGCCACGGCCCGATCGTCCGCGCCGTCGCCACCGTGCCCACCGCGAACGCCAGCAGGAAGTGACTCAGCAGCGCCTCGCCGATGTACGGCTGGGTGATCTCGTTGCCGGTGACCAGCGCGATCAGCCCGGCCAGCAGCGCGTACGGCGCGGCCAGCGACACGCCGGCCTGGGCCACCAGCAGCAGCTGCGCCCGGCGCCGGGCCGCGGCCTTCTCGCGCGGGCTGTTCTTCGGCAGCCGTGCCGGCAGCCGGAGCCGCAGGTCGGCGTCGCGGGCCATCCACCGCCCCGCCTTGTACAGCAGCACGGCGGGCAGCACCATCAGGCCGATCGGCAGCAGCCCCACCCGGCCGCCGGGGATCTCGAACCCCGCGTGGTGGGCCGCCAGCCAGATCTGCGCCGCCGTGCGGAACACCCCCGGCAGCCCGGAACCGAGCGTGCCGCGTGGCGCGGCGATCCAGCCGACCAGCGTGAGCGTGGTGAGCACGGCCAGCCCGACGCCCAGCGTGCACGCGGCGGCCAGCATCCCGGACACGGGTAGCGGCCGGCGCGTCTCGTCATCGTCACTCGAGACCCCGGGGAGCTTGCCGAGGACCGACCGGGGGGCGGTCCGCAGCTGGTCGAGTATCGCCGTCACAACAAGCGATTTTCTCAATCTTTCCCGACCAGCGCTTGGTTGACGCGCCGCCCCCGCCCAGTTTGTGAGCCGTTTCAAGATCAATAGTCGTCGAAGGCAAGATCAAGGATCTCCAAACCCCCGGACACCCGTCCTCCCGGCTGACAGGAGCGGGACGCGAACCCGTGCCGTTCAAGGCGCGGGCGGGCTCAACCGGTGCACCCGCACGGAGTTCTCCGTGACGCCGTCCGCGTCCAGAAGCGCCTCGGCCTCCCGGAGGCGACGCCGGCCTTCCCCGAAGCCTGTAGCTCCCACCCGAGATTGCCCGGGGCGAAAGCGCGGAACTCCGCCGCCGCCTTGTGCAACGGGCTGATGGCGTCCTTCGACCGGTCGAGCGAGATCCCCCAGGGCGCGGTCGCGCCTCACGGTCGCCGGTCTGGTCCCGGCGGGCAGGCCCCTGGCCCCGGAAAGCGAAAGCCCCGCGCGGATGTGCGCGGGGCTTCGGCCGTGAAAGCGGGTCAGCGCGACTGCATGATCTCGCGCATGAGCCGGGCCGTCTCGGAGGGCGTCTTGCCGACGCGGACGCCGACCTTCTCCAGCGCCTCCTTCTTGGCTTGGGCGGTGCCGGCGGAACCGGACACGATGGCGCCGGCGTGGCCCATCGTCTTGCCCTCGGGCGCGGTGAAGCCCGCGACGTAGGCCACGACCGGCTTGGTGACGTGCTCCTCGATGTACGCGGCCGCCCGCTCCTCGGCGTCGCCGCCGATCTCGCCGATCATGACGATCGCGTCGGTGCCCGGGTCCTCCTGGAACGCCTGGAGCGCATCGATGTGCGTGGTCCCGATGACCGGGTCGCCGCCGATGCCCACGGCCGTGGAGAAGCCGAAGTCGCGCAGCTCGTACATGAGCTGGTAGGTCAGCGTGCCCGACTTGGACACCAGGCCGATGCGGCCGGCGGTGGTGATGTCGGCGGGGATGATGCCGGCGTTGGAGGCGCCGGGCGAGGCGATGCCGGGGCAGTTCGGGCCGATGATGCGGGTCTTGTTGCCCTTGGCGACCGCGTACGCCCAGAACTCGGTGGAGTCGTGCACCGGCACGCCCTCGGTGATGACCACGCAGAGCGGGATCTCGGCGTCGATGGCCTCCTTGACGGCGTCCTTGGTGAACGCGGGCGGCACGAAGACGACCGACACGTCGGCGCGGGTCTTCTCGATGGCCTCCTTGACCGTGCCGAACACGGGCAGGCCCTCGTGGGTGGTGCCGGCCTTGCGGGCGTTGACGCCGCCGACGACGCGGGCGCCGGAGGCGAGCATGCGGCGGGTGTGCTTGGTGCCCTCACCGCCGGTCATGCCCTGGACGATGATTTTGCTGTTCTCGGTCAGCCAGATAGCCATGTGTCACACACCTGCCGCAGCGAGCTCGGCGGCCCGCTTGGCCGCGTCGTCCATCGTGTCTACCAGCTCGACGCGCGGGAGCGCGGCGTCGGCCAGGATCTGCCGCCCGAGCTGGGCGTTGTTGCCGTCGAGGCGGACCACCAGCGGGTGCGTGACGGCCTCGCCGCGGCTTTCGAGCAGCTTGAACGCCGACACGATGCCGTTGGCCACGGCGTCGCAGGCGGTGATGCCGCCGAAGACGTTCACGAAGATCGACTTGACCGACGGGTCGGACATGATGATCTCCAGGCCGGCCGCCATGACCTCGGCCGACGCGCCGCCGCCGATGTCGAGGAAGTTGGCCGGGGAGGGCTTGCCCGGGAACGCCTCACCGGCGTAGGCCACCACGTCGAGCGTGGACATGACCAGGCCGGCGCCGTTGCCGATGATGCCGACGTCGCCGTCGAGCTTGACGTAGTTGAGGTCCTTCTCCTTGGCCCTGGCCTCGAGCGGGTCCTCGGCCGCCTTGTCGGCGTAGGTCTCGTGGTCGGACTGGCGGAAGGTGGCGTTGTCGTCGAGGGTGACCTTGCCGTCGAGCGCCTTCACCTGCCCGTCGGCGGCCAGGATCATCGGGTTGACCTCGACGAGCGTGGCGTCCTCGTCCACGAACGCGCACCAGAGCTTCTCGATGAGCTCGGCGGCGCCGTCGAGGGCCTTCTCCGGCAGGCCGCCGGCGACCGCGATGTCGCGGGCCTTGGCCCGGTCGACGCCGGTCAGCGCCGAGACGGGCACCTTGGCGACCTTCTCGGGCGTGCTGTGGGCGACCTCCTCGATGTCCATGCCGCCCGCCGCCGAGCAGATCGCCAGGAAGGTGCGGTTGGCGCGGTCGAGCAGGAAGGAGAAGTAGTACTCCTCCGCGATCGCGCTGGCCTCCTCCACGAGCACTTTGTGGACCGTGTGGCCCTTGATGTCCATACCGAGGATGGCGGTGGCCTTCTCGACGGCGTCGGCGGCGTCGTCGGCCACCTTCACTCCGCCGGCCTTGCCGCGCCCGCCGGTCTTTACCTGGGCCTTGACGACGACGCGACCGGTCAGCTGCTCCGCTGCCGCCCGCGCTTCCTCCACGGTGTGGGCGACGATGCCGCGAGGCACCGGGATGCCGTAGTCCGCGAAGAGCTCCTTCGCCTGATGTTCGAACAGGTCCACGAGGGTCCGTCCTTGCTCATTTCCGACTGATGTTCGACGGCCCGGTCCACCCCGTGTGCCGGGCGTTTTCCGCCAGTGAAGCCTAGCCCCAAGCTTGACCTGACCAGGTCATCGGGTAGCAGATATCCCGCGATGTGACGGTGATCTCACTTCGCCGATGCGCACGCTGCACGGAAAGTGCACCGATTCGCCGTTAATAACCAGTTTCGCCGAGATATTCCTGTGATCTTCAATTGACATGATCCATACCCCTCAATACTCAACTTCAAAGGGATCGCAATGAAGCGAATCATTGCCGGGCTGGCAGTGGCCGCCATGTCGACGCTGGTCACGGCGGCACCAGCGCAGGCAGCGCCCCTCAGCCCGGTCAAGACGCTGAAGCAGCAGTTCAAGCCCGGTCATGGTGTACGTGTTTCCGAAACGAGCCGGACGATCACCGACGGTAAAGAGAGCATGTCCGCCAAGACCACCGGCGTGCTCGAATTCGGCAGGTCCGGAGTGGTCGCGGTGGACCTGAAGACCCGCACCGAAATCCCGAAGGGCACCTCGGAGGACGTCGCCGCCCTGCTGCGCGGCATGTCCAACGCCCGCTCGCTCAGCGTCGGCGGCGACACCTACATGCAGGGCGGGCTCTTCAGCGACGACCTGCCCGAGGGCAAGAAGTGGGTGCGCTACCAGGGCGTCCAGGCCACGGGCACCGATCAGATGATCGACGTCTTCAACGCCAAGGTGCTCAAGACGGTGGTCGCCAAGGCCAAGGTCGTCAAGGGCGACTACCGCGGCTCGCTGACGGTCAAGGAGCTGGGCAAGGCCCTGGGCCAGCCGATCTCCGGCAAGGTCGGCAAGGTCAAGGTCTCGTACCTGCTGGACGTCGACTCCAAGGGCCTGATCAAGCGCGTGGTCAGCGGCTGGACCTTCGACTTCGGTCTCCTCGGCAAGACCGAGTCCGTCATCGAGACCCGCTACACCGGCTGGGGCGCCAAGGTCAAGATCGTCGCTCCGCCGGAGTCCGAGTGGGTCGACCTCGCCGACCTGGGCGCCGACACCGAGGTGCCGTCCGAGCTCCCCGGCAAGGGCATCCACTCCCTGGGCCAGCGGTAGGCAGGTGAAAGCCCTCATCTCCGGCGTGGCCGTGGCTTCGGCCGCCGCCCTCGCCCTCGCCACCCCCGCCCAGGCGGCGCCCAAGGACCCCGTCGCGGCGGTCAAGAAGCAGCTCGTCGCCGGCAAGGGCGTCAGCTTCGCCGACACCACCACCTGGCTGAAGGACGACGGCACCGAGCCGTACCTGAAGCGCAAGGGCAAGCTCATGTTCGGCAAGGGCACGGTGGCCGCGACGGACATGGCGAGCACGTACCCGAAGGAGACCCTCCAGCGGGGGCTGGACTCCTTCCAGAACGACCGGACGATCCTGGTCGGCAAGGTCGCCTATCTGTCCGGCAGCTACTACCGGAAGCAGCTGCCCGAGGGTAAGACGTGGCTCAAGTCCGACGGCGCGGCGCTGAGCAACAACTGGGCGCAGCCGATCAACCCGGCCGAGCCCGCCACGCTGAAGAAGCTGCTGGCCAAGGCCGAGCGCACGTCGAACGGCTACCAGGGCACGATCACGTTCGACCAGCTGGGCAAGGTCTCGCCCTGGTTCAACCTGAGCGTGCCGATCTGGAGCGCGGGCGGGACCGAGGTGACCTGGAAGCTCACGGTCGGCCGTGACGGCCTGCCGAAGCGGCTGGTCACGTCCTACCCGGCCGGCGGGCTGGTCCGGGGCTGGCCCGGCACGTTCAAGATCGACACCGCGTACCGAGGCTGGGGCGCGAAGGTCTCGATCAAGGCTCCGCCCGCCGGCCAGGTCTCGGCGGAGTGACGTCCGGCGGGCCCTCCTCCGGGTGAGCCCGCCGGCACACGGACCCCTCACCAGAACGGCACCCCCCATGCGAACCCTCATCGCCGGCGTGGCCGTGGCTTCGGCCGCCGCCCTCGCCTTCGCCACCCCCGCCCAGGCGGCGCCCAAGGACCCCGTCGCGGCGGTCAAGAAGCAGCTCGTCGCCGGCAAGGGCGTGAGCTTCACCGACACCACCACGCTCGTGCGCGAGGACGGCTCCGAGCCGTTCATGAAGCGCAAGGGCAAGCTCATGTTCGGCAAGGGCAGGATCGCGGCCGCCGACATGGCCACGACGTACGACGCGAAGAAGCCGGACGAGCTGTTCAAGGACGACCGCACGATCGTGGTCGGCAAGACGGCGTACGTGTCGGGCGACATGTACGAGAAGGACCTGCCCGGGGACACGACCTGGCGCAGGTCCAAGCACGCGGCGTTGAGCAGCTGGTTCGCCCAGCCGATCAACCCGGTCGAGCCGGCCACGCTGAAGAAGCTGCTGGCCAGGGCCGAGCGCACGTCGAACGGCTACCGGGGCACGATCACGTTCGACCAGCTGAAGAAGGTCTCGCCCTGGTTCCGCACCAGCATCCCGGTCTTCATGGAGGGCGGCACCAAGGTGTCGTGGCGGCTCACGGTCAGCCGCAGCGGCGTACCGCAGCGCCTGACCTCCTCCTACTCGGGCGAGGGGCTGGTCGGCGCCTGGCAGGACATCACGGTCAAGCAGGACACCACCTTCCGGGGCTGGGGAGCGAAGGTCTCGATCAAGGCTCCGCCGGCCGGCGAGGTCGCCTCCTAGTCGCAGGACTGGGACCCGCGGGCACCACCGAAACGACTACCGAAAACAGAGGAAATCCCCATGAAGCGCATCATCACCGGCCTGGCGTTGGCGTCGGCCGCCGCCCTCGTGACGGCCACGCCCGCGCAGGCCGCGGCGCCCAAGAACCCGGTGGCTGCGGTCAAGAAGCACATCGCCCCCGGCAAGGGCGTGAAGTTCACCGAGCGCACCACCATCATCGAGGACGGCGAGGGTGCCGTCTTCCTGCGGCGCACCGGCAGCTTCGCGTTCGGCCGGTCGGGCGTCGTCGCGTCCGACATCACCGGCAAGCTGGCCATCAACGCCGACGACCTGGACGCCGAGGAGGACTCGCTGCTGGCGGCGCTGACCAAGTCCGAGCGCACGATCAGGGTCGGCACCACGTCCTACCTGTCGGGCGGCATCTGGGCGAGTGTGGTGCCGGAGGGCGAGACCTGGTACAAGGTCCCCCACGGCCCGCCCGCCGGCATGCTCGGCATGTTCGGCCAGCCCGTGAACATCGCGGAGCCGGCCACGCTCAAGGCCCTGTTCAAGAACGCCAAGCCGGCCACCGGCGGCTACAAGGGCAAGATCACCGTCGGTGAGCTCCGCAAGGCGTCCGCGTGGTTCCGCGCCTCCAGGATGGGGGCCAAGGACTCGGCCAAGACGCTGAAGGCCCCGATCAACTGGCGGCTCACCGTGGACGCCAAGGGTCTGCCCACGCGCCTGGTGACGACGTTCGCGGGGAGCGCGCTGTCCCTGGACGGCGGGAACCTGAGCATCGACACCCGCTTCACCGGCTGGGGCGGCAAGCTGACGATCAAGGCGCCGTCGGCCGACGAGGTCACCACCGACCTTGAGGAAGGCGGCGAGAAGGCCGTCGAGGAGTTCGGCAAGCTCAACGGCATCGCGCGCAAGTAACCCCTGAGGCCGGCCGTGGCGCCGCCACGGCCGGCCCAGAATGTACAAAATTGAACCGTTATGACATCGTGACGCCCTCCTGGACGACGAATCACGGGCCTCAGCTGTCACATCTATGGAACGCGTCAAGCACATAGTCCAGGAGTACGACCCGTGAAGCTCTTCCCCCGGATGCCGGCCGTGACCGCCCTGGTCGCCGTGGCCGTCTGCATGGCGCTGGCAGCCCCCGCCGAGGCCGCGCCGAAGAAGGCCAGGCTCGGCATCTCAGACATCACCCCCATGGGGGAGAAATCAGAGAAGGTGGGCGTCGGTTTCCCGATCATCGTGACGTTCGACCGCAAGGTGCGTGACCGGGCGGCGGCCGAATCGGTGCTGCGGGTGGAGGCCGAAAGGCCCGTCGAGGGCGCCTGGCGGTGGGTGGCCGACAACAAGGTCGTCTACCGCACCAAGACCTACTGGAAGCCGAACCAGAAGGTGCTCTTCAAGGCCCTGCTCAGCGAGATCCCGGGCAACGAGGCGGCGAAGAACGTCAGCCGCCGCTTCGCCGTCGGCGCGCAGAACATCTCCGTCGTCGACACCCGCAAGCACGTGATGAAGGTCTACCGCAACGGCAAGCTGGCCAAGAAGATCGCGATCAGCGCCGGCCGGGGCGGCCTGGTCAGGAACGGCGTCGACGTCTACCTGACCACCAGCGGCGTCCACCTGACCATGGGCAAGAAGGCCGTGGAGACCATGACCTCGTCCTGGATGGGCGTGACCGACCCCAAGGACCCGCGCTACTACAAGGAGCAGATCCCGTGGGCGGTCCGCATCTCCGACAGCGGCGAGTACGTCCACCAGAGCTACGGCGACTACCAGTTCCTGGGCCGCTCCAACCAGAGCCACGGCTGCGTGCGCGCCACCCCGGCCGGCGCCAAGTGGTTCTACGGCATCGCCCAGCGCGGTGACGTCGTGAAGATCACCGGCACCAAGCGCAAGCTCGACTGGCGCAACGGCTGGAGCTACTGGCAGCTCAACTGGACGCAGTGGAAGCAGGGCAGCGCCCTCTAGAGCTTCTCCAGCGGCGCGTAGGCCAGCAGCAACGTCTTCTCGCCGCCGGAGCCGAAGTCGATCTTGACCTTGGTCTTGTCGCCCACCCCGTCGACCGTCACCACGGTGCCGAGCCCGAAGGCGTCGTGCGTGACCCGGTCGCCGGGGTTGAGCGTGGGCACCGTGCGGCCGCCGCTCTTCTTCGGCGCCACGGCGGGCGTGGGCTCCCGGCGCGTCGCGGCGCTCCAGGCCGACTTGCTCGGATCCGTACGCCAGTCGATGAGCATGCCCGGCACCTCGCTGACGAAGCGGGAGGCCGGGTTGAACGACGGCGCCCCCCACGAGCTGCGCACGGCGGCACGGGTGATGTAGAGGCGCTGCTGGGCCCGGGTGATGCCGACGTAGGCCAGGCGGCGCTCCTCCTCCAGCTCCTTCGGTTCGCCGAGGGAGCGGATGTGCGGGAAGACGCCGTCTTCCATGGCCGTCAGGAACACCACCGGGAACTCCAGGCCCTTGGCGGTGTGCAGGGTCATGAGCGTCACCACGCCCTGTCCGCCGTCGGCGTCGGGGATCTGGTCGGCGTCGGCGACCAGCGACACCTGCTCCAGGAACTCCACCAGCGTGCCCTCCGGGTTGGCCTCCTCGAACTCGGAGGCCACGGAGATCAGCTCGTTGAGGTTTTCCAGCCGCGACTCGTCCTGCGGGTCTTCGGACGCCTCCAGCTCGGCGCGGTAGCCGGTGGCCACCAGCACCTCCTCGGCCAGCGCCGACGGCGGCATGCCCTCGCCCTTGACGATCAGCTCCTCGACGAGCGCGACGAACTCCTTGATCGCGTTGAGCGAGCGGGTCGCCATGCCCGGCGCCTCGTCGGCCCGCCGCAGCGCGTCCCAGAACGGGATCCGCTCACGGCTCGCGAACGCCTCGACCATGGCCTCGGCCCGGTCGCCGATGCCGCGCTTGGGGACGTTGAGGATGCGCCGCAGCGACACCACGTCGAGCGGGTTGGCCAGCAGCCGCAGGTAGGCCAGCAGGTCCTTGACCTCCTTGCGCTCGTAGAAGCGCACACCCCCGACGACCTTGTACGGCAGGCCGGTGCGGATGAAGATCTCCTCGAACACGCGGGAGGCGGCGTTGGTGCGGTAGAAGACCGCGACGTCGCCGGCCTTGACGCCCTCCTCGTCACTGAGCCGGTCCACCTCCTGGGCGACGAACACGGCCTCGTCGTGCTCGTTGTCGGCCACGTATCCGACGATCTTGGGGCCGTCGCCCTGGTCGGACCAGAGGTTCTTGGGCTTGCGCGACTCGTTGCGCGAGATGACCGCGTTGGCGGCGGCCAGGATGTTCTGGGTGGAGCGGTAGTTCTGCTCCAGCAGGATCGTGCGCGCGTCCGGGTAGTCGCGCTCGAACTCCAGGATGTTGCGGATCGTCGCGCCGCGGAAGGCGTAGATCGACTGGTCGGCGTCACCGACCACGCACAGCTCGGACATGTCGGCCCCGGGACGCACCACGTCGCCGTCGGCGGTGCGCACCTCGGGATGGCCGACCAGCTCCCGGATCAGGATGTACTGGGCGTGGTTGGTGTCCTGGTACTCGTCGACGAGGACGTGCCTGAAGCGCATCCGGTAGTGCTCGGCCACCTCGGGGAAGAGCTGGAAGAGCGTCACCGTGTTCATGATGATGTCGTCGAAGTCCATCGCGCCGGCCTCGGTGAGCTTGAGCTGGTAGCTCTTGTAGGCCTGGGCGAGCGTCTTCTCCAGGTGGGAGCCGGCCCGGTCGACGGCGGTCTCGTAGTCGATCAGCTCGTTCTTGAAGTTGCTGACCTGGGCCGAGAACGAGCGGGGCGGGTAGCGCTTGGGGTCGAGCTCCATCTCGCGGCACACCATGGCCATGAGGCGCTGGGAGTCGGCCTGGTCGTAGATGGAGAAGCTGGACGGGAAGCCGAGCCGCTTGGCCTCCCGCCGCAGGATGCGCATGCACGCGCTGTGGAAGGTCATCACCCACATCGCCCGCGAGCGCGGCCCGACGAGCTTGTCGATGCGCTCCTTCATCTCCTTGGCGGCCTTGTTGGTGAAGGTGATCGCCAGGATCTCGCCCGGATGGGCGTCGCGCTCGGCCAGCAGGTAGGCGATGCGGTGGGTGAGCACCCGCGTCTTTCCGGAGCCCGCCCCCGCCACGATCAGCAGGGGGCTGCCATGGTGGATCACGGCCTCGCGCTGCTGCGGGTTGAGGCCATCGAGCAAGGGGTGGTCAACAGAGACGTGGGTCGGCACCCACCTAGGTTAAGACGCTCCACCGACAATCGGCGCCCGGAATGCGAGTAGCCGGGCTTCGGTTGTCCCGTACGACGATCAGAAAGGGGACGGCATGCTGCCCGAGAACGAGATCAACCGGATCCTCGTCGTGTCCGCGCATCCGGACGACGCCGACTTCGGGGCCGCCGGCACCGTGGCCCTGTTCGCCGATGCCGGGGTGGAGGTCACGTACCTGCTGGTCACCGACGGTGACGCGGGCGGGAACGAGCGCACGCTGGACAACTCGGGCATGGCCGAGCTCCGCCGTACGGAGCAGACGGCGGCGGCCAAGTGCGTCGGCGTCACCGACCTGCGCTTCCTGGGCCATGCCGACGGCACCGTGGTGCCCTCGCTGGAGCTGCGCAGGGAGATCGCCCGGGTGATCAGGCAGGTGCGGCCCGACCTGGTCATCACGCATCACCCGGACCGCAACTACCAGTTCGTCGCGCCGAGCCATCCCGACCACCGCGCGGTCGGCGGCGCCACGCTGGACGCCGTCTACCCCGACGCGCGCAACCCGTACGCCTTCCCGGAGCTGTTCACCGAGGAGGGCCTGGAGGCGTGGACGGTGCGTGAGGTGTGGCTGACCGGCGGCTCGACGCCCAACCACTTCGTGGACATCACGGCCGTCGTCGACCGCAAGCTGGCGGCGCTGCAGTCGCACGCCAGCCAGGTGGCGCATGTCGAGGGGTTCGCCGACTTCGTCAGAAGCCGCTTCGCCGCCTGGGCCGAGGAGGCGGGCTTCCCCGAGGGGCACTACGCGGAGGGCTTCCAGGTCGTGCCGACCGCGTAGTCACGTCCCGTCACGGCACCGACCCGGGCGGCGCCACCCACAGCGCGGGCTGCCCGGTGACCTCGGCGATGCGGTCGTAGTCGCGGTCGTAGTGCAGCACGGTGGCTCCGTGTACCTCGGCGCAGGCCGCGATGAGCAGGTCGGCGGTGCTGATGCCCCGGTGCTGGGACTTTTCCACCAGGAGGGCCTGGACGTCGAGTGCCCGCTAGTAGCCCGCCCGACGGCGGGGTGGGGCATCCGCGCCAGAGCGCTCTTGTCGATCAGGTAGACCACGCCCGTGGCTACCACGCATGCTTCATGATCTCCGGGTCCAGCAGGTCCGTATTGTCCCGCGAGGTCCAGTACTCGAACGCTTCCCGCCGCCTGGCCCTTTCGGCGACCTCCGTCAGGGCGGCGTGCACGGTCTCCTTCATCGTGCCCGTCCCCAGCTCCTCCTGGGCCACCCGCAGGCCCCCATGGTCGCGCGAGAGCCGATGACGTGAGCATCAGCATTCCTCGCAGTGGGTGGAGCCGGTGCTGGCGATCAGGCCGCTGGTGTCGAGGCCGGCCGTCTTCGGCGGGCGCGACAGGGGCCCTGGGGGCGGATCCGGGCGGTCAGCGCGCTGCTGCGCGGAGGCTCACCACCGCTGCCGGGCCTCCTCGGCCCACCCGGTCAGGCCGTCGAGGTCGATCCAGGCGCCGTCGTCGGCCTGCGCCCTGCCGCTGAAGTGGCCGAAGCACTGGTGCGTCTCCGAGCCCACGATCCCCAGCTCGGTGCGCGCGATCTTCTCGTGGAACGGGGCGAACTCCGCCTCCACCCGCGTCCCCGTGATCCGCCACGGCCGCAGCCAGTCGTCGCGGTCGTAGTGCCAGGCCAGCTCCTCGCCGATCTTGTGCAGCCGCCCGTCGACGAACAGCGCGTTCTCGGTCATGCCGGTGCCGTCGGTCCACTTGCCGCCGAGCTGGATCGCCCGCCCGGGCGCGCTGCCCGCCGCCCAGTTCCACACCACCGAGTACGGCCAGCGCCCCCGGCCGTGGTCGAGCACCGCGAACGAATCCCGCTCGCCCACCTCGTACTCGCCGGAGGCCAGCCGCAGCCGCCCCCGCACCGGCCTGCCCACGTCCTTGAGCGTGTACTGGAACCGCCTGGGGCCCCACGGCACGACCACGCCGAGCGACTCGTGCCCGTCGGGCAGCGGGACCTCCAGGTCGACCTCGATGCCCGGCGCCACGGCCCGCAGCGAGGTGCCGCCGGGGCGCTGGCGGATGTCGATCCGCAGGGCGGCGGCCCGGGCGGACGCGGTGCCCTCGCCGCTGCGCTCGGGCATCGCGGTCGCGCGGGCCAGCGGCACCACCACGTCCTTGCTCGTCTCCTGGCCGGTGGCCCGGTCGAGCACGTAGAGGCCGTGCACGCCCGCGTAGTCGAGCGAGGAGGCGACCAGCCCGATCACGTGGCCGGGGGTGACGATCCCCCAGTATTCCCAGCGTTTGGCGCGGCCCCAGCCGCGCAGGTTGGCCCGGTGGAGCGGGCGCCGGGTCCAGCCGACCGCTGCCGGGTTGAGCCGTCCGTCCGGCAGGCACAGGTCGACGGGAGCCGTGATCTCCCGCTCATGCGTCACCATGATCGAAGGGTAGCGACCCCTCGTCACGGTGAGCCGCCAGGCGGGCGAACAGGTAGCCCAGCGAATTGGTGGCCAGGTGCAGCATGGCCGGGGCCAGCAGGCCGTTGTGCCGCCGCAGCTCGCTGAACAGCACTCCGGCGACGGCCGTCGACAGCACGCTGCCCGCCACCACCCGGGCCGTGTCGAGATGGGCCGGCGACTCCCCCGCGGCCAGCGCGCCCAGCGCCGGGTTGGCGCGGGCCATGTCGATCGCGGGCAGGATGTGCCAGAGCCCGAACAGGGCCGACGACACCGCCGTGGCCGTGGCGGTGCCGTGGGAGCGGCGCAGCATGCCGTACAGGGCGCCGCGGAAGCCGACCTCCTCCAGCAGGACCGTGCCGAACGGGACCTGGACCAGCGCCTCCTCCAGGACGCGGGCGCGGGTGAGGGAGAGCGCGCGCTCGTCGTGGAAGAACGGGCGGGTGCGGCGCAGGCTGATGCCGGCCGTGTAGACGGCCACGACGGAGGCGGCCAGGTCGCCGCCGACCAGCGCGCCCCGGCGGCCGCGCTCGAAGCCGAGCTCCTGCCACGACACGCCGGAGCTGCGGGCCATCGCGACTAACGCGGCCGTCGCGGCGGCCGAGGTGAGCGGCCCGAGCCGTGGCGCGACCTTGTTGTTGAGGACGTTGGCCGCGGCGAGCACGGCGATCGAGCGGAGCAGCACCCTTCGAGGCTACGTGGCCCGGGAGGCGGCGGAGTCGCGCCAGCCCGCGGGAAATCGGGTGCGGCGGCGCTCGTCCGGGGTCAGGCCGCCCCAGATGCCGTCGGCCTCGCCGGCCCGCAACGCGTAGGAGCGGCACTCGGCCAGCACCTGGCAGGACGCGCAGACGGCCTTGGCCCGGGACTCCTGGACGGGCGAGGGCGCGAGCGGGAAGAACAGCTCAGGGTCGCTGGACTTGCAGGCGCCCTTGCGCAGCCAGCCGATCTCCTCCAATGGCATGCGCCAACGCTATGACGTGCACATGATCAGCCGCATCATCCTCTGGGTTGACACGCGTGTACAACCTCAGCAGGCCCCGACGCCTTGCGTGTAGCCCGTGGCGAAGGAGCGCTGGCGCTGTTCGGCGGTGCCGTGGGCGGCCGGGTTGAGCCAGTCGTCGGTCGGGTCGCCGGCGGCTGCCAGGTTCAGCAGCAGCTCGTCCTCGTCCCCCGGCTCCGCCGTCAGCGCGCCGGATTCGACCAGCGCCTTGAGCGTGCCGCCCGCGTAGCAGTCGGCCTGCAGCTCGGCCTCGATGTTGAGCTGGAAGCGGGTCTGGAGCTGGGCCTGCACGGCGTGGCCGAACTCGTGCGGGATGATCAGGTAGACCGAGCCGTCGCCCATCTCGCTCCACAGGGCCGCCATCCAGTCCTGGTCGAAGGCGATGAAGTGGCCGAGCGGGCAGTAGAAGGCGTTGTCGGGCACCGCCGGCTCACCCCCGCAGCTCGGGCCGCCGCCGCCCGAATAGGGGACGAAGCCGGTCACCGGCCTGTAGGTGCGGCCCGCGGCGGCGAACTGCTGCTTCCAGAACTCCTCGGTCAGCGTCCTGGCGCCGCGCACGTCGTCGGCGAAGGAGTCGGCGCCGCGCGTGTCCCTGGACGGCACGTCGAGGACGCCACAGGCGGTGAGCAGCACGGCGATGAGCGCCAGGGGCCAGAGCCGGCGGGAGGACGTCACGAGCCTCAGACTGCCCAGGTGTGCACCGGATCATTCGTGTGCATGCGCATGATGTATTCGAGCGTCATCCGCCGCAGCGCCTCGTGCCGGTCGCCGCCGAGCGCCCGGACCTTCTCCACCTGCCACGTCGCGCCCGTGCGGCCCGTCAGGCAGCGGCCCTCGATGACGTCCAGCAGCCTGGCGGCCACCGCCTCGTCCACGCCCCACCGGGCCAGGCCGTCGCGGGCCATCGGCAGCAGGCGGCGCAGGATCAGCTCGGCCGCCGGCACCTCGCCCATGCCGGGCCAGTACAGGCGGGCGTCCAGGCCGTGCCGGGCGGCGGCGGTCAGGTTCTCCTCGGCGGCGGCGAACGACATCTGGCTCCAGATGGGGCGCTCGGCGTGCGGCAGGACGCGCATCAGGCCGTAGTAGAAGGCGGCGTTGGCCGCGATGTCGAGCACCGTCGGGCCGGCGGGCAGCACCCGGTTCTCCACCCGCAGGTGCGGCAGGCCGTCCACCACCGCGTACACCGGCCGGTTCCACCGGTAGACCGTGCCGTTGTGCAGGGTCAGCTCGTGCAGCGCCGGGATGCGCCCCGCCGCCAGTTCAGCGCGCGGATCCTCCTCCTCGCACAGCGGCAGCAGCGCCGGGTAGTAGCGGACGTTCTCCTCGAACAGGTCGAACACGCTGGTGATCCACCGCTCCCCGAACCACACGCGCGGCCGCACGCCCTGCGCCTTCAGCTCGTCCGGCCGGGTGTCGGTGGCCTGCTCGAACAGCGTGATCCTGGTCTCCTGGTGCAGCTCCCTGCCGAACAGGTACGGCGCGTTCGCCGCCACCGCCACCTGCGGGCCCGCGATGGCCTGGGCCGCGTTCCAGTGCGCGGCGAACTCCCCCGGGCTCACCTGCAGGTGCAGTTGCACGCTCGTGCAGGCGGCCTCGGGCGCGAGGCTGTCGGCGTGGGTGTCCAGCCGCTCGGCGCCCTCGATGCACAGGTGCAGGTCCTCTCCCCGGGCGGCGAAGATCTGCTCGTTGAGCAGCCGGTAGCGAGGGTTGGCCGACAGCGTGCCCTCGCCGATGTCCTGCTCGCGCAGCGTCGGCAGGATCCCGATCAGCACCAGGTGGCCGCCCCGTGACCTGGCCCGCTCCTCGGCGTGGTTCAGCCGGGCCCGCACGTCGTCCTCCAGCCGGCGCGCCCCGTCGCCGCCCAGCTCCTGCGGCTCGATGTTGATCTCGACGTTGAACTGGCCCAGCTCGGTCGCCCAGTCGGGCCGCTCGATCGCCGCGAGCACCTCGGCGTTGCGCATGGCCGCCTCGCCGTCGGCGTCCACGATGTTGAGCTCGATCTCCAGCCCGGCCAGCGGCCGGTCGTCCTCGAACCGGGATTCGCGCAGCATCTGCGCGAACACGTCGAGGCATCGGCGCACCTTCTCCCGGTATCTCCGCCGATCCTCCCGGCTGAACACCACTACCGGCACGTCCCTGCCCATACCACGAAATGTCGCACGGCCCGCCCGGCAAAGCCAGGCCGGCCGCGCCTACACCTCGGTAAGGGCGTACAGCAGGGCGCTCATGCTCGTCCCGCTGACGATGTCGCGCTTGTCGATCATCCGCCGGATGTCGGACAGCGGGACCCACTCCACGCGCTCGGCCTCCCACGGCTCGGTGGGCGGACCGATCCGCCGCGCGCTGTCGGCCAGGAAGATGTGGTGCTCGGAGTCGGAGATGCCGCTGGTCGGCTGGATGTAGAGCAGCGGGCGGAGCGGACCGGGCCGCCAGCCGGTCTCCTCCTCGACCTCCCGCGCGGCGGCGGCGACGGGCTCCTCGCCCGCCTCCACCTTGCCGATCGGGACCTCCCAGCCCCACGTGTCGGTGATGAAGCGATGCCGCCAGATCAGCAGGACCCGGCCGCGGCCGTCGATGACGACCGCACCGGCCCCGGGCGCCGTGCGGATCAGCCGGTGATCGAGATGCCTGCCGTCCGGCAGCTCCACGTCGGCGACACGGACGTCAATCCAGCGATCGGCGTAGAGCGGCTCTTCCGAATGGACCTTCCAGCGCATGGGTCGGCATCACACCAGGCGGCGGGCCGTCGCCCAGCGCGACAGCTCGTGACGGTTGGAGAGCTGCAGCTTGCGCAGCACCGACGACACGTGCGTCTCGACCGTCTTGACGGAGATGAACAGCTCCTTGGCGATCTCCTTGTACGCGTAGCCGCGGGCGATGAGCCTGAGCACCTCGCGCTCGCGCTGGGTGAGCGAATCGAGCTCGGGGTCGATGGAAGGCGCCTCGGAGGAGGCGAACGCGTCCAGGACGAAGCCCGCCAGGCGCGGGGAGAAGACCGCGTCGCCGTCGGCGACCCGCCTGATCGCGTCGGTGAGCTCCTTGCCGCTGATGTTCTTGGTGACGTAGCCGCGGGCGCCGCCCCGGATGACGCCGATGACGTCCTCGGCCGCGTCGGAGACCGACAGGGCGAGGAAGCGCACCTGCGACCCGGAGCCGAGCACCCGGCGCAGCACCTCCTGGCCGCCTCCGCCGGGCATGTGCACGTCCAGGAGCACCACGTCGGGCTGCAGGTCGGCGATCGCCTTCACGGCCGTGTCGACGTCCTCGGCCTCGCCCACGACCTCGATCGAGTCGCCCAGCTCGGCCCGCACACCGGAGCGGAACAGCCGATGGTCGTCGACGATCAGCACGCGCGTCATTGTTTTTCCACCTTCATGGTCAACATCACTTCCGTGCCCTCACCCGGCTCGGTCCGTACGCGAGCCGTGCCGCCATGGCGTTCCATTCTGCCGATGATGGACTCCCTGATGCCCATCCTGTCCAGCGGCACCGCGTCGAGGTCGAACCCCTTACCGCGATCCTTCACGAAAATCGTCGTCTCTTCACCCTCCACCTCCGCATAGACGGAAATAGACGGACTCTCAGAGTATTTGGCGGCGTTGACCATGGCTTGCCTGGCGGCCTTGAGCGTGGCGCCGAGCTTGCCCTGCGCGTCGAGGTCGATGTCGCCCACGCAGACGACCTCGATGGGCACGCCGTGCGCGTCCTCCTCCTCGGCGGCGATCCGGCGTACGGCGGCGGCCAGCGTGGCGTCGGCGTCCTGGGCGGGCTGGTAGAGCCAGTTGCGCAGGTCGCGTTCCTGGGCGCGGGCCAGGCGGGTGACCTCGCGCGGGTCGTGCGAGACGCGCTGGATGAGCGTGAGCGTGTGCAGCACCGAGTCGTGCACCATGGCCGCGACCTCGGCGCGTTCCTCCTGCCGGATGCGCTCGCGCCGTTCGAGCTGGAGCTCCTTCCACAGACCGGCCAGCCATGGGGCGGCGATGACGGCCAGCCCGCCGACCACCACGGCCGTGAACATCAACCCCGGCCTGGCCTCCTGGAACTGCCCCTCCACAGCCAGGAACCCGATCGCGCCGACGACCACCAGCAGCACGCCGAGCAGCGTGCGCACCCGGTTCTTCCTGATGCTCTTGGTGGCCCCGCTCACCCAGTGCTTGCGGCGTTCCGGGTCGGCCTGCTGCCACAGGATGATCGTGCCGATGCCGCCCACCGCGAACGGCAGCATGCCGATCCCGCCCTGCGAGGCGCCCGTCAGCCAGCCGAACGCCAGCAACGCCACGCCGATCGCGGAGAACGCGGCCAGCTGGCTCCAGTCGCGGGCCGGCACCGGACGGCCCTCGTTCGGCTGCTGCGGCGTGAGCATCCAGAGCACCGCGTACGCGACCACCCCGACCCCCTCCACGACGCTGAGCAGCACGAACATCAGCCGGATCACGACGGGATCGAGCTTGAGCTGCGTGGCGAGCCCCTGGGCGACACCGCTGACGAGACGGCCCTCCATGGCGCGTGTCATCCTGCGGTACGGCGCGGCGGCGCCCGGCTCTGCGAGAGTCTTCTGGTCAGCCATAACATCGCCATGTTCACACGTCGCGGGCATCGCGGGCATCAGGGAACAACCCCCGGGTCGGCTCAGGGGTCTCCCCGATGCGACCACCGGCCCACGTGGGCGACGATGGTGCCATGACAGAAGCACCGTCCAGGGAACCGGCCGCTCCCCCCGCCACGCTGCGCCGCAGCAGTGAGGGACGATTCCTCATGGGAGTCTGCGCCGGCCTGGGGCGGCACACCGGCGTCGACCCGGTGGTGTTCCGTGTCGGGTTCGCGTTGCTGATGGTCGGGTCGGGAATCGGGTTCTTCCTGTACATCGCGGCGTTCCTGCTGATGAAGGAGCCGAACGGGAAGCCGGGCATCATCGAGCAGTGGACCCACCGCGACTTCGACGCCGACACGGTGCTGGCGTTGCTGACCGCCGTGCTGGCCCTCGGGCTCGTCCTCAACCTGACGACCGTCTGGCTCGGCGCCGGCACCCTGGTGGTCGCCCTCTTCCTGGCCATCGCGCTGCTGGCGGCGCACGCCGGCGGGGTCGACCTGCTGGCGCTGGTCCGCTCGATGCCCGAACGCCTCAACCGCCGCCCCCAACCTGGCGGCCTCGACGAATCCCCGTCCCAGGACGTCCCGGCCTTCCCCCAGCCCCCGTCAGAAGCCGAGCAGCCGCCCGCGC
This sequence comes from Nonomuraea sp. SBT364, assembly GCF_001083785.1. Lineage (GTDB taxonomy): Bacteria > Actinomycetota > Actinomycetes > Streptosporangiales > Streptosporangiaceae > Nonomuraea. The sequence continues at coordinate 29,947 of NZ_LAVL01000064.1, forward strand.
AGGCCGTACACCCCGCAGGGGCGTCCGCCGACCAGGCGGCCTCCCCCCAAGAGGGGCAGACGCCCGCAGAGGGGCAGGAGCGCACGCCCGAGACCACGCAGGCCGCGGGGGCGTCCGCCGAGGAGGCGGAAGCCGAGCGCGCCGGTGCCCGGGCGGCCTCCCAGGAGGGGGACGGCGGGACGGAGGAGCGGCGGGCGCGGCGGGATCCGGAGGCGCGGCGGCTGCTGGAGGACGACAGGCCGTTCGCGAGTACGGCGGCCTACGCGGTGCCGGCGGCGGAGGCGCCCCCGAGGGCCGAGCAGCCCCGGGAGGCGGCGGAGCCCCTGCAGGAGGGCGGCACCGCGCGCCCCGGCGGGGACAGCACGCGGCGGACGGCGGCGCACGCGCACGGGGAGCCGTTCGCGCCGCACGGCCCGTACGGGTCGCGGGAGCCGAGCGGCCCGTACGGCGCGTACGGCTCCTACGGATCGCGGGAGCCGTACGGCGACTACCAGCCGCTGGACCCGGCCCGGCGCGCCGGCTACTCGCCGTACGACCCGGCACTGTACGGCCGGCCGGTGCCGCGGGAGCGGCGGCCGAAGTCGTACATCGGCGCCATCACCATGGCGCTGGCAACGATCATTGGAGGGATCCTCGTGGCGGTGCAGGCCGCATCACCCTCGGGAGTGCAGCCCACGCTGGTCGCGGGCGCGGTGCTGGTGACCATCGGCGCCGGGCTGCTGATCGCGGCCTGGTGGGGCCGGGGGGCCGGGCTGGTGGCGGCGGGCACCATGGTGACGCTGCTGATCGGGGTGGGACTGATGTTCGGCGGCCTACCGGCCAAGGTAGGCGAATCCCTATGGCATGTGACGAACCCGGCCGAGTCCGGGCGGGTGTACGACGCGGGCGTGGGCGACGGCACGCTGGACCTGTCGGAGCTGCGGCTCGAACCGGGTGCGAAGGTGACGTTCGACGCGTCGATCTCGGTGGGCGAGCTGGCGGTGATCGTGCCGCCGACGGCCAGGGTCGAGGTGTACGCGACCAACAGGATCGGTGACATCAAGGTGGATCAGTCGCTGCGCGGCGGCGTGGACGTCCAGTTCGACAAGGTGCTGGAGCCCGAGGTGGCACCGGAGGGCAAGGTGTCGACGATCGTGCTGAACCTGAAGGGCGGCGTGGGCGACCTGGAGGTGCGGCGTGCGGCGTGACCTCGACAGGCCGCGCAGGCTCCACAGGACCGACTGGATGGCGTTGCTGAGCGGGTCCCTGTTCGTCGTGCTGGGCATCCTGATCCTGACGGGCTCGATCACGGATCCGCTGGTCCTGCTGCCGGTGATGGTGGTGGGGCTGGCCTTCGCGGGACTCGTGGCGATCGTGGCGAGGGTGGTCCGCGGCAAGTAACCCTTGACCGGGACAAACCCGGGCGTACGTTGGCGTTGTCCGCCTTTCCCCCTGCTCCGAGGGAGGACGTATGCCCCGAATCACCGTCACCGTCGACGGGATCACGTACCAAGAGGACGTCGAGCCGCGGCTCCTGCTCGTCCATCTGCTCCGAGAACGGCTGGGCAGGACCGGCACGCCGGTCGGCTGCGACACCAGCAACTGCGGCGCCTGCACCGTGATGCTCGACGGCAAGAGCGCCAAGAGCTGCTCGGTGCTGGCCGTGCAGGCCGACGGCTGCGACGTCGTCACCATCGAGGGCCTGGGCGCGAACGGGTCGATGCACCCGATGCAGCGGGCCTTCCACGAGGAACACGCGCTGCAGTGCGGCTACTGCACGCCGGGCATGGTCATGGCCGCGATCGACCTGCTCAGGGACACGCCCGAGCCGTCCGAGGAGGCCATCCGGGAGGGCCTGGAGGGCAACCTGTGCCGGTGCACCGGCTACTGCAACATCGTCCGCGCGGTCAAGCGGGGGGCCCAGGAGATGGGGCAGGCGGTGAGGACGTCATGACCGAGGTGGGCAAGGCCAGGAGGCGCAAGGAGGACGCCCGGCTGCTGACGGGGCGCACCCAGTGGACCGACAACCTGCGGCAGCCGGGGATGCTGCACGTCGCGTTCCTGCGCAGCCCGATGGCGCACGCGAGGATCACCAGGGTCGACGTGTCCGGGGCGCGCGGCATGACCGGGGTGGTGGCGGCGTTCAGCGGCCAGGATCTGGCCGCCGAGCAGGGCAGCCTGCCGTGCGCGTGGCCGGTCACCGAGGACATCGTGATCCCGGACCACCCGCCGATGGCCGTGTCGGCGGTCCGCTACGCGGGCGAGGCGGTGGCCTGCGTGGTCGCCACCGACCGCTATCTGGCGGCCGACGCGCTGGAGGCGATCGAGGTCGACTACGAGCCGCTGCCGGCCGTGCTCGACCTGGAGGAGGCGCTGGCGCAGGACAGCCCGAAGGTGCACGAGGCGGGCAACCAGGCGTACACGATGAAGGTCACCTCGGGCGACATCGACGCGGCCTTCCGCGACGCCCCGATCGTCATCGAGCGCACGTACCACCAGCAGCGGCTCATCCCCGCGGCCATGGAGCCGAGGGCGGTGGTGGCGAGCACCGACGGCGACGCGTACACGATCTGGACGTCCACCCAGATCCCGCACGTGCTGCGGGTGATGCTGGCGCTGACCACCGGCATCCCGGAGCACAAGATCCGCGTCGTCGCCCCGGACGTGGGCGGCGGGTTCGGCTCGAAGCTGCAGGTCACCGCCGAGGAGGTGCTCTGCCTGCTGCTCACCCGCAGGCTCGGCAGGCCGGTCAAGTGGAACGAGTCCCGCTCCGAGGGCAACCTGACCGTGCACCACGGGCGCGGCCAGGTGCAGCGCGTCAAGCTCGCGGCCGACGCCGACGGCCGGGTGCGCGGCCTGCGCGTGGAACTGCTCGCCGACATGGGCGCGTACCTGATGCTGCTCACGCCCGGCGTCCCGCTGCTGGGCGCGTCCATGTTCAACGCGATCTACAAGATGGACGCGTACGAGTTCGGCTGCACGGGGGTGTTCACCACGAAGATGCCCACGGACGCCTACCGGGGCGCGGGACGCCCGGAGGCGACGTTCGGCATCGAGCGGATCATGGACGAGCTGGCCGCCGAGCTGAAGGCCGACCCGCTGGAGGTGCGGCGGCGCAACTGGATCAGGCACGAGGAGTTCCCGTACACGACGATCTCCGGCCTGACCTACGACTCCGGCAACTACGAGGCGGCCACCGACAAGGCGATGGCGCTGTTCGGCTACGACAAGCTGCGGGCCGAACAGGCCGACCGGCGTGACCGGGGGGACCCGGTGCAGCTCGGCATCGGCGTCAGCACGTACACCGAGATGTGCGGGCTGGCCCCGTCGCGGCTGCTGAAGGAGGCGCGGTACGCGGCGGGCGGCTGGGAGCACGGCGCGGTGCGCATGCTGCCCACCGGCAAGGTGGAGGTGATCACCGGCACGTCGCCGCACGGCCAGGGCCACGTGACGGCGTGGAGCCAGATCGCGGCCGACGCGCTGGGCGTGCCGTTCGACGACATCACGGTCATCCACGGTGACACGGCCATCGCGCACAAGGGCATGGACACCTACGGCTCGCGTTCGCTGGTCATCGGCGGCGTGGCGGTGCTGCAGGCGTGCGAGAAGGTCAGGGAGAAGGCCCGCAAGCTGGCCGCGCACGTGCTGGAGTGCGCGCCGGACGACCTGGAGTTCGCCGACGGCGCGTTCAAGGTGCGCGGCACCGACGCGCGCGCGACGATCCAGGAGCTGGCGTTCGCCGCGTTCACCGCGCACGACCTGCCCGACGGCGTGGAGGCCAGGCTGGACTCCGAGGCCACCTACGACCCGGACAACTACTCCTTCCCGCACGGCACCCACCTGTGCGCGGCCGAGGTGGACACCGAGACGGGCATGGTGCGCATCCGCTCGTACGTGGCCGTGGACGACGTCGGCAAGGTGGTGAACCCGCTCATCGTCGAGGGCCAGGTGCACGGCGGCATCGCCCAGGGCATCGGGCAGGCGCTGTTCGAGGAGGCGGTGTACGACACGGAGGGCAACCTGCTGACCAGCACGCTGGCCGACTACCTGCTGCCGTCGGCCGCCGACCTGCCGGACTTCGTCACCGACAGGACCGAGACCCCGGCGACCGGCAATCCGCTGGGCGCCAAGGGGGTGGGCGAGGCGGGCTGCATCGCCTCGACCCCGGCCGTGGTCAACGCCGTCGTGGACGCGCTGCGCCCGCACGGCATCCACGACGTCGCGATGCCGTGCACGCCCGAACGCGTCTGGCGCGCCCTGGAAGGAGCGCGGTCATGATCCCGGCCCAGTTCGACTACGTCCGCCCCGACTCGCTCGCGCACGCCTTCCGGGAACTGGCCTCCGACGAGGACGTCAAGGTCCTGGCCGGCGGGCAGTCGCTGCTTCCGCTGCTGCGGCTGCGGCTGGCGTACCCGTCCAAGCTGGTCGACGTGGCGCGCCTGCCGGAGCTGGCCGGCGTGCACGACCGCGACGACCACGTGTTCATCGGCGCGCTGGCCACGCACGACGAGGTCATGCGCTCGGCCGCGGTCCGCCAGGGCTGCCCGCTCGTGGCGCTCGCCGCCGCCACGGTGGCCGACCCGGCGGTACGGCATCGCGGCACGTTCGGCGGCTCGCTGGCGCACGCGGACCCGGCGGGCGACCTGCCGGCCGTGGTGCTGGCGCTGGACGGCGTGTTCGTCGCGCGGTCGGCGGAGGGCGAGCGGGAGATCCCGGCCGCCCGGTTCTTCGTCGACTACCTGGAGTCGGCGCTGCGGCCGGGCGAGATCCTGACCGGGGTGAAGATCCCCAAGCTCGGTGACGGCTGGGGCTTCCACTACGAGAAGTTCCACCGCACCGCGCAGGCGTGGCCGATCGTCGGCGTGGCCGTCGCCGTGCGCCGCTCCAACGGCGCGATCCAGGAGGCCAGGATCGGGCTGGCCAACATGGCCCCGACGCCCCTGCGGGCTCGCGCGGCCGAGACCGCGCTGCAGGGCACCGAGCTCGGCGACCAGGTACGGCAGGCCTGCGGGGAGGCGGCGACCGGCACCGCGCCGCCCGCCGACCTGCACGCCCAGCCGGACTACCGGCGGCACCTGGCCAGAGTGCTGACGCATCGCGCCGTGCGCACGGCCGCCGGGGCTCCCTGAGCCCGCCGTCCCGTGGGTGCGCGCCTCTTCCGGGGCGCCCCCACGGGACGTACGCTCGCAACCATCGGGAAGGAGCGGATCGATGGCGATGCGGTTCGAGCACGAGTTCACTGTCCCGGTCCCCGTCGAGCAGGCTTGGGCGGTGCTGCTCGACGTCGAGCGGGTCGCGCCCTGCCTGCCGGGGGCGACCCTGGACATCTTCGAGGGCGAAGAGTTCACGGGCAGGATGAAAGTCAAGGTCGGGCCGATCACCGTCACCTATCGCGGCACCGCCAGGTTCGAAGACGTGGACAAGGACGCGCACACGCTGACCATCCAGGCGGCCGGCAAGGAGGCGCGCGGCTCCGGCACGGCGGCCGCGACGGTCAAGGCGCGGCTGACGCCCGGCGACGGCTCGACGACGGTCGCCGTGGAGACGTCGTTCAACGTCACGGGGCGGCCGGCGCAGTTCGGGCGCGGCGTGATGGCGGAGGTCGGCGGCAAGCTCATCGACCGGTTCGCCGCCAACCTGGCCGACCTCCTCATCGAGCCCTCCGTCCCGGACGCGCCCACGACCGTCGTCGAGATCACGCCTGACGCGGACGCGGGCGCCGGCGAACGGCACCTGACAGCCGTGCCCGAGAAGACGGGAGTGCCCGAGAAGACGGGAGTGCCCGAGGAGACGGGAGTGCCCGGGGAGGCCGGGGCCCGGCCGGCGGGGACGGCCCGGACGGCGCTGAGCGCGGAGGAGGAGGCGCTCGACCTGCTGGAGATCGCCGGGGCGCCGCTGCTCAAGAGGGTCGCGCCGATCCTGGGCGCGCTGGCGGCACTGGCCCTCATCGCCTGGGTGATTCGTCGCCTTACGCGGTGATTTTCGGCAAAAACACCATCAAGTCCAGACACATCCACTTTCCTGCGGGCATGCCTACCCCCACGTCGTCACACTCGGGGGGATGGCATGCCGGACTGCACCGTTGTCGTGATCACCTACAACGACGCGGCCCGTCTGCCCAGGGCGGTGCGTTCCGTGCTGCGGCAGTCGTTGCGCGACCTGGAAGTGATCATCGCCGACGACGCCAGCACCGACGGCACGCCCCGGGTGGCCGCCGAGCTGATGGAGGCCGACCCCCGCGTCCGCTACCTGCGCCGCGAGGTCAACAGCGGCGGCTGCGGCGCCCCCAGGAACGACGGCCTGGACGCCGCCGCCGCGCCGTACGTGATGTTCCTCGACAGCGACGACGAGCTGCCCCCGCACGCGTGCAAGAGCCTGCTGGCCGAGATCGAACGGACCGGGGCCGACTTCGTCTCCGGCCAGATCTCCCGGCTGTACGAGTCGAGCGGCCGGCTCAAGCCGTACTATCCGACGCTGTTCGCCAGGCGGCGGGTCGTCGAGGGCATCCGCGAGGAACCCGAGCTGTTCCTGGACTCCTTCAGCACGAACAAGCTCTACGACGTGCGCTTCCTGCGGGACGGCCTGCTGCGCTTCCCGGAGGACATCCACTACGAGGACCACGTGTTCGCCACCGAGCTGTACGCGCTCGCGCGCCGCTTCGCCGTCGTCCCGTGGGTGGTCTACCACTGGCACCGGGCGCGCGGCGGCACCTCGATCTCGCTCAGCATCAAGGACATGGACAACGTGCGCCACCGGGTCGTCGCGGCCCGGCTGAGCGACGACATCCTGCGCGACCACGGCATGGACGACCTGGTGCCGGCTCGCCAGTACCGCTTCCTGCGGCAGGACCTGCGCGTCTACCTGAACCCGCTGCCCACGATGGACCGGGTGTGGGTGAAGGAGTTCGCCGCGATCGTCCGGCCGTACCTGGAGGAGATCGCGCCCGAGGTGTTCGACCGGGTCGGGCCGATGGACCGGGTCTGCTGCCGGCTCATCCTCGACGACCGGATCGACGACCTGCGCATCGCCGCCCAGTCGCTGACCGGCCCCGGGGCCGCCCCGCGTGCCGCCGTGCAGGCCGGCGGCCGGACGTACTGGGGCACGACGGTCGCGCCCGGCATGGACATCACGGACCTGCGCCTGGCCGAGCTGCCGTACTCGGCCACCCGGCTGCGGCACGAGGTGACCGAGATCGGCCAGGACGGCGACCGGGTGCGGATGACCGTGCACACCTACGACCCGTTCGGCGTGCTGCCGATGGAGTGGAAGGCGTTCCTGCGGATCGGCGGCGAGAAGGTGCCCATCAGGCCGCAGCCGTCGGGCGAGTGCGCGTACGTGACCGAGGTCGCCTTCACCCCGCGCGGCCGCTGCGAACCGCGCATCGGCTTCACCCGGCTCTCCGACGGCCACACCACCACCGACCGGCTGCTGGTCGACCCCTCGACGAAGCCGATCGAGCTGCCGGGCGGCACGGTCGCTCCCGAGGGGTACGCGGCGTACCTCTGTGTCCGGGCCGTCTCCGCCCGCAGGTCGCTGCTGCGGCGGGTGAAGCGCAGGCTGCTGAAGCGGCTGAGCACGCCGGCGCTGAAGCTGCGCGTCTACAAGGCGCTGATCAAGGTGCTGCCGCCGCGCAGGAACCTGGCGCTGTTCGAGGCCGACGTCGGCAAGGGCTACACGGGCAGCCCGCGCGCCATCTACGAGGAGCTGCGCCGCAGCGGCCTGCCGATCGAGGCGGTGTGGTCGGTGGCCAGGGGACGCGGCAACTTCCCGCGCGGCGTCCGGCTGGTCCGGCGCGGGAGCTGGGCCTACGTGTGGACGATGGCCAGGGCCGGCTACTGGGTCGACAGCCACGGCTTCCCGCTGGACTACCCCAAGCCGCGCGGCACCCGCTACCTGCAGACGTGGCACGGCCAGGGCATCAAGTCGATCGGCTTCGACGCGCCGGACCTGCGCGGCGACTTCGACGGGCCGCGTGCCCAGTGGCGCCGGGCGGTCGCCCGCTGGGACGCGCTGGTGTCGCCGAGCGCCGAGTTCTCGCGCTGCTTCCTGCCGTCCAACGGCTACACGGGTCACGTCTACCGCTGCGGCACGCCGCGCTGCGACGCGCTGGTGCGCGGGACGGCCGCGGACGGGGTGCGCGAGCGGCTGGAGATCCCGCCGGGCAAGAAGGTGCTGCTGTACGCGCCCACCTACCGCGACCGGGCCAAGGGCAGCGGCCGCTCGATCCGCGTCGACCTGGAGCACCTGGCCGCGGAGCTGGCGGACGAGTGGGTGCTGATCCTGCGCACCCATCCGGTGGAACGTTACAGACCGCCGGAGCGGCTGCGGCACTTCGTCCGCCCGGCCGGGTCGTACCCGGAGATCAACGACCTGATGGCGGCCTCGGACGCACTGCTCACGGACTACTCGTCGGTGATGTGCGACTACGCGCTGACCGGCAAGCCGATGCTGTTCTTCATCGACGACTGGGACGACTACCGGCTGTCGGAGCGCGGCGTCTACCACGACCTGCCGTCGATCGCCCCCGGGCCGTGCGTGACGACGACCGAGCAGCTCGTCGAGGCGCTGCGCGACCTGCCCGCCGTGCACGCCGCCCACGCCGGGCGCTACGCCGCGTTCCGGGAGCTGTGGTGCGCCGACGAGCGCGGCGACGCGGCCGCCCGCATCGTGGCGGACTTCTTCACGGCGGGTGCCCGGTGAACGTGGTGTTCGCCTGCCTGGACGCCGACACGCTCGGCGGCATCCAGCAGGTGACGCACACGCTGGCGCAGGGCCTGGCCGGGCGCGGGCACGAGGTGCACGTGGTCGGGCTGCACCGGGCCGCCGCGCCGTTCCGGTACGTCGAGCGCCCCCGCTACCGGCAGCACGTGATCGGCCGGGGCCCGGTGGGTCCGCAGGGCCGGCTGGCCCGGGTGCGCGCCGACCGGCGGCTGCGCGAGCTGCTCGGCCCGATGCGCCCCGGCTTCGCCGTGCTGACCTCGCCCGGCGTGGTGACCCGGCTGTCACGGGTGCTGCCCGGCTCGTTGCGCACCATCGGCCAGTATCACGGCTCGTACGAGCACGCCCGGGGCTGCTGGCACCTGGGATCGATCAGGAGGCACTATCCGCGGCTGGACCAGGCGGTGTTCCTCAGCGACGACGACGCGTGGCTGTTCTCCGAGAACGCGCTGCTGCCCAACACGTGGACGCTGCCGAACCCGCTGGCGGCCTGGCCCGGAAGGGTGTCGCCGCTGGAGTCGCCCCGGGTGCTGGGGGTGGGGCGGCTGGAGGGGGTCAAGCGGTTCGACCGGCTGATCACCGCGTTCGCCAGGTCGGGCGCACCGCCGGCGTGGGAGCTGCACCTGATCGGCGACGGGGCGGAGCTGGAGCGGCTGCGGGCGCACGCGGCCCGCGAGGGAGTGGCCGACCGGGTGGTGTTCCGGGGGCGGGTGCCCGCCGCGCGGATGCCGGCCGAGTATCGGGACGCCTCGCTGGTGGCCGTCACCAGCGAGCACGAGGGGCTGCCGATCGTGCTGCTGGAGTCGGCGGCGCATGGGGTTCCGGCGGTGGCGTTCGACGTGTCGGGCGGGGTCCGCTCGGTCGCCCCGGCGCTGGTCCCGCCGGCTGACGTGGACGCCTTCGCGGCCGAGCTGGGCCGGCTCATCGGCTCGGCGCCGGAACGGCGGCGGCTGGGCGCCGCCGCCCGGCAACGGGCCGAGGGCTTCCGCCTCGACCCGGTGCTCGACCGCTGGGAAGCGCTCTTCGCCCACGTACAGCGGTGAGCGGTCAGCCGGTGCGCTCGGCCAGTTCCGGTGACTCGCTGCGCTGCTGCGGAACGCCGGCCAGGGCGAGCTGGCCGGTGGTCAGCAGGGCCGCCACCGGGCTGGGCTCGCGCAGCCGGTTGAAGCGGTCGCGCATGGATTTGCGCATCCGGCTGTTGCGGCGGCGCTGCATCGTCTTGTTGCAGGCCGACACGTGCTCCTTGGCCGCCGGGGCGGCGCCGGTCAGCTCGTAGCCGTTGGCCTCCAGCCGGTCGCCGAGCACCTGCTCGCAGAGCGCGATCTCCCAGCCGTCCAGGCGCTTGGCCCAGCTCCCGACCCTGCTCCTGGTGACCTCGCCGTGCGTGTTGCTGTGCCACACCTTGTGCTGGGGCACGGCCACGCTGGCCGCCTCGCGCGGCGACACCATGGACGGCGAGAAGTCCTCCTCCAGGAACGCGCAGAGCTTCTTCAGCTCGGTCACCGGGTCGTCGGTGAGGTCCTCGTACCGCAGCTCGAAGTAGCTGTCGTCCGGCAGCGTCCGGCGCAGCTTGTCGCCGTGGTCGATGGCCTCGGCCCAGGTGGAGACCGCGTGGAAGGAGTCCAGCGTGTACCAGGGCATCTCCTTCAGCGAGGCCACGCAGTCGCGGCCGTCCCTGATCAGGTGGATGAACTGGGCGTCCGGGAAGAGCCGCAGGAGCAGGTCGGTGTGCTTGACGTAGCTGGGCCGCTTGTCGCCCCAGCGCGCCTTGCCGAACCGCTCGGCGTACATGCGGAAGGCGGTGCCGATCACCGAGCCGAGCGACCCGGGGCCGTCCACGACCTGCCGGACGAAGGCGTCCCGGTCGAGCTTGAGCTCGCGGAACTTGGTGCTGCGGTCGCCGGCGATCCACTCGGCCAGCGCACGCCGCCGCTCGGCGTCCCGCAGGTCGCCGAACGCGCGCCGCTTGTAGTAGACGGGCATGACGAAGCGCGTCTCCGGCGGCACCGCGAGGCGCGGGTGCGAGTGGAGCATGAGCTGGAGCATCGTGGTGCCGGAACGCGGGCAGCCGATCACGAATACTGGCCGGTCTGACATTTCGTACTAACCCCCGAAATTTAGACGAGAACGTGCTCTCGGCTCTCCTGGGGCACGGGGTGCCTGCGCGCGAAGAGCCACATCCGGTAGACAAGGAAGATCTCGTTGGCGAGAAGCAGGACGCTGGCGGCCACCGCGACCGGGATCAGCGCCTCGGCCCCGATGAGGGGCGCGATCACGAACACCGCGGCGTGAAACTCGATGCCGCTGATGAGGTGCGACCGCACCCGGCGCCGGGCCAGGAACCTGTTGAGCCGCCGCAGCGAGTACGGCATCCTGCCGCCCGTCCGCCCACCCCTGGGCGCCGGCACCAGCCCCGGCCGCACCTCGACCGCGGCCACGGCCCCGGTGCCGGCCTCGATCCCGGCCTCCGTCTCGGCCCGCCCCTCCCTGATGACCTCGCGGACCCGCTTCATCTGCGGCGCGTTGACGTACCGGAAGAGGTCGAGCACGGCCACCACCGCGCCGAGCACCACCCAGCTCACATCCCCCGTGAGCGCGAACTGCCCGTAGGCCAGTCCGGCGGCGCAGCAGACCACCCTGACACGGTCGCCGACGTAGTCGAGCCAGAGCCCGAAGGGCGTCCCCGTGCCCTTGAGCCTGGCGATCTTCCCGTCGACACAATCGATCATGAAACTCAGATAGAACAGGACCGCCCCGGCGACCAGCCGGTCCGTCGCCAGGCACGCGGCCGACATCATGCCGAGGACCAGCGACATCACGGTCAGTTCGTTGGGTGTGATCCGGGTGCGGTTGGCGACCACGAGCGCGACCCGGCAGGCGACCGGGTCCACGAAGTACACGGTCCACCAGGAGTCTCTCCGCTTGCGTGTCTCGTGGACGTCATCGAGCGAATAGGTCCTCATGGACTACAGCATGACGACGAGCCGTGTTTGACCGGCTACTCTCTGGAACTACTGGGGGATGTCCATGCCTCTTCTTGACCCTTCCGCCACCGAAAGCCGCCAGGTGGGGCCGCTCTCGCCGTCGCGGAACCACCCTTTGAGCACCAGCCCGCGTGTCTCGGTGCGCGCCTGGAGCCGCCAGGTGGGGCCGCCGCCCTCCAGCGAGCGCGGGTCGATCGTGGCCACCAGCCCCTGCGGGCCGACGCGCTTGGCGGTCAGCGGCACCTTGCGCCGGCCATCGCTCAGCACCAGGCTCACCCGGCCCGGCTTGCACTCCACCCGGTGGATCGCCACCTGCCCGCGCAGCAGATACTCCCTGCCGGTCCAGCCGCACTCCTCGACCTTGGCCACCAGCCTGAGCTCCTCCCGCGCGTCGTACACCTCGTCGGGAATGGCCAGCTTGCGGTCGCGGAAGTACGGGTAGTCGCCGTACCAGCCGGTGTTGCGCCAGCCGCGCGGCACCACCCGGGTGCCCTCGGCCGCCGCCCGCCTGAACTCGCGCACCTGCCGCAACTCCTTGACCAGCCCGCGCTCGACCAGGTGGAGTTCGAGCCGCCGCAGCGACGGCGCGGCGGCGATCACCTCGGGGCCCAGCTCCGCCAGCCACTGCCCGGCCACCTCCAGCGCCGGCCCGCAGTCGCCGTCGGCGGCCTCCTCCAGCGCCTGGAAGAGGAAGACGATGTCCTTCTCCAGCACCAGGTCGTCGAAGGTGGCCTTCAGCTCCGGCGCGGTCTCGTCCAGGAAGGCCCGCACCGAGCGGATGGCGCCCAGGCGCTCGGTCAGGTTGGGCAGCTCGGTGCGCCGCTGGGTGATCGAGCCCTCACCGGCGTCGCGCCTGCGCCAGTGGTAGACGACGTCGTCGAGCACGTCCACGCCGGCCGCCAGGACGTGCGCGCGGATGGCGACGGGCACGTCCTCGTAGATCCCGGCGGGGAACTCCAGCCCGCGCTCGCGCCAGAACGCCGTCCGGTAGACCTTGTTCCAGACCGTGCGGTCCCGGGCCAGCGAGCGCCGGTCCATGACGTGCGTGCACAGCACCCGCCGCCGGAAGACCTTCTCGTGCATCGTCGACGGCGCCAGTTCGCCGTCCTCCAGCCGCAGCACCGCGCCGCACGCCAGGTCGGAGCCGGTCTCCCGGAGCGAGGAGACCAGCAGTTCGTACGCGCGCGGCGGGACGACGTCGTCACCGTCGGCGAAGGCCAGGTAGGGGGCGCGGGCGTGCCGCACGCCGAGGTTGCGGGCCGGTCCCGGCCCCTGGTGCGGCTGGCGCAGCACGACGAAACGGGAGTCACGCCCGGCGAACTCCTCGGCCACCCGGCGGCTGCCGTCGAGCGAGCCGTCGTCGACGCAGACGACCTCGAAGTCCTTCAGCGTCTGGGCGGCCAGCGACTCCAGGCACTCCGCCAGGTACGGCTCCACGTCGTGGATCGGGACGACGATGCTGAGCAGGGGGATCATTGCCGATCACTCCTTTCGGTGGCTGAGGGCAGCATGCCCCGGCTGTCGCTCCCCTGGTCGCCTCTTTACGCTACGTTGTGCAAGTGATCCGGCACGTTGTGTAGGGGGAAGGATGCTGAGGAGCGTCCACGAGCACGAACTGCCCGTGCTGCGCCGCTGGCGCAACCATCCGAAGGTCCGGGCGTCCAGCTTCACCACGCACGAGATCAGCCCGGCCGAGCACGCCCGCTGGTGGGCCCGGGTCAGGGACGACCCGGCCAGGCGGGTGTTCGTCTACGAGCACGAGGGCGAGGCCGCCGGGGTGGTGTCCTACTCGGGGCTCGACGCCGGCACGCGGACCGCGAGCTGGGCCTTCTATCTCGACCTCGACGGGCTGGAGCGGTCGGGCGCGCTGCTGGCCGCCTGGATCGGGCTGGAGCGGGCCGCCATCGCGCACGCCTTCGGCCCGCTCGGCCTGACCCGGCTGCGCGGCGAGGTGCTGGCCTCCAACGAGCCCGTCAGGCGGCTGCACCGGCGGTTCGGCTTCGCCGAGGTGGCCGTCCACGGCCTGGAGGTCGAAGGGCTGCGCCGCGACGTCATCGCCATCGAGCTGACCAGGGAGGACCACGCATGATCAGGATCGCCGAGCGGGCCGTCGGAGCGGGCGAGCCGCCGTTCGTCATCGCCGAGATGTCCGGCAACCACGACGGCAGCCTGGAGCGCGCGCTGTCGATCGTCGACGCGGTGGCCCGCAGCGGCGCGCACGCGCTCAAGCTGCAGACCTACCGGCCCGACACGATCACCGTCGACGCCGACGGCCCGGCGTTCCGCATCGGCTCCGGGCACGAGCTGTGGGGCGGCGAGCGGCTATACCGGCTCTACGAACGCGCCCACACGCCCTGGGAGTGGCACGAGCCGATCTTCGCCAGGGCGCGTGAGCGGGGCCTGATCCCGTTCTCCTCGCCGTTCGACCGCACGGCGATCGAGCTGCTGGAGAAGCTCGACGCGCCCGCATACAAGATCGCCTCGTCGGAGATCGTGGACCTGCCGCTGATCAGGCTGGCCGCCTCGACCGGCAAGCCGCTGATCATCTCCACCGGGATGGCGTCCATCGGCGAGATCCACGCCGCCGTCGCGGCCGCCCGGGAGGCGGGGTGCGACCAGCTGGCGGTGCTGTCGTGCACGGCCTCCTACCCGGCCTCCCCCGCCGACAGCAACCTGCGGGCGCTGCCGCTGCTCGCCGCGATCGCCGGGGCGGTCGTCGGCGTCTCCGACCACACGCCGGGGCTGGGCGCGGCGCTGGCTGCGGTCGCGCTCGGGGCGTGCCTGATCGAGAAGCACGTCGCGCTGAGCCGGGTGGGCGGGGGCGTCGACGCCGCGTTCTCGCTGGAGCCGCACGAGCTGGCGGCGCTGGTGGTGGAGAGCGAGCGGGCCTGGCAATCGCTCGGCTCCGCCACCATCGGGCCGCGCCCCTCCGAACGCGAGGGCCTGCGTTTCCGCAGGTCCCTGTACGTGGTGCGCGACGTGCGGGCGGGCGAGCCGGTGACCGAGCAGAACGTGCGCTCCATCCGGCCCGCCGGCGGCCTGCCCCCGGCGGCCGCGCCCCACGTGATGGGCCGCCGCTTCACCCGCGACACGCCGCTCGGCACGCCGCTCACCTGGGATCTGGTCTGAGCCCCAGCAGCGCGTCGGCGACCCTCTCGCGGCCCCGGCCGTCGACCAGGTCGCGGCCCCGGGCCCCGTACTCCTCGCGCAGCACGGGGTCGGTGAGCAGGCGGGCCAGCGTGTCCACGGCGGCCGCGCCGGGCTCCGGCCCCAGCCCGGCGGCCAGGCCGCCCGCCACCAGCTCCTCGTAGCCGACGAGCTGGTTGGCCGCCACCCAGGTCAGCGCCGTGGGCACGCCCAGGTGGAGCAGCTCCCAGGCGGCCGACCCGGCGGCGGTGACCACGAGATCGGCCTGCGCCATGAGCTCCGGCAGCCGGTCGGTCGGCGGGACGACGCTGACGGGCCCCTCGGCCTCGAACGGTCGCGGGCTGACCACCGTCGCCTCGAACGGCGCCCCGGTGGCCAGGAGCGCCCGCGCCCACTTCGGCGCCACCCCGGCGCTGTCGGTCCCGCCGAAGAAGCACAGCACCCGGGGCGGCCCGCCGTCGCCGGGCCGCCTGCGGCAGCGGCGGACGCTGTCGCGCAGCAGCACGTAAGCGGCCCCGGCCAGCCGCTCCCCGTCGAACGGGTGACGCTCGGCGCCCAGGTTCTGGTCGAGGTAGAGGTCGGCCTCCTGGCCGCGCGGGTCGCCGTCGACGATCGCCAGCACCGCCACGCCCGCCCCCAGCCGCGCCGCCCCCGTGCCCTC
>NZ_LAVL01000065.1 GCF_001083785.1 Nonomuraea sp. SBT364
CACCCCCAGGCACCCCCCGGAGCCGCCGCCGGGGCGGCACACCAAGCCCAGGGCCAGGGCGCGTACGCACCCGGACAGCATGGGACCGACGCGTACGGACCCGGACAGGCTGGAGGGCCCGCTGACGGGGCTGAGCCGCCGGACGGCGCTCAGGGCGCGGCGGAGCAGGCCCCGCCGCCCAAGCGGCCGCGTACGGTGCTGCTGGGGGTCGGCGCGGTGCTCGCGCTCACGTTGAGCATCGGCCTGCCGACGGCCGACCGCTACCTGTTCTACACGAGCGGCCAGCCGACCGAGACCGTCCACGTGGTGCCCGCCGGCCAGGAGAAGACGTTCGAGCACGTGACGTGGAAGTCGTCGATCGGCCCGATGGAGCCGCCGGCCAACTCCAGGCACAACACGCCCGACAAGCAGTGGCTCAAGATCGTGGTCACGCGCAAGGCGGCCGACGAGACGGGGTCGGTGCTCACCGGCGTGCCGAAGCTGACCCTGCAGGACAGGCAGGAGCGGGTCTGGCAGGTGGAGATCGTGGACGACGACCTGCCCACCGACAAGCACCCGGTCGGCGCCCCCTACTCCTACACCGCCGCGGCGATCGTCCCCAAGGCGGTGGCCGAGCAGGTGGAGCTGCACCTGGCGCCGAACATCACCTACCGCGCCGACACCCCGGTCGACAAGCTCATGCTGGTCACGCCGGAGGACGAGGCGAAGGTGGCGCGCAACGACGTGCTGGTCTTCAGGCGGTGATGTCCTCGCCCTGCAGCCGTGCCCTGCTGGCGGCGATGTCGAAGGCCGCCGCCAGCACGCTGTAGCTCAGGATGGTCACCAGGAGTTCCTTGACGAAGGTCACGGGCATGCCGGTGTAGAGCCACATGAACGGCACGTCCGACCCGATGAGCGTGCGCACGGCCCGGTCCAGGTAGTCGGCGCCGACGTGGATGCCCGTGTAGAGCAGGCACATGAGCCCGAACAGCGCCGCCCCGCCCTTGATGGTGATCCGGAAGGCGTTGACCACCGGCACCCAGCGCTCCATGAAGCCGCCGGCGACGCGGTCCACGGCCGACTGGGTGATCGTGTGCGACTGCTCCAGCCTGTCGACGCCCCGCTCCAGCCTGGTGCCGCGCAGCGCCCTGCGGGTGTCGTCCATGGATCCGCCGAACACCAGGACGGCCACCGCCAGCCAGGTGAGCGGCACGGCCAGCGCCTCGGTGATGTGCGGCCAGACCTCGGCGAACCAGTTCCAGAACGCCTCCCATCCGGGCACGCTGGTCTTGGCCTGCTCCCAGAAGTTCTTCGTGCTGTCGACGACGGCCCGCTGCTCGGCCCATTCGCCGCGGGCCAGCGCGATGTTGTAGAGGGCGTTCAGCGCGCAGAACACGAAGGAGAACTCGGCGAAGGCGGCCGCGATGCCGGAGTAGCGGCCCGAGCCGCGTTCGGCCTTCCGGCCGAAGAGCATCCGCAGCCCGAAGGTCACGACCATGGCCGCGAGCGAGACCCGCCAGTCCAGGCTGACCAGCCCGACGCCGTACGTGACCTCCTCGTCGGTGCCGTTGGCGACGTTGTTGAGGATGGGCGTGTAGAAGTTGTCGTCGAGGTTGTGGAACAGGTCCATCTGCTGGAAGTCGGCCGCGTCCTCGTAGAACAGCGACCACGCCATGTAGATGACGGCGAAGGCGGGCGCCACCCGGTTCAGCGAGAACCAGAACTGCTCCTCCGGCTGCCCGTCCGCGCGCCGGGCCCGGGTCTCCCGGAGGGCGCGGCGCAGCGACAGGAACATGCCGGTGATCACCGTCATCGAGACCAGGATGATCAGGGTCAGGAGCACGTACGCGACGATGAGGCGCGGCTGGCGGTAGCTCCCGTGCTGGATCTCGGTGGCCGCGTAGAGCAGCCCCCAGCGGAGCAGCTCGCCGACGGAGAACCAGAGGATCAAGGGCAGCGCGCACTGCCCCGCGAGCTTGAGGGCGTGCAGGGGCAGCGAGAACGGCGACGGCACTCGCTGAGCCGGCTCAGGCCCAGGCCGGGGCGGTGCCATCACACCTGACGATCCGGACATCTGCTGAATCGTAGCGGTCTGTCCCAAGTGCCGCAGCAGCAACTCCGGATTGCGGCCTCAGGCCCCGGCGTCCAGGCGGCGGGCCAGGTCAGCCAGCTCCGGCAGCCGCAGCACCCGGTCACCCGCCCCCGGCAGCGGCACGTGCAGCGGCTGCGTCCATTGCGGCGGGATCGCGCCGAAGCCGTGGACGGCGCCCGCCAGGCCGCCCGTCACCGCGCCCACCGTGTCGGTGTCGCCGCCCAGGTCGACGGCCGCCCGCAGCGCGTCCTCGAACCCCGACGTGACGCGCAGCGCCCACACGGCCGAGCCCAGGCAGGGCCACACCGCGCCGTTGAACTCCGTGGCCTGGTCCGGATGCCAGCCGGGCGCGAGCACGACCGCGTAGCGCTCGCGGTGCTCCGCCGGGACGTGCGCGAGCGCTTCGGGCAGGGCGTCCAGCGGGTCGCCGCCGTCGAGGGCGACGCGCAGGAGCTCGTGGTAGATCGCCGTGCCCGCCCAGGCCGCCGGGTCGCCGTGGGTGAGCGCCGCGATGCTGCGGGCGGCGTCCATGCTGGCGTCACGCCCCTGGCGGGCGAAGTAGACGGCGGACGTGGTGGCCCGCATCAGCGAGCCGTTGCCGGCGGCCCGCCGGGTGCTCTCGAAATGGAACGCGGCCGCGAGATCCCACGGCATCCCGTTGTTCAGCACCTGCTCGGTCTGCAGGCCGATGTCCTTCGGCTCGGCCGCCGCCCACCGCTGGAACCGGGCGAACACGTCGGGCAGGTCCAGGCCGCCGCGCTCCAGCAGCGACTCGGCCAGGTGCAGCGCCATCTGGGTGTCGTCCGTGGCCTCGCCCGGGTCCCAGCCGCCCCCGCCGCACATCTCCCCCGGGCCCGGCTTCGGGAAGCGCCCGGTGAAGGCGCCCGCCGGGCCGAACTCGAACGGCGCTCCCAGCGCGTCCCCCACCGCCGACCCCACGACCGCGCCGACGGCCCGTTCCGTACGTTCCATCCCGGCAGCCTACGACCTGTCCACGGCGACGGCGCGGGGCCCCTGATGGCCCCTGAGGTCAGGCCGCGGCGGCCGGGCGGCAGGAGCGGCAGGGCCGGTAGCCGGCGGCGCGGGCCTGCGGGAGGGTGCGGAACCCGTGGCGGTGGGCCGGGGTGATGCGCCGGGCGTTGTGGCAGGTGGGGAAGCAGACGACGCCGGTGGTGTCGCTGGCCAGGTAGAACACGCGGTCATGGGCCAGGCCGCGGAGCCGGTCGAGGTCCACGCCCTCGGCCGTCAGGAGACGCTCCTTGGCCTCGGCGCCGAAGACGTACTGGCCGGGGGCTCCGTCGGAGCGGATCACCCGATGGCAGGGGATCAGCAGCGGCACCGGGTTGCCCGCCAGCGCCGAGCCGACCGCGCGCACGGCCGTCGGGCGGCCGATGCGGGCGGCGATCCAGGCGTACGGGCGGACCTCGCCCCGGGGGATGTCCCGGGCGGCGAGCAGGACGTCGCGCTGGAACGGCGTCAGCCCGCGCAGGTCCAGCGTGAGCGTCGCGGCCCGGCCGGTGCGCAGCGCGGGCACCAGCCCGGCGGGCGGCCTGGCGGCGGGCAGCAGCGGCCGGGCGAAGCGCTCCCTGAAGGCCCCGGCGAACCCGTCGTCCCCCTCGTGCACGTACGCGACGCCCTGGTCGGTGAACGCGACCGACACCTCGCCGATCGGCCCCGGCACCCGCACCCAGCGGGCGGCGACACGGTCGAGCAGCCCGGCGGGGGCGTCCACCGTGAGCCCGGCCAGCCCTGCGAGCAGCGGATCGGAAGCGTTGTGGGTCATCGGGCACCTCCCAGGGCGCGCAGGCGCTTGAGTCCGCGCGAAATGTGCGACTTGACCGTCCCCTGCGGGACCTTGAGCACCGTGGCGATCTCGGCGACCGGCAGGTCCACGACGTGCCGGAGCACCACTGCGGCGCGCTGTTCGGCCGGCAGGTGGCCGAGCAGCGCGTGCAGCTCGTCGCCGGTCTCACGGCGGACGGCGGCGTCCTCGACGCCCTCGCGGGGGTCGGGCGTGTCGATGGGCTCGTCGCGCAGGTCGGGCGGCGGCTTGCGGGATCGGGTGCGGGCGCAGTTGCGCCACACGTTCAGCAGGATCGTCAGCAGCCACGCCCGTGGCTGGAGTGCGGCGATACGCGCAGCGTCATAGCCGGTCAGTGCCCGGTAGGCGCGCAGGAACGCCTCGGCGGTCAGGTCTTCGGCGTCGCTCCAGGCACCGCTCATCCGCAGCGCCGTGGTGAAGACCACGCCGCGATGCTCGGAGTAGAGCTCGGCGAAGCCCGCGTCGAGGTCGTCGAGCAGCGCCTTGCGCACCGGGTCGAGGCAGTCGGTCAGGCTCACGGTAGGAAGAACACCGGGACTCGCGATTTCGTTGCACGCGAAGAGCCCGCGCCCCCGTGACGGGGAAGCGGGCTCCGCGTGGACAAGATCAAACGGCGACGGCCAGCTCGGCAACCTCGCCCAGCTTGGCCTCGACCTGGACGTCGCGGGTGACGCCGCCGCCCGCGATGATGCGCACGGTCCAGTCGCCGGGCGCGGCGAAGAAGCGGAACACGCCCTCGTCGGACACCACGACCTCGCCGGTGAACTCACCGGAGTGGTCGAGCAGCCGCGCGTAGGCGGTGCCGGCCCCGGTCACCCGGCCCTGGATGACGGCCTGGTTGGACAGATCGATCCCGGCCGGCAGCGCGATGGTCTGCTCCGGCGCTCCGCAACCCTGTGCAGTGGTCATCAGCGGGCCTCCCCCAGCTCGATCGGCACGCCCACGAGCGAACCGTATTCGGTCCACGAACCGTCGTAGTTCTTCACGTTCGCCTGGCCGAGCAGCTCGTGCAGCACGAACCAGGTGTGCGCGGAACGCTCGCCGATGCGGCAGTAGGCGATCGTGTCCTTGCCGAAGTCGACGCCGGCCGAGCCGTAGAGGGCGCGCAGGTCGTCGTCGGACTTGAAGGTGCCGTCGTCGTTGGCCGCCTTGGACCACGGGATGTTGCGCGCGGTGGGCACGTGGCCGCCCCGCTGCGCCTGCTCCTGCGGCAGGTGGGCGGGGGCGAGCAGCTTGCCGGTGAACTCGTCGGGCGAGCGCACGTCGACCAGGTTGAGCTTGCCGATCGCGGCGACGACGTCGTCACGGAAGGCGCGGATGCTGTCGTCCTGGTTGGACACCACGTAGGTGGTCCTCGCCCGCTCGGGGGCGTCCTTGACCAGCTCGCGGGAGTCGAGCTCCCACTTCTTGCGCCCGCCGTCGAGCAGCTTGACCTGGTCGTGGCCGTACAGCTTGAAGTACCAGTAGGCGTAGGCGGCGAACCAGTTGTTGTTGCCGCCGTAGAGGATCACGGTGTCGTCGTTGGAGATGCCGCGCTCGGAGAGCAGGGCCTCGAAGCCGGTCTTGTCCACGAAGTCGCGGCGGACCGGGTCCTGGAGGTCGGTCCTCCAGTCGATCTTCACGGCGCCACGGATGTGGCCCTTGTCGAAGGCGCTGGTGTCTTCGTCGACCTCGACGAGAACGACACCGGGCGTGTCGAGGTTGGCCTCGACCCAGTCGGCGTCCACCAGGACGGCGGAGCGGCTCATTGGGAAACCTCCAGTTTGGCGGCGGGCAGTAGACGGCGGGTCAGCGGATACGTGTCGCAGCCGAGGCACATTCCCCAGGCTGCAGTGAGGAGAGCATCCCGATGACACCCCTCGTGGGGGTGCTGATGGCAGGCGCCACGCCGGTGCACGGCAGATCGGCACGCATCGATGGGATGCTCCTGAAGGGTCGGGTGGGGGCGCGGATGAACGCGCGAAGACCGTCCTCAGGCAGCGCGACAGAGCGCGGTGGCGACGCGGCAGAAATCAACCGCGCGCCGCTTCGTCAGCAGCTCTGTCGATGGGTTCACAGCGACGACACTACATCGCCGTCTCGCCATCTGTCACATCTCGTCCGTCACCTGAGACGGGCCGTGAGACGCCCCGTCGGACAGGGCTCCGGCGAGCGCGTGCAGCACGTCGGTCTTGCGCGGCTGCCCCGCCGCCTTCTTCACGACATTCCCCGAAGAATCAAGGACGAGCACCGTCGGCGTCGCCGTCACGCCGATCCGCCGCACCAGGTCCAGCCTCGACTCGGCGTCGATCTCCACATGGGCCACGCCGGGCACCAGCGCGCTCACGTCGTGCAGCACCCGGCGCGTGGCCCGGCACGGCTGGCAGAACGCGGTGGAGAACTGGACCAGCGTCGCCCGCTCGCCCAGCGGCGCGCCCAGCTCGATCTCGGTCAGCAACACCTCTGGTGCAACCAGCGGACGCCTCCGGTCATTTCCTCGGCACCGCGCTCACGTACACCTCGCCCTCGGCGCCGACGACGTCGACGCGGGCGATCTTCGCCACCGGGAACCGCGTGCGCAGGGTCAGTTCGCCGAGGCGCGTCCCGCGCGGCGCGCTCCACGACCTGGTGCGGTCACGCTCGCCGGCCGCGTTGTAGACGTGGATGCCGCCCTTGGCGCCGGCGGGCAGGCCGGTGACCTGGACGGTCAGCTCCGCGCCGTCACCGGCGGGCCGTGCCAGCACGGTGACGCCGCGGCCCCGGCGCTCGCCGGCGAACTCCCGGCTCTCCGCCCCTTCCATGAAGATCGACGGCGCCTCGGTCTTGGACGGCGACGTGCTGGGCAGCGCCCGCTTGGGTGCGGACTCGGCGTTGTCGTGCTGCAGGAACGGCTGTCCCGTCTCCGAGACCGCGGAGCGCTGTGAGGCCACGGCGGGCGCCGAGGCGGCGTGCTCCGTGGCGCCCTGCCGGGTCACGCCCCACACCGTGCCGCCCACGACGAGCACCGCGGCCGCCGCCGCGACGGCCGTCAGCCGGCGGCCGCGCCGGTGGCGCCTGGCCCGGTCGTGCAGCAGCCGGTCGAGCACCCGCCGGGGCGGGCTGGACACCAGCTCCACGTCACGTTCCGACACCTTGCCCAGGAAGCCCGCGACCCCTTCGAGGTCCAGCAGCTCGGCCCCGCACATGTCGCACGTGGCCAGATGGGTGTCGATCTCCTCCGCCTCGTCCGGCTCCAGCGCGCCCAGCGCGTGCGCGCCGAGCGAGAGCCGCACCTCCTCGCACGTCATCACGGCGCCAGCCCCCGCTCCTCCAGGGCGAGCTTGAGCGCCCGCAGCGCGTAATAGGTGCGTGACTTGACGGTGCCCGGCGGGATACCGAGCTTCGCCGACGCCTCCTTCACCGATCTCCCCCGGTAGTAGACCTCCAGCAGCACGTCCTTGTGCTCGGGCCGCAGCTCGGCCAGCGCCTCCGCCACCGCCCACGACTCGACGGCGCGCTCCAGGTCGTCGTCGGCCGGCAGCACGGCCAGCGCCTCGTCGCCGATCTCCGGCGGCCGCGCCTTGCGTGCCCGGTGCTGGTCGACGACGAGGTTGCGCGCCACGGTGAACAGCCAGGCCCTGATCGGCCGGTCGGTGAGCGCGTCAGGATGCCGCCAGGCCCGCAGCAGCGTCTCCTGCACGACATCCTCCGCCCGTCCCGAGTCGCCCGTCAGTCGCAGTACGTATCCGTACAGTGGCCCGGCGTGCTCGTCGAACAGGCTCCTCACAAGCTCCTCATCGGCGGTGCCAGCTGGACTCACACCCTCTTCACGTACGGGGGGCCGCACCGGTTCAGACTCGTCCACGGTTTCATCCACGAAGGGGCACGTCAGTCGCCTCGGCGGAGATCTGCAGCCCCGCGGGCACGCTCTTCACCTCGGTGATCTTGACGTCGAAGGGCAGCTTGCCCTTGAAGGGGATGGTGTAGCTGACCAGCCGGGCGAGCTCGTCGCGCACACCCTCGATCTTCTCGGCCTGGAGCCGGATGCCGCCGTCGGTCAGCTCGGCCCGCATCTCGGCGGTGAACTTCATCTTCTGCACACCCACCATCAGCTCTCCGGAGGCGACGAACCGGTCGCCCTTGCCGCTGACCTTGATGCCCTGCGGGGCGAAGCGGTCGATCGTCGCGCTGGACAGGGTGCCGCTGACGGCCAGGCGACCGGCCCTGATGTCGGCCCGGTTCTGGATGACGTCGGCCAGCGGGGCGGTCACGTCGTAGGCGGCGCCCTTGAGGTCCTCGATCGGCACGCCGCCGTAGCTCAGCGTGCCGAGGTCGAACCGTACCTCCGGATAGTGCCCCGACACCGCCTGGGTGAGGAAGGGGATGCCCTCGATCGTGACCTCGGGGGTGCCCTCGACGTCGGTGGCGGCGGCGATCCGGTTGGCCAGGTCGCGCTGCACGCCCGCGACCGCTACCCGGTCGAGGACGACAAGGAGGACGATCAGCAGCATCAGGAAAACGAGCAGCTTGCGCATCGGGCTCCCTGTCTCACGCGGGGGTCATGAGCTTATCCACTGATTCCCCACCAAAGTCCGTCATCACCCGCCGGCGAACGGCGGCAGCACCTCCACGGTCACGCCGTCGCCGAGCGGGACCTCGTCGTGCGGCCGCTTACCGACGGGAGAACCATCGATCAAGAATGACGACCTGCTCACGATCCGGGCGAGTTCGGCGCGATTCGCTGTGATTTTCGTCATCAGTTCGCCAAGCGTGGCGGCCTCGAACGTTTCTTCCGCCACACCGGCCGCCTGCTTCGCGGCCGCCCAATAACGTACTTTTCCCAAGGCCATCGGCACCTCACCGTAGATTCTCCACCATTGTGCACGTCCGTTAACACGGATGTTTCACGCGAGCCGTTGTTCACCGGGTGGACGCGCAATGGTCGCGACAAAGCCGTGGGATATCCTCGCCTACGGGACCTGGGCGACGTAGCCCCCGGGTCCTTGCGTGTTTAGGAGGCCGAGATGAGCAACCTGCTCCTGCTGACCAACGCCCTCGAACCCTCGTCCGAGGTGCTGCCGGCGCTGGGGTTGCTGCTCCATTCGGTCCGCGTCGCGCCCGCGGAGGCGTCCGCGCTCATCGACGCCCCGCCGTCCGACGCCGTGCTCGTCGACGCCCGCAAGGAGCTCGCGCAGGCCAAGAGCCTGTGCCGGCTGATCCGCACCACCGGGATCGACTGCCCGCTGCTGGTGATCGTCACCGAGGGCGGGCTGGCCGCGATGACCGCGGAGTGGGGCGTGGACGACGTCCTGCTCGACACCGCCGGGCCGGCCGAGGTCGAGGCGCGGCTGCGGATGGCCGTGGGCCGCATGTCGCAGGCGTCCGCCGAGGAGGTGCCCGACGAGATCCGCAGCGGCGACCTGTCGATCGACGAGGCCACCTACACGGCCCGGCTGCGCGGCCGGGTGCTCGACCTCACCTTCAAGGAGTTCGAGCTGCTGAAATACCTGGCCCAGCACCCCGGCCGGGTGTTCACCCGGGCCCAGCTGCTGCAGGAGGTGTGGGGCTACGACTACTTCGGCGGCACCCGCACGGTCGACGTGCACGTCCGGCGGCTGCGGGCCAAGCTCGGCACCGAGTACGAATCGCTGATCGGCACCGTGCGCAACGTGGGTTACCGGTTCGTTCCCGATCGGGCCGATTCCGCGCACGTGTGAGCAGTTGACACGCGCCTTGATCGGAGTTCCACTGATCTGACAAGTGTCGAGTCGTGGACACCGCCGTCCCGGGGAATGGTGGTGGCGGTGAGCCTGTTCCGGTCGCTGGTCGACGAGAAGGCGCGCGTCTACCGGCGCAACGAGCACATCTGCTCGCCGCTGCGGCCGGCCGGCCGGGTGCACCTGATCGACTACGGCTTCGCCCGCGAATACCTGCCGGGCGGCGACCGCGAGGTCATCCACGACCTGCGCTCCGGCGGCGACCTCGTGGGCGAGCTGGCGTTCTGGAGCCCGGGCGAGCGGGTCAGGGTCGACGCGCTGACCGAGGTGCGGGCCTGGCCGATCGACCTGCGGCGGCTGCGCGAGCACGTGGCTGCCAGCAGCGCGGCGGCGACGGCGATGGTGCAGGAGCTGTTCGCGCGCAACGTGGCCGCCCGCCACCACGAGGCGCTGTCACGGGCGCCGGTCGCCGCCCGGCTGGCCGTGTGGCTCTTACAGCTCGACGAGCGCTACGGGCTGGCCTCCGACGCGGCGCCGCCGCTGTCCATGGAGACGCTGGCCGACCTGGTCGGCAGCTCTCCCGACGTGGTGCAGCGCCAGCTCGCCGACTGGACGCGGCGCGGATGGCTGGTGCGGCCCGGCTACCGGCGGCTGCGGATCGCCGACCCGGTCGCGCTGCGGGCCGCCGCGGGCACCTGGGAGCACCTGGCCGAGCCGTGGACGGGCCGGGTGACGCCGTTCCTGGCCAAGCCGGACGCGCCGCTCGTCGCCGGCGAGGTGCCCCGGCCGGCCCAGTTGCCCGCCGACGTGCCGGACTTCACCGGCCGCCAGCAGAGCCTCGACCTGCTCACCTCCTGGCTCGAACGGCCCCGCAGGACGAACACCATGGTGGTCCAGGGGCTGCCCGGCGTCGGCAAGACGGCGCTGGTCACCCACTGGGGCCACCTGCACGCCGACCGGTTCCCCGACGGGCAGATCGTCATCGACCTGCGCGGCCAGTCGCCCAGCCAGCCGCCGATGAACCCGGCCGAGGCGCTCGGCCAGATCCTGCGCTCGCTCGGCGTCGGCGAGCACATGCCCGCCTCCGACGAGGCCGAGCTGATGCTGCTCTACCGCAGCAGGCTCGCCGGACGCAGGCTGCTGCTCATCCTGGACAACGCCGCCGACCCGGCCCAGGTGCGCGCGCTGCTGCCGGGCAGCAAGGACTGCGTGGTGCTGGTGACCAGCAGGACCAGGATGGGGCCGCTGCGCGCCACCGGGCACGCCGACCTGATGGACGTGCCCGTGCTCGACCCGGGCAACGCGGTGGCGCTGCTGGTGGCGGTGCTGGGCGAGGAATCGCCGCGCGCCGCCGACCGCGACGGGCTGGCCGAGCTGGCCCGCGTGTGCTCCTACCACCCGTTCGCGCTGCGCATCTCCGCCGCCAAGCTGGCCGAGAACCGGGAGCTCAGCGTCGCCTCCCGGGTGCGCGAACTGCGCCGGCCCGACCTGCGGCAGACGTTCTCGGGCGACCCGGAGGAGGCTTTCCGCTCGGCGCTCGATCTGGCGTACGAGTCGCTGAACCCGGCGCAGCGCAGGGCCTTCCGGCACGTCGGGCTGCTGCCGGGCGGGGCGTTCACGCCGGAGGTGCTGGCCGCGACGCTCGGCGTGCCGGTGAGCGAGGCGGTCGCGGCACTGGGCGGGCTGCACCGGGCGTACCTGGTGGAGCCGCTGCCCGGGGCCCGCTACCGGGTGCACGACCTGGTCAAGCGGCTGGCCAGGGAGCTGGGCAGGCACGCCGAGGCGGGGGTGCGCGAGGCCAGGGTGCGGCTGCTCGACCACTACCTGGCCAAGGCCGCCGATCCGGAGACGCCGGGCGAGTGGTTCGAGGCCGAGCGGCGGGCCCTGGTGTCCGTGGCGCGGCTGGCCGAGGAGACCGGCGCGCACGGCATCGCCTGGCGGCTGGCCGAGGCGGTGTTCAAGCCGTTCAGGCGGTTGCGCTACTACGAGAACAACCTGGAGATCCAGCAGGCCGGGCTCGACTGCGCGCTCCAGGTCGGCAACCGGCGGGCGATCGCGGTCATGCGCAGCCATCTGGGCTCGATCCACCGCGCCATCGGGCCCTCCACGCGCGCCGCCCGCTTCATCGGCGAGGCACTGGCCGACTTCGACCTGCTCGGCGACCGGGAGGGCCGGGCCAGGGCGCTGAACGACCTGGCCGAGGTGCACGGCATCGCGGGCAACGGCGAGGACGCGCTGAAGTGCGCGGGCGAGGCGCTGGAACTGTACCGGGAGATCGGCGACCTGACGGGGGTGGCCGGCAGCCTGCACACGCTGTCCCGGCTGCACCTGTCGCAGAACCGGCACGAGCTGGCGCTGGACCACGCCGGTCAGGCGCTGGAGGTGCGCGAGGAACTCGGCGACCGCCGGGGCACGGCGCAGAGCCTGATCATCCTGGCCCGGGTGCAGCAGAGCCTCGGCGAGCCGAACGCCGCCCTGTCGGAGGGGCTGGAGGCGTTGTCGATCTGCCACGAGCTGGGTGACGAGCACGCCGAGGCGGAGACGCTGCTCTGCCTGGCCGACGTGTACGACGCGCTGCGGCTGCCGCAGGACGCCCAGCGTGACGCCGAACGGGCGCTGGCCGGCTACACCGCAACCGGCGACCAGCACGGGTACGGCCGGGCGCTGTGCACGCTGGGCCGCATCGCGCGCAACGGCTCCCGCTACGACGAGGCGCTCGACCGTTACGAGCAGGCGCTGGCCGTACAGGTGGAGCTCCACCACGAGCAGGGCAAGGCCGAGACGCTCGGGGACATCGGGCTGGTGCACTGGCGGCTGGCCGACTACCTGCGCGCCGACGACTACCTCAGCCAGGCGCTGACCATCAGCCGGGTGATCAGCGACCTGCCCGCCGAGGCGCGGATGCTGAACCGGCTGGCGCGGGTGCGGCGGCGTCAGGGGCAGCCGCAGGTGGGGTTCGTGTACGCGCTGGAGGCGCTCGACATCGTGCAGGGCCTGGACAACCGGCGGGCCGAGGCGGACGTGCAGGAGACGCTGGCGTACACGTACCTGTCGCTGGACCGGCACCGGGACGCGCTGCGGGCGGCGCGGGCGTCGCTGGCGATCAGGGAGGAGGTCCGCGACGACCGGGCCAGCGCGCTGCTGTCGATCGCGCAGGCGCTGCACACGGCGGGCCGGCCGGCGGCGGCACTGGAGTACGCGACGCGGACGGTGGAGCTGCAGCACGAGACCGGCACCCGGGACCGGTGGGCGGCGGCGCTCACCACGCTGGCCATGATCCTGCTGGACCTGGACCGGCCGGAGGAGGCGCGGGGGTACGCCGAGCAGGCCAGGGACGTGCACCGGGGCTGCGGCACCCGGCGGGACCTGGGGTGCGCGCTGCGGGCGCTGGGCCTGATCGCGCGGCGGCAGGGCGACACCGGCGCCGCGGCCGGGTTGCTGGGCGAGGCGGTGCGCACGCTGGAGGAGGTGGGTGACGTGTTCGAGGCACGCAAGGCCGCCGCAGAACTCCGTGAAATGTCGTGATTTTTTGAGCCTGAGGTCGCAGATCTTCTCCGGCGTCTCCCGTTAGCTGATCTCACCAGCTACTCCAAGCGGAGGTGATCCGGATGCTCAAGAACCATCTGCGTCAAGACCTGCAGTGGCTGAGGCGACAGGCCCGCAAGGACAGGCGGATCACGCTCACCGTGCTCGCCATGGTGTCGATGGCGTGGGTCCGCCAGCTCGCCCCGGGCGCAACGCCGCCCGCCTCCGCGCCGCTGCTCGCGCTCTCCGGCGGCCTGCTCGCCTTCTCGGCGGCGGGCTGGCTGGTGGCCGCGTTCTTCGTGGCCAGGGCGGGGCGGCGGCGCGGGCGCGAGCCGGTCGAGGTGCTGCGCCGGGCGGGGCGGATTGCCCGGGCCAAGGAGTGGGCGTTCGGCTCGCTCGCCGCGTACGTGGCCTGGCACGTGCTGCAGTTCGTGACCGCGCTGCTCCTGGCGTGAGTCACTCGCAGTCGGGCGGGAACGCGGCCCGGTGCGGCCCGTGGTCGGGGTCGAGCTCGTGCCTGATGCCGCGGCAGGCGTCGAGCATCGCCCCGTACAGCGACCACAGGCCGACGTGCTCGGTGTCCTTGAAGGTGTCGGCGACGGCGCGGTCCTCCTGCTCCCCGTCGCGCAGCGCCTGGCGCAGGGCGGCGAAGTCGTCCTCGTTCCCGCAGCCGGTCTGCAGGCCGCCGAACGCGGTGAAGGCGCGGGAGATGGCCTCCAGCTCGTCGCCCAGCGCCACCGGCAGCAGGGCCGCGTCCACGTCCGGCAGCCCGCGGGCGCCGACGACCAGGTCGTTGAGCGCCCTGGCGATCCCCCTGAGCTGCTGGCAGGCGTGGTCCAGGGCGGTCATCGCCTCGGCGACCCGGTCCAGCCGCTCCTCGTAGCGGCGGGGCCGCACGCTCAGCCGTACGGACTCGACGGCCTGCTCGGCGACCTCCTCGCTGTCGTCGAGGTCGCGGGCCAGCTCGCGTGACCGGTCCAGCCACTCGCGGGACTCGTTCTCGCCCCAGCGGCCGTGCAGCCCCTCGCCGATGTCGCGGGCCAGCTCCGCCAGGTCGGCCGAGCGTTCGGCCAGGACCTTCTGCGCCTCCTCGATGTAGCGCGGCGGCAGCACGAGCAGGTTGGCCGCGATCCCGATGCCGACGCCGAGCAGCAGGTCGGCCAGGCGGTACATGCTGTAGGTGCTGCCCAGCGCGAACACGAGCAGGGCGGTGATCGGGATCTGCACGTTCTGGTTGGGCAGGTTGAGCAGCCGCGTCAGCACCAGCCCGGCGGCGACCAGCAGGCCCAGCGTGACCGCGTTGACGCCGATGAACATGATCAGCGCGATGGCCGCCGTCACCCCGACGACGACCGCCCCAATCTGCTGCGCGCCCCGCACGACCGTGCTGTAGGCGGTGACGGAGACCGTGGCGAGCACGCCGATCGGGGCCAGCACGGGCATGGGCGTCTTCATCACCACGGCCGCCAGCCACCAGGCGATCATGCACGCGGCCGTCACCTTGACCGTCTGCGCCAGCGACTCCCGCTCGGTACGCAGCCAGTCGCCGAGCCCGAGCCGCCGCGCCTGCTCCAGCACGACCCCGCCGTGCCTGGCGATGCGCGCCAGCGGCGGCAGGCTCCGGCCCCGTCTGCGCTTTTCCTCCTCCACACCCGGGTCCTACCCAGCATCACAGTGGGTAGGAGCCTGGTGACTGGAGGTGTCACAGGTGGATGTCGAGATATCCGGGCAGCTCGTGGTGCCCGACCACGCCCTCGGCGTGGTGGTGTTCGTGCACGGCAGCGGCAGCAGCAGCCAGAGTCCGCGCAACCGCTTCGTCGCGGGCGAGCTCAACGAGGCGGGGCTGGGCACGCTGCTGTTCGACCTGCTCACCCCGGAGGAGGAGCTGGATCGGGGCAACGTGTTCGACATCGAACTGCTGGCGGGCCGGCTGCTGAAGGCGACCGCACTGGTCAGGGAGGACCCGGGCGCGACCGGGCTGCCGGTCGGCTACTTCGGGGCCAGCACCGGCGCCGGCGCCGCCCTGTGGGCGGCAGCCGAGCCGGACAACATCGTCGCCGCCGTCGTCTCCCGGGGCGGCCGTCCCGACCTCGCCGGTCCCCGCCTCGCCTCGGTACGCGCTCCGACGCTGCTCATCGTGGGCGGCGCGGACGAGCCGGTGATCGAGCTGAACGAGTCGGCCCAGCAGCACCTGAGCGGTGAGAGCGAGCTGCGGGTCATCCCCGGCGCCACGCACCTGTTCGAGGAGGCGGGGGCGCTCGAAACCGTCGCCGGCCTGGCACGCGACTGGTTCACCCGGCACTTCACCGGCCGGTGAGCGGGCTCCAGGTGTATTCCATGACGTCGAGGTCGAACCCGGCGTGGAAGCGCTCCACGAACTCCTTGCCCGGCCTGCCGCCCATCCGCTCGTAGAAGGCCCTGGCCGGGGCGTTGTCGCGAAGGACCTCCAGGTAGACGGTCTTGCCCGGGTGGTGCTCGGCGGCCCAGCCGAGCCCCAGGCCCATCAGCCTGCTCCCGAGGCCGGAGCGCTTCAGCGTGGGCCGCACGTGCAGGTTGTCCACCAGCACCCGCCCGTCGCGCTCCGGCACCAGGTACGCGAACGCGCCGATGCCCGCCTCGTCCTCGGCCACCAGCAGGCAGGGCGGGTCGCCGCCGTTGAGGTACGGCTCGCTCTCGGCCCTGGCCTTCCACAGGTTCCGGTGGGTCGCCGGCAGCGGCCCTTCGAGGTACGCCTCGGGCATGATCCCGGCGTAGGCCGTGCGCCAGCTCTCGGTGTGCAGCGCCGCGATGGCGTCGGCGTCGGCCGCGAGGCCCGTTCTGATCTCCACGGCCACCGAGGTTACCGGCGCGCCTTGCGCCCCTCCGCCACCCGCTTCCACACGAACACCGCGACGGCCAGCACGATCAGCCCGATCACCACGTACGTGAGGACGCCGACGTACTGCTCCACCAGCGACCACTGCTGCCCGAGCAGGTAGCCGGCCATCACCAGCGCGGTGTTCCACAGGAAGCTGCCCATCGTGGTGAACAGCGTGAACGCCGGCAGCGGCATGCGCTCCACCCCGGCGGGGATGGAGATCAGGCTCCGGAAGATCGGCACCATCCGCCCGAAGAACACCGTCTTGCGCCCGTGGCGCTCGAACCAGTCCTCGGTCTTGCGCACGTCCTCGACCTTGACCAGCGGGATCTTGGCGGCCAGCGCGTGCATCCTGTCGCGGCCCAGCGCCGCGCCGATGCCGTACAGCGCGAGCGCGCCCACCACCGACCCCACCGTCGTCCACACCAGCACCTGCCACAGAACCAGCTCGCCCCGGCTCACCGTGAACCCCGCCAGCGGCAGGATCACCTCGCTCGGCACCGGCGGGAACAGGTTCTCCAGCGCGACGGCCAGGCCCGCCCCCGGCGCGCCCAGCGTTTCCATGAGACCCGTGACCCAATCGACGATCCCGTCAGCCATGCCTTCTCTCTAGCCCATGCGGGCGTGCCTATGCGCTACATCTTCGGCGGAAGAACGTTGTGGCAACCCTCCATGCCCCTTGCGGGAGAAGTGGTGTGGGATCGGATCCGGCATCCATCGCCTACCTGAGGAGCGGGAATGTACCGATTGCGCCTTCCCATCGTGGACGTGGCCAGGGTGGCCGTCTTCGCCGCGCTGATCGCCGCACTCGGCCTCGTCCCGGGAGTGAGCCTGTTCGGGCCGGTGCCGATCACCCTGCAGACGCTCGGCGTCATGCTCGCCGGGGCGATCCTCGGCTCCTGGCGCGCCGCCCTGGCCGTGGGGGTGTTCCTCCTCCTGGTCGCCGCCGGGCTGCCGCTGCTGGCGGGCGGGCGTGGCGGGCTGGGGGTGTTCGCCGGGCCGTCGGTCGGGTTCCTGCTCGGGTGGCTGCCGGGCGCCGCCCTCATCGGGTGGATCGTCGAGCGGGGTGGGCGCACGCCGGGCATCGGGCGGCTGCTGGTAGCCTCCCTGGCCGGTGGCCTCGGGGTCGTCTATCTGGTGGGCATCCCGCTGTACTCGCTCGTCGGCGGGCTGACGCTGGGGCAGGCGGCCCTGTTCACGCTGGGGTTCGTGCCGGGCGACGTGGCCAAGGCGGTGCTCACCGCGTTCGTGGCACGCGGGACCCAACGGGCCTACCCCGACGCGGTCCCGGCCGTGCACCGCGAACGGCTCCGAGCCGGAAAGGAACACTGAACCTGGCATGCCAGTCGCAGCACAGGTATTGCGGCACGCCTCGTCCCGCCCCGGCCGCCTGGCCCTGTCGGGGCCGGCGGGCGACCTCTCCTACGGCGCTCTCGCCCGCCGGGCCGAACGGCTCGCCGCCCGCCTGGCGGCCGACCGGTTCGCCGCCTCCCCGGCGGGCACGGGGCCGGCGCCGCTGGTCGCGATCCGGCTGGCCGATCCCGTCGACCAGCTCACCGCCGTGCTGGCGGTGGACCTGCTCGGCGGGACGCCGCTGCTGTGCGACCCCGCGCGCGAGATCCCGCCGGACCTGCCCGCCGCCCTGCGCGTCGACGCCGTCCCCCCGGCACCGCACGCCGCCCCGGCCGGGCCGTCGCGTGACGGGTTCGCCGGGCCGCGGCCGTCGGCCGGGGATCTGGCGTGGGCCTGCTTCAGCTCCGGGAGCACCGGGCGGCCCCGGGCCGTGGTGCGCACGCGCGGCTCGTGGACGGGCTCGTTCCGGCCGCTGAGCGAGCTCACCGGCATCGCCGCCGACGACGTGGTGCTGGTGCCGGGGCCGCTGATCTCCTCCTTGTACGCGTTCGCGGCCGTGCACGCGCTGGCCATGGGCGCGACGGCGCTGGTCCCCGGCCGGTGGTCGCCCGGCGCGCTGGCCGGGCAGCTCAGCCGCGCGACGGCCGTGCACCTGGTACCGCACCGGCTGCCCGAGCTGCTGGCCGCCCTGCCCGCCGGGAGCCCGCTGCGGGTGGCCGCCGTCGGCGGCGCGGCACTGCCCGACGGAGTGCGCGAGCGTGCCGGGATACGGGTGATGTCCTATTACGGGGCCACCGAGCTGTCGTTCGTGGCCGTGGACACCGACGGCACGGGGCTGCGGCCGTTCCCCGGGGTGGAGATCGACGTCAGGATCAAGCCCGGGCGGAAGCTCGGCACCGTGTGGGCCCGCTCCCCCTGGCTGGCCGAAGGCTACGTGGCCGGGGCGACGGGCCCGCTGCTCACCGACGGCGACGGCTGGATGAGCGTCGGCGATCTGGCCGAGCCGTACCGGCCCGGGGACGTGCTGCGGCTGCGCGGGCGCGGGGACGGCGCGATCCAGACCGGCGGCGCCACCGTGGTGCCCGAGGACGTCGAGCAGGTGCTGCGCGCCGTGCCCGGCGTCGGCGACATCGTGGTGATCGGCTCGCCGCATCCCGACCTCGGCTCGGTCGTCACCGCGATCGTCGAGGCGACCGGGCCGCCACCGCCCAGGTCGGCCCTGGAGGCCGTCGCCCGGGGCGGGCTCGACCTGGCGCAGCGGCCCCGCCGCTGGTACACGGTCCAGAAGCTGCCGCGCACCGCCACGGGCAAGCCGGCCCGCGCCCTCGTCGCCGCCCGCCTCGCCGACGGCGACCCCGGCCTGCGGCGGCTGCCCTGATGGACACCCCCGTGGTGGTGGCCGCGCGGCGGACGGCGATCGGGACGGCCGGGCACGCGTTCAAGGGGGTGGGCGCCGACCGGCTGGCCTCCCCGGTGATCGCGGCGCTCGTGCGGGACGTGGCCGGGCTCGGGCTGCCCGTGGACGACGTGGTGCTGGGCAACTGCATGGGGCCGGGAGGCAACCTGGCCAGGGTGTCGGCGCTGGGCGCCGGGCTGGGTCACGGGGTGCCGGGGGTCACGGTCGACCGGCAGTGCGGGAGCGGCCTGGCCGCCGTCCTCATCGCCGGGCAGGCCGTACGGAGCGGGGACATGGAGCTCGTCGTCGCG
This sequence comes from Nonomuraea sp. SBT364, assembly GCF_001083785.1. Taxonomy (GTDB): domain Bacteria; phylum Actinomycetota; class Actinomycetes; order Streptosporangiales; family Streptosporangiaceae; genus Nonomuraea. The sequence goes on from NZ_LAVL01000065.1 coordinate 19,011, forward strand.
GGAGGCGCCGAGAGCGCGTCCACCGCGCCGCTCCGCACCCGACGGGGCGCGACCGAGCCGTACGGGCGCGCGCCCTTCGCCCCCGACGGCCATCCCGACCCCGACATGGGCGCGGCCGCCGAGGCGCTGGGCGTCGCGAAGGGCGTGGACCGGGACCGGCAGGACCGCTACGCGGAGGCCAGTCAGGCGAAGGCGGTGGCGGCGCGGGAGGCGGGCCGGTTCGCGGCGGAGATCGTCGCCGTCGAGGGGCGTGACAGCGACCAGCGGCCCCGGCTGCTGCGCCCGGGGTCGCTGGCGCGGCTGCCCTCGGCGTTCGTGCCTGGCGGCGCGGTGACGGCCGGCAACTCGGCTCCGAACAGCGACGGCGCCGCCGCGGTCGCCGTCGTGCCGGAGCGGCTGCGGGCCGGGCTGCCCGGGCTGCGGCTGGTGGCCGGGGCGGTCACCGGCTGCGATCCGGCGCTGCCCGGCTGGGGCCCGGTGCCCGCCGTCTGGCGCGTGCTGGACCGTACCGGGGTGACGACGGGACGGATCGCGGCAGTGGAGATCGTGGAGGCGTTCGCGGCGCAGACGCTCGCGGTGACGGACGCGCTGGGGCTCGACCCGCTCGGCGCGGACGCGGAGCGGGTGTGCGCCGACGGCGGCGCGCTGGCGCTCGGGCACCCGTGGGGCGCGAGCGGGGCGGTCGTGGTGACGCGCCTGTTCACGCGGCTCGTCCGGGCGGGCGCGCCGGCCGGGACGCTCGGGCTGGCGACGGCGGCGGTCGGCGGCGGCCTCGGGGTCGCCGCCCTGTTCGAGGTGGTGTGAGTGATCGATCTGGCTGACGTGCACGTCCGGCTCGGGCAGCGTGACGTGCTGCGCGGGATCACCGTCTCGCTGCCGGAGCGGCGGATCGGCGTGGCCGGCGCGAACGGGTCCGGCAAGAGCACCATGGCCCGGCTGTTCAACGGGCTGGCGATGCCGACGTCGGGCACCGTCACCGTGCTGGGCGACGACACGCGGCGGCACGCGGCGCGCATCAGGCGGCGGGTCGGGTTCCTGTTCACCGATCCGGACGCGCAGATCGTGATGCCGACCGTGGCCGAGGACGTGGCGTTCTCGCTGCGCCGCCACAAGCTGCCGGCCGGCGAGGTGACGCGGCGGGTGTCGGCGGTCCTGGCCCGCTACGGCCTCGACGGGCACGCCGACCACCCCGCGCACCAGCTCTCCGGCGGGCAGAAGCAGCTGCTGGCGCTCTGCTCGGTCCTGGTGCTGGAGCCGGAAATCCTGGTCATGGACGAGCCCACCACGCTGCTGGACCTGCGCCACTCCCGGCTGGTCGCCGAGGCGCTGCGCGAGCTGCCGATGCAGGTGATCGTGGTGACGCACGACCTGCCGCTGCTCGACGGGTTCGACCGGGTGCTGGTGCTCGACGAGGGCCGGATCGTGGCCGACGGGACGCCCGGGTCGGCCCTCGGCCACTATCGGAAGCTGATGGCGTGAACGGCCTCACCGGCGCCTACGTGCCGGGCGGCTCGCCGCTGCACCGGATGCCGGTGGGTGTCAAGCTGCTGTCGCTGGCGGTGTGCTGCACGGCGCTCGTGCTGCTGCCGGGCCTCTGGTCGATGGGGGCGGCGGCGGCCGTGACCGCCGGGCTCTACGTGGTGTCCGGCGTGGGCGTGGCGGCGGCCTGGGCGCAGATCCGGCCGGTGCGGTGGTTCGCGGTGGCGTTGTTCGCGCTGCAACTGCTGGTGGCGGGGCTGCCGACGGCGGCCATGCTCACGTCCAGGCTCGTCCTGGCGGTGGCGCTGGCGGCGCTGGTCACGCTCACCACCCGCACCTCCGCCATGCTGGCGACGCTGGAGCGCGGCCTCGGGCCGCTGCGGCACCTGGGCGTCGACCCGTTCCGGCTGTCGCTGCTGCTCTCCCTGACCATCCGGACCGTGCCGGTGATGGCCGCGCTGGCGACCCGGGTCAGGGAGGCCCAGCGGGCCCGGGGGGTCGAGTGGAGCCTGCGCGCGTTCGCGGTGCCGCTGGTGGTCAGCGCGTTGCGGCACGCCGACGCCCTCGGCGAGGCGCTCAGCGCGCGCGGCCTCGACGACTGATCAGTCGAGCGAGGTGTCGCCCAGCGACTCCAGGAGCCCGCGCAGCAGCGTGACGAACCGGTCCCGGTCGGCCGCGGGCAGGCCGGACAGCAGGCGGGCCTCGTTCGCCACGTGCCGGACGAGCACCTCGTCCACCAGCTCCAGCCCGTGCCGGGTGAGCCTGATGCGGACCGAGCGCCGGTCGCCGATGTCGCGTACCCGCTCGACCAGGCCCTTGGCCTCCATCTTGTCGATCCGGTTGGTGATCGCGCCCGAGGTCACCATCGCGGCCTTGAGCAGCGCCCCGGCGGTCAGCTCGTACGGCTCGCCGGAGCGGCGCAGCGTGGCCAGCACGTCGAACTCGAAGCTCTCCAGCCCGTGCGCCGTGAACACCTCCTTGACCCCGCGCTCGAACAGCCGCGACAGCCGCGACACCCGGCCGATGACCTCCATCGGCCACACGTCCACGTCGGGCCGCTCGCGCCGCCACTGGGCGGTCACCTGATCCACCGCGTCGCCCATCGTCAATCCTCTCAACATTCACAGACTTGACGTTCACTGAATCGCCGTGCTGTTATCTCAACATTGAGATTATCAATAAGGAGGGAACGCCATGGCAACCATCGCCGCGCCGCCGATCGTGGGCTCGCGCCTCGCGGGCGACCTCATGCTCGCCGCCCTGGCCCCGATGAGCTGGGGCACCACCTACGTCGTCACGACCACGCTGCTGCCCGCCGACCGGCCGCTGCTCGCCGCCACGATGCGCGCGCTGCCGGCGGGCCTGGTGCTGCTCGCCGCCACCCGGCGGCTGCCGACCGGCTCGTGGTGGTGGAAGTCCGCGGTGCTCGGCATGCTGAACTTCGGGGCGTTCTTCCCCCTGCTGTTCTTCGCCGCCTACCGGCTGCCCGGCGGGGTCGCGGCCACGATCGGCTCGGTGCAGCCGCTGGTCGTGGCATTGCTGTCGATGCTCGTCCTGTCCGCGCGACCGGCCCGCGCGGTCCTGTACGCGGCTCTCGCCGGCACCGGCGGCGTGGCCCTGCTGACGCTGACCGCCGAGGCCCGGCTGGACCCGCTCGGCATCGCCGCCATGCTGGCCGCCACCTCACTGATGGGCACCGCCATCGTGCTGGCCAAGAAATGGGGACGGCCCGAGTCTCCGCTGGTGATGACCGGCTGGCAGCTCACCGTCGGCGGACTGGTGATCGCGCCGCTGACCCTGGCCGTCGAGGGCCTGCCCACCGCCCTCACCGTGCCGAACCTGCTCGGCTTCGCCTACCTGGGCGTGTTCGGGACCGCGATCGCGTACGCGCTGTGGTTCCGCGGCATCGACCGGCTGGCGCCCACCTCGGTGTCGCTGCTCGGGCTCACCAACCCGCTGGTGGCCACCGTCGCCGGGCTCGTCGTGCTCGGCCAGACGCTCAACGGCTGGCAGATCGCCGGCTTCGCCCTCGCTCTCGGCGCCCTCGTCGCCGGTCAGGCGTTCGCCAGGAAGCCCTGAAGCACCTCGGCGAGGCCGGACAGCCCCGCCCCCGCCTCACCGTCGTCCGCCGGCCAGGAATCGCGCGATGACGTGCGCGCACTCCAGCGCCTCGGCCTTCGCGGTGTCGACCTCCAGGTCGTAGCGGACGCCCTGATGCACCACCTCGGCCTGCGACATCGCCATCCCGGCCACCCGATCGCCGCGCGCCGTCTCACGCGCCGCCGCGACCGCGCCCTCGCACCTGACGCCCACCCACACCACGTCGAGCCCGCCGAGGGCCTTCAGCCACCGCTCCTGCGAGGCGGCCCCGCCCAGGAACACCTCGTCCACGATGACCCGCGCGCCCGCCCGGGCCATCGCCGCCACCCCGGCGATCCAGGCCGCGTCCAGCGCCATGAACTCCGGCCCGACGGTGATCCCGCCGTCGGCGGCGAACTCGATCCCCGCGCCGGACGAACGCAGGGCCACGGGCATCGCCTCGATCATCGAGTCGACCCCGAGGGTCAGCCACGGCTCCGGCAGGATCGCCTGCAGGCAGCGGGCGATCCCGGACTTCCCTGAGCTCGAACCCCCGTTGAGGACGATCATCTGTACAGCCACCGCGCCACCCTACCGACGCCGGCGGTTGTATCGTCAACGTCTTGATCGCACGGAGGGCGGCGGCAGGGCATGCGCGTGACGATGGCGAGCGCCAGGAAACGGGCTGACCGCACGAACGAGGACTTCACCTGCGCCGGACCGACGACAGCGGTGCTGATCGACGGCGCCGGCATCCCCGGCACCGAATCGGTCTGCCGGCACGGTGTGGCCTGGTACGCCCACCGCCTGGGCGGCACCCTCTTCGGCCTCTTGTCACTCGTGCGCGACAGCGGCCTTCCGGCGCTGCTCGCCGAGGCCATCGAGCGGGTGACCGACGATCATCGTGACACCTGCGACGTCGCCGACACCATCAGCCCGTCGGCCACCGTGGCCGTCCTGCGCCTGTCCGGCGGCCTCCTTGAGTACCTGGTGCTCGGCGACTCGGTCCTCGTGCTCGACAGAGCGGCCGAGCCGCCGCTCGTCGTCTCCGATCCCCGAGAGGTGATCATCAGCCGGTCCTACCAGCCCGCCCTCGACGCGGCCGCCGAGGGCAGCGAGGAGTACCGCAGAGTCCTGCGTGACCTGCGCGCCAACCGCAACCAGCCAGGCGGCTTCTGGCTGGCCAAGGACAACCCGCGAGCGGCGGACGAGGCGATCACCGGAAACTGTCCGATCTCCGAGCTGACCGGCGCCGCGCTGCTCAGCAACGGAGCCGGCCGCATCGTGGACCGGTTCCAGCTCGCCGACTGGCCGGGGGTCATGGACATCCTGGCGTCGAGCGGCCCCGCCGAGATCATCCGCCGGGTCCGGCAGGCGGAGGCGCGCCACGCGGTGGCGGCGGACGATGCGACGATCACACACTGCACCGACTTGGACGAGTACGACCGAGGAGACGTTTCACGGGCAAGGTCGGCTACCGGGTGAGCACCGAGCGGAATGGCCGGCGGGCGGCCCCGCGAGGAGAGTCGCGGGGCCGCCTGCCGGATTGACCGGGTCAGGGACCAACCGTGGCGTGGTCAGCGGACGTACACGTCCGGGGGGGGCGGGGTGGGCATGCCGTTGCCGATGAAGAAGCTCGGGTGCGGCGGCTGGTTGTAGGCGGTGTTCTGCCAGGCGAGCGCGACCCGGTACTGCGGGTCGTGCAGCAGGGTGTGGATCTTGGTGGTGGTGACGTGCGGCGTCGAGTAGATCCGCAGGGCGCGGTTGTCGGTGGTCGGCCAGATCACCTCTTCGCGCCAGTCGCCGAGGATGTCGCCCGACAGCGAGGGGGTGGCCTTGGTGCCGTTGTTGGAGTGCACGCCGGAGGCCGTCAGCAGCCGGGTCTCGCCGCCGGTGCCGTACTTGTCGATCCTGGTCTGGTCCAGCAGTTCGCGCACCGGGTCGGCGTCCCACCAGGACAGGAAGTTGGCCGAGGACGGCTGGCGGCCGACGACCGTGCCGGAGGTGTTGCGCAGGCCGTTCTGCCCGGCGCCGGCGGCCCAGGACTCGGCGCCGGGGCTGCCCGCGTAGATGTCGGCGGCGACGCCGCGGCCGGGGCCTTCGCCGTCGGAGCTGCCCGTACGCCACAGCGCCGCGCCGGTGCGGGCGTCGACCATGTAGAGGCCGGGCGGGGACGAGGACTCAGAGATCTTCACGTACTCCTGGCCGGACCGGCTGGGGTCGAAGTCGCCGAGGTGGGCGGCGTCGCCGTGGCCCCAGCGGGTGTTCCACAGACCGCGGCCGTTGTCGTCGATGGCGGCCGCGCCGTAGAGGATCTCGTCGCGGCCGTCGCCGTCCACGTCGCCGACGGTGAGGGAGTGGTTGCCCTGGCCGGCGTACGAGCCGTTGCCGGAGGCGTTGGAGTCGAACGTCCAGCGCTTGGCGAGCCGGCCGTCGCGGAAGTCCCAGGCGGCGATGACGGCGCGGGTGTAGTAGCCGCGCGCCATGATCAGCGAAGGTCGTTCGCCGTCCAGGTACGCGGTGCCGGCCAGGAAGCGGTCGACGCGGTTGCCGTAGTTGTCGCCCCAGGAGGAGACGTTGCCGCGCGGCGGGTCGTAGTCGACGGTGGACATCGCGGCGCCGGTCTGCCCGTTGAACATGGTCAGGAACTCGGGCCCGGTCAGGATGTAGCCGCCGGAGTTACGGTGGTCGGCGCTCGCGTTGCCGATGACGGTGCCGCGGCCGTCCACGGTGCCGTCGGCGGTCTTCATCGCGACCTCGGCCCGGCCGTCACCGTCGTAGTCGTAGACCTGGAACTGGGTGTAGTGGGCGCCGGCGCGGATGTTGCGGCCCAGGTTGATCCGCCACAGCCGCCGGCCGTCGAGCGCGATGCCGTCGATGTGGACGGGGTCGGTGACGCCGGACTGGGAGTTGTCCTTGGAGTTGTTGGCCTCCCACTTCAGCACCAGGTCCAGCCTGCCGTCGCCGTCGAGGTCGCCGACGCTGGCGTCGCTGGCGTGGTGGCCGGAGGACGGCGGGCTGATCGGCACGTCGAGGTAGCCGGAGGCGAAGCGCAGCGACGACTCGGACGCCGGGCCTTCCGCGCCGCCGGTGACCGGGCGCACCGTGTAGGAGGCGTCTCCCGCGGCGCCGGAATCGAGGTAGTTGGTGGAGTTCGTCACGGTGGCGATCCGGGTGCCGCCCCGATAGACGTTGAACGTGGTCTCGCGCGCCTCGGTGCCGAGCAGCCGCCACGACACCAGGTTGCCGCTGCCGGAGCGCACGCTCACCAGGCCGCGGTTCAGGTCCTCGACCTGCTTGCCGCTCTCCGGGCCCGGCGTCGGGGTGATGGTGGGGTCGGGGTCCGGCGACGGTGACGGGTTCGCGCCGGTGCAGGCGACGCCGTTCAGGGAGAAGGACTCCGGTACGGGGTTCGCGCTGTTGTTCCAGGAGGCGTTGAACCCGAACGCCACGTTCCCCCCGGCCGGGATCGCGGCGTTGTAGCCGGCGTCGTTCATGGTGACGTCCGCGCCGCTCTGGCTCGCCTGCGCGTTCCAGGCTTGGACGATCTGCTGTCCGGCCCCGTACGACCAGGTCAGCCGCCAGCCGTCGACCGCGTCGCCGAGGTTGCGGATCGTCACGTTGCCGGTGAAGCCGCCCTGCCACTGAGTGGCGACGGCGTAGTCCACGTCGCAGGCCACCGCCGCGGAGGCGGGTAACTGCACGACCAGCGCGCCCGCGACCGCGAGCCCGGCCATGGCGGCCAAGCAGCGATTGAATCGATTCATCGCGAAGTCCCAACTGAGGGGAGGAATGGGGCGTCTCAGACGGTAAGAGCCGCCCACTCGGTGGTCAATCAGCCGGGCACCAGCCGTTGTATCGATTCAGGTCAAGCACCATCCGGAACTGAAACTTTCAGCGACGCCCAGAAGGCGTACCGGTGCTCCCCCGCGAAATCCACGGGGCCGATCGCACCCGGCGCGAGCGCCTGCACGTACGGCTCCGCGGCGGTGAACCCCGGCCAGCCCGGGTCGCCGGTGCGGGCGAACCCGGCCCAGTAGCCGATCATCCGATCGGCCAGCCGCTGCTGCTCCGCGTCCAGCGGCTCGTTGTAGCCCACGTCGAACAGGTACGGCAGCTCGGCCGCATGGTAGGCGCCCATGTCGTACGGCTTGGGGAAGGCGGCGAACCATGGCGCGGAGGCGTCGGCGAACTCGTAGGCGTAGGCCGCGACCCGCCGCGACAGCGCCGCGCCGGTGTCGACCGCGTGCCGCGCGTACTGGGCGTCGGTCAGCGCCGTGGCCAGCGCCTGCCCCGCCGAGGCGTAGCCGGCCGGCGGGTACGCGGCCAGCACGGCGTCCGCGTCGGCGCCGAAGGCCGCGCGCACCTCGTCCGCGTAGCGCTCCCCGGGGATCGGCCCGCCGTGGACGGCCATCTCCAGGCCCCACACGTGCATCCGCTGCTCGTGCCGGTTGATCCCGTACAGCACCGGCACCGGATGGAACTCGCCGGCGGCCAGCGCCGACGCCGGGTCGACGGGCAGCGCCCCGCCCCCGACGACCGGCCCGAACCCGGCCTGCGCGGGGTCGGCGGCGGCGCGCAGGAGCTCCTCGACCGGGACCTCGCGCAGCCGGCCGAGGTCGTCGAGCCCGAGGCGCGCCACCAGCGCCTCCCCGTCCCGCTCGGCCTGCTCCCGGGGACGCGGGTTGTTGCCCATGGCCAGCGACGGCGTCCACGGCGCGGTGACCGGCGCGCTCTGCAGGATCGCCCGGTGGAACAGCCCGGCCGACCCGGGCATCACCAGGTGGGCGCCGACGGCGACGCCTCCGGACGACTCGCCGAACAGCGTCACGTTGTCCGGATCGCCGCCGAACGCCGCCGCGTTGCGGCGCACCCAGCGCAGCGCCTCCCGCTGGTCCAGCAGCCCGCAGTCGGCCGACTCCGCGTCGAGCGCCGGATGGGCGAGGAAGCCGAGAGCGCCGAGCCGGTAGTTGACGGTCACCACGACCACCCCGCCCCGCACGGCCAGCCGCCGGGCGTCGTACAGGCCGCCGGCGCCGTCCTTGAAGCTTCCTCCGTGCAGCCACACCATCACGGGCAGCCCGGAGCCCTCGCGGGGCGCGGTCACGTTCAGGTAGAGGCAGTCCTCGCTCACGCTCCCGGCTCCCAGATGATCGCCGGTCTGCGCGCACATCGGGGCGGGCCGGGTGGCGTCAAGAGGCTCCGTCCAGGCCGCCGCCGGACGCGGCGCTCGCCAGCGCAGCTCACCCACGGGCGGAGCGGCGTACGGGATGCCCTGGTAGAGGCGGTGGTCGTCAGCGATGAGCCCGCGCACGGGGCCACGGCAGGTGGTCACGATGTCCATGCCCGGAACCCTACAGCGGATTTGGGCGATCGCGCAAGACGATCGCCTAAGGCGAACGCTCATCCTCCCGGCGGGCCCGGGCGCGGCGCTTGCCCTCGTGCATGGCCTGGACGCGGGCCACCGGGATCGTGTGCCCCTCCTCGATCAGATCGGCGGGAAGCCGCTGCTCAGCGGGCATCAGCTCGGCCCACGGGTCACCGGCGCCGAGCCTTTCCACAGCGGTGTGGACGGTGAAGTCGCGGGGCGACACCTTGTCGAGGTCCTCCCACGCCACCGGGAAGGAGACCGGCGTGCCCGGCCGGATGCGCGGGCTGTAGGCGGCCACGACCGTGGCGCCGCCGGCCCGGGTGGAGTCGAGGAACACCTTGCCGCCCCGGTCCTCCCGGATGAACGCGGTCGTGGCCAGCGACGGATCGATCCGCTCGGCGCGGGCCGCGAGGGCGCGCGTGGCGGCAGCCAGGTCCTCCATGCCGATCCCGGCGACCACCGGCACGAACACGTGCACCCCCTTGGCCCCGCTGGTCTTGACCGCCCCGGCCAGCCCGCAGTCGGCCAGCGCCTGCCGTACCAGCAGGGCCGCCGCCACCACCGGCCCGAACCCCTCCCCCTCGGGCGGGTCGAGGTCGAGCACCAGGTGGGTGAAGTGATCGCCGCGCACCAGCGCCGGGTGGTACTCGACGGCCCGCTGGTTGCCGAACCACAGCAACGTCCGCCGGTCGTCGCACAGCGCGTAGGTGACCTGACGGCGGGACGCCTCCGCCCACACGGTGGTGGTACGGATCCAGTCGGGGGCGTACTTGGGCAGGTTCTTCTGCATGAACGGCGCCTGGCCGGGCCGCACCCGGATCACCGACAGCGCCCGTTCGCGCAGCCCCGGCAGCATCCGGTCGCGTACGGCGTCCAGGTAGTCGACCAGATCCCGCTTGGTCGCGTCCGCGCCGTCGAACAGGGGCTGGTCGAGGTTGGTCAGCGCCACCCCGTCCCGTGTCTCATCGCTGGTCACCCGACCTACCATGCCCATCGGCCGCAACCCGGGTCAACCACCGCGCCTGGACAGGATCAGTGCATTTCCCGAGACCCCCGATCCGGCGTCCCGTCCCGTGGCGGGCACTGGTCGCGGGGGCATGCCAACACGGCGGCCGTGAACGGGGAACGGCGCGAAGCCCTCGATCCCCTAGGGTCTTGACCATGACCGAACTTGATCGTCTTCGCTGGCAGCTGGGGGTGTCCTGGTCATTGCTGACGCTCCACCTCGACCAGGTGACGGATCGTGAAGCCCTGTGGGAGCCCGGCCCCGACTGCTGGACGGTACGCCCCCAGCCCGACGGGACGTGGGCCGCCGACTTCGCCATGGAAGAGCCCGACCCGATCCCCGTGCCGACCATCGGCTGGGTGATGTGGCACATCGGCTTCTGGTGGACCAGGACGTACACGAGCTGTTTCGGCGAGCCGGGCGGCGGCGCTCCCGACTGGGGGTCGGCGGCGGCGGCCACCCCGTGGCCGGGCGGCGCGGCGGCCGCGGTGACGTGGCTGACCGGCTGTCACGACCGCTGGCTCGGCGCGCTGGAGTCGCTGAGCCCCGCGGACCTCGACTCCGCCGAGCGCAGCGGCTGGTTCGCCGACGGAACTCACTCGCTCGGCCACGTGGCCGCCTGGGTCAACGTCGAACTGATGAAGAACGCGGCCGAGATCGGGAACCTGCGCCTCCTGCACCCCCGTTAGAGGCGGCGACACTGGCCTTCCTTGTCGCCGGCGACCGCGTTGCGGCCGCCGGTCGGCCTCGGGCCGTTGTCCTCGCACTGCAGGTTGCCGTCGACCTTGTTGCGATAGATCCGGACGCCGCCGCGGTTGTCCTTCACCTGGATGTCGCCGTCCACCCGGGTGCCCTCGACCCGCTGGCGGCGGCGGTTGTCCTCAAGCTGGATGTTGCCGTTGACCCGCGACGAGGTGACCGTGGTGGCGCCGCCGTCCTTCACCTGGATGTCGCCGTCCACCACGGAGCGGGAGGTGACCGACACCGAGCGGGCGCCCTCCGCCTGCACGTTGCCGTCGATCTTCACCTTCTTGGCCACCAGCGTCGCGTTGCCGGCCACCTTCACGTCGCCCTCGACCCGGGTGCCGGAGAGCTTGCAGGTGGCGCCCTTCGGCACGTAGACACCGTCGACGGACACCGCGCCGATCGTGCCCCGGCAGGTCCGCTCGTCGGCGAGCGCCGGACCGGCCACCACGAACCCGCCCAACACGGTGCCGAGCGCGGCGCCCGTCAGAACCAGCTTGATGTTCCTCATGTCATTTCCTTCCATCGGTGCGGACATGAGAAGCATTTCGGTCAGCGGTGAGGGCCCGGTGAGGCGAACATTAGCCCTTTCTCATCGGAAATCGTCGGCGTTGTCCGCCACCCATCGCGCCCACGTCAGCGCCGGACGCCCGAGGACCTCCGCCACGTCGCCCGTCACGGTCGCCGACCGCTCGTCGCCCCGCGCGTACCGGGCCAGCAGCGCCGTGGCGAACTCCGCGCCCATCCCCTGCGCGACCCAGCGCTCCCTGACGACCTCGGGCGGCACCTCGACGAACGTCAGCGGCCTGCCGATCACCTCGCCGACCGTCGTGACCAGCTCCGCGTGGGTCAGCGACTCCGGCCCCGTCAGGCCGAGCCTGCGCCCCGTCAGCCCGTCGGACAGCAGCGCCCGCACCGCCACCTCCGCCACGTCCCGCTCGTGGATCGGCGCCTCCGCGAAGTTCGCGTACGGGCCGCGCACCACGTCTCCGGCGCGGATCTGGGCGCCCCACGCCACCCTCGTGTTGACCGCGAACGCGGCGCAGCGCAGGCTCACCCACTCCAGCCCGCTCGCCACGACGGCCGCCTCGACCTCCCGGTTCCGGTCGCCGTTCAGCCGGGACGGCTGGTGGTCCAGCGGCTCGTCCACGTTGATCGCCGACAGCACCACCACCTTGCCGACGCCGCGTTCCTTCGCCTCCCGCAGCAGCTCGGGCGCGTCCGAGCCGGCCACCCTCGGGTTCAGGAACATCGCCGTCACGCCTGCCAGCCCGTCGGCGACGCTCCCGGTCACCTCCACGCCCTCCGGCAGCCCGGCGTTGCCCGGGTCACGGCTGACCGCCCGCACCTTCACCCCCTCGGCGACCAGCAGCTCGACGATCGAACGCCCGATGAGGCCGGTCGCCCCGGTTACGAGAATCATCACTGTTTCCTTCCTGTCGTCCCCCTTAGAGCTCCACCGCCCCTGGAACGTGACATGCGTGTGTCGCCATGATGGCGGCATGCTCGTCCCCGAACTCACCGCAGAGAGCGGCTTCCTGGTGCGCCCGTGGCGGCTGGACGATCTCGCCGCGATCGCCGAGGCCGCCACGGACCCGTACATCCCGTTGATCACCTCCGTCCCGTCGGAGTACTCCGACGCCGAGGGCGTCGCTTTCGTCCGCCGGCAGTGGGCCAGGGCCGCCGACGGGGCCGGATACTCCTTCGCCATCGCCCGCGACGGCCGGGCCGTGGGCCAGATCGGCCTCTGGCCGGGGCCGCACGGGAGGGCGAGCGTGGGCTACTGGGTGGTGGGATCGGCCCGGGGGCAGGGCGTCGCCCGCGCGGCGTTGCGCGCGGTGTCCCCCTGGGCGCTGGGCCAACTGCGCATCGCGCGGCTCGAAGCGCATGTCGAGCCGTGGAACGTGGCGTCGTGGAAGGCCGCCGAGCGGGCCGGGTTCGCGCGTGAGGGGCTGCTGCGGCAGTGGCAGGAGGTGGGCGGCGAGCGGCGCGACATGTACCTGTACGCCAGGCTGGGGGGCTGAGGTTTTCCGCAGGTGGCTGTGCGGTCCGCCGCATGGTCCGGGCAGGGGCGCCGTCCCTAGCGTTGACGCCATGATCCTGACCAAGACCGTCGCGCTCGCCCTCGCCCTGACCACCCTCACCCCGGTGCACGACCAGTTGAAGACGCAGTTGGACGCGCTGGTCGACGCCAAGGCCATGACCGCCGCGCTGGCGCTGGTGCGGGAGGACGGCCGCGACCGGAGCATGGCCGTCGGCGTGCGGGACCTGCGGTCGAAGGCGCCGGCCGACCCGCGCGGCCACTTCCGCGTCGGCAGCGTGACCAAGACGTTCGTGGCGACCGTGCTGCTGCAACTGGCCGACGAGGGCAAGCTGTCCCTGGACGACAAGGTGAGCAAGCACCTACTGGGCGCCCTGCCGGAGGGCAGCCCGGTCACCGTCCGCCAGGCGCTCAACCACACCAGCGGCATCTTCGACTACGCGGGCGCCGGCATCCCCGGCTGGTCGGCGAGGGACTACCGGCCGCGCGAGACGCTGTACGACCAGACGCCGCAGGAGCTGCTGGCCGTCGGCCTGTCGAAGCCGGCGTACTTCAAGCCGGGCGGCGGCTGGCGATACTCGAACACGAACTACGTGATCGCGGCCATGCTCATCGAGAAGCTGACCGGCAACCCGTACGCCAAGGAGATCGAGAACCGCATCCTGCGCCCGCTCGGCCTGCGGCACACGCTGCTGCCCGGTCACCGCAAGGACCTGCCCAGGCCGCACGCCCACGGCTACGCGGCCTACCAGGGCAGGATGGTCGACGCGACCCGGATGAACCCGTCCCTGGAGTACGGCGCGGGCGAGATCATCTCGACCACCGCCGATCTGGCGACGTTCCTCGACGCGCTGCTCGGCGGCAAGCTGACCAGCGGGCAGGCGCTCAAGCAGATGCGCACGCTGGAGAACGCGGGCCAGGGCATGGGCTACGGGCTGGGCCTGCAGGCGTTCCCGCTGCCGTGCGGCGGCAAGGTGTACGGGCACAGCGGCGGCACCTTCGGCTACCTGACGTACGCCCTGCGCTCCGACTCGGGCCGCACGCTGGTCCTTTCCGGCAACCCGTACACCGGTGAGACCCCCGCCGACGCCCTCCCCAAGGTGCTGGCCACCGCGTTCTGCTGACCGGGTATACGTCGTACACCTTCGAGGTGTACGGTGTACACCATGGCTTCGACAGCGGAACGGGTCGCCGAGGCGGCGCGGACGATCCTCGTCAGCGAGGGAGCGGGCGCGGTCACCATGCGACGGGTGGCCGAGCTGGCCGGCATCACCGCCATGGCGATCTACAAGCACTACCCCAACCGGGAGGCGCTGCTGGGCGCCGTGGCGGACCGGACCTTCCGGGAGCTGGGCGACGGCTGGGGGACGCGGGTGCCCGACGGCGACTGGGAGGCCCGCACGCTGGGCCTGCTGGATGACTTCCTGGACTTCGCCCTGGGCCGTCCCCATCTGTACACGTTCCTCATGACCGACCGCCGCGAGCGGGCACGGCGCTTCCCCGACGACTTCGAGGGCGGCGGGTCGCCGGCCTTCACCCGGGTCGCCGAGCTGGCCGAGGAAGGCATGCGCCTCGGCCTGCTGCGCCCCGACGACCCGCTGGAAACCGCCCTGGTGCTGACCTCGTCCATCCAGGGCCTCGTCCAGCTCTACCTGGGCGGGCGCATCGGCCTGCCGGAGGACGACTTCAGGGCGCTCTGCGTGCGCACGGCCAGGAGGATCCTGCATGGCATCCAGGCTTAGGATCGCGGCCGCCGCCCTCGTGCTCCTGCCGGCCGGGGCGACGGCGTACGGCGCCTGGTACGGCAGCGACCAGGCCATCAAGGTCGTCCACCACGGGGCCAGGGACGTCTCGGTGCTCGCCGTCCGGAACGGCACGGTGACGCTGACCGACACCCCGGACACCCGCAAACCCGGCACCTACTGGCTGGAGTGGACCGGCTCGTACACGATGCTCGGCGACATCGTGTCGCGCGCCCCCGGCCGGGTGACGCGCACGCGGACCGGCGGCTCGACGCCTTCGGTCGGCACCTCCGGCTGGTTCGGCAGCGTCCCGCCGGGCGATCCCGAGGTCGCCTGGGGAGTCGGCTTCTCCGAGATCATGATCCCGACCGAGCTGGGCCCCGCCCCCGCCTGGCACGTCCCGGGCGACTCCGGCACCTGGGTCATCGCCGTCCACGGCCAGAACGGCAGGCGCAAGGCCGAACTGAAGGCGCTCCCCGCCGTGCACCGGCTCGGCCTGCCGTTCCTCGTCATCAGTTACCGCAACGACGAGGGCGCCCCCGCCTCACCGGACGGGCTCCTCCACCTGGGCGACTCCGAGTGGCGCGACCTGGAGTCCGCCGTCCGCGCCGCGCAGGGCATGGGGGCGCGGCAGATCGTCCTGTACGGCACGTCCATGGGCGGGCAGATCGTCGGCCAGTTCCTCGACCGATCCCCGCTGGCCGGGGCCGTGCGCTCGGTCATCATGGACGCGCCCATCACCGACATGGTCCGCGCCGGCCGCCAGGGGGTCGCGAATCTCCACCTGCCCCCGCCTTCGGCTGGCTCCCGGACCGCGTCATCGAATGGCGCACCGGGATCGACGTCGAACGGCTCAGCCTGTTCAGCCACCCGCCGAAGGTGCGCCCGCCCATGCTCCTCATCCACACCGACGCCGACACGGAGATGCCGGCCCAGGCCTCACGCGACCTCGCCGCCGTGGGCAACTGGCAGATCCAGTACGAGGAGTTCGCCGGCGGCGGCCACACCGAGGCGTGGAACGTGGACCGCGTCCGCTATGACCGGCTCCTGGACACGTTCCTGAAAGCTCACTCCTGACCCGCTTCGATCAGGAACCGGTGGTTGCGCACCGCGAAGCCCCCGTCCGAACGGATCCGCTCGTGCAGGGCGCGCAACGGGCCCGCGTAGCGTTCGTGGTCGAAGTCGCGGATCTGCCACGGGACGGCACGCAGGTGGAAGACGACGGCGCCGATGTCGTGGAAGACGTGCCCGACCATCTCCTCCCGGGCGTCGAGCACCCGCAGCCCGGCCCGGCGCAGGCTGTCGGCCGCGACGTCCAGGGTCCACTCCCGCTCCCCGGCGGCGGGCGGCGCGTCCAGGGCGTCGTTCAGCTCCTGGTCGTTGCGGCTGCCGACCTGCTGGGTGAGCAGCCGCCCCCCGGGCGCGAGAACACGGGCGACCTCGGCCCCGTCCAGCCCGCCGTGCCGGTTGAGCACCAGGTCGAAGGCGTGTTTCCCGGCGGGGATGCGCTCCGCCGCGCCGCCCAGCACAGCAACGCCCATCGGCCCGAGCCGCCGGGCGGCGACCGTCAGGTTGGGCGGCCATCCCTCCAGCGCGACCGTGCGCTCCGGCAGCGGCGCCAGGGACGCGAGGAACTCGCCGCCGCCCGTGTCCATGTCCAGCAGCCGCCGCGCCGGGGCGAGCAGCGCCGACGCGCGCTCGGCGTAGCTCCATGAGGGTGTCCCGCCGCTCGTCCTGCCGCGCTGCCGGGTGAAGTCCCACCCCCGCACGGGCGCCCGCACAGCCTGCCCGACCAGATGCTCGTAGCTGACCATCCGATCATGCTAGTCACCAGCTCAGCACCTTCGCCCGGCCCGCCGGCGCCACCGTCCGGCCGCGCAGCACCGCCACCCCCAGCGGGATCAGGGCCACACAGAGCAGTACGGTGACCAGCACGTCGGGGATCGAGGCGCCCTTCAGCACCCCCATCCAGGTGCCGCCCGCCAGCAGCAGCATCAGCGCGCGAGCGGTGCCGAGCACGCCCGAGCGCCAGGCGGCGACGGCCAGGAGGAGCGAGCCCGCGTACTGGCCGACGGAGGCCCAGACCGGTATCCGCCACGGCCCGTACGAGATGTCCACGTACTCCTTCATGATCCAGTTCGTCGCCTGCTCCAGCCCCGCCACCTCGGTGAGCTGGAACGCGGTCTGGTCGGCGCCGGCGAAGTACAGCCGGGCGAACAGCCCCGCGACCAGCAGCGTGCCGCCCCAGAACGCGAGAGCGCCGCCCACCCGCTGGGCCAGGGCGGCGAAGGCCGGAAAGAGCAGCAGCGCCCCCAGCGCGAACACCCCGTACGCCAGGGTGAACAGGGCGGGCTCCGAGGTGTAGGCGAGCAGCTGCCCATAGGCGGCGAACGGCTGCGCCTCGGCCCAGGTCTGCTGCTCGGGGGTCAGCGCGGCGGCCGTGCTCGTGTAGCGCAACAGGTAGCCGGCGGCCAGCACGGCCGGGCCCAGGACGAGGGCCGCGCCGCCGATCCACCGGCCGGGAAAGTACATGTTCATGACCGGCGAGCCTGTCACCGGCAACCCCGGCCGATCATCTGCCGATCGTCACGTCGCGCCTCTGTCGAAAGTCATGCTTCCCTTCCCTCATGGTGATCGAATGCCCCTTCTGCCTCCCGCGGATCGAACCTGACATCGTCCTCGCCAACGACCACTGCTACGCGATCTTCACGCGGGACGCGGTGCCCGAAGGGTCGGCGATGGTGCTGCCGCTGGCCCACCGCCGCACGGTCTTCGACCTGACGCCCGACGAATGGGCGGCCACCCGCCTGCTGCTCGACGAGATGAAGCGGAAGCTGACCGCGTCCCACGCCCCCGACGGCTGGAACGTGGGCTGGAACGTCGGCCCCGTCGGCGGCCAGAGCGTCGACCACGCGCACTGCCACCTGGTGCCGCGATACTCGGGGGAACCGCTGGCAGGCCGTGGCATCCGGGCGTGGATCAAGGACCCTGCCAACCGCCCGCCCGGTG
The DNA here is from genome assembly GCF_001083785.1 of Nonomuraea sp. SBT364. Classification (GTDB taxonomy): domain Bacteria; phylum Actinomycetota; class Actinomycetes; order Streptosporangiales; family Streptosporangiaceae; genus Nonomuraea. The sequence continues at coordinate 36,482 of NZ_LAVL01000065.1, forward strand.
GCAGCATGGATCATGTCTGACGTGGAGGAGGCCTCGACGCGAGACGGATCTGGGAATGTTCCGGCGTTTCGCCACCGAACCGGGTCTGATCGGGCTCGACTGGGGCGGCTTCCGTGACCCGCAGGCGCACGCAGTCGCCGCTTCGCCGCCGACGACGACCAGCCGGCGGGCTTCGTCGAATGGCGGGAGAGCGGCTACGGCCTGGCGAAGTTCTGGGAGATCGGCATCGCCCTGCTGCCCGACTACCTGTTCGCGCACACGCCCACCGAGCGGATCGAGGCGCGCACCCATCCCGAGAACATCGCCGAGCAGAAGTCGCTGGAGAAGGCCGGGTTCCGGCGGGAAGGCGTGCTGCGCGGCGACGTCATGGACGAGGAAACACGGGCAGAAGCCGAAAAGCCCTGGCCCCTTGCGGCGAGGTTCCGGACGATGAAGCGTTGCCAGCATTCGCCGGCCGGTTTCCGATCTCTGGGAGTTTCGATGCGCTTGTTCTCCGCCTTGGCCGGGTCACTCGCCCTGCTCACTTTTCTCGTGACGGGCTGCGCTGCCGCTGAAGGCGACCAGGGAATCGCCATTCCCGACAGCGCGGTGGGCAGGCAACTGCGGTGGTATCTGGAGGCCGTCAACCGGACTCCGCTCCCCGAGAACGAGGTCAAGGAGCACCTCAGCCCGGCATTCCTGAAGGACGTGCCGGCCGGGAAGTTCAACGAGCTCGCCGCGGATCTGTCCGGGCTGAAGCTTGACGGGGTGAGCAGCGCGAAGCCGACGGAGCTGATCGGGCTGACGTCCATCCCGATCGGGCAGAGGTACGACACGAGGATCTCCGTCGGGGACGACGGCAAGATCGACTATCTGCTTCTCGAACCCCGGTAGACCGGCCGACGGCAGGCACCGAAAACCGTCAGTCGCGGATCGCGTGCCCGCGCTTCCGGCGCTGGACGTACAGGCGGTTGCCCTGCGGGCCGGTCCATTCCAGGCGCACGACACCGGGCACGGCGGTGTCGTCGACGCGCGACGGGTCGGCCCAGTAGCCGAAGTTCGGGTTACGGAAGAACGTCGCCCACAGCTGACCGCTGCGGTCCACGAAGAAATTGTTGTGACCGGCGCCTACCCCGGCCGTCCACCGCTCGGAATACGGGCCCTCGAAGTTGTCCGAAACGGCGACGATCGCGTCGTACTGATACTGCGTGCGACCGGGACCGGGCGGATCGTAGGCGTACCGCGTGCTGCCGTCGGCATTGACCGAGCTCCGGTTCCAGGCGGCGTGCAGGAGGTAGTACTTGCCCTCGTACTTGAACACGTACGAGCCCTCCAGATAAGGCTCCGGCGAATAGGGCCGCTGCTCGAACTTCGGCAGGCCGGTCGTCGGGACGATGTCCTCCATGTCGTCCCGGAATTTCGCGTACAGGTTGTTGTGCAGCACCAGCCACGCGTCGTCGTCCTCGGTGTAGAGGCTGCCGTCGATGTGGTGGTACGCGCCGGGCTCGATGAATTTGGGCCCGCCGATGAAAGAGTCGCCGAACGGCTTATCGTGGTTGCCCTCGACTAGCCGGTACGGGCCCTCGACCCCGCCCTCGCTCACGAGCATGAACGAGCCGACCTTGCGCGAGTGGTCACCCATGCACGCGACGATGTACCACGTGCCGCGGAAATGATGCACCTCCGACGCCCAGACCTGGCCGCGCTTGCCGAACTGGTCGTCGTGCCAGTATTCCTGCCATGGGGCGACGACCGTGCGCCCGGCCCGGTTCTCGCCGACGAACTCGGGCGACCACACCTTGCCCTTCTCGGCGCCGGGCCGGATGCCGGTGGTGTCGGCCAGCCTCCACGGCCCCCGCAGGGAGGGGGAGGTCCACACGAAGATGCCGTCGTTCCACGGCCCGGCCGCCTCCAGCCCGGGCACCCGGGTGGTGCCCGTGGCCACGTAGATCGGGCGCCCGTCCACGACGAAGCAGTTGACGTACGTGTCCCGCATCCATACCTGGCCGCGCTCCTCGTCGCGGGGGCGCAGTTCGAGCGGGAGGACGAAGGAGTTGTCCTCGCGCGGCCACAGGTCGACCCGGGTGTCCGCGAGGCCGTAGGGCTTCGGATCCGGCCAGTTCGACGGGTGGCGCCGCGCCGGCGCGGCCTCCGGCGTGGCCGCCCGCGCGGCGGTCGCGGGCAGTGCCGCCGCTCCCACGAGACCGGCGACCCCGGTCAGCAGGGATCGCCGGTCGACGTTCAGCCCGTTGTCAGAACTCGTCATCAGTCACGTCCTCCTACGTCGGCGCTCGCCGAGAGTGCGCCCTCGTGCCGCATGCGGAGAGTCTGCACATGCCGCATTATTTTGGTCAATAACGCGGAAAAAATTCCGCGACGACCTCGCGAGCAACCCCGGGCGCACGAAAACGCAGGTCAGAGGAACCGCAATCGCGAGAGCGACGACCTCGCCCTCGCCTCGTAACGTTCGCGTAACAGACTCGCCTATCGGAGGCGGCTCCTTACGGGATGCCGACGACGACCTTCCCCCGGGCCGTCCCCCCGGCCAGATAGCGGATGGCCTGCGGAACCTCGTCCAGCGCGAACGTCCTGTCGACGATCGGCGTGATCGTGCCGGCCGCCAGGTGGCCCTGCAGCACGGTCATCAGTTCCTGCTTGCCGGGCGTCGAGGCGCTCGGCTTCGGCAATTGCTTCCTGAACGGCGAGAGCGCCATCAGCCGGAAGAAGTGCGGCAGGCTCCCCAGCATCCGGCTGCCGACGCCGCCGAAATGGTCGTGCCCGATGAGCACGTACATCCCGTCCGGGTTCAGCACCCGGCGGCAGTCCGCGAACGAATGGTTTCCCGGCACGTCGAAAATCAGGTCGTACCGCTCGGCTTTCCGGGTGAAGTCCTCCCGCGTGTAGTCGATGACCCGATCCGCACCCAGAGCGCGCACCATGTCCAGCTTCGCCTCGTGGTCGACGCCGGTGACCGACGCCCCGTACGCCTTGGCGAGTTGCACGGCGATGGCCCCCACCCCACCGGCGGCGCCGTTGACGAGCACGCTCTGCCCGGCCCGCACGCGGCCTTCCGGCAGATTCTGCAGAACGATCAGACCGGACGTCGGCACGGACGCCGCCTGCTCGAAGGTGACGTTGCCCGGCTTCAACGCCAGCGCGCTCTGCGGGACGGACACGTACTCGGCGAACGCGCCGCCATTTCTCCATTGCAAACCCCGTACCGTCTCCCCGAACACCTCGTCGCCGGGCCGGAAACGGGTCACGCCTTTACCGATCGATTCCACCTGGCCGGCCATGTCGGTCCCCGGAATGCGATTCTTCGGCCGGGTCAGCCCGTTTCCCATGAGGCGTAACACGTACGGGCGGCCACTGACGACGTGCCACACGTCCGGATGGACGGAGGCCGCGCGCACGCGTATCAGCACGTCGTCGTCCGCGACCGCCGGCCTGCCGATCTCGCGCACCTCAAGGGCGTCGGGCGAGCCGTACGCATCCTGAACGACCGCTTTCATGACGCCCTCCCGGCGAGAAGCATTTTCCCGTCATCTTCACACGCGCCGGGGCGTCGGCGATATCCATGGAACGACTTCCGCGAGGGTCAGAAATACGATTCCCAGCCGGGGCCGATCGGGGTGGCCGCGCCGAACCCATTGCCGCCCTTGCCGTTCCAGATGTACAGAGTCCCGGTCCCGCTGTGCACGGCGCCGATGTCGGTGCGCCCGTCCCCGTTGACGTCGCCCAGCGCCATCAGAGTGCTCGCGTACGGTTCCCAGCCCGGCCCGCGCTCGATGGCCCCGGTGAAGTTGTCGGCGCCCGCACCGTTCCACACGTACAGCTTGCCGGTGTCCTTCTTGACCGCCATCAGATCCCCGATGCCGTCGCCGTCGAAATCACCGGCGATCGGCCTGCTGAAGCCGGTCCAGCCGGACCCGATCCGCTTGGCGGAGCCGAACGCGTTGCCGCCCTTGCCGTTCCAGACGTACAGAGTCCCGGTCCCGCTGTGCACGGCGCCGATGTCGGTGCGCCCGTCCCCGTCGACGTCGCCCAGCGTCATCAACGTGTCCGCGTACGGTTCCCAGCCCGGCCCGAGCTCGACCGGCCCGGCGAACTCGTTGACGCCCGCACCGTTCCACACGTGCAGCTTGCGGGTGTCCTTCTTGACCGCCATCACATCGCTGAGCCCGTCGCCGTTGAAGTCGCCGGCGATCGGCCTGCTGAATTCGCTCCAGCCGGATCCGGCCCGCCGGGGCGGGCCGAACGTGTTGCCGCCTTCGCCGTTCCAGATGGTCAGCGTTCCGGTGGCGGCCGAGAAGAGGTCGCCCACGCCGTCGGAGTCGAAGTCCGGCAGGGCCGAGGCGGCCATCCCGGCAAGGTGCGGGTTCTGTGCGTGGGTGAGGGTCTCCCAGCCCAGGAAGTGCGACACCCCGACCGGGCGGCTCTTCTCGACCCACTGCTCGGCGTACGGAACGTCGTCGTAGCCGAGCCGGTGGTGCAACGCGTTGAAGCCGACCTCGAAATGCGCGCCGAGATCCCGGGTGACCTTCCCGCCGCACAACCACGACGGCACCTTGCCCCCCAGTTGCAGGCGGGCATGGAGGTCCATCGCGAACCGCAACCGGTGCTTGGCCTTCGCATACAGATCCACCCCCTGGTGACCGGCCGTCTCAGCCACGTGCGAGATCGCCGCCAGCCCCCAGCCGGTGTGCCAGAAGTCCCGGCACGTCTCCTGCGTCAGACCGTCCACGAACGTCCGCTGCCCGTGCCAGTAGTCGATGATCTCGGCCTTGGTGTCGTACTTGCTGCGCGGAGGCGCCTTGGGCAGCGAACCGTCCGTCTTGAGATAGATGTAGGCCGGCAGCCTGCCTCGCCACGTCGCCACCGCCCTGTCGAACGAGGCACGATCGTCCAGATGCACGGCGATGCCGATGGCGGCATCCGTCATGATCAGTTCCCAGTTGCCGTTGTTGTCCGGCCTGCCCGCGATCAACGTCGGCAGATACACGCTGCGCAGCTTCCCGGCCATCCGGCCCGCCTGCGCCCACCCCGGATAGGTGTGCTTGATCAGCTCGGCCGCGCGCGAGAAGTTGGCGCCCGCCCAGCCCGTCTGCAACGGCGCGTTGCTCCCGGTGTGCTTACTGATCAGCGCCGACCACGCATCCATGATCTGGATCGCCTTCTCGGCATACCGGGCATCCTTCGTCAGATACCACTGCAGCGCATGGGTGTAGGCCGCCATGGCATCCTTGCGCTCATCCGAGCAGCCGTGGTCCGGATTCGACACCGGCCCGCACTCCACCACCGCACGAGGCTTGGCCGCGTACGACAACGACGCGTACGAACTCTTCCGCAACGAATCCCACGCCGACTTCCACGGCTCGTCACCCAGATTGGCCCGGACGAAGTCCAGCTGGGCCCGGCTCACCAGCACCCCGGGATGCTTGAACGCCGCAGCCGCCGCAGCCTGGGCAGCCTGCGGAACCACCAACGCGCCGGCCATCAGCACAGTGACCGCGAGAGAACGAACGAGACGCACGGGCTTCCCTTCGAGATGGAGACCGCTCATTCCCCCAGCCCACCCCTCCGGCCGTCAAGGCGGAAGGCGCCACACATAGGCCCGGCATACCGTGCGCATACCGGCTCGGCTCACGCGACGTCGGGCCGTGTCATCAGCGGCGACCGTACGTGCAACACCAGACTGGGGCCGGTCAGGGGCACGATGTTCCACGTGGCCACCGCCGTCCCCGCGTCGGCGTCGACCACCAGCCGGACCCGGTGCGGGGTGGTGATGACGTAGAGCTCGGCGACGAACGTGTCGCCCTGCCAGGCGCCGGCCGCGACCAGAGGGCGGCCGAGCGGCGAACTCTCCCGCCATTCGCCGTGACCGGCCGCGACGTCGAGGGACGACCCGAATCGCAGAAGCCACCCACCTTCCACGGGATCGACGATCACCGTGGTCCCGCCGGGCAGAGCCGAGTCCTCGGCGGAGGCGTCGATCCTCGCCTTGACGGAACGCTCCGGGACGGCCGAACCCGGCACCGGCGCCAGCGACAGCCGCCGCAGCCGATCGGCGAGGATCTCGTCGTCCCGGCCGCTGTCCGCGCGGTCCGTGCCGGGCAGCAGGCACTCCCAGATCGCGTCGAGCACTGCCTGCGACTGCCGGTGCGCGCCGGTCACGGCGACCACGAGATCGTGCGACGGGACGACCACGCATTGCTGCCCGAAGGAGCCGTCACCGTGGTAGCCGTGACGCGACATCCAGAACTGGTAACCGTAACCGTGCAGGTAGTCGATGTCGCCCGAGCCGTCCTCCGACGGGAGGATGCCGATGTGCCGCCGGGTCGCGAGCTCCACCCATTCCCGGGGAACGAGCCGCCGGTCGCCCCAGAGGCCCCCGCGCAGCAGCAGTTCACCGAAGGCGGCGACGGCCTCGGTTGTCAGGTGCAGCCCGTGGAACCCGAACGCGGCACCGCTCGCCACCCGGTCCCATTCGGCGTGGTCGACGCCCATCGGCTGGAAGAGGCGCTCGTCGAGCAGCTCCGGGAGGCCGCGGCCGGTGACCCGTTCCACCATCCGGGCCAGGAGGAAGGTGGTCGAATTGTCGTAGGTGTGCCGGGTTCCCGCAGGCTCGGAGAACGGCAGGCGCAGGAAGCCCTTCACCAGGTCGCCCGGTTCCAGCTGCCAGGCGTCGGTGAGGCTGTCCGTGCGGTATCCGGCCGTCATGGACAGCAGGTGGTGCACGGTGATGCGGCGTCCCCGCTCGGAGATGTCGGCCGGAACGTGGTCGGGCAGCACGTCCACCACCCGATCGTCCGGCGAGAGCAGCCCGTCGGCGATCGCGAGCCCCACGGCGACCGAGGTGAACGACTTGGTCAGCGAGTAGAGAAGGTGCGGGCGTTCGGCCGAGTACGGCGCCCACCAGCCTTCGGCGACCACGTGCCCATGGCGGACGACCATGAGGGAGTGGCACTCGACGGATCGCGCTTCGAGCCGGTCGAGCAGCGCGGCGATCGAGCGGGACGACATCCCCGAGGCGGCCGGCGCCGAACGCGGCAGGAGGGTGCGCTGAGAAGACATTCGGACACCGTACAAGTCCGGATAAATTCGCCCAATCGAGTTTTACGGGTGACGCACCATGAACACGTCCACCTCGTCCTCGTTCTCGACGGTGAACCCGTGGCCTTCGTACAGCCGCCTGGCCGCACTGCCCCGCAACACGTTCAGGCGGACCAGGGCGCCTTCGCCGTCGCACCGCTCCAGCAGGCTGCCCAGCACACCGGAGCCGATCCCGCGGCCCTGCAGGTCGGGGTCCAGGTAGAAGTGCTCCAGCCAGTAGGCGTCCTTCGCCGGCCGCAGCGCCACGCAACCGGCCAGGGCGCCGCCCACCTCGATCACCCAGGTGTGCGCAGGCGCGAACCCGTCCCGCAGCCGCTGCCGCACGCGCTGTGCGTCGTACCGGCCGAGCCGCTCGAGGTCCGGCCTCAGCACCACGGCCCGCAACTCGGCCACTGCCTCGACGTCCGCCGGCAAAGCCGGACGAAGCTCCCAATCTGCCACGATCGAGATGTTATCGCCCTGGCTCCGGACCGTTCGCGCCCAGGACCACTCCGGTCGCCGAGAGCGCCAGCGCGGCGGCGCCGTACAGGCCGGCGTCCCGTCGCAGGGTGGTCAGGGCGACCTTCACGTGCCGGACGAAGTCCAGGCCCGCGCGCCGGGTCAGGCGTTCGCACAGGGGATCAAGGAGCAGCCCGCCGGCCGCCGCGACACCGCCGCCGATGACGACGTGGTGCAGGTCCACGACGGCGGCGGTGTTGAGGATGACGGTGGCGAGCGCGTCGGCCGCGCGGCCGAACGCGGCCAGCGGGATCGCGTCCCCCGCCCGCGCCGCGCCGGCGAGGTCCTCGGCCGTGGCGGGGCCGGCCGGGGGGCTGTCTCTTATACACATCTCC